>NZ_KB908255.1:0-379760 GCF_000382405.1 Mycobacterium sp. 141
GGAGTGGCCCGTCTGGAATGGCCACGGGAGGCATGCCGGGGTGACCGGACGACATCGCGACGGAAGCGTGAAGGGGAGCGGGTAATCTTGGCGCGTGAGCACCAGCGGAATTGACGTCACCGCCCAGTTGGGCACTGTGTTGACCGCAATGGTGACGCCGTTCAAGTCCGACGGCTCGCTTGACCTCGATACCGCAGCCGAGCTGGCCGTTCACCTGGTCGACACCGGTTGTGACGGTCTGGTGGTGTCGGGGACCACCGGTGAATCGCCGACGACCACCGACGACGAGAAGGTGGCGCTGCTGCGCGCGGTGCTCGACGCGGTTGGTGACCGGGCCCGCATCATCGCCGGTGCCGGCAGCTACGACACCGCACATAGCGTGCACCTGGCCAAGGCCAGCGCCGACGCCGGCGCGCACGGCCTACTGGTGGTCACGCCGTATTACTCCCGGCCGCCTCAGGCGGGGCTGGTCGCGCACTTCACTGCAGTCGCCGATGCCACCGATCTGCCGATCCTGCTCTACGACATTCCACCGCGGTCCTCGATTCCGATCGAGTGGGACACCATCCGCAAGCTCGCCGAACACCCGAACATCGTGGGTGTCAAGGATGCCAAGGGCGACTTGCCGGGCGGGGCGCAGATCATCGCCGAGACGGGCCTGACGTACTACTCGGGCGACGATGCGCTCAACCTCCCGTGGCTGGCCATGGGTGCGGTCGGTTTCGTCAGTGTCTGGGGTCATCTGGCCGCGGGGCAGTTGCGGGACATGTTGTCCGCGTTCAATTCCGGTGACGTCGCCACCGCCCGCAAGATCAACGTCGCGCTGGGCCCGCTGGCCGCCGCGCAGTCCCGGCTGGGGGGTGTGACGATGTCCAAAGCAGGTCTGCGGTTGCAGGGCATCGATGTCGGTGAACCCCGGCTGCCGCAGATCCCGGCTGCGCCGGACGAGATCGAGGCGCTGGCCGCCGATATGCGTGCCGCAACGGTGCTCAGGTAGGGCGGGCCGTTGAGCACCGATCTCGCACCGCCCGAGCCGCTGGCCCCTGGAGGGCTTCGAGTCACCGCGCTGGGCGGCATCAGCGAAATCGGGCGCAACATGACCGTTTTCGAGCACTTAGGTCGGCTGCTCATCGTCGACTGCGGGGTGTTGTTCCCGGGTCATGACGAGCCGGGTGTCGACCTGATCCTGCCCGACCTGCGGCACATCGAGCATCGGCTCGACGATGTCGAGGCGCTCGTCGTCACCCATGCGCACGAGGATCACATCGGCGCTATCCCGTTCCTACTCAAGCTGCGGCCCGACATTCCGGTGGTTGGCTCGAAGTTCACCATCGCCCTGGTGCGCGAGAAATGCCGCGAACACCGGATCAAACCCGTGCTCGTGGAGGTTGCCGAACGGCAGAGCAGCACGCACGGCGTTTTCGAATGCGAGTACTTCGCCGTCAACCACTCAATTCCCGGGTGCCTGGCGGTCGCCATCCACACCGGCGCGGGCACGGTGCTGCACACCGGCGACATCAAACTCGACCAGATGCCCCTCGACGGTCGTCCCACCGACCTGCCCGGTATGTCGAGGCTGGGGGACTCCGGTGTCGACCTGTTTCTGTGCGATTCCACCAACTCCGAACAGCCGGGTGTCAGCCCGTCGGAGAGCGAGGTGGGCCCGACGCTGCACCGGTTGATCCGCGGTGCCGACGGCCGGGTGATCGTCGCGTGCTTCGCTTCGAATGTCGACCGGGTGCAGCAGATCATCGATGCGGCAGTGGCTCTGGGCCGCAAGGTGTCGTTCGTCGGCCGATCCATGGTGCGCAATATGGGCATCGCCCGTGACCTGGGCTACCTGCGGGTCGAAGACTCCGACATCCTCGATATCGCTGCGGCGGAGATGATGCCGGCGGAGAAGGTGGTGCTGATCACCACCGGAACCCAGGGCGAGCCGATGGCCGCACTGTCGCGAATGTCGCGCGGTGAGCACCGCAGCATCACGTTGACTGCGGGCGACCTGATCATCCTGTCGTCGTCGCTCATTCCGGGCAATGAGGAGGCCGTTTACGGCGTGATCGATGCGCTGGCCAAGATCGGCGCCAGAGTGGTCACCAATGCCCAAGCGCGCGTTCACGTTTCCGGGCACGCCTATGCGGGCGAGTTGCTGTTCCTGTACAACGGTGTGCGCCCGCGCAACGTGATGCCGGTGCACGGCACCTGGCGGCATCTGCGGGCCAACGCGGCGCTGGCCGCACGTACCGGGGTGCCGCGGGAGAACATCGTGATCGCCGAAAACGGCGTCAGTGTGGATCTGGTCGCCGGCAGGGCATCGATATCCGGGGCGGTGACGGTCGGCAAGATGTTCGTCGACGGGCTCATCACCGGCGATGTGGGCGACGCGACGCTCGGTGAACGACTCATTCTCTCCTCGGGTTTCGTGGCTGTGACGGTCGTCGTGCATCGGGGGACCGGGCGTCCCGCGGGGCCGGCGCATCTGCATTCCCGCGGCTTCTCCGAGGACCCCAAGGCACTGGAATCGGTTGCGCAGAAGGTCGAGCGGGAACTGGAAAGCCTTGCCGCCGATAACATCACCGATCCGACCAGGATCGCGCAGGCGGTGCGTCGCACGGTCGGCAAGTGGGTGGGCGATACCTATCGTCGGCAGCCGATGATCGTGCCGACCGTGATCGAGATCTAGCCCGCCAGGAGCAGAATTCCGCCGATAAGCAGGCCGACGATCTTGACGGCCTCCAGCGCGACGTAGACGTAGTGCACGCGGGAACGCCCGATCGGCGCTTGACCCGGGATGGCGGTGAGCACGACGTCGGAGCGTTGCGTCAGCTTGGGGCGCACCGCCAGCAGTTGCACCGCGAGCGAGGCGATGGCGATCACGAATGCGGCGGTGGCCGCAGCTGACGGTCGATCGATCGCGAGAGTGACGATGACGATTGCCGCAAAGACTATTTCGGTTGCGTTGAGAGCGCGGAACACCAGCCGTCCAATGCCGAGCCCGATCTGCAGGGTGACGCCCGGCGCGCGGAACTTCAGCGGAGCCTCCAGGAACGAGATCGCCAGCACCATGCCGATCCAGCAGTAAGTGACGGCGACTGCCACGGCTGCGGCGGTGTTCATCGGGTATCTCCTTCGGTGGTGAGGTGAACCAGACAGACGTCTGGTTCGACGAATGCGTCGAGCCGGTCCACGCTGACCGGTGACCGCCAGCTTTCCAGGGCGCCCTGCATGAGGCCTAGATGGATCGGACATACCACTGTCGCGCGGGTTTCGGCGAGCGCGAGGAATGGGCAGTGTCGCAACCGGACCTCATCACTCACGGATCGTTCAGGGGCGAAGCCGAATTCGTCGAGCAACCCCACCAGAGCGCCCGCCGGGGTATCCGACTTCGGTTGGGGGACCCCGCGTCCCCACGCACGACCGATGTCGAGAGCCCGCGCGCCGGGATCCTGCTCTGCCGCCAGGCCCTGGGTGAGGATGTCGGCAAGCACGAGGTAGCGGGTCGGACCACCGGGATCCATGCGGCGGGCCGCGCGGAACAACTGGGGTGGGCGGCCCGGTCCGCGGTGATCGGCGTCCACCCGCTCTACTTGTCCCGCATCCAGGAGCGCCTCCAGGTGGAACCGGGCGGTGTTGGGGTGCACGTCGAGCGCATCGGCAAGCTCGATGATGGTCATGGGTGCGGAAGCCGAACGGAGGATCTCGAGGACGTCGGCGCGTCGACTCATCACAGTCCTCCTGGTTTTCACAATGCTGATCTGTATAAACTTTAACTCATGACCGAGCACGAACTCGACGTCCGGGGGCTGCCCAAGCCGGACAAGCACCCCGCGATCTTCGCCGCGTACGCCAGCCTGCCGGTAGGTGCCGCGCTCATCCTGGTCAACAACCACGACCCCCGGCACCTGCACGACGAGTTCGAGGTGGACCACCCCGGGAGCTACGACTGGGAGTACGTCCAGTCGGGCCCGCAGGTCTGGCGCATCAGAATCACCAAACTGGCGGCAAACCCATTACCGCGCGTACTGACCAACACCAATGCCGCGAACCCTGCCGCCACCGATATGACCGGTGCGGTGTGGAAGCTGCAGATGCATGACCGCGGGCTCGATTCCAACATCATCGTGTTGGCTCCCGGTGCGGGCATCGATGCGCACACGGGCCCCGATCTCGACGTGCTCATCCACGTGCTGGGCGGATCCGGTCGGCTCATCACCGAGCTTGGCGGCGTCGAGTTACGCCCGGGGGATGTCGTGTGGCTGCCGAAGCGGTCCCGCAGGCAGTTCGCGGCAGGCCCGGATGGGTTGCGGTATCTGACCGTGCATCAGCGGCGGCAGGCATTGGTGTTGGAGCCCGCCGTGCCGGCGAAGGTGGGCTGAGCGAGCGCGGTCGGTTACTGTCGCAGCGCGTAAGCCGTCCACTCCACTTGTGACGCACCGAGTTTGCGTCCGGCAGGGTTGACGTAGTGCTCGATCAGATAGTCCGGGCCGGCCTGCTCGATCAGCTGCCAGCCGTACGGCTCGATGAACGGCGCGATATCTTCGGGGTTCAGCCCGAACCGCCAGATCTGCCGGCGAACGCAGAACCTGCGATACAGCGATTCGGCGCCGTAGCGGTGGGTACCGTCGATGAAATCGGCACGGACATAGGTGAACACCAACCGGCTGCCCGGTACGGCCGTGCCCAGGTAGTCGAACGTGGCCCGCACGCCGGCCTCGGTGAGGTACTGGGTCACACCCTCCCATGCGAAGAACGTGCGGTCCGACGTGTGGTGGCCGTACCTGGAGAGTTGGGTAGCGAGGTCGTCGTGTTCGAAGTCGACGGGTATCAGTCGCACCGAATCCGGAACCGCGCCGAGCGCCCGGCGCACCACGGCGCGTTTGCGGTCGATGTTGACCGGAAGGTCCACCTCGAAGACCGGGATGGCGCTGTGCCGCGCCAGTCGGTAGGCGCGGGTGTCCATGCCGGCGCCGAGGATCACCACGGCGTCGATGTCGGGAAGTGCGGCGTCGAGCTTCTCGTCGATGAATCGCTTGCGGCAGGACAAGTTTGCCCACAGACCGGGCTGGGACCGTTCCGCGGCGCGGATGGACCATTCGCGGGGCATGCGCCAGCGCATCAATCGGGTCATGGCGCGCAGCGGCGTCGGCAGAAATGACTCTGCCAGATCGTCGTCAACCAGCCGCCGTGGACCCTCGTACTGCTCAGTGGCGGCCAACACCATTGGGCCTAAAGCAGTTTGAGCTACGGGATCTGTGCGGCTCATCGCTTGTTGACGATACCCGCGGTCACCGGCACCCACGTCGATCAGCCCGGCCGCTGAGCTGATCAGGACGATCGAACCACCCTCGCCCTGCTCCACCATCGTCGGGAACGCCACCTCGACGGTGTTGTGTGCGCCGGTCTCCTCGACGAGGGTGACCGTCGCGGCCGTCGGCCACCATCAGGGCCGCAGCTGGCCCTTGGCCGGGTCCCCGGCGACGACCGGCTGCAGCACCTTGATGTCGGGCGCACCGTCGAGGAGTTCACCGACCGTGCCGAACAGGGTTCCGATCGCGGGGGCCGTGCTGTGCGTCTTCAGTGCGTCGGCGTCGGTCCACTGCTCGACGAAGACGAAGGTGCCGTCGGCCTCGTGCAGCGAGTACAGCTCACACCCCGGCTCGTTGTGCACCGCCTCGATGGCCTTCGTACAGGCGTCTCGCACGGCCTCGACCGACTCGGGCTTGGCCTTCATGGTGGCGACGACGACAACTGGCATGGGGCAGACTCCTCGGTGGCATGGCCGGACAGGTGTCCAGCCTACTCATGCCGGTGCGGTCTGGGTCATACCCGTTGTTGTCACGCCACATTGACCCAGATGACGATGGCGAAGTGTGGCCTATCTGTGACCTGTGTGGCAGATGGTGAATATGAGGCCACTGCGACTAGGCTGACAGGCATGGCTAACAAGACCGCGGCGCGATCTGGAGCCCGTTCGAGCAGGTCAAAGCCCGGCTCACGATCCGGGCGTCAGGCGTCACCCCGCCCGGCTTCAGCGCAGCGGAAGCCGGCTCGTCGCTCCCAGTCGTCTCCGGTGGCCGTCGCCGGACAGAAACTCGGCCGTGGTGCGCGAGCCGGGTGGCTGATGCTGGCCAAAGGCGCTGGTTCGACCGCACGCTCGGTCGGCCGGGCGCGCGAGATCGAACCGGGACATCGGCGTGATGGGCTGGCGCTGGCACTTCTGGGTGTCGCCGTGGTGGTCGCGGCCAGTTCTTGGTTCGATGCGGCCCGTCCGGTCGGTGCCTGGATAGACACCGCATTGCGGACCGTCGTCGGTGAGCCCGTCGTGCTCGTCCCGATCGTGCTCGCCGGTGTCGCCGTCGTGTTGATGCGCACCGAACCCGACCCGGATTCGCGCCCGCGGATGATGCTGGGCTCGGCCATGATCGCGCTGCCGGCGCTGGGTCTGTGGCACCTGTGGGCGGGGTCTCCGGAGGACCCCGCCGGACGCCGGCTGGCGGCCGGATTCGTCGGATTCGCCATCGGGGGACCGCTCTCCGACGGACTGACCGTGTGGATCGCCGCGCCGTTGCTCTTCATCGGTGTGCTGTTCGGCGTGCTCCTGATCACCGGCACAACGATCCGCGAAGTGCCAGCGACATTGCGCGCGATGTTCCGGACCCGTGCATTCGATGACGACGCCGAGTACGACGAGTACTACGACGACGAGTACGCCGATGCGGAGCCGGACGACGACTTCTCCGACGGCTACTACGACGACCCGGTGTACACCCCGGATCAGGCCAAGACCTGGCCCACCGCCGCCATCGAGGCGCCCAAGGCGCTGACCGGCACGCCGATGGAGAACTACCCGCTGGCCGAAGAGGCCGAAGCGCCAACGGTTCCCGAGCCCGCTGTCAAACCGCGCCGCAAGAAGGCTGTTGAGCCGAAGCCGGCCAAGAAAGCCGACGACACTCTCGTGGTCGACCGGGTGGTCGAGGGCCCGTACACGCTGCCGTCGCTGGATCTGTTGGTCGCCGGTGACCCGCCGAAGCTGCGCACAGCGGCCAACGATCAGATGACCGACGCCATATCGTCGGTTCTCGAACAGTTCAAGGTCGATGCTGCCGTCACCGGGTGCACCCGCGGCCCGACCGTCACGCGCTACGAGGTGGAACTCGGGCCGGGCGTCAAGGTCGAGAAAATCACCGCGCTACATCGCAACATCGCTTACGCCGTGGCCACCGAGAGCGTCCGCATGCTGGCACCGATCCCGGGCAAGTCGGCGGTGGGCATCGAGGTACCCAACACCGACCGTGAGATGGTGCGGTTGTCCGACGTGCTCACCGCGCCGTCGACACGTCGGGACCACCACCCGTTGGTGATCGGACTGGGCAAGGACATCGAGGGTGACTTCATCTCGGCCAACCTGGCCAAGATGCCGCACCTGCTGGTAGCCGGCTCGACCGGTTCGGGTAAGTCCAGTTTCGTCAACTCGATGCTGGTCTCGCTGCTTGCGCGGGCCACCCCGGACGAGGTCAGGATGATCCTGATCGACCCCAAGATGGTGGAACTCACGCCCTACGAAGGCATTCCGCACCTGATCACGCCGATCATCACCGAGCCGAAGAAGGCCGCGGCGGCGCTGGCTTGGCTGGTCGAGGAGATGGAACAGCGTTACCAGGACATGAAGTCGTCCCGGGTGCGCCACATCGACGTGTTCAACGAGAAGGTGCGCACCGGCGAGATCAGCACGCCGCTGGGCAGCGAGCGCGTGTACAAGCCCTACCCGTACATCCTTGCGATCGTCGACGAGCTCGCCGACTTGATGATGACCGCGCCGCGCGACGTTGAGGACGCCATCGTCCGCATCACGCAGAAGGCCCGTGCCGCAGGCATCCACCTGGTGCTGGCCACCCAGCGGCCGTCGGTCGACGTCGTCACCGGTCTGATCAAGACCAACGTGCCGTCCCGATTGGCGTTCGCGACTTCCTCGCTGACCGACAGCCGCGTCATCCTGGACCAGCCGGGCGCCGAGAAGCTCATCGGCATGGGTGACGGCCTGTTCCTGCCGATGGGCGCCAACAAAGCGCTGCGTATGCAGGGCGCGTTCATCACCGATGAGGAGATCCACGCCGTCGTCGAGGCCACCAAAGCTCAGGCCGAGCCGGAGTTCGTCGACGGCGTCACGGCAGTCAAGGCAGGCGAACGCAAGGATGTCGACCCCGACATCGGCGACGACCTCGACGTCTTTCTGCAGGCTGTCGAACTCGTGGTGTCCTCGCAGTTCGGGTCCACCTCGATGCTGCAGCGCAAGCTGCGCGTCGGCTTCGCGAAGGCAGGCCGCCTGATGGACCTGATGGAAACCCGTCAGATCGTCGGGCCGTCCGAGGGCTCCAAGGCCCGCGAGGTGTTGGTCAAGCCCGACGAACTGGCCGGCACGCTGGCGCTCATCCGCGGCGGAGCCGACGCCAACGGCGCCGAACCCGAGGAGGACGAGGAGTTCTGAGCGGTTGCACGGCCCTGCGCGCCGGTTTGTCACGCTGGAGTGGCGCTCGCCCCCGACGGTCACTCCAGCGTGACAAACCGCCGAAAGGACGAATCGGCCTAAAGAACGTCCGGTCGGTACTTTTCGACAGTGTCGGTCAGCGCCGCTTCACAGCGTCAACAGCATTCGGGTGTTCCCGAGGGTGTTGGGTTTGACGTAGGACAGGTCGAGGAACTCGGCGACACCGGTGTCGTATGAGCGACGCATCTCCTCGTACACCTCCGCGGTCACCGGGGTGCCGTCGATCTCCTGGAAGCCATGGCGGCCGAAGAATTCCACCTCGAAGGTCAGCACGAAGATCCGTTGCAGGTGTAGATCCCGCGCCGCGTTGAGCAACTGCTCGAGCAGAACGTGTCCGACTCCGGTTCCGCGGACCTTGGGATGCACCGCGACAGTGCGCACTTCCCCGAGGTCTGCCCACAACACGTGCAGCGCACCGCAGCCGACCAGCTCACCGTCGGCCTCCACCACCCAGAATTCCTGGACCGCCTCGTACAGCGTGACCAGGTTCTTTTCGAGGAGAATCTTGCCGGCGTAGATGTCCACGAGGTCCTTGATCCGCGGGACATCGGAGGTGCGGGCCCGGCGCACCACGGGGCTGGCCGCCGGTGGCGCGCTGGCTTCGTTCACAGCTGGAAGAGTATCGGTTTCGCCAACCGATATTCTGTTTCGGTGCCAGGCCCACCTTCTACCGATCCGGTGGTGCCGCATGCCCTGGTGGCCAGTCTCCCCAACATCCTCACCGGAGTCCGGCTGGTATTGGTGCCGGTCTTCCTGCTGCTGCTGTTCGTCGGTGACGGTCATGAAACGGTCTGGCGGTTGGCCGCTTTCGCGGTGTTTGTGGTCGCGGTGATCACCGATCGGTTCGACGGGTCGCTGGCGCGCAGCTACGGCGTGGTCACCGAGTTCGGCACCCTGGCCGACCCGATCGCCGACAAGGCCCTGATCGGTTCGGCGTTGGTCGGTCTGTCGCTGCTGGGCGACTTACCGTGGTGGGTCACCGGCGTGATCTTGGTGCGTGAGATCGGAATCACGATCCTGCGTTTCATGGTGTTGCGGCATGGTGTCATCCCGGCCAGCCGCGGTGGCAAGCTCAAGACGCTGGTGCAGGCCGTGGCGATCGGGTTGTTCGTGTTGCCGCTGCACAACTGGCCGGCGATGTGGCTGACGGTGGCGTGGGTGACAATGTGGGCGGCGGTGGTGCTGACCGTGGTCACCGGCGCTGACTATGTGGTTTCGGCGATCAGGAACTCACGTGGACGATCCACTCGTAACTGACGATGCACGCACGCTCGTCGCCGATTTGACGGTGAACGGCCAGAGCGTGGCCACCGCCGAATCACTGACCGGTGGACTGCTCGCAGCCACGCTGGCCGGCGTGCCCGGCGCCAGCGCCGTGCTGCACGGCGGTCTTGTCACCTACACCGAGAACACCAAGATCTGGCTGGCCGGCGTGGCGCCGCAGGTGCTCGACGCCGTCGGACCGGTTGCGGCACCCACCGCACGGGCACTGGCAGTCGGCGCGAGACAACGGTGCGCCGCCACGTGGGGCGTTGGCCTGACGGGGGTGGCGGGCCCCGAACCGCACGGCGGGCACGCGCCGGGAACAGTGTTTTTGGGTCTGGCCGGGCCGGTCGACACCGAGGTGGTCGAGCTCAGGCTGTCCGGTTCGCGCTGGGATATCCGGGTGGCCGCGGTCAACGAGGCGATCTCCCGGTTGCGCCGGCTCGTCGAGCAGCAGTGAGTTTTGTGCGGCGGGAACCATCCCGGTGGGTCACAGCGTTTGGCAAGTGACGACCGTCAACTAGGTACCCGAAGGAGGGCGCGATGACGGAATTGCTGCGTGAAGTGATCGGTGACGTGCTGCGTGACGCCCGCACCGAGCAGGGTCGCACCCTGCGTGAGGTCTCGGATGCCGCCAGGGTCAGCCTCGGGTATCTGTCGGAGGTGGAACGCGGCCGTAAGGAGGCGTCCAGCGAATTGCTCAGCTCCATCTGCGATGCCCTCGACATGCGGCTCTCGCGTGTGCTGACAGACGCCGGGGAGCGCATGGCTCACCGCGAACAGTCCCAGCTGGCTCATATCGACGCCGCGACCAAGGTGGTGATTCCGCAGCCGGCAGTGATGGCGGTTGCCTGAGCGGGCACGCATCCGCGCGAAACGCCCGCGGGGGCTGTGGCGGTCTGCTCGAACCCGATAAGTTGGCATCTGACGCACGATGACCCGACCGACAAGGGGTCACCCTGGCCCGGGCAGTCGGGCCCGACTCAACAAAGGCGGAACGAACCCATGGCCAATCCGTTCACCAAGGCATGGAAGTACCTGATGGCGCTGTTCAGCTCCAAGGTCGACGAATATGCCGATCCGAAGGTGCAGATTCAGCAGGCCATCGAGGATGCGCAGCGCCAGCACCAGGCGCTGACCCAACAGGCCGCCCAGGTGATCGGCAACCAGCGTCAGCTGGAGATGCGGCTGAACCGCCAGCTGGCCGACATCGAGAAGCTTCAGGTCAACGTCCGGCAGGCGCTGACGCTGGCTGACCAGGCGACTGCCGCGGGTGACGCCGCCAAGGCCACGGACTACAACAATGCCGCCGAGGCCTTCGCCGCGCAGCTCGTGACCGCCGAACAGGGCGTCGAGGATCTCAAGACCCTGCACGACCAGGCTCTGCAGGCCGCCGGTCAGGCGAAGAAGGCCGTCGAGCAGAACGCGATGATGCTGCAGCAGAAGATCGCCGAACGCACCAAGCTGCTGTCGCAGCTTGAGCAGGCCAAGATGCAGGAACAGGTCAGTGCGTCGCTGCGGTCGATGAGCGACCTCGCCGCGCCCGGCAACACCCCCAGCCTCGACGAGGTCCGCGACAAGATCGAGCGGCGCTACGCCAACGCGATCGGCTCGGCGGAGCTCGCCCAGAATTCGGTGCAGGGCCGCATGCTGGAGGTGCAGCAGGCCAGCGTGCAGATGGCCGGACACTCCCGATTGGAGCAGATCCGCGCGTCGATGCGCGGCGATGCCCTGCCTGCCGGCGGTAACACTGCTGCGCCTGCCGCCAATCCGGAACAGGCGACGCCCGAAAATCCGCTCGGCCAATAACGTGCCGGGGGTGTGATCATGGCTGTCAAGACCGGTCGAGTGGACGCCTGGTGGTCGTTGGTGCAGCGAGGTATCGACACCGCTGCCGACCTGTCCGGCGCGTTGGCCGAAAAGCTCAGTGCCGCCGCCGACCCGCGGGCGAAGCTGTTGCGCAAGCGGCGGTGGACACGGCGTCTCGGCGTGTTTTTCACGCTTGCCTGCGGGTTCTGGGTGCTGGTGACGACGGTGCTCGCGTCGTGGAGCACCCCGGTCTGGGTTCTGATCATCACCGGCGTGATCGCCGCGGGCGCGGCGTTCCCCGCGACCTTGCTGTGGCTGCGCTACCGCTGGCTGCGTTCGGAGCCGTTACCTGCCGAACGCCCGGTCGCCGGCCGACGGCTACCGCCGTGGGGTTCGGCCGCGCGCCAGCCGATGTCAACCCTGTTGGCCTCCGAGCGCGGCATGTTCTCGCTACTCGGGGTGATGGAACGCGGCCAGATGCTGCCCGCCGACGAGCTGCGCGAGCTGACCGCGGTGGCCAACCAGACCGCCCGCACCATGGCGGCCACCGCGACCGAGGTGGTGTCGATGGAACGGACCATCAGCAATGCGCCGCAGTCCCGCCGGCACCTGGTGCCCACCATCAACGCGTTCACCGCGCAACTCCACGACGGTGTTCGTCAGTACAACGAAATGGTCACTGCTGCAGCGCAACTCGTCTCCGCGGCAAACAATGGGCGGGCGTCGACGGCACCGTTGTCCCAGCAGCGCTACCGCAATGAGCTGACCGACGCCACCGACCGGCTCGGCGGGTGGGCGCAAGCGTTCGACGAACTCGGGCGGTTGCGTCAGGCCTGACGGGTCAGGCGGGTGTGCTCACACTGCGGAGCTGCTGGGCGGCCCCGACCGGGGACCGTACTTCTCGATATAGGCCTCGTGGATGTGCGCGTTCTTCTCGCGCGCGATCTTGTCGATCAGGTTGGGGTCGAGGCCGTGCACCCGCAGCATGTGACGGCGCCAGATCTTGTTCAGTGCATGCGAAAAGTAGATGAACGGGATCAGGATCGGCACGGTCATGCTCAGGTGTACGTACAGCGTCGTGTCGATCAGCCAGAATGGAGCCAGGATCAGCAACGCGGGCACGAGTACGCGCAGCATCATCCGGCGTGTGGCGCCCTTGCCGGTAAGGTCTTCGCGCACCCAGTCGAGCATCGAATCCGGCAGCCGGCGTCCGCAGCAATACTTCAGGAACTGGATGAGATTCGGCCGGGTGCGTTCGGTCGTCTTGCCCATGATCTATGTCTCCTATAGCGACGCGCGCAGCGACGGAATGAATATCCCGGCCAGACCACGGACAGTCGCCTTGGCCGTGTCCAGGAAGTCGAAGTAGTCCCGCCACAGCGTGATCCGGCCTTCGTGTACCTCGAACACCCCGCACACCCAGAACTGCAGCCGCAACGGTCCGAAGATCAGGGCGTCGGTGCGTTCGGTGAGCACCGAGGCACCATCGGCGGCGATGCGGTGGATTTTCACCTCGAAACCGACGCGGCCCTGCATGGAGCGGAACAATTTGACCGTCCGGTTGCGCCCGTAGATCGTCGGCAATCCGACGTTCTGATAAACCAGGTTCTGGGCCAGCGCGTTCTCGGCGGTGTCGAAGTCCTCGTCCTGGAGTGCGTTGAGGAAGATCTCGACCGTGCCGGCGGGGCCCTCGTGTGCTCCTCCCGTCCGCGGTGTCTGCACCGCAGCGGTTGATTGGTCAGTCATGGCCGAAGCCTAGTTCTCCTGGGCTGTGGCAGGGTAATCCGGATGCGCATAGCGGTGGTTGCCGGGCCCGATCCAGGGCACGCCTTCCCGGCCCTGGCGTTGTGTTTGAAGTTCCTGGCCGCGGGAGACGCGCCGACCCTGCTGACCGGGGTGGAATGGCTGGAGACGGCGCGCGCCGCCGGTGTCGAGGCGATCGAACTCGGCGGGCTCGACCCCACCGCGTGCGACGACGACACCGACGCCGGGGCAAAGATCCATCGACGTGCGGCCCGGATGGCGGTGCTCAACGTCCCTCGGCTCCGGGAACTTGGCCCTGACCTGGTGGTTTCTGACGTGATCACGGCCTGCGGCGGGCTGGCCGCCGAATTGCTCGGGGTGCCGTGGGTCGAGCTCAGCCCCCATCCGCTGTATCTCCCGTCGAAAGGTCTGCCGCCCGTGGGGAGTGGTCTGGCGCCAGGCGTCGGGCTGCGTGGCCGATTGCGCGACTCCGTGATGCGCGCACTGACGGCGCGGTCCTGGCGGGCCGGGCTGGCGCAGCGCGCGGAGATCAGGGTGGCCATCGGTCTGCCGCCGACCGACCCGGGACCGCTGCGCAGATTGATCGCGACGCTGCCTGCACTCGAGGTGCCGCGCCCGGACTGGCCGGTGGAGGCGGTCGTGGTCGGACCGCTGCATTTCGAGCCGACGGACGCGGTGCTGGCGGTGCCGCCCGGTCCGGGCCCGGTCGTGGTCGTGGCGCCATCCACCGCGACCACCGGGACGCAGGGGGTGGCCGAGCTGGCATTGGAATCGTTGCGGCCCGGGGAGACCCTGCCTCAGGGGTCGCGGCTGGTGGTGTCGCGGCTGGGCGGTGCCGATATCGGGGTGCCGCCGTGGGCTGTGGTCGGGCTGGGGCGACAGGACGAACTGCTCGCCCACGCCGATCTGGTCATCTGTGGTGGTGGACACGGCATGGTGTCCAAGACCCTGCTGGCCGGCGTGCCGATGGTCCTGGTACCCGGCGGTGGGGATCAGTGGGAGATCGCCAATCGCCTGGTGCGCCAGGGCAGTGCCCAGTTGGTGCGGCCGTTGACAGCCGAGGCGCTGACAACAGCTGTCGGCGAGGTGCTCGGCTCGCCGGCGTATCGCCGGGCCGCGCAGCAGGGCGGGGCGTCGGTGGTCGGTGTGGCGGATCCGGTGCGGGTGTGCCACGACGCCCTGGCTTCCGCTGGGTAGGTTGGGCACGTGCGGTTGACGGAATTCCATGAGCTGGTGGACGGCCGGTTCGGCACCATGCGGGGGCGGTCCATTCTCGTCGACCATGTGCTGAGCGGTATGGGGCACACGGCCGCTCAAGCCATCGAGGCGGGTGCGGAACCGCGTGACGTGTGGCGCGCCCTGTGCGCCGACTTCGACGTCCCACGCGATGAGTGGTAGCGATGTGTGACGTAGCTCATCTGTGCGGGTATACCGGAGTTATGCGACTAGGTGAGCACCCTCAACGCACGCCGCTCTACGGCGTGTTGCTGGTCATCGCCGCGGTTCTGTTGTGCTGGCTGGTCGCGTCGACGTTGGGTGGATGGCAGTCCGCGGTCGGGTACTTCCTGGCCATCGCCGTCGGCGCGATCGGGTTCGTCATGACGCTGCGGGATCTCGACAACTTTCCGAACTGGCGTCGCTGAGTCACCGCTGGATCAGCAGCTGTGCGGTCTCGCGGTGTAGCCGGCCGAAGTTGTAGTACGCGGCGCACGCACCTTCCGGCGACACCATGCACGTTCCGATCGGTGTCTCAGGTGTGCACGCCGTTCCGAACACCTTGCATTCCCAGGGCTTGATGACACCCTTGAGAACCTCACCGCATTGACAGGCCTTGGGGTCGGCCACCCGCACCCCCGGCATGTCGAATACCAGCTCGGCGTCGTACTCGGCGTAGTCGCGGTGAACCTTCAGCGCGCTCTGGGAGATGAATCCGAGTCCGCGCCATTCGAAATGGGGTCGCAATTCGAATGTCTCGGCCATCAACTTCAGCGCCTGGGTGTTGCCTTCGGGTCGCACCACGCGCGTGTACTGGTTCTCCACTTCGCAACGGCCGTCGCGGATCTGCTGCAACAGCATGTGCACCGAGGCCAGGATGTCGAGTGGTTCGAACCCGGCGACCACGATGGGCTTGCCGTACACCGCGGGGACGAATCGGTACGGCCGCAACCCGACCACGGTGGAGACATGTCCGGGCCCGAGGAACCCGGACAGCCGCAGATCAGGCGATTCGAGGATGGCCTTGATCGGCGGCACGATAGTGACGTGGTTACAGAAGACGCTGAAGTTGCGCACGCCCAGGGTGCGGGCCCGGACGAGCGTGACGGCCGTGGACGGCGCGGTGGTTTCGAAGCCGACCGCGAAGAACACGACGTGCCGATCGGGATTGTCACGGGCGATCTTGAGCGCGTCCAGCGGTGAGTAGACGAATCGCACGTCGGCTCCGCGGGCCTTGGCTTCGATCAGGTTCCCACGTGAACCGGGTACACGCATCATGTCGCCGAAGGTGGTGAAGATGATGCCGGGCTGCTCGGCGAGCCACATCGCGTCGTCCACCCGGCCCATCGGGATCACGCAGACCGGGCAGCCGGGGCCGTGCACCAACTCGATGGTTTCGGGGAGCAGGTGTTCGATGCCGTGGCGGTAGATCGTGTGGGTGTGTCCGCCGCACACCTCCATGAATTTGAACTCATCGCCGCCGGCCAGTTCGGTGATCGATTTGACCAGGGCTCGTGCGGCAGCCGGGTCGCGGAATTCGTCGACGAATTTCATGGCAGTTACCTTCTTGGGGTTCAGGCGATTTCGGACGAGTTGAAGGCGTCGATCTCGGTGAGGTAGTCGGCGCCCATCTTCTGCACCTGATCGAGCGTCAGGGTGGCCTCGTGTTCGTCGATCTTGGCCATCGCGAACCCGACATGGACCAGCACCCAGTCACCGACCTGCAGGTTGTCGTCCGCGAGCAGCCTTACGCTGATGATTCTGCGCACACCGTTTACGTCGACTTTGGCCAGATGAGCTTCGGCGTCGACGAGATCGACCACCTGACCGGGAATTCCAAGACACATCGTGGAAGCTCCTATCTCTCTGTTGTTCTCAGCAAATGCGTGGCAGCGGGTCGCCGACGAGCATGTCGACGATCCGGCTGCCACCGAATGATGTTCGTAACGCAACGATCCCGTGTGGCTCAGAGACGATCTCGCCCACCACGGCGGCGTGCACGCCCTGAGGGTGCGCACGCAGGGCGGCCACTGCCGCATCCGCTTCATCGGGGGCGACAACCGCGAGGAACTTGCCCTCGTTGGCCACGTACAGCGGGTCGATGCCGAGCAGATCGCAGGCGCCGAGCACCTGCGGTTCGATCGGGAGGCGGGCCTCGTCGAGAACCACCGCGAACGGACGGTCCTTGACGAGTTCGTTGCACACGGTGCCGACACCGCCGCGGGTCGCATCCCGCATCCACCGAGTCGACGGAGCCGCCTCCAACACTGCTTCGACCAGTTCGTGGACGGGTGCGGTGTCCGAGGCGATGTCGGCGTCGATGGCGAGGTCACCGCGGGCGAGCATGACTGCCATCCCGTGTTCGCCGATCGTGCCGGACAACAGCACCTTGTCGCCGGGTTGTACGCATTCGCGCGACAGCCGCCGGCCGTGCGGAATCACACCGACACCTGCGGTGCAGATGTACATGCCGTCGGCCGCACCCTTTCCGACCACCTTGGTGTCGCCGGTGACGATCTGTACTCCCGCGTGAGCGGCGGCTTCGGCCATGTCGGCGACGATCTCGCGCAGCTCGCTGATCGGGAAGCCCTCCTCGATCACGAATCCTGCCGATATCCAGTACGGCCGGGCTCCGGAGACGGCGAGGTCGTTTATGGTCCCGTGCACCGCCACGTGTCCGATGGAACCGCCTGGGAAGCGGTGCGGTGCAACCACATACGAGTCGGTAGAAAATGCAAGGCGATCACCGGACGGAGTTGTCAGCACCGCTGCGTCACCGAGCTGCTCGAGTTCGGAGTTGCGGAATGCCTCCACGAACACCGCGTCGACCAGTGCCGCAGAAGCTTTCCCGCCCGCGCCGTGGGCCAGGGTGACCACGTCGTCGAGGAGCCGTGGGCGCCGCTGACGGAACTTGTCGATCCGTTCCAGCACCCGGTCCTCGCGTTGCGTCGCCGCCGTAGTGGTCATGATGCGCGCTCCCGGATCCGGGCCAGCTGTTCCTGGGCGACCGACCAGAGCCGGTAGCCGAGCATGGCGTGGCTTTCCTGTATGCGGTGAATGCTCTGGCTGTGCACGGTGAAACAGAAGTCGAGATCCTCGGCGGTACTCATCCGACCGCCGTCGTGGCCGGCAAATCCGATGGTGAGCAGTCCGCGGTGCTTGGCCTCGGTGATCGCTGTCATGAGGTCCTCGGAGTTGCCCGATGTCGACAGTGCGATGGCGACATCGCGGTCGCGGGCATGGGCAATGATCTGGCGTTTGAAGATCAGTTCGAATCCGACATCGTTGCCCAGTGCGGTGACGACGGCTTCGTCGGCGGCCAGCGACCACGCCGGTACCGGCCGGCCGCGCGCCGGGCGGCTGAACAGCGTGGCCAGGGTGGCAGCATCGGTGGAGCTGCCCCCGTTGCCCAGCGTGTACAGCCTGCCGCCGCGGGCGAATCTGTCGGCCATGGCCTGGCCGGCCTGCACCAGTCCGGGATCGTATTCCTGCAGCGATTCCTGTTGCAGCCGAGCACTTTCGGCGGCCTTGCCGCGCGCCGAGGCCGCGAGATCGTCGAGCAGCGCCCTGGCGTCGGTCTCCTCGGACTCGATGAACGGGTAGAGGAATCCGGTGCGTTCGGATTCGTTCGTGGTCATGAGGCCTGCTCCGTTCCCAGTGTGGCGATCCCGGTGCCGGCGTGCACGAGGATCAGGTCGTCGGGTACCACCTCGCCGAGCAGTGCGACATCGACCCACTGTTCGCCATCGCAGGTACGAACGAGCGCCGGACTGTTCGAGTCTTGCGGTGCCAGAATCACTTCCGCGATTTGGCCCTCGTCACTGCATGTCACGCACACTTCTTCGGTGCACTCGCCGTCGGGACTTTTGAGCAGTCCAGGGTGTTCGAAGCACACGTGGGTGAGCTCCCACAGCAAGTGATACATCAAGACGAAACGGCCGGTCGCCGGCACCATGGGGTCATCGGACTCGATCCACAGAATGTGATGGGCGGCGCCGGCCGGTGGCCGGGGACCCGACCCGATCCAGACGGTGGTGACGCCCCATGCGGCTGCCCGTCGCATGGCATCGATGACCGCGGGTTCGTCGGCGGATGCGACGGCCAAGAGCAGGTCGCCGGGCTGGCTGGCCACCCTGGCCGCCGCCACCGGGTCCGGTTCGACGAGGGCGACGGACGGCAGTGCACGTTTGCCCATGATGACCGGGTGGACGAATTCGACGGCCACGTGATGCGCGTGCGGTTCCCATTGCGGCGCAATGACCCACAGGGTGGCGCCGTCGTGAAATCTGCGGGCGACATCCAGGGCGGCGGCCGCCAGATCGGCAGAGAGCTGGCTGTCGACGAACGGTTGTGCAGTGACGGTCATGAGTGACCTACCTTTCGGACGGCGTTTACCATGTCCAGGGTTGTGGCGGTCGCTTCGATCAGCGCCGCGCGCTGCGTGCCGGTCAGGGTGTCGCACACCCAGTCCCAATGAGCCGAGACGAGGGTGCCGGGTTCGGGTGTGGTGATGAACGACGCGCCGTCTCGGCTCCAGCGCACCCGCTCTGGACGCTCGCCCCCCAGGGCTAACACGCCGTCGTCGAGGACGAGGGGACACGCGTCGATCACCGCATATTCACCGTCGACGGATGTGACGGTGCCCCAACGTATCCGGCAACTCTGCAACACCCGCAGTGCCGTGGTGGGCTCCCGGTCGAGGAAGCGCACCCACGGGTAGACGACGAACACATGAAAGCTGTGGTGTGCCAGGACGGCCGACGAGGATCCGACATCGTCCAGCAACCCGGTCGCCTGCCCCGAAAACGTCCCGCGCAGAGTATCGAGCAGGGCGGCGGGGTCGACGCAGTGCAACTGCGGCCCGCCGACCCAGTATCCGCCGACCACGTCGGCGTCCAGCGGGTCTTTTCCCATGGCGCGCGCCATGGTGCGCAGGTATGGCCAGGCGCCGTCGAATGCCTTGGCATGGCGCGCCAGCGCGGCCGCGTCGTC
The DNA here is from genome assembly GCF_000382405.1 of Mycobacterium sp. 141. Classification (GTDB taxonomy): domain Bacteria; phylum Actinomycetota; class Actinomycetes; order Mycobacteriales; family Mycobacteriaceae; genus Mycobacterium. Next base: position 19,589 of record NZ_KB908255.1, read on the forward strand.
CCCGTGCAACAGCACGCCGGACTCGTCCGGCCCGCAGTACCCCAGCTCGTTGGGCGGATACGCGTAACGGGCGAACAGCCGTGATCCGGCAGGCAGGGTATGCAATCCGACGACGCTCATCGCTCAACCCGCATTTCCGACCAAGAGCTGACCCAACGCGATGCCACCATCGTTCGGCGGCACGTGGCGGTGGGTGATGACCTGAAACCCTTTGGCGCGCAGACCCGCCAGCGTCAGATGCAGCAGCAGCGCATTCTGGAACACGCCCCCGGACAAGGCAACGGGTTGGCCCGGGGTCGCGCGAGCGACGGCCAACTCGACGATCAGACCGGCCACCGCGTGATGGAACCGGGCGCCGATCACCCCGACCGGTACGCCGCAGCGCATTTCATCGAGCACCGCCTCGAACACCGGCCCGGGATCGAACACCATGGGATGTCGACCGGTGTCGACGGCGAACGTGTACGGGGTCGTGCCGGGGTCGACGTTTCGCGACAAGCCTTCCAGCTCGATGGCCGCCTGTGCTTCGTAGTCCACCACCTGCCGCACACCGATCACCGCCGAGACGGCGTCGAAGAGCCGGCCCATGCTCGAGGTCGGTGTGCATCCGGTGTGCGTGCGCAACTGGTGCTCGAGCACCTTCAGCTCATCGGCCGGGCAGGCTCGCACCGGCGGAAGGTCGGTGTCCCACTCGAGTCCGGCTGCCCACAGATGTGCCAGGGCCATTCGATAGGGCCGTCGTACGCTGATGTCGCCGCCGGGCATCGGTACGTACCGCAGCTGTGCGAGCCGCTGGAAACCCTTGTAGTCCGCTTCGAGCAGTTCGCCGCCCCACACCGCACCGTCAGGGCCGTAACCGGTTCCGTCGAAGGCGAATCCGAGCACCGGACGGTCCAGGCCGTTTTCGGCCAGCACGGCCGCGATGTGGGCGTGGTGGTGTTGCACCGTCCGCACCGGTCGACCGTCGGCGTTGCGGTGCGCCCAGGCGGCCGAACGATACGCGGGATGAGCGTCGGCGACCAGGATTTCGGGTTTGACGTTGGTCAACGCCTCGAGGTGCGCGACGGCATTCCCGAAAGCGGAGAGCGTGGCCAGATCGTCCATGTCGCCGATGTGTGCGCTCAGCCAGGCGTAGCGGTGTTCGGCGACGGCGAGGGTGTTCTTCAGATCTGCCCCCACCGCGAGGGTGGCCGGTACCGATACGGGCAGGGCAACGGGCAGTGGAGCGTAACCGCGCGAGCGCCGGATCGGCAGTTCGAAGCCGTCGACGAGGCGGATCACCGAGTCGTCACAGGGCACCAGGATCGCCCTGTCGTGGGTCAGCCAACCGTCGGCCAGCGACGAAAGTCGCCCCAGTGCATCGTCATCGGTGAAGCAGATCGGTTCGCCACTGAGGTTGGCCGATGTCATGACCAGCACGTGGGGCCCCGGTTGGTCGCCGGGTAGGCCGAAGAGCAGGGTGTGCAGCGGGCTGTAGGCGAGCATCACGCCGAGATCGGGATTGCGCGGCGCGACGGATTCGGCGACCACGGCACTTCGGCGCCGGGACAGGAGCACGATCGGGCGGGCCGGCCCGCACAGCAGCCGGACTGCGGCGTCGTCGACATCGACGATCTCTTGCGCGCCGGCAAGGTCGGGAACCATCACCGCAAAAGGTTTGTCGCCGCGGCGCTTACGGCGCCGCAGTTCGGTGACAGCACGGTGATCGCCTGCGTCGCAGGCCAGGTGGTACCCACCGATTCCTTTGACGCCGAGGATGCCACCGTTGCGCAGCAGGCGACGGGCAGCCTGCAATCCGGATTCGCCGGTGGCCGTGCTGCTCCCGGCGTGAAACGCCAGGGCCGGGCCGCAGTTGGGGCAGCACACCGGTTGGGCGTGAAAGCGTCGGTCGGCAGGGTCGGCGTACTCGCGAGCACAGTCGGCGCACATGTCGAATTCGGCCATCGTCGTTGCTGCACGGTCATAGGGCAGTGACGCGATGATGGTGAAGCGGGGGCCGCAGTTGGTGCAGTTGACGAAGGCGTGCCGATATCGGCGATCGGCTGGATCCCGCTGCTCGGCGGCACATTGGGTGCACATCGCGACATCCGGCGACACCAGCGTGCGGCCACCGTCGGACCGCGAGGTGTCGGCGATGACGAATCCCGTTCCGCCGGCGACCGGGAGGCTCGCGGTCTCGATCGACTCGACGACGGCCAGCGGTGGGGGACTGTCGCGCAGACGATTCAGGAATGCGCCGATCGCGGCGGGCTCACCTTCGATCTCGATGACCGCACCCGAGCTGTCGTTGCGTACACACCCGGTCAGGCCAAGCGCTGCGGCGGTGGTGTACACGAACGGCCGGAAGCCCACCCCCTGAACCACGCCGTGGACACTTACTTCAAGCCGTCGCCGCACGCTCATGGCGACACTCCCGAGTCGCGACCGCGGCCCATGAGTTCCAGTCCCTGCATGGCCGCGTCGGCGCCCGCCGCATCGGTCTTCTCGACGACGAAGCCCATGTGGATGATCACCCAGTCGCCGGGGCTGAACGTCTCGTCGGCAAGCATGCCGACGTTGACTTTGCGATGCTCGCCCGCGACGTCGACCAGAGCGAGTTGGCCACCGTAGCCTTCCAGCATCCGTACCACCTGCCCCGGGATTCCCAGACACATGATTCAGCCCTCCCGGTTCGACAATCGCGCGGTGGCGGCTTCGACCGCCGCAACCGCGCCGGGGATTGCGGCGGTGACGGCATCTGACAGACCGATGCCGTCGGCGACAGTCTCGACTTCGCAGCCGATCACAACGGTGTAGGGCGCCGTGCCGCCGAGTGCAGTGAGGCCGGCAAACACCGCTGCCGGGTCCATCGCGTGGGCATCCAGACCCGCGGTGCCGGACAGGCTTGCGAGATCGGCTTCGAACACGTGCAGTGTTCCGGGTGAGCCCTGGCTCGGCAGCGCGTCGACCAGGATCAGCGCATCCCAATCGTCGAGCAGGTCGTATGCGAGATGCATACCGCCGATACCATAGTCGCGCAGGCGAATTCCAGCGGCATCTGGTCGTTGTGGGACATGCCGTAGCACCTCGGGGCCGAATCCATCGTCTCCGAGGAAAATGTTGCCGATACCGGCGATCAGTACTCCGGACGTGATCGCACCGGCTACATGCGACGCATCTTCAGATACCGCCGCGCATCGGGAATCGACCTCAGGCCGACCAATGCTCCGGCGATGACGACTGCTGCCACCACCAAGACGGTGACCCAACCCACGACTGCCATTGCGACTCCTCTCATTTCATTGCACCAGCGGTTCGACTTCATCGGGCGAGAAGTACAGGTAGCGGCCGTACCACTCGTGGAGGTCGGCTGCCGGGTCATCGTCGAGCACGACGCCGAGATGGTGCTCACCGTCGACGTCCTCGTGGACCGAGGCCACCCGCGCGATCCTGTCGACGAAGAACAGATCCTGGGCGTCGGCCCGGCGTGAAGGGTGCAGCCGGACGCGACTGCCGCGGCTCACCGGAACGCCGTTGACCAAGATAGCGTCGACAGCAGGGTCGACCGCGTTGTCGGCCAGTGGATCCCACCACTGGATTCCGTCGGGGATTTCCGGGATCAATCCCGACGGTGCCTCGGCTGCGTGCGGATTACGCAGCACACCATGAAGATTCAGCATCGCTTCGGGCGACATCGAATCACACCGGTCGATGATGGCTGCTGCGCGTGGATCGGTGGCGCGGGCATGTGCTTTCTCGTCATCGGTCATCGTCATGATCCGCAGTGTGAGGATCTCGTCGATCTCGGTCGAGTCGTACAGCGCGCCCCTGCTCTGTTCGGCGATCTCAGGGTGGTCGTAGAGGATGATCGGTGACACCAGCATGAGCCGGTTCTCGTCGGGTGGTCCGGCGAGAACCGGGAAGCAGCGGTGGTGATGGCATCGGGAAGCCGCGGCGCTCGCGTCTGCGGGCGGGTCCAGCAGAGAGACGAATTCTCCGTCGGCGACCTCGACCACGGCGTGTGTGCCGATCAGCGACACGGCAATGGCGTCGTCCTTGCCGGATGCCGGTGGGGCCGTGTTGCCCACCGTGAACGTCAATCGCAGTAGCCCCTCGTCGGATTCGAGGGCAAGATCCAGTTCGCCGCACAGCTCCCGCCGGGAACGGACCAGCCTGCCGCCTTCGACCGGCTCGATGTCGGTGCCCGGTGGCACTGAGATACCGCACGTGTGCGCGGAGCCGAGGTTGGCGGTATCGAACGGGCCGAAGCTGATCTCCCGCTCGACCGCCTCGTCCCAGCTCAGCCAGGACTGTCCGGCGGTGATCAGTTCATCGACGGCTTCGAAGCGTTGAGCGCGGCGACGTTCGGCGGTGCGACGCTGAAGTTGAAGGAAGCGAACGACGATCGAGATCCTCGGCCGGCCCTGCGGACGGATGAGCAGCTGTGCCGACAGGCGGTTGTCCTCACCGATCCCGGTGCGTGCGGCGTCGGTAGGGCCCAGCACACCGAACTGCCAGCGAGACTGGTTCTTCTGTGAGTCCGCCCGATACGGGTACAGCAGGTAGCCCTCGTAGAGAACGGCGTCGGCCACCGCCCTGACATGTTCCCAGGTGCCGCTCATGATGTTTCCCGCGTGGACATCAGGGCGGTGATCGCCTCGTCGAAGGACAGCAGTCCACGTCGAGACTTGAAGGTGGCCAGGGCGTCGAGAGTATCGCGGTCCAGACGCAGCCATCCGGTGTGCGGGAAGTGCTGCGCGATCAGATCGCGCCACACGGTGACCGGCATGTCGAATCGGTCCTCACGGTTCCACGGCACCTGCGTAACGGCGAAACCGCGTGAGCCCTGGCTGAATACGGTGCCGCTGAACAAGAACTGGAGCGGTACCGTGCCGTCGCGCAACGCGTGCAGGTACTTTGATGCCGCCACCTCGAAGTCATAGGTGCATTCCAGCGTCATCCCGAGCTGCGTCGTGTCGGTGAATCCCGGCACCACGGCATTGCTGTGCTGCCACAGGAACGTGCGCTGCGTGGTGCTCCAGCGTTCGCGTGGGCCGAACAAGTCGAGCAGGCCCTCGGCCTCGGCGTCGGTGTAGTTCCGCCGCGCCGGTTCGATGCGAATCTGAGCGCGTAACGCGATGGCATGAACAGGATCGTCACCGATCGCCGCCACGCCGATCCGTGCGGTCAGAATCGGGGTCACCGCAAACGGTTCGGGGGAGATGTCGAGTACGGCGAAGGTGACTTCGGTTGCCGGCACCGCCGGGCCGGTCATCGCGCCACCGCCCGGCTGCGGGTACCGAGCGCGATGAAGAACTCGTCGATGTAATGGCGGACGTCCTGACCGCCGTCGAATCCGCGCCACAGCATCCGCAATCGGCCGACGAACTCATAGCATGCATCGATGGGTACCAAATAACAGGTCGGAGAGCATGTCTCATCGTCGGGAATGCGGATCAACACCGCCTCGGTGTCGTCGGCGGCCAGATCGACTCTCGGCTCGACGACTCTCACGGTGTTCCAAGAGTCCAGGTCGAGTTCGGATTCGGTGGCACCTGCCGGGCCCGGGTAGAACGCGACCACGTGCCCCAGTGTCGAGTTACGGAAGAAGAATGCGAGACCGACGGGAATCTGCAGCGCTTCCCAGTTCCGCCGGCTCAGGCCACAATCGGGAAACACCAGATAGCGGTCGGGGACAGCGCGGTAGCGCAGTTTGGCCTCGGTGTCGGTGAACAGCAGATAGCAGCCGCGACAGACGCACATCAATTGGCGGCCTTCGACATTCACCACATGCTGATGTTCGTCGGCGATGGCTTCCGAACACATTTCGCACCGCTCGCCCGGCTGTGCCGGTGAGCCGCGACCGGCGCGGATCCGGGCCAGTACGTCAAAGGCGGTCACGATGCGATCTCCTGAGCGATGGCCATCGAAAGCACACCGGCGCGGCGCAGCACCGGAATTGGCTCCAAGTGGTGATCGGCTGCGCCTGTGGTTGCCAGCCCGGCATGCACGACGTCGAAGCCGCCCCCGCACTGCGGGCAATGCAGCACAGCGTCGGTGAGTGTCGCTCCCGCCATCGGCAGGTTGCAGTCAGGACAACGATCTCGGTAGGCGAAGAACTCCGCGCCGATCCGGCACACCAGCACGCGGGTGTCCGCGACGGCGAAGCCGCCCACTTCGCCCGGAGCCAACTCATCGAGCTCGGGTACGGGCTGCCAACCGGCATGCCCGTTGGTATGCACTCGCGCCATCAGTGACTGCGCGGATATGAGCTGTTGAGCACCCTCGTCGGGCACCACCTCGATCGACGAGATCTCCGGGGCGGCGGCCTTGATCGCGTCTTCGATCGCCAGCTCGAGGGTGGCCGCCGAGGACGGACAGCTCTTGCAACTCCCGGCGAAGCGCAGGCGGACCACTTCGCCGTCGACTTCGAGCAGATCGACGTCGCCGCCGTGAGATCCGAGATACGGGCGCACCGAATCGAGCGCGTCGGCGATGCGGTGCTGCACGGAATGCGGATGTAACCCGTGTACCAGCAACAGGCTCGCCACCAGATCGTCAGCAGCGATCACCTCCACCAAGTGCGGATCCGCAGCCGTGGCGATGTGCAGCAACCGCTGCAGACCGGCTCCGTAGAGATCGGTTACCTCGCGAACCAGTTGCTCGGCACGCTCAAGTGCGGCAACGCCGTTCGCGGCGCTGGCATCGAGCAGTGTCTGGATGCGTTCCCCTGCCGTACGCCAGCGTGCTGCATCGTCGGGATTGTCCGGGACTGGCGTCGCGGTGGGCGGCATATGTCATTCCCCGGTTGCGGATTGGGTGGGAGAATGCATGAGCTCCAATGACTTTCCGTTGCCCAGGTACATGTGCACCCCACAGGGCAGACACGGGTCGAAACTCCGTACGGTGCGCATGACGTCTATGCCCTTGAAGTGTTCGCGGTCGTTCTCCTCGAAGATGGGCTGGCCCTGGACCGCATCCTCGTACGGCCCGGGTGTGCCGTAGCTGTCCCGCGGGTTGGCGTTCCACGGCGTCGGGGGATAGGGATGATAGTTGGCAATCTTGCCGTCCCGGATGACCATGTGATGGCTCAGCACGCCTCGTACCGCTTCGGTGAAGCCGCAACCGATGGCCTCGTCGGGAACCTCGAAGTGCTCCCACGTCTTGGTGCGGCCGGCCCGGATCTCGCCGAGTGCCTTTTCGGCGAAATGCAGCGCGCACGCCGCGGCATAGGCCTGGAAGTAGGTGCGGGCGCGGTTGCGTTCGATGGTGTTGCTGCCCTTGTCCGGAATCTTCCACTCGAGCTCGACCGGGCCTTTCAAGGCGGTTTTCGGCAGGTTGATCTTCACGCTGTTGCCGGTGGCCTTGACGTAGTCGATGTCGACCAGCCCGGCCAGCGCGGTCGCCCACAGGCGGGCCAGGGGTCCACCGCCGGTGTCCAGCGCCAGGTAGTCCTTGCCGTCGTACCACCGCGGTGACATCACCCAGCTGTAGTTCTCGTCGAAGTCGCGCTTCTGCGGCCTGGGGTTGGTGTGCTGGTTCCAGGGATGACGCCGGTCGACGGGGTTGCCCAGCGGATCGGTCTTGACGAACATCTCCTGATCGGTCCAGTCCTCGTAATAGCTGTGGCCCAACAGGATCCGGATGCCGAGGTTGATGTCCACCAGTGAATGGGTGACGAGTTTCCCGTCGACCACCACACCGGGCGTGACGAACATGGCGTTGCCCCAACGTTCCATGTCCTTGTATGCGAAGTTGCAGACCTCGGGATCCTGGAAGGAACCCCAGCACCCCAGCAGAGTGCGGCGTAGGCCCACCTGGTCGTAGCCGGGCAGGGCTTCATAGAAGAAGTCGAACAGGTCGTCGTGCATCGGCACGACCTTTTTCATGAACTCGACGTAACGCATCAGCCGCGTCATGTAGTCGGTCATCAGCTGCACTGTGGCGGTCGTGCCGATGCCGCCGGGATACAGCGTCGACGGGTGCACATGGCGACCCTCCATGAGGCAGAACATCTCTCGCGTCCACCTGCTGACCTGCAGGGCTTCTCGGTAAAATTCGCCGGTGAACGGATTGAGTGCCCGCATGATGTCGGCGATGGTGCGGTGTCCGTGCGCCTCTGCGTGCGGTGCGGCGGTGTTCTCGGCCTTGGCCAGGACGCCGGGATTGGTTTCGGAGACCATCTTCTCGCAGTAGTCCACCCCGACCAGATTCTCTTGGAAAATGTTGTGGTCGAACATGTATTCCGCAGCTTCGCCGAGGTTCACCAGCCACTCGCCGAGATGTGGCGGTTTGACCCCGTAGGCCATGTTCTGGCAGTAGCACGAGCAGGTGGCGTGGTTGTCGCCGCAGATACCGCAGATACGACTGGTGATGAAGTGTGCGTCGCGGGGATCCTTGCCCTTCATGAAGATCGAGTAACCGCGGAAGATCGACGAGGTGCTGTGACATTCCACGACTTCACGGTTCTCGAAGTCGATCTTGGTGTAGATGCCGAGGCTGCCGACGATACGCGTGATCGGATCCCATGCCATCTCCACCAATTGACCCGGTTCGCGCTTGACGTGTGACGGCTCGGGGATGATGGTTGTCATCGAACTTCTCTTTCAAATAGGCAGATAAAGCCTGGAATACCAACGGTTCCGGTGGTTGACCGACGAAGCGGGGCGAGATGGCCCGCCGGGCGTCTACCAGGTGCGGGCTGCTCCGGTTTCCAACTGCGTACCGCGATGGCGCCACTTGGGCTCCTTGTCCACGGTGCGTCCGGTGACGTGGCGCAGGCTACGGATCACCGATCCGTAGAGCCCGGACGCGGTCGTCGAGACCTTGCCGCCGGGTGGTTCGTCCATGAACGGCATGAACTTGTCCGGGAAGCCCGGCATGGTGCACCCGATGCAGATGCCGCCGACGTTGGGGCAACCGCCGATCCCGTTGATCCAGCCGCGCTTGGGCACGTTGCACTTGACCACGGGACCCCAACACCCCAGTTTCACAATGCATTTCGGCGATCCATACTCGGTCGCGAAGTCGCCCTGCTCGTAGTAGCCGGCACGGTCACAACCTTCGTGCACGGTGTTGCCGAACAGCCACTTGGGGCGTAGTGCTTCATCCAACGGGATCATCGGCGCCTGGTCGGTGGCCATGTACAGCAGGTAGGTCAGCGTCTCGGCGAGGTTGTCCGGTTGGATGGGACAGCCCGGCACACAGACGATCGGGATACCGGCCTTGCTCTTCCAGTCCCAGCCGAGGTAGTCGGGAACCCCCATGGCGCCGGTCGGATTGCCGGCCATCGCGTGGATGCCGCCGTAGGCGGCGCAGGTGCCCACCGCGACCACGGCCGTGGCCTTGGGGGTAAGCCGATCAAGCCATTCGCTGGTGGTCATCGGCTGATTGGTGGTCGGATCGTTGCCGAACCCGCACCAGTAGCCCTCGCTCTTGATCTGCTCGTTGGGGATGGACCCTTCGACAACCAGGACGAAGGGGTCGAGTTCGCCTCTGTCGGCTTTGAAGAACCATTCGAGGAAGTCATCGGCACCGCCCGCCGGGCCACATTCGAAGTCGATCAGTGGCCAATGGACGGCGATCTTGGGTAGCCCGGGAAGGGCTCCGAGAGCAATTTCTTCGATGCTCGGTTGAGTGGCTGCAGTCAACGCCACCGAGTCACCGTCACAACTTAAACCTGCGTTGATCCACAACACGTGGATCAACGCCTCTTCCGCTTTGACTGCTGCCTCTGTTGGCATATGTCACAGCTTCCTGGGAACTCGGGCTGGGAGTCCCAATGTTTGACCTGAACGCGTACCGAAACTTCTGCCGCGCTGGATTCTGGATTACTCTCGCAAGTTTGTATTGTCAACGGCCGTTGCTGGCAACGTGACGTTTGCGCGCGCGTCGATCCAGGCGTACCACGGCTCCAGTCCGTCCCCCCGCGTCGCCGAAACCGGCAGGATGGCCACTCCGGGATTGACCGATCGTGCACGCTTGCAACAGGTTTCCATATCGAAGTCGACGTAGGGGAGTAAGTCGATCTTGTTGATGACGACCAGGTCGGCGGCCGCGAACATGTGCGGATATTTCAGCGGTTTGTCAGCCCCCTCGGTCACCGAGACGACGACGATCTTGTTGTCTTCGCCAAGGTCGAACAGGGCCGGGCAGACCAAGTTTCCGACGTTCTCGATGAACAGCACCGAATCGGGATCGGGGTCGAGTGCGTCGAGGGCACTGTGCACCATGGCCGCATCCAGATGACAGCCCGCTCCGGTGTTGACCTGAACCGAGCGGGCACCCGCGGCCCTGATCCGGTCGGCATCGAGCAGCGTCTCCTGGTCTCCTTCGATCACCGACATGGGCCGATGGGACCCGAATTCGCGGATAGTGCGCTCGAGCAGTGTCGTCTTACCCGCACCCGGCGAACTCGTCACGTTGAGAGCCAGGATGCCGCGCCGCCGCAGCCACCGGCGATTCTCATCGGCGATGAGGTCGTTCTTGGCAAGCACCTTCTGTTCGAGGGTGACGGTCTCCGTCGAGGTGGTTTCCACGTGCCCGCCGTGGTGGTGGTGGTCGTGTCCGTGGTGTTCTTCGCTCTGATGAGGGTCGTGATGGTGGTCCTGGCCGGGGATGGTGATCACCGGGCCGGCGTGGCCATCGTCACCGCAGCCGCAGGTTGCGCACATGTCAGCTCACTTCCATCGAGAGAATTCGCAGATCCCGGCCGGCGGTCACCTCGACATCGGCGCTCCCACACCGGCACAGCAGGATCAGGTCGGGGAGTTCGAAATCCGTCCCGCACCCGCGGCAATGTGCCGTGCCGGGCCGGATATCGAGGTCCAGGCGCGCGCCGTCGGCCACCGTGCCCTGGGCGACCAGGTCGAAGCAGAACAGCATGGAGTCCGGGACGACGGCACACAGCGCTCCGACTTCGAGTCGCACACTGTGCACCCGCCGACCGGCGGCGTGCTCGCACACCGCATCGACAACGCTCTGGGTTATCGCCAACTCGTGCATCGCTGCCCCGTTCAGGCCAGGTGTTCCCACGATATGCCTCAATCGCCGAGAGTTCGGCGTGTCCACTTGAGATCGAACATTTGTTCGCTACTGTGGGGTGCAGTTGGACCGAGCTGACTTGTCGGTGCCTTGGCCTAGCGTCACGGCCAACCGATCGGAACACCGGTCAACACGACTACTTGGAGAGGCACCATCATGGCGCAGCAGGCACCTGACCGCGAAAAGGCCCTCGAACTGGCGATGGCCCAGATCGACAAGAGCTTCGGCAAAGGCTCGGTGATGCGCCTCGGCGACGAGGTCCGCCAGCCCATCTCGGTCATTCCCACCGGATCCATCGCGCTCGACGTGGCGCTCGGCATCGGCGGCCTGCCGCGCGGCCGGGTCGTGGAGATCTACGGCCCGGAATCCTCGGGCAAGACGACGGTGGCGTTGCATGCGGTGGCCAATGCCCAGGCTGCCGGCGGTATCGCGGCGTTTATCGACGCCGAGCACGCCCTGGATCCCGAGTATGCCAAGAAGCTCGGGGTGGACACCGACTCACTGCTGGTCTCCCAGCCCGATACCGGTGAGCAGGCGCTGGAGATCGCCGACATGCTGGTGCGCTCCGGGGCGCTGGACATCCTCGTGATCGACTCGGTAGCCGCGCTGGTGCCACGCGCCGAAATCGAAGGCGAGATGGGTGACAGCCACGTCGGCCTGCAGGCCCGCCTGATGAGCCAGGCGCTGCGAAAGATGACCGGTGCTCTGAACAACTCGGGCACCACCGCGATCTTCATCAACCAGCTCCGCGAGAAGATCGGCGTGATGTTCGGGAGTCCCGAAACAACAACGGGCGGAAAGGCTTTGAAGTTCTACGCCTCTGTCCGCCTGGATGTCCGGCGCATCGAGACGCTCAAGGACGGCACCGACGCGGTGGGTAACCGCACGCGCGTCAAGATTGTCAAGAACAAGGTTTCGCCGCCGTTCAAGCAGGCCGAGTTCGACATCCTCTACGGCCACGGCATCAGCCGTGAAGGCTCACTCATCGACATGGGTGTCGAGCACGGCTTCATCCGTAAGTCCGGGTCCTGGTTCACCTACGACGGTGAGCAGTTGGGCCAAGGCAAGGAGAATGCCCGCAAATTCCTGTTGGAGAATGTCGATGTCGCCAACGAGATCGAGAAGAAGATCAAGGAAAAACTCGGTATCGGTGCCGTCGTGACCGCTGAAGCTGATGATGTCCTTCCCGCCCCGGTCGACTTCTGAGGCGGCCGACACTCGCGAGGAGCAGACGCAGGATCCCCGCAAGCGCGAGGAGCAGGCGCGGGACCTGTGCCTGCGGCTGCTCACCGTGCGGGCACGCACCCGGGCGGAGTTGGAGATTCAGCTCGCCAAGCGGGGCTATCCCGACGATGTGAGCGCCAGGGTTCTCGACCGGCTGGCCGAAGTCGGGTTGGTCGATGACGAGGACTTCGCCGAGCAGTGGGTTCGGACCCGGCATGCCAATTCCGGAAAAGGCAAGCGCGCCTTGGCTGTCGAGCTTCGCAAGAAGGGGGTCGACGGCGACGTCATCTCCGCGGCACTGGCCGATCTGGACCCCGCTGCCGAACGTCAACGGGCCGAACAATTGGTTCGCGACAAACTTCGTCGCGAGCGGCTGAGCGATGACGACGATGTGAAAGTGACGCGCCGGCTGGTGGGCATGTTGGCCCGTCGTGGCTACAGCCAGTCCATGGCGTTCGACGTGGTCAGCGTCGAGCTGGCCAGTGAGCGGGAGCGTCGCCAGGTATAGCGGGGTGACACGGGGGCTAGTTCCGTTGCTCCGACTCGTTGGACATCGAGTCGGTGTTGGAGGCGATGTCGGGCGTGCTCGTAACCAGCAGCCACACCAGGGTGGCCAATCCTGTGAAGACGCCCTGAACCGCCAAGAGAAATGCCACGTACTCGTGCCAGGCGGACAGGACATCGCCGCAGCCCTTGCCATCCCACGGCAGCGTCGAGAGTGCGAGCGCCAGGCCGGCCGCTATCACCGTCACAGTGGCGACTGTCGCGGCGCGCTGGCCGGCGTCGGCCAACGTTCGGCGGAAGTAGTTGAATTCGACACCGAGCGCCAGGACGAGTACCGGAAGCACTCCGACCACCTGATGGAAGAAAGTCGGACTGATCGCTCCTTCGCACAGCTGAGACAGCAGCGCGATCTCATCCGCCGCGGGCATAGTGGCAATCTCCGCGGCCGTGTTCGCGTCGAGCGTCCGCACCGTGTCGACGTCGAATACGTCGATGAAAGCGCTTGCGGCTAAATAACAAGTCCACGTTCCCAGTAACAGCGGCACGATGGCCCGCACCCGCGCCCAGTCGGTCGGCAGAGCCACCTGACGGGCGGTGCTGAGTAGCGTGAATGGATCGGCGTTGAGCGACGCCGCCGTGGTCAAACCCATCGCCGCGGCGTAGATGGTCGCGATCAGCAGGTCGATCTGAACGGATTGGTGTGACACCAGCCGCAATACGTCGATGCCCAGAAGGATGGCGACCCCGATCGACCACCATCTCCACAGTCGTGGCGTGTTGCCGTCGGTGCGGGTGATTTCGCGTTTCATGACCCCGACCGCGCCCAGCACCAGCGCATCGACGACGATGACGGCGATCCGCCATTCCGCGTCGCCGTTGCCCGCGACCGGGTACACACCGGAGATCAGCGGCTCGCTGTAGGAGAACGCAAAGAACATCAGAAAGACGACCCCGAACACTGCGTGATCGGAGCGCGCGGATACGGCCGGCTCAGACATTGTGGGTTCCAACGGTTATTCGTCGGTCGGGGCGACTGGCCATCAGCAACCAGATCAGTGTTGCGAGGCCGGTGACAACACCCTGAACAGATACGACGAAGGTCAAATACTCGTGCCAATAGGCGAGGACGTGGCCGCACCCCAACCCTTCCCACGGCAGTGTGGACAGCGCCAGCACGAGACTGATCGACATGATAGTGACGGTAGCCGCAGCTGCGGCCCGTTGAGCGGGCTCGACCAGTTCACGGCGGAAGAAGTTGAATTCGACGCCGAGAGTGAGCAGCAGGAGTGGGATCACCGCGACTACTTGCTGGAAGAACGCCGGGCTGACCGCCCCCTCGCACAGCGTGGCGAGCGCGCCGAGCCGCTCGTTCAGCGGCATAGCGGCTACTTCGGCCTGCAGCTCAGGATCGAGACTGCGCATGGTGTCGAGGTCGAAGTAGTCGTCGAACGCTGTGGCGGCGAGGAAGCACGCGAACGTGCCGACCATCAACGGGACGATGGGGCGCACGCGTGCCCAGTCGGTGGGCAGTGTCGACCGGCGGGTGGCGCTGACCAATGTCAGCGGATCGGCGTTGAGTGACACCGCCATCAGCAGCCCCATGATGGTGGCGAATGCGATCGACGAAACGAAGTCGATCCACAGCGAATGGCTTTCCGGCAGAAGGCATAAGAACACGTTGAGGGTGACGACAGCTCCGAACAAGCTCCACCACCATCGCCACAGTCGCGGCGGCTCACCGTCGGCGTGGGCGATAAAGAGTTTGAGCCGGCCGACGACGGCGAGCACGGCTACGTCGAGTCCGACCAGACCGATGATCCAGCCCGCGAGGTCGTGGTGGTCGGTGGCCTCGAGTACAGCGAACACGATGTCTTCGCTGTAGGAGAAGACGGACAGCAGGAGCGCCACTACTGCCAGCACGGCACGATTGCGTCGATGGTGGGTCAGTGCTGAGCGGTGATCGCTGTCCTGATCGGACATCACCGACCCCCTCGTCAAACTGTGTAGGCACACATTAGCGGCTGAGCCGGGCAAACGCGGGAGTTTCTGCGCGGTATGCCCGGCGCGCAGAAAGGCATGACCTGCGCGATCTCGTTTCCCCTGAGCGCAGCGGCGCGAGAAGCGAAAACTTTTCTTGGACAAAGAGAATCACACGAACGCCGGCACGTGCGGCATCGCGGTCGGATTCGGCCTAGCCGCGGGACTGGTCTTGCTGTGCCTGTAGCACCTGCGCGCCGGGTGCGCCTTCCTGCTCGATGGCTTCGGCTTCGAGCGGGGCGGGCCCTCGGCTGGACCGGCGCAGCCGGTGTTCCAGTTGCGTGGCTACTGCCGACAACGTGATGTTCACACTGATCATCAGGATCGCTATGACGACCAGCGCGGGCAGATAGTTACCGTATGCCGAACCGATATTGGTGCCCTGACGCACCATCTCCACGAAGGTGATCTGGTATCCGATCGCGGTGTCCTTCAGGACGACCACCAACTGCGATACCAGCACTGGGAGCATTGCGGTTATGGCCTGCGGAAGCAGGATGAACCGCATCGACTGACCCCACGTCAGCCCCAGTGACAATCCTGCCTCGCGTTGCCCCCGAGGCAGCGAGTGAATGCCGGCGCGGACGATCTCGGCGATAACTGCGCCGTTGTACAGGGTCAGCCCCGTGATCACCCCGGCCAGCGCGAGATACTTGGACGGGAACACGTCGAACTTCGCGTAGAGGAAGTACGCGAAGATCATCATGATCAGCACCGGGATGGCGCGGAAGAACTCTACGATCACCGAACTCAACCAGCGGATCGGAGCGATCGGTGCCAGCCGACCTACGCCCAGGAGCAGGCCCAGTGCACCGGCGAGGACGATCGACACCGCGGCCGCGGTCAGCGTGCCCTCGACGCCGGGCAGCACGAAAGTACGCCATAGGTCGGCGGTCAGGAACGGTTTCCACTTCTCCGGCTGCAACTGGTCTTTCGCCGACATCCGCGCTATCACGAACGCCAGCAGGCAGCCGACGGCCACGACGGTCAGTGCCGTGAGAATCCAGTTGCGCACCTTGGCCCGTGGCCCGGGGGCGTCGAAAAGCACTGATGCGGTACTCATTACCGCACCACCGCGAGTCGCTTACCCAGCCACCCGAAGAACAATCCCAACGGCAATGTCAGGACAAGAAATCCGACCGCGAAGATGGTGCCCACCGCCAGCAGCGCGGCGGTGTTCTCGATCATCTCCTTCATCAGCAGCGCGGCCTCGGCGACTCCGATAGCCGAGGCGATAGTGGTGTTCTTCGTCAATGCGATCAGCACCGAGCCCAGCGGAATGATGACGGCTCGGAAAGCCTGGGGGAGCAGGATGATTCGCAGATTTTGACCGAAAGTCAGACCTAGCGAGCGGGCTGCCTCGGCCTGGCCCAACGGTATGGTGTTCACCCCTGAACGCACCGTCTCACACACGAAAGACGCCGTGTAGACGGTCAATCCGAGTACCGCCAATCGGAAATTGCTGTCGACGATGGACGTTGGCGAGTTGGCGTCCACCAGCCTGATACCCAGCGTCTGCCCGACGCCGAACGAGCAGAACAGGATGATCAACGTCAGCGGGGTGTTGCGCACCAGGTTGACATAGGTGGTCCCGATCCAGTTCATCACCGGAGTTGGCGCCAACCGCATCGCTGCCAGTACGGTACCCAGAACCAGCGCTCCGACCGCGGAGTACACCGTCAGCTGGATCGTCGTCCAGAATGCCGCGAACACCTCGTCGCGGTACTGAGTGAAGATCTCCACGGCCGGGGCCGAGCCTCAGGAGCGGTCGATGGCGGGCGGTTCGGGTGTCTTGATACCGGCCGGGCCGAGATTCTTCTCGAACGCTGTCTTCCAGGCGCCGCTGGACTCCATCTTCTCGATCGCGTCGTTGATCTTGGTGCGCAGGTCGCTGTCGCCCTTCTTCAGGCCGACCCCGTACCTCTCCGTGGTGAACGTGTCGCCGACGACCTTGAACGCGCCCGGGTTCTGGGCGGCGTAACCGGCCAGGATGACCTCATCGGTGGTCACTGCGTCGACGGCGCCGTTCTTGAGTGCATCAATGCACGCCGAGTACGTGTCGAACTGCTGCAACTGAACCTTCGGATACTCCTTCTTGATGTTCTGCGCTGGAGTGGAGCCCGCCACCGAGCACAGTTTCTTGTTGTTCTCCAGTGACGCCGCTCCGGTGATGTCGTTGTTGTCCGCGCGCACCAGCAGGCTCTGTCCGGTGATCAGGTAGGGGCCGGCGAAGTCGACCTTCTTCTTGCGATCGTCGGTGATCGAGTAGGTCGCCACGATGTATTTCACCTGGCCGTTCTCGATGAGCGTCTCCCGCTGTGGAGACGGGGATTCTTTCCATTCGATCTGGTCTTCGTTGTAGCCGAGTTCCTTGGCGATGTACTTGGCCACATCTACGTCGAAGCCGACCATGGTGCCGTCCGGCTTTTTCTGACCGAGTCCGGGCTGGTCGAACTTGGTTCCGATGACGATCTTGTTGTTGTCTCCTCCGCCACCACCGCACGCGGTGGCCGCGAGCGGAAGGGCTACGGCTAATGCGATGGCACCGGCCAGGCGGATGGGCTTGATAGGCATGAGGGAGGGTTCCTTTCGCCGAGGCGTTAGTGGTGGAGGATCTTGCCGAGAAAGTCTTTCGCCCGATCCGATTGCGGGTTGTCGAAGAATGCCGTGGGTTCGGAGTCCTCGACGATCGCGCCGTCGGCCATGAACACCACCCGGTTTGACGCCCGGCGGGCGAAACCCATCTCGTGGGTCACGACGACCATCGTCATGCCCTCTTGCGCCAGTGCCGTCATCACCGCGAGCACCTCGTTGATCATCTCCGGATCCAGCGCGCTGGTCGGCTCATCGAACAGCATGACCTTCGGATGCATCGCCAGCGAGCGTGCGATCGCCACCCGCTGCTGCTGGCCGCCGGAGAGCTGCGCCGGATATTTGTCGGCCTGATCGGCCACCCCGACGCGTTCCAGCAACGCCATCGCAGACTCGCGGGCCTTCGCCTTGGAAGTCTTGCGCACCTTGGTCGGGCCGAGCGTTACGTTCTCCAGGATCGTCTTGTGTGCGAACAGGTTGAACGACTGGAACACCATTCCGACGTCGGAGCGCAACTGCGCGAGCCGGCGGCCCTCGTTCGGTAGTAGCTGACCATCGACGGTGATGGTGCCCGTATCAATGGTTTCCAGTCGATTGATGGTGCGGCACAACGTCGATTTGCCCGAGCCTGACGGTCCCAGGACCACCACCACCTGACCGCGGCCGACATCGAGGTTGATGTCCTTCAGTACGTGCAGGGAACCGAAATGCTTGTTGACGCCCTGCATCGAGATCATCGGGACCGAAGTCGCGGTGGACATGGGTGCAGACCCTACCCAGGGAACGCTCAGCTGGGGGCGTATCAGCGCCCCCGTAACATGTTCGTCGTGACTTCCACGGTGGCGCGCGGCGCTCAGACACCCCACGAGGGGGAGTCCGGTGTGCGTACCTACCAGGTCCGCACGTACGGCTGCCAGATGAATGTGCACGATTCGGAACGGCTGTCCGGTCTGCTCGAATCCGCTGGTTACCGGCGTGCCGCCGACGACGCCGACGCCGACATCGTCGTGTTCAACACGTGCGCCGTGCGGGAGAACGCCGACAACAAGCTGTACGGAAACCTGAGCCATCTGGCCCCGCGCAAGCAGTCCGATCCGAACATGCAGATCGCCGTGGGCGGCTGCCTGGCGCAGAAGGATCGCGACGCGGTGCTGAAGAAAGCCCCGTGGGTCGATGTGGTCTTCGGCACCCACAACATCGGTTCACTGCCGACCCTGCTGGAACGTGCCCGGCACAACCGCGAAGCCCAGGTCGAGATCGTCGACGCGCTCAAGGAGTTTCCGTCGACCTTGCCGGCAGCGCGGGAATCTGCTTATGCCGCATGGGTTTCCATTTCCGTCGGGTGCAACAACACCTGCACGTTCTGCATCGTGCCGTCGCTTCGCGGCAAGGAGGTCGACCGCCGACCGGGCGACATCCTGAGCGAGGTGCAGACATTGGTCGACCAGGGTGTGATCGAGATCACGCTGCTCGGTCAGAATGTCAACGCCTACGGCGTGTCGTTTGCTACGGACGAGCGCTTGCGCGAGGACCCGACCAACTGGGACGAGCGCTTGCGCGAGGACCCGACCAACTGGGCAGAGTTGCCCCGCGATCGCGGCGCATTCTCGAAACTACTGCGGGCCTGCGGAAACATCGACGGTCTTGAGCGGGTCCGGTTCACCTCGCCGCATCCGGCCGAGTTCACCGACGATGTCATCGAGGCGATGGCCCAGACCCCGAATGTGTGCCCGACGTTGCACATGCCGCTGCAGTCCGGCTCGGACCGCATCCTGCGGGCCATGCGGCGGTCCTACCGGGCCGAGCGCTACCTCGGCATCATCGACAAGGTGCGTTCCGCAATCCCGCACGCCGCGATCACCACCGACATCATCGTCGGGTTCCCGGGGGAGTCCGAAGAGGACTTCCAGGCCACTCTCGACGTGGTCGAGCGGGCCCGGTTCGCGTCGGCGTTTACCTTCCAGTACTCGATCCGGCCCGGCACCCCGGCCGCCACCATGGCCGACCAACTCCCCAAACAGGTTGTCACCGAGCGCTATCAGCGCCTGATCGAACTGCAGGAGCGAATTTCCCTGCAGGAAAACGAGGCGCAGGTGGGACGCGTCGTCGAGCTGTTGGTCGCCACCGGTGAGGGCCGCAAAGACGCCGCGACCGCGCGGATGTCGGGGCGGGCCCGGGACGGCCGGCTGGTGCACTTCACGCCCGACGGCATGGCGCCCGCCGAGATCCGGCCCGGCGACATCGTGACCACCACCGTCACCGCGGCCGCTCCGCATCATCTGATTGCCGACGCGCCTGTGACACAGCACCGGCGCACCCGCGCGGGAGACGCTCATGCGGCCGGGCAGCGGCCACGCACCGGCGTGGGCCTGGGACTGCCCCGCATCGGGGCCCCGCCTGCCCAACCATTATCGGGAGGATGCAGCTGTTGACCGACGAGCACTTCGACCAGTTCAAAGGTGACCTCGACGCCGTCGAACGCAGGATGGCCCGGGAATTCGATCCTGGCAGCCGGGCTTTGGTGGTGGCGACCCTGGTGTTCGTCGTGCTGCTGTCGTTCGTTCTGCCGCACACCGGTCACAGCAAGGGCTTCGATGTTCTGGTCGGTGACGCCACGGCCGTTGCCGACGGAATCTCACTGCCGTCGCGGGTGTTCACCTGGATGGCGCTGGTCTTCGCTGTGGGTTTCTCGACGCTGGCGCTGTTGACGCGGCGTTGGGCCTTGGCCTGGGTCGCGCTCGCCGGTTCGGCGGTGGCCAGTGCGACCGGCATGTTGGCGGTGTGGTCGCGGCAGACGGCCGTACACCATCCCGGCCCGGGTATCGGGCTGATCATCGCGTGGATCGCCGTGATCCTGCTGACCTTCCACTGGGCCCGGGTGGTGTGGTCGAGGACGGCGGTTCAGCTGGCCGCTGAGGAAGAGCGTCGCCGCGCCGCCGCGAAACGACACCAGCGCGACCTGCTGGATGACCTCAAGCCGACCGACCCCGACAACCCGGACGCCTGACGCGGGGGTCAGCCGAACCCCCGCCCTATCGGCGTTTGCCGAGCGACTCCGCGGCCGCGTCGGCCCACTGGCGCCACTGCTCGGCACTGGCCCGGGCCGCCTCGGCGTCCTTGGTCCGGCCCGCCGCCTCCGCCTTTTGTGCCTGCTTCTCGAACTGCTCGGCGCGGCTACGGAACTGATCGGCACGCGCCTTGGCCTCCGGATCGACGCCACCGGTCGGGGCATCGCGGATCTTCTTCTCGACCACCCGCAACCGGCGCTCCAACTCCGCGCTGCGTTCGCGAGGCGCCTTGCCGATCGCATCCCACTTGTCACCGATCGCACGCAGCGCGGCCCGGGCGGCGTCCAGATCGGCGGTGTCGAGTTTCTCGGCCTCGGCCAGCAGCGCTTCCTTGGCCGCAGCATTGGCCTCGAACTCGGCGTCGCGTTCGGCGTGGGCGGCGTTGCGAGCGGAGAAGAACGTGTCCTGAGCAGCCTTGAACCGCTGCCACAACGCGTCGTCGACATCCTTGGCCGCACGCCCGACGGCCTTCCACTGGTTCAGCAGGTTGCGGAATGCGGCGCCCGTGGCACCCCAGTCCGTGGAGTCGGCCAGCTGCTCGGCCTTCTCACACAGCTCTTCCTTGGCTTGGCGGGCGCCGGCCCGGCCACGGTCGAGCTCGGCGAAATGCGCGCCGCGGCGGCGGTTGAACGTTTCCCGTGCGGCCGAATAGCGCTTCCACAGCGCATCGTCGATCTTGCGGTCCAGCCCCGTGACAGAGCGCCACTCGTCGAGGATCTCCCGCAGCCTGTCACCGGCGG
Organism: Mycobacterium sp. 141; assembly: GCF_000382405.1. GTDB lineage: Bacteria > Actinomycetota > Actinomycetes > Mycobacteriales > Mycobacteriaceae > Mycobacterium. The sequence continues at coordinate 40,776 of NZ_KB908255.1, forward strand.
CCTTCCACTGCGTGGCATTGGCGGCCAGCTCCTCGGCCTCGGCAGCCAGCGCCTCCTTGCGGGCCGTCTGCGCGGCGCGCTGCTCGTCGCGCTGTGCACGCTCGGTCGCCGCGGCGGAGTCGGCCTGGTCGAGAATCGCGGCGAGCCGTGAACTCAACGCGTCAACATCCCCGAGAACTGCTGCGGTGGGCAGGGTTTCGGCCAGTGCCGCGGCGGCCGACTTGATCTTGCGGGCATCCCCGGTGCCCGAGGACAGTCGGTGTTCAAGCAGCCCGACCTCAGTATGCAGATCATCGAAGCGGCGGCCGAAATGTGCGAACGCCGACTCGTTGTCGCCGGCCTGCCAGGACCCGATGATCCGTTCACCGGACCCGCTGATGAGCCACACCGTGCCGTCGGGATCAACCCGGCCGAACCGGTGGGGATCGCTGGCCGGCGCCACGGGAACAACCGGGGCGGTCGTGGTGGGGTGGGGAACGGGACGCGGCGACCCGGGCCGGGGGATGGGTTTCGGAGTGGGTTTGGGGGTGTGCCCGCCTGGCTCGCTGGTGGTCATATCGGCTCCCTGTACTTCCCCGCGGTCGACCCGCGCATCTGCCGCGCGACGCGGCGCCCAATAGCTGTCAGTGTTCATCGCTATTCAAGCAGGTCGGCTTGCGCCATGCCCATGCCTTTCGGGTCAATGGGCTGACAAACTCGCGGTCGGCACCTGTGAGCATGGGATGACGAGGACTGATGGCCAGGCCTGCCGGCCGCGGCGGCGGTGGCTGCGCACTAGTTTGGGGTGGTGCTGAGCGCCATCGCAATCGTCCCGTCGGCGCCGATCCTGGTACCCGAGCTGATGGGTGCGGCCGCTGATGAACTGACCGACCTCCGCGCGGCCGTCGTCGCGGCAGCCCACACGCTGCCAGCCCGTTGGGTGGTTGTCGGAGTCGGGAGCGCCGACACCGTCATCGGTCCCGACCTGGCCGGCACGTTCGCCGGCTACGGCGTTGACGTGGCGGTCGCGCTGCAACCCCGCGGCCCGAAAACGCCGACTGAATTACCGCTCTGCGCGCTCGTCGCCGGCTGGATCAGGGACAAGGCGAGCCCCGAAGCGCGCGCCGAGGTGCGGGTGTACGCGCGCTCGCATCCTGTTGACGTGGTACTGGCACGCGGCCGCCGGCTGCGTGCCCTGATCGACGAATCGGCGGACCCGGTCGGCGTGCTGGTCGTGGCCGACGGCGCACACACGCTTACTGCGGCGGCGCCGGGCGGCTACGACCCGGAGTCCGGTGTGGTGCAGCGTGCCCTCGACGATGCCCTGGCCCGCGGCGATGCCGCGGCCCTGCTCAGGCTCCCCGAGTCGATCGTGGGCCGGGTCGCGTATCAGGTGCTGGCCGGGCTCACCGAGCCTGCCCCTGCCGGGGCGCGTGAGCTCTACCGCGGAGCGCCCTACGGCGTCGGGTACTTCGTCGGGGTGTGGCACCCGTGAGGCCGATAGCGATCATCGGGCCGACCGGAACCGGCAAGTCCGCGTTGGCGCTGGCTCTGGCCGAGAGATTGAGCGGCAAGATCGGCGTCGAAATAGTGAATGCCGATGCCATGCAGCTCTACCGTGGCATGGACATCGGCACCGCCAAACTGACAGTCGCCGAACGCCGCGGCATCCCGCATCACCAACTCGACGTGCTCGAGGTCACCGAGACCGCCACAGTGGCTCGCTACCAGCAGGCTGCGGCGGCGGACGTGGAAGCCATCGCGGCGCGCGGCGCGGTGCCCGTCATCGTCGGCGGTTCGATGCTCTACGTCCAGTCGCTGCTGGACGAGTGGGCGTTTCCGGCCACCGACCCCGCGGTGCGGGCACGGTGGGAGGAGCGGCTGGCCGAGATCGGGGTGGCGGCCCTGCACGCCGAGCTGACCGAGGTCGATCCCGCGGCAGGGGCTTCGATCCTGCCCACCGACGGCAGACGGATTGTGCGGGCGCTGGAGGTGGTGGAGCTGACCGGGCAGCCGTTCGCGGCGTCCGCACCGCGCATCGGGGTGCCCCGCTGGGACACTGCGATCATCGGATTGGACTGGGACACCACAGTCCTCGACGAGCGGCTGGCGCAGCGCACCGACAAGATGTTCGCCGACGGTCTGGTGGACGAGGTGCGGGCGCTGCGCGAGCGCGGTTTACGCGACGGTGTGACGGCCGCGCGGGCGCTGGGGTACGCCCAGGTGCTGGCCGACCTCGACGCCGGCGGCGACGGTTCGGCCGCTGCGGAGCCGACGTTCATCGGCACCCGCCGCTATGTGCGTAGGCAGCGGTCCTGGTTCCGCAGGGATCACCGGGTGGCGTGGCTGGACGGCGCCTCCGACGCGACGGTCGAGCACGCCGAGCGGATCTGGCGACACGTATCCTGATCAGGTGATCTTCGGCGGCGTGAGTTTCGTGAAAGGCCACGGCACCCAGAACGATTTCGTGGTGCTGCCCGACCTCGACGCGCGCCTGTCGCTGCAGCCCGACGCCGTGGCCGCGCTGTGCGACCGCCGACGCGGTCTGGGCGCTGACGGCGTACTGCGGGTGACCACGGCCGGCGCCGCCCTGGCTGCCGGCGTTTTCGACCGGTTACCCGACGGCGTTGCGGCCGACGACTGGTACATGGACTACCGCAATGCCGACGGCTCCATCGCACAGATGTGCGGCAACGGGGTCCGCGTGTTCGCCCACTACCTGAAGGCCTCGGGCCTGGAGGCCGCCGACGAGTTCGTCGTCGGCTCGCTGGCGGGGCCGCGCCCGGTGGTGCTGCACCACGCCGACGCCGACACAGCCGAGGTCACCGTCGAGATGGGCAAGGCCAACCGGTTCGGCATCGGCTCGGCCGTGGTCGGCGGCCGCAGCTTCTCGGGCCTGGCCGTCGATGTCGGTAATCCCCACTTGGCCTGCGTGGGGATCGATCAGGCGGATCTGGCTGCCCTCGACGTGGGTTCGCCGGTGTCATTCGACTCTGCGCTGTTCCCCGACGGTGTCAACGTCGAGATATTGACCGCGCCGGTCGATGGCGTCGTGAGTATGCGGGTACACGAACGCGGGGTCGGCGAGACGCGATCCTGCGGCACCGGAACCGTCGCCGCAACGGTGGCTGCGCTGGCACATCACGGTGCCGACACGGGGACCCTGCAGGTGCGCATACCCGGCGGGGAAGTGAGTGTGACCGTCACCGAATCCACCAGCTATCTGCGGGGACCGTCGGTCCTGGTGGCGCGCGGCGAACTGTCCGAGGCCTGGTGGAACACTGCGCACGCGTAATTGGGGTGCGGACCGGGTGGTCGACGTGACAATCTGGAAGCACATATGACGTACCCACAGACACCCAGCACCGGTGAACTTGCCCTCCAGGATCGCGCCTCACTGCGCCGCGTCGCCGGGCTATCCACAGAACTGACCGACGTCTCCGAGGTCGAATACCGACAGCTACGGCTGGAACGAGTCGTGCTCGTCGGCGTGTGGACCGACGGCACCTCGGCCGACGCCGACGCCAGCCTGGCCGAGTTGGCGGCGCTGGCCGAGACCGCGGGCTCAGAGGTCCTCGAAGGGCTCATCCAGCGTCGCGACAAGCCCGATCCGTCCACCTACATCGGTTCCGGTAAGGCCGCCGAGTTGCGCGAGGTGGTGCTGGCGACCGGGGCCGACACCGTGATCTGCGACGGCGAGCTCTCGCCGGCTCAGCTGAACTCCCTGGAAAAGGTGGTCAAGGTCAAGGTCATCGACCGCACCGCGCTGATCCTCGACATCTTCGCCCAGCACGCGACCAGCCGCGAGGGCAAGGCGCAGGTGTCGCTGGCCCAGATGGAGTACATGCTCCCGCGGCTGCGCGGCTGGGGCGAGTCGATGTCCCGGCAGGCCGGCGGTCGAGCCGGCGGTGCCGGCGGCGGCGTCGGGACCCGCGGTCCGGGCGAGACCAAGATCGAGACCGACCGCCGGCGGATCCGCGAGCGCATGTCCAAGCTGCGCCGCGAGATTCGCGACATGAAGAAGGTCCGTGACACCCAGCGCAGTCGCCGGCTGACCTCCGACGTCGCGTCGGTGGCGATCGTCGGCTACACCAACGCCGGTAAGTCGAGCCTGCTCAACGCGTTGACCGGGGCCGGGGTGCTGGTGGAGAACGCGTTGTTCGCCACCCTCGAACCCACCTCGCGCCGTGGGGAATTCGACGACGGACGCCCGTTCGTGCTGACCGACACCGTCGGGTTCGTGCGGCACCTGCCCACGCAGTTGGTGGAAGCGTTCCGGTCCACCCTCGAAGAGGTCGTGGACGCCGACCTGCTCGTGCACGTGGTCGACGGCTCCGATGCCAACCCGCTGGCTCAGATCAGCGCGGTGCGGCAGGTGATCAGCGACGTGATCGCCGAGCACGACGGGCGCCGGGCGCCGGAACTACTGGTGGTCAACAAGATCGATGCCACAGGGGACTTGGCGTTGGCCCAGCTGCGCCGTGCGCTGCCCGACGCGGTATTCGTCTCGGCGCACTCCGGTGACGGGTTGGACCGGCTGCGGCAACGGATGGGGGAGTTGGTCGAGCCGACAGACACCATGGTCGACGTGACCATCCCGTACGAGCGTGGCGACCTGATGGCCAAACTGCACGCCGAGGGCCGCATCGACGCCACCGAACACGGCACCGACGGCACCAGGGTCAAAGCGCGCGTGCCGATCCCGTTGGCGGCGAGCCTGCGCGAGTTCGCGACGTTCTGAGAGCCGACTCGCGGATCAGGCCGCGGGCTTGGCTACCTTGGTGCCGCCGTCGTCCTTGTGGGTGGTCTTGATGCCGGTGCTGCTCTTGGGGGTGACCTTGGTGCCGTCCTGACCGAGCGACTTGCGCACTGTGCTGCCGAGTGACTTCGCCAGGTCATGGACCGGATGTTCGTTGACTCCCAACGTCTTCCGCAGCGACGGCCGGTCCGTTTGGGTGGCCGCGGCAGCGGTTCCGGTTGCGCCCTTGGTGGGTTTGGCGATGGCGCTGAGCCGTGGCGACGGCTTGAGATCGGTTGTGGCGGTTACTTTTTGGACGTCCGGTGTGCTGGTGGCCGTGATCGGGGCGGGTGCGGTGTCGGTGGTGGTCGGCGCTGTGATCACGGTTTGGGTGGGGTCGGTCCATCCGGGTAGCGGGGCGAGCCCGGGTTGGCTCGCGGCGGCGATGCCTTCGGGGATATCGTTGACGAGGTCAACGGCCAGCGTGACAGGGTTGATCTTCGGGACCAGCTGAAACGGCGTCGGAGTTCCGTAATCGCTTCTGTCGTAGCCGGTTTCGATGAGTGTCTGCACCGTCGGGGAGATCAGGTTGACGACCGGCACCACGATCTCGGACGTGCCGGTCGCCGCGCCGAGGTCGAGTAAGGGCTGCATGATCGGGAGGTATTTCGCCGGCAGCGTGATGTAGTAGGTGTCGCCCTCTTGCTGACAGTGGGTCGCCTCACTGCAGTCGGCCTTGGCGTTGGCCACTGCGGCCTGTACCTGTTCAGGCGTGTAGCCGTAGGGCGTGGCCGACGCCGGGTCGGTTCCATCAGGTGCCAGATAGGTGCCGTGGACGTACCCGAACCCGGCGAGCGCGTTGGCCATGGCCAATGGGTTGAGCACCCACGACGGAGCATCCGAGACACCGTCGTACTGCAATGCGATGTCGTAGGTCGTGATGCCGGTGTCGGTGGGAGTCGGCTGGCCGAACGTTGCATCCAGCACCGGCACCGTTCCGAGCATCGCGAGCCGTTCGAACAGCCCGCCGTTCGGCCGGTTCGGGTCGCCGATCAGGACGAACGTCAGGTCGTCCTTCTGGTCGGTAGGCAGATCGGCCAACTGACCCTTGACGATGCCGGCAACAGTGGCGCCTTGCGAATAGCCGAAGACGATGACCGGGTGGTCGTCGGTCGGATTGTTGGACCCCACGAGCTGGCTGGTCAGGCTGGTCACGCCGCTGGCCACTGAGACGTTCCACTTCGCGCCTTGCAAACCGCCCCAGCCAGGGAATGGAAACGGCCAGAACTGGGCGATGTAGGGCACCGGCACCGGCGTCGTGCATCCATCCGCCCCGCAGGTACCGCCCGGCTCCACGTAGTAGGCGACAGCATTGCCCATGTAATTGTCGGAATCCTTCGGGTTCGGTGTCCCGGTACCCGGGACCACCAACGGCGTCACCGCGGCATTCAGTGCGACCTCGGCCGCCAGCGTCGTCGTCACCCCGAGGACCGCGGAACCGAACATCGCCACGCCAGCCACCAGCAGGGAACGGGTCATAGAACTAGCTGAGATCCGCATCCGGTCGTCTCCCCTTCCGCTGACGCCGACATCAGCGCTCACGGGATTTTTGCATCGTGACGCAACGAGCACATAGAAATCGAGCGAACCTGCCGGTATTGGCTTGCGCGGTGAACACGACACGGCCCGCCCACCTCCAGTGTGGCCGACCATCCGGTTGGTATAGGTTGGGCCCAAGTTCGAAAACCCGGTACCGGAGGTCACACCATGGGTGGTGTTGTGAAGTACGAGCGCACGCTGTTCGAACCCGAACACGAACTTTTCCGCGAGTCGTACCGAGCGTTCCTGGAACGGCATGTCGCGCCGTATCACGACCAGTGGGAGAAGGACAAGATCGTCGACCGCGGCGTCTGGCTGGAGGCCGGCAAACAGGGCTTTCTCGGGATGGCGGTGCCCGAGGAGTACGGCGGCGGCGGGAACCCGGACTTCCGCTACAACATGATCATCACGGAGGAGACGGTGGCCGGCCGTTACAGCGGCATCGGCTTCGGGCTGCACAACGACGTCGTCGCCCCCTACCTTCTGCGGTTGGCCAACGAGGAACAGAAGCAGCGTTGGCTGCCGAAGTTCTGTACCGGGGAATTGATCACGGCGATCGCAATGACCGAGCCGGGTACCGGTAGTGACCTGCAGGGCATCAAGACCCGCGCGGTGCGCGATGGTGACCACTACGTCCTCAACGGGTCCAAGACGTTCATCACCAACGGCATCCACTCCGACCTGGTGATCGTTGTGGCGCAGACCGACCCGGAGCAGGGTGCCCTGGGCTTCTCACTGATAGTCGTCGAGCGCGGCATGGAGGGTTTCGAGCGCGGCCGGCACCTCGACAAGATCGGTCTGGAGGCCCAGGACACCGCCGAGCTGTCGTTCACCGACGTGAAAGTGCCAGTGGAGAACCTGCTCGGCGAGGAGGGGCAGGGGTTCGTCTACCTGATGCAGAACCTGCCGCAGGAACGCATCTCGATCGCGATCATGGCCGCGACGGCCATGGAGACGGTGCTGGAGCAGACACTGCAGTACACCAAGGAACGTAAAGCGTTCGGCAGGCCGATCGGCAGTTTCCAGAACAGCCGTTTCCTGTTGGCTGAACTGGCCACGGAGGCCACCGTGGTGCGGATGATGGTCGATGAATTCGTCCGGCTGCACCTCGACGAAAAGCTCACCGTGGAGCAGGCCGCGATGGCCAAGTGGTATTCGACCGAGAAGCAGGTCAGCCTCATTGACCGTTGTCTGCAGCTGCACGGAGGCTATGGATACATGCGTGAGTATCCGATCGCGCGTGCGTATCTGGATGCCAGGGTTCAGACGATCTACGGTGGCACCACCGAGATCATGAAGGAGATCATCGGCCGTAGTTTGGGTGTCTGACCCGGCCAGAATCTTCCGAATCGCCCGTATCGAGGCCCGCAAAGTGGATAAATCACGGAGTTTTGATCCGTGATCGGCCACGTTCCTTGGTTATCGTCGTCCACTGAAGCAGAGTTGTCCGGCGAGATACATTCTGCGGGACTTTGCCGAACAGCGGGGAGGATGCATGACGCGACCGGGAGCAAGGCTGAACGGGACCGTTCGGCGGGTGACGACCGGTCTGTTGGCGCTGGCCGTCGCCGGCCTGTTGGCGCCAGTGGCGGCGGCGAGCCCCGAATCCGATGCCGGCGCCGCCATCTCTGCGGCCTGGGATGCCAGCGGTGGCGACAACGGACCGCTGGGGGCGCACAGCGGTGACGTCTATGCCGTCGGCTCGGGATTCGGACAGGACTTCGCCACCGGGAAGATCTTTTTCACTCCTGCGACCGGGGCGCACTACGTCATGGGCGCCATCCTGGACAAATACGAGTCGCTCGGCGGTCCTGCCGACAGCGATCTCGGATTCCCCACCATCGACGAGGGTGCCGGACGGGCGCCGGACAGCCGCAATTCCACGTTCAGTGCTTCCGACAGACCGGTGATCTTCTGGACTCCGGCGACCGGAGCGCACGTGGTCCGGGGGGCAATCAATGCCGGCTGGGACAAGCTGGGGGGGTCCGCCGGTGTTCTGGGAGTGCCCTCGGAGGACGAGGCTTACCGCGGCGACATCGTTTCGCAGAAGTTCACCGGCGGTGAGTTGTCCTGGAATCCGAAGGCCAAGGAGTTCACCACAGACCCCGCGGATCTGGCAGGTCAACTAGGAGGCCTCACAGTTCCCGACGACCCGACGACGGCCATCAACGCGGCGCATCGGGCCTCGGGGGGCGATATGGGGCCGCTGGGCGCCAAAGACGGCGACCAGTACCCGATCGGTGGTGACGGGATCGGACAGAACTATGCGCACGGCAAGATCTTCTACACCCCCGCCACCGGGGCCAACGCCATAAGTGGTCAACTGCTCGAGAAGTACGACAGCGTCGGCGGCCCCGAGGGGGATCTGGGTTTCCCGACCAGCAGCGAAGCCGACGGCGGTTTCGGGCAGAACAGTCAGACCGTCTCGTTCGCAGCGGCCGACAAGCCCGTCATCTTCCTGACTCCCGATTACGGCGCGGTGATCGTGCGCGGTGCGATGAACGCGGCCTGGCAGAAGCTCGGCGGCGGCCACGGTGACCTGGGCGCACCGATGTCGGATCAGACCGAGAACGACAACGTGGTCACGCAGAAGTTCAGCGGAGGAGCCATCTCCTGGGACCGCTCGGACAACACCTTCACCACCGAGCCACCCAACCTGGCATCCTCGCTGGCGGGTCTCGAGATTCCCGGCCTCGACACTTCCCAGATCCACGGAGCGCCGCAGGCCTCTCACTCTGAACCGGGCAAGCCGTTCGCGTGGCATTGGAATTGGTGGTGGCTGCTGGCGGTGATCCCGGTTGTGCTGGTGGCCGGTCTGATCGTCGGTGCCGCACTGTGGCGTCGCGGTCGGGGCCGCGTCGACGACGACTTCGACCACGATGCGTTCGAGGGCGATGACCATTACGACGAGGCCGGTTACGACGAGGGGCGCGACGACGACCGGTACGGGGAAGGGCCGCACCCTCAGGAACAGTACGAGCAGGCCGGTTACCAACAGGGTCATTACGAGGCGCATGACCATGACGTGCAGGACTATGGCGCCACCAATGCAGGGGCACAAAACGTCGATGAGTCGAACCTGTTCGAGCCGGCTGCCTACGGGAGCGGCGACGCCGGTGCGGCGCGGTTCGCCGGACCTCACGAATCCGCTTCGGCGTACACGCCGGCGCCTTCGCCGTACGACGACCCGACCGACATCGCGATGCCAGTCGGCCAGTGGGTTCAGTCCACTCGGGTCGACCCGGTCGGTGACGTCGATGACGACGAACCGGCGGAGGAGGCCGTCGAGCTGGTCAGCGACGACGACCGTGACCATGACGAGGATGACCTCGATGAGCAGGATGACGCCGATGCTGTGGGTGCCTTCGGCGAGGAACTGTACGGAGCTACGTACTCCGCCGGTGAGCCCGACTTCGATCCCGACAGTTTCGATTCCGACAATGTCGATACCGCGCCGACGCCCATCCTGACGCTCACACCCCAAATCGATCCGGATCCCGAGACACACAGCGGACGCCACGCGGCGATCGAACTGGATGGGCCGGTGGCCAGCGCTACAGCCCTGCACCTGCCGTTGGATGATCTGCAGCGGGCGCCCCAGGGCTACCCGATCAAGGCCGACACAAAATCAGGCCTGTACTGGTCGCCCGACAGCCGCGAATACGACGACGCGGTCGCCGAAATCTGGTTCGCCAGTGAAGAATTTGCTCGGACGAACGGATTCGTACGGGCCGACTGAGCCCGCACGATCCGGTCCTAGATCTTGCGGATGACGGTGACGACCTTGCCCAGGATGGCTGCGTCGTTACCCGGGATCGGATCGTAGGCGGGGTTGTGCGGCATGAGCCACACTTGGCCGCGGGTCCGCTTGAACGTCTTGACGGTCGCTTCGCCGTCAATCATCGCCGCGACGATGTCGCCGTTGTCAGCCACGTTCTGCTGGCGCACCACCACCCAGTCACCGTCGCAGATCGCGGCGTCGACCATAGAGTCACCGACCACCTTGAGCAGGAACAGCGAGCCTTCGCCGACAAGCTCACGAGGCAGGGGGAACACGTCCTCGACCGCTTGTTCGGCCAGGATCGGACCGCCCGCGGCAATGCGACCCAACACCGGTACGAACGTGGGCTCCGGCAAGGCATCCGATCCCGCCACGTCAGTGGCCACCAGCGGGGCGACCGCCGGATCGTCTGCGGCTCGCACGTCGACTGCGCGTGGCCGGTTGGGGTCGCGCCGTAGGTAGCCTTTGCGCTCGAGCGTGCGTAACTGATGTGCGACCGAGGATGTCGACGTCAAGCCGACCGCGTCGCCGATCTCCCGGATGCTCGGGGGGTAGCCGCGACTGGTGACCGACGCACGGATCACCTCGAGGATGGTCCGCTGCCGCTCGGTGAGGCTGGCGTCGGGGGTGCGGCGCCGACCGGCGCCCTCGTTGTCGGCGGCCGGGCTGTCGGTGCTCTCGTCGCTCATGGCGACGAATCTAGTCGCTGAACTGCCATTGATCAAACATGTGTTCGAGGCGTGTTGTCCGCTTGCTGCCGAAGCTGCCGGAGCTTTGTCGACGAGGACTTGTCGGTACCCCGGCTTATCGTTTGGCAACAGTTCGATCACACGTTCTATTGTTCGAACACCTGAGCGAGTACATTCGAACACAGAAGCGAACCCGTCCGACCTGAAAGGCAGTCAGATGGCCATCCTCCACATTCCCGCAGAGACCCGCGCATCTGTGTTGGCGAGTCGGCCCCGTCCGCTGCCGCCGCAGCATGACGTGCGTCCTATTCGCCGGCCCCGGTCGGTACACCGTCCCACTCCGATGCGTCCGGGTGGAGCGGCACTGCGTTATCGCGGCACCGGGGTGCTGATGTCGCGGGCATCGCATCGCCGCAAGCCGATCACACCGATCACCACGGTCCTGTTGGCGCTGGTGGCTGCCGCAATCACCGTGTGGCTGGGCCTGGTGGCGCAGCTGGGCGGCGTGGTCGGGACGTCCGCGCCGATACCCGGCGAGCTGGCTGTGGTTCAAGTACATGCCGGTGAGTCTCTGCAGCAGGTAGCCCGGCGGGTGGCACCCGATGCGCCCGTGTCCGAGGTTGTGGAGCAGATCCGCGACCTGAACCAGCTCAAGTCGGTGGCTGTGGAGGCCGGTCAGACCCTCATCGCACCGGTCGGCTGACCATGCCATGAGGGCTGAAACAGGCTGCTGTGCAAAGGTGCTCGCGACATGCTCGGCTACGTCAGTGCCGTTGGGCCCGGCGTGGGGGGTCCCGCCGGCGGCGCGGGTAGGCTCAAGAGCACTCGAGCTTGTGGTCTGGCGGAACGACGAAGGAGCGGTGATGCACTGTCCCTTCTGCCGTCATCCCGATTCGCGGGTGGTCGATTCCCGGGAAACCGATGAGGGGCAGGCCATCCGGCGCAGGCGATCGTGCCCCGAATGCGGTCGCCGATTCACCACGGTGGAGACCGCGGTGCTGGCCGTGGTCAAACGCAGCGGCGTTACCGAACCGTTCAGCCGGGAAAAGGTGGTGCGTGGCGTAAGGCGGGCCTGCCAGGGCCGACAGGTCGACGACGATGCGCTCAATCTGCTGGCCCAACAGGTCGAGGACGCTGTGAGGGGCTTAGGCACGCCGGAGATACCCAGCCATGAGGTCGGCCTGGCGATCCTGGGACCTCTGCGAGAACTTGACGAAGTGGCCTACCTGCGATTCGCCTCGGTGTATCGGTCGTTCACCTCGGCCGAAGATTTCGAACGGGAGATTGAGGCGCTGCGCGCGCACCGATCTGACTGACCGTTCCCTAGTCCAGCTGGGTGGGGCCGTCGTTGGCGACACTGCCTGCCACCCGAACCCAGCCTTCGGGGCTCCACCGCGTGTAGATCACCGAACCCTTGCCCTGGATGATCGTCAGATCGCAGCTGAGATAGTCGGTCATCCGCACGGCGGCCGATCCGGTGGCTTCATCCTCGGGGATGCCCAGATGCGGGGCGAACATCCGTGAGCGCAGTACACCCTGATCCCGGTCGATCCACGTCCACAGGTAGTTCTCGACATCGTCGGAGAAGTCGTCGGGCTGCACGGCCATCAGCTCGTCGATGGAGGTCAGGTCATGGATGACGAACTCCGGAGCCCATTCCGAGCGGGCGTTCACCGCGGCCAGGTCATCATCGTATTCAACCTGCACGATCCCGGCCGGCACCTGCAAAGTCTTGACCGGCTTTCCGATGTCGCGTAGCCACCACGAGGCTCCCACGGTCGGGTGTCCCGCGAATGCCAGTTCCGCTGTCGGCGTGTAGATCCGGGCGTGGGCGGAGTTGCCGCCCGGCGGCGGAACATCGACGAAAATCGTTTCGCTGTAACCTAATTCGGTGGCAATCCGCTGGCGGTCGGCGGGGTCCACGGTGCTGTTGTCGACCACGCCGAGCGGGTTGCCGAACTTGCCGTCAGAATCGGTGAACACACGCAGTACGGTCACATCAATGGCCATAAGCCGATGTTACGTGGTTACGGTCACCGGCGACGTGTCTCCGGGCCGGCTTCGCGGACAGGGCTAGGTGGCGCTGCGTTCGTCGGCTTCCATGGCGTCGAGCACAGCGACCTGGGTGTCGAGGGATCCCGAGATGGCGGCCTCGCTGATCCCGGTGCGCAACAGGTTTCGCAGTATTTCCTGGTCGTGGACAGCAGGTTCGGTGGAGTCGATGAACCGTTCCACTGTCTCGACGAAACGGTCGGGATCGTCATGGAATGGAAAATGCCCGGATCCCTCGAAGATCTCCAATCGGGAACCGGGCATTGCCGCATGTGCCATCAGCGCGTGACTGACCGGAATCACGGAGTCCAAGGCGCCCCAGATGAGTTGCACGGGAACGGATTCGGTCAAGTAACAGCGGTCCAGCATGGTGACGACCTGGCCCCGCCAGTCCACCACTGCACGCAGCGTGCGGGCGAACGCGGACGAAGCGGTTGGCTCAGGCAGATCGGCCAGGATACGCAACATGTCGGGGATGTCGCGTCCGATACCGGTGGAGCCCAACAACGTTCCCGCGGCGCGACCGATGATCTGCAGCGCGGGCAGGACAAGTGGCAACCGCAACAAGGCCAGCGCCTCGCTACCCATCGGCAGTGCGGCGATACGCAGTGCGAGATTGACGTCCTTGGTCACCCCGCCGGCACCGACGAGAACCAGGCGGTCGACCAACTGCGGGAACTGGTAGGCGAATTGCATCGCCACCCCACCGCCGAGCGAATGGCCGATCACGGTGACCCGGTCGATGTCGAGGACGCTGAGCAGGTCCCGCATGCCGTTGGCGTAGGCGGCGACGGAATAGTCCGCACGGGGTTTGTCCGAGCGGCCGTGCCCGAGCAGATCCGGTGCGATGACGGTGAACCGCTGCGCCAGCGCGGTCTGCACGGTATGCCAGGTGGTCGAGTTGTCGCCGATGCCGTGGATGAGCAGGATCACCGGACCGGACCCGGCCACCCGGTACGCACGCCGATACCCGTGGACCGTGCGAAACTCCAGTACTGGCGTGACCTTGCGCACCGACCGCAGATTGGGCTTTCGCTCCGTCATGTTCGCCAGCCTCGCTGTCGGCCCTGCCGCGGGTCCTATGGGTGGTTCGGGTCTACATCGTCCGGGCCGTCCGTGTACCGGTCGCTCCGATATCTGTCGTCCTTGTACTTGTCGTCTTTGAACTTGTCACCCGTCTGTTGGGCGAGGAAACGTTCGAACTCGGCACCCAACTCGTCGCCGCTAGGCAGTTCATCGTCCCTCGCAAGTAGAGATCGATTCTCCTGTGCAGCAACGAAAGCATCGTACTGTCGCTCCAGCGCCGTCACCACTTGGGCCACCTCGGTGCTCGCCTCAACCTGCTCGTTGATCTTCCCGTACACCTCGGCGCCGGCTTCGGACAGCGCGGCGAGCGGTAATTGCAGCGAACCGGTTCTCGCCACCTCGGCCAGCAGCGCCTCGGCTGCGGGCGGATACTCGGTCTGGGCCAGGTAATGCGGAACGTGGACGGTGAACCCGACCACCTCGTGACCGTGCTGGGCCATCCGGAATTCCAGGAGATTGGACACACTGGCAGGCACCTGCACCTCGCCGACCCATGGGGTGTGCTCGGCGATCAACTCCTTGTTGTTGGCGTGCGCGGTCAACGTAATGGGACGAGTGTGCGGCACCGCCATCGGGATGGTGCCGAGACCGATCGTCTGACGGACGCCGAGCCGCTCGGCGAGCAACCGGACCGCGGTGATGAATCGCTCCCAGCGCAGGTCCGGTTCCATACCGGCCAGCAGCAGAAACGGCGTGCCGACGCTGTCGTGCAGGGCGTAGAGGTTGAGTTCGGGGTCTTCATAGCCGGTGAAATGGTCGGTCTTGAACATCATCAGTGGCCGGCGCGACCGGTAGTCGAGTAGTTCGTCGATGGCGAACGAGGCGACCAGCTCGGTGTCGAGGCTGTCCTTCAGATGCTCGGCCGCCAGCCGGATCGCGTGGCCCGCGTCGGAGAACCCTTCCAGTGCGTGGATCATCACCGGGCCACGTCCGTCGGACGCCGACAACTGCGGTGCCGGGAACTCCAGCTCGTACATCCCGCTCTGATCGGGCTGGTAGTGGTGCTCAGGGTGGTCGCTACTGTCGGCCATCTCTTCCGTCTCCTTGTCGCTGCAGACCCCGGTCCAGATCGGGTCCGGGGCCCCGTGCGGTGCCATATAGTGTCGCGCATTCCCATCGCGTAGGCGTGTCACGCCCCGCATGTGAAATTCGAACAGGCACCGCCAAGCCGGCATTCCGGCCTGAGCGATGGATATCGGGCAGGATCGGTGGTCATGGAGGCGGTCAGGGTTCGGATGCTGGCGGTCACGGCGGCCACGGTCGTCGTCGTCGCATCATGCGGCGTGCCGGCGGGGCGCGCCGGTTCCGTGGTAACACCTTCCGCGTCGACGCCGGCCGGCTCGGTTGCGGAGATCACTCCGGACGCCAATGTCGTCGGGGGCGCAGCTCCTGTCGCACCCGATCCACGCGTGGGTGCGGTGTTTCCGGGTGGTGGAGCCGCGGATTCGGTGCACACTTGCAGCGCCGCGGTACTCGACAGCAGTACCGGTGATCTGATCCTCACGGCCGCGCACTGCGTCGCCGACGGCATAGGCACGACGTTCATTCCGGGATTCCACGGTGGGACCGACGCCAGCTGGCGGATCACCGCGGTGTACCTGGATCCTCGGTGGGTCGCATCGCAAGACCCGCACGCCGATTTCGCCATCGCGCGGGTACGTCACGACGCCGCAGCCGATACCGGATCGGTGCAGTCCTCGGCCGGTGGCGGCCTGACCGTGGGGTCCACACCGCCCGTGGGTACGTCGGTCATGGTGACCGGTTATCCGATGGGGTCGGGCGGCAATCCACTCGGCTGCCGGGGAGTCACCGGGCTGTCGGACGCAGGTTATCCGTCGCTTCCGTGCATCGGCCTGACCGATGGTTTCAGCGGCGCACCATGGACGGTGGGGTCAACCGAGATCGGCTTGATCGGCGGCCCGGACGGTGGGGGCTGCGACGACAATCTATCTTTTTCGCCCCGGTTCGACGACTCGGTTTTGGAACTGCTGGCCCGCGCGGAGGCCGGCGGGGCAGGGGATTCTGCCCCATCGGCCTACGACAGCGGCTGTTAAGCGCGGAACTGGTTGAGCGCGCGCAGTTTGTTCATCACGTCGAGCGCGGCGACCTTGTAGGCCTCGGAGAACGTCGGGTAGTTGAACACCGCGTCAACGAGGTACTCCACGGTGCCACCGCAACCCATGACGGCTTGGCCGATGTGCACCATCTCAGTGGCGCTGGTGCCGAAGATGTGGACGCCCAGCAGACGTAGGTCCTCGGTGGACACCAGCAGTTTGAGCATGCCATAGGAGTCGCCGGCGATCTGTCCGCGGGCCAGCTCGCGGTAGCGGGAGACCCCGACCTCGTAGGGAATCGAGTCCCTGGTCAGGTCGATCTCGGTGGCACCGACGTAGGACACCTCGGGAATCGAGTAGATACCGATGGGTTGCAGCTGCATCATGCCCTTGGTGGGCTCGCCGAACGCGTGGTAGGCCGCGAGTCGGCCCTGCTCCATCGAAGTCGCGGCCAGGGCGGGGAAGCCGATGACATCCCCGACGGCATAGATGTGGTCGACTTTGGTACAGAAGTTGTCGTCGACGAAGATTCGGCCTCGGTTGTCGGACTCCAGACCGGCTTTGGACAGGTCGAGGTGATCGGTCTGGCCTTGGCGGCCCGCCGAGTACATCACCGTCTCGGCCGGGATCTGCTTGCCGCTGGCCAGGGTCGTGACGGTCCCGGCGGCCCCGACGTCGACAGCGGTCACCTCCTCACCAAACCGGAAGGTCACAGCCAGATCACGCAGGTGGAACTTGAGCGCTTCCACGATCTCCGGGTCGCAGAAATCCAGCATGGAGTCGCGTTTTTCGACCACGGTCACCTTGGTGCCCAGCGCGGCGAACATCGATGCGTACTCAATGCCGATGACACCGGCACCGACCACCACCATCGAGGTGGGCAGTGATTTGAGGTCGAGGATTCCGTCGGAATCCAGCACGCGCTGTTCGTCGAACTCGACGCCGGCCGGGCGGGCAGGCTTGGTGCCGGTGGCCAGGACGATGTAGCGGCCGCGGACCGACACCAGCTCGGCCCGGTTCGGATCCTCGACCAGGAGGGTGTGGTCGTCGGCGAAGCGGCCGTGCCCGGTGTAGAGCTCGATGCGGTTACGCATGAGCTGCGAACGCACCACGTCGATCTCCTTGCCGATGACGTGCTGAGTGCGCGCCAGCAGATCGGCTGGCGTGATCTTCTCCTTGACGCGGTAACTGGCGCCGTACAGCTCGCGCTGGCTCATCCCGGTCAGGTAGACGACCGCCTCCCGCAGCGTCTTGGACGGGATGGTGCCGGTGTTGACGCAGACCCCGCCGAGCATTCGTCCGCGCTCGATGACCGCAACGGTCTTACCGAGCTTTGCGGCGGCGATCGCGGCACGTTGACCGCCGGGACCTGAACCAATGACGACGAGGTCGTACTCCTGCATCGAACCCATGGGAAGTGTTTACGCCGATTGCCGTGATCTCGCACGTGGACCGCGCCAAATTGCGCATGAACAAATGCTCCGACCGTCATCCCCAAAGCGAGTTTCATCCACAGGGGGCGGTGATCGGGTACCGCGGCGGGCAAGTGCTGACGGTGGCTGCTGCGACGGTCTGACCATGACATTTTCATCGGATTCACCGGATACCGCGCAGTTCGGCCTCGACCGGCCCGGCACTCTGATCGCCGCGCTGCCCGCGGTCCTCGGCTTCGTGCCCGAGCAGTCGCTGGTTTTGGTCACCGTCGATGACGGTGTACTGGGATGCGTTTTGCGCGTCGATCTGTCGCCAGACATGACAGGCCGGATCGACCACCTGGTCTCGGTGGCTGCGGCAGCCGAGCCGCACTCGGCCATTGCGGTCTTCGTCGACGAGCACGCCGCGGACTGCCAGCAGTGCAACGACGAGTTTCGTGCGCTGGCCGGGATGCTGGCCGACCGGCTCGCGGCGTGCGGCATTGAACTACTCGCCGCACACGTGGTCGATCGAGTGGCCGCCGGCGGTCACTGGCACTGCGCCGACGGTTGCGGCAGCCACGGCACCGTCGAGGATCCGTCCGCGTCGCCGTTGGCTGTCGCTGCGGTGCTCGACGGACGCAGGCTCTACCGGCGGCGCGAGGAACTGCAGCAGATCATCGATGCCGACCCGGTCCGGGGCGGGCGGTTGGCTCGGGTGATCGATGATCTGCCGGAAACCTCGGCGCCGCGCAGCCGTGCCCGGATACGCGGCGATATTGAAGCGGCGATAGCTACGGCGACCCGGTTCGCCGACGGGAAGCCGCCCAGCGATGACGAGATCGCCCGAATCGCTGTGGCCTTGACCGACCCACGGGTACGCGACACGTTGTATGCGCTGGCGGTGGGGGACAGCGCCGGGGCAGCGGAGGCGCTGTGGGCCGAGCTAGCTCGCGCGTTGCCGCCGCCGTGGCGGGCCGAGGCGCTCGCGCTGCTCGCTTTCTCGGCCTACGTGAGGGGCGACGGCCCATTGACCGGAGTATCACTGGACGCCGCGTTGGATTGCCAACCGGATCATCGGATGGCGGGCATGCTCGACACCGCACTGCAGTCGGGTATGCGACCCGACCAGATCCGTGAGCTGGCCCTGAGCGGCTACCGGCAGGCCGATCGACTCGGCGTGCAATTGCCGTCGCGGCGGGCTTTCGGTGGACGCAATCGACGGGCCGGTGCGTGACCGGGCGGCCCGCTCGGGTGAGATCAGACCTTCTCCACCTTGACGGCGTGCGCCATGTGATGGGGCAGCTCGACCTGCTGGTGGCCGGGGATCAGGATCATGACTCCGCCGCGGTCGTTGGCCTCGACGGTGACCCGGGCGTTGGGCACGACGCCGGCGTCCTTGAGTCGGCCGATCAACTCGGTGTCACCCTGAACGTGCTCGGTCAGCTGGCGCACCACGACCGCCACCGGCAAGCCGACCGGAAGTTCAGTCAGACGGACCAGGCTTACGTCGCCAGAGTCGAATCCGGTGGCCCCGACCCCGAGCTCGGACAATCCCGGGATGGGGTTGCCGAACGGTGAGGTGGTGGGGTTGTTCAGTACCTGCATCAGCCGCCGCTCGACGTCTTCACTCATCACGTGTTCCCACCGGCACGCCTCGGCGTGCACGTCTTCCCAGGGGAGCCCGATGATGTCGACGAGAAGCCGCTCGGCCAGCCGGTGCTTACGCATCACCGCGACCGCGAGAGCACGGCCCTTGTCGGTGAGTTCCAGGTGCCGGTCACCGGCGACGTGCAACAGCCCGTCGCGCTCCATTCGTGACACCGTCTGGCTGACAGTGGGCCCACTCTGGTCAAGTCGCTCGGCAATGCGGGCCCGCAGAGGCACCACGCCTTCTTCTTCGAGGTCGTAGATGGTCCGCAGATACATCTCGGTGGTATCGATAAGATCGTTCATTCGCGCCTTCCCAGCCCAAACTTCATCGCTCAGTCTACCGTTCGGGTGGCTTGAAGAGGCGACCAACGTGGTCGTACTGCTTACCGTTGCGGCGGAGCCTTCCGGCGGACAAAGCGGGTGAAACGCGATGTGCCCGCCGGGCAATCCGACGGGCACATCCTGGGGGCACGCTTAGCTTGCATACGAGCGGAGCCGGTCGGCTCGCTCGCCGTTGCGGAGTTTGGACATGACCTCGCGTTCGATCTGGCGGACCCGCTCGCGGGACAGTCCGAACAGCTTGCCGATCTGGTCGAGCGTGCGCGGCTGGCCGTCGTCGAGGCCGAACCGCAGCCGGATCACCTGCTGCTCACGTTCGTCGAGCGTGGCCAGCACGTAGCGGATGTCGGTGTGCAGGAGTTCGGAGATCACCGCGTTCTCTGCCGACATGGCTTCGGAATCTTCGATGAAGTCGCCGAGCGGCGCTTCTTCGTCGGTGCCTACCGGCATATCCAGGCTTACCGGATCGCGACTGTGCTCCAGCAGATCGTTGATCTTCTCGACCGGGATGCCCGATTCTTCGGCCAGCTCCTCGTCGGTGGCCTCGCGTCCGAGGTTCTGATGCATTTCCCGCTTGATCCGGGCCAGCTTGTTGACCTGCTCGACCAAGTGGACGGGCAAGCGGATGGTGCGACTCTGGTCAGCCATACCGCGGGTGATGGCCTGCCGGATCCACCAGGTGGCGTAAGTGGAGAACTTGAAGCCCTTGGTGTAATCGAACTTCTCCATGGCCCGGATGAGCCCAAGGTTGCCCTCCTGGATCAGGTCCAGCAGCGGCATGCCGCGGCCCGTGTAACGCTTCGCCAACGACACAACCAGGCGCAGGTTGGCCTCCAGCAGATGTCGCCGGGCGGCCTCCCCGTCCCGGACGACGATTCCCAGCTCGCGTTTGCGGGTCTCGCCGAGGCGCTTCTTGGTGTCCAGCAGATGCTGGGCATACAACCCGGCCTCAATACGTTTTGCGAGCTCTACTTCATCGGCAGCATTGAGCAACGCCGTTTTGCCGATGCCGTTCAAGTACACGCGCACGAGGTCTGCAGCCGGGCTCTGGGCGTCCAGATCGGTGTCAACGCGGCTTGTGGTGGCATTTGCCATGACGGCCTCCTGATCGGCTCGAACTGTCACCACGTATAACGCGGCGAGCCCACCAAGAGTTCCCGTTGATTGCCGATTTCATGCCTGTTGACCTGCAGTTTTTCGGCGATGACCTGAGATTATCCTGAGAATAGCTAAAGAAGTGGCTCAGTCAGGAACGTTGCCCGGCGGCTGGTCCTCATCCGGTTGCGGTGAGACTGGTCCGTCGGGCTCCAGCGCAGGCCTTTGCGCGATCGGGAAGAGTGGCATGCGTTCCCCGCCATGTTTGTAGCGGCGGGGCTCCTCGGCGCGGCGAGGCGGACGGTCGTTGGCGATCAGCACAGCCATCCACGGCAGCGGTACTGAAACGAGGATGATCGCCAACGAGATCAGGCCGTTGCCCCACAGGTTGTAAGCGAGGGCGGCCAGGAGTAACGCGGGCACCCGAAACGCCATCAACGTCAGGTACTTGCGTACCCGGGCGCGGTGTTGTTCCTCATAGGCCGGTTCGGCGCGGGTGATGAGAACCGGGCGACCTTCACCGTCGAAATCGTCGTCGAAACTCAGCTCATGGCTTTGTTTCATACCTCTACTGTTCCACACCTTGGCGGCGCCGTCGCAGGCGGATTTCCTAGAGCGGCGGTGAAGGGCACAATAGGAGCCGCGGACGTGAGGAGCAGAACAGAAGCCGCGGACGTGAGGAGCAGAATAGAAGCCGACGACGTGAGGAGCACAATACAAAGATGCAGACCCAGACGATCGAGCGCACCGATGCAGATGAACGCGTCGACGACGGCACAGACAGCGACACCCCGAAGTATTTCCACTACGTCAAGAAGGACAAGATCGCCGAGAGTGCTGTGATGGGCACCCACGTCGTCGCGCTGTGCGGCGAGGTGTTTCCTGTGACCAAGGCCGCCAAGCCGGGTTCGCCCGTCTGTCCCGACTGCAAGCGTATCTACGAATCGCTCAAGAAGTAGTCGGCTCTTCGGGCTCGGCGGCTGACTCCCCGGCCGCCGAGCCGTTTCCGTTGAGCGCTTTGTCCCCCAGCCAGTCTCGCAGTCGCTGGGCGTGGGTGTCCGCCGCGGGCCATTCCTCCTGGATGGCGGCGTTGAGTTCGGCGCCCAGCATCACGGCGAAGCCCAGGAAGAACGCGAACAGCAGGAATGCGATCGGGGTGGCCAGTGCACCGTACGTGTAGCCGGTTTGGGTGATCCAGTTCAGGTAGAAGCGCAGCCCGACTGTCGCCACCATGAACACCACAGTGGCCAGCACCGAGCCGAGCACCAGTCGATGGGTCGGCAGCGGCTTGGGCAACGACACGCGGTACAGGAGCGTCACCCCGGCCACCACAGCCAGGAACAGTGCGGGGAAGTATCCATAGCGCAGCCCGTTGTCCCAGCTAGCGGGGATGTGCTCGCCTATTGTGCGCGGTCCCAGCGCGATGAACGGCGCCGTGGCGATCGCGCCGATCAACATCACCACGTAGAGGCCCAGGGCGTAGAACCGCTGGCGCACCGGGTGTCGCAGCGGCGTCTGGTCGTGGGCCTCCACGACCGAATCGACGAATGCCGAGACCGCTGAAGATCCCGCCCACAACGAGATCACGAACCCCAACGACACCACCTCGCCACGCGCGCTGGACGCGATGTCACGAATCGTCGGTTCGATGATCTCGTTGACGACGTTCTTCGAGAAGAAGCTGTTCGCTGTGTTGATCAGCTGATCCAGGATCGCAGGCAACGTATCGGGCCCGAACAGCGGCGCGATATAGGCCAGGCTGCCCAGCATCCCCAACAGCAACGGCGGCAATGACAACGCACACCAGAAAGCAGCCTGGGCCGATTCAGAGAAAATCGAGTCGTCCCAGCTCTTGGACAACGTGCGCCGTGCAATATGCCAGATGTGATGGCGTGACGGAGGTACTGGAAGCGGCTGGCCGGTCATGTCCAGACCAGCATTACGGACGAGGCGTGCTCCTGCCTAGGCGGGTGTGCTCAGCTGCGCTATGCCTCGACCGGGCTCACTTCGATGACGGCGGCCAGCTCTACCAGTTTGGCCTCATGCTCGTTGGCGTGATGCTGGCAGAAGAGAAGCTCGCTGCCCGACGGCAGGGTCGCGCGCACTCGTGCGGCAGCACCGCAACGGTCGCAACGATCGGCTCTGGTTAGCTCCGGGGTGGTCAGAGTTGCGTTCATGGCTCCTCCGTCTTCTGCTCTGCGCATCCCGGCAATGGCGCCGGGATGCGTATCTCTACTGTCTCAGACGTTTTCGGTTCCGGCGTTGTTCCCTAGGGGTTTACCGGTGTGTCGTGTCTCACTTGGCCGAGAATTGCTCGACCGGCAAGCTGGCAATATGCATCCGTTGCCGCCCGTGCTGGTCCACCTATGCAGTGCCCGGGAGTGGCAGAGCGCCCAAGCGTCCGGCGAGCATCGGCCGCCTTCTTTGGACGCCCAGGGCTTCGTCCATCTCTCAGCCCCTGAGCAGGTGCATCTGCCTGCCAACCGGCTCTACGCCGGCCGTACCGACCTGGTGCTGCTCTATATCGACTCCGCAGAGCTGACAGCGCCGGTGCGCTGGGAGCCTGGCGTTCCGTCCGACCCCGAAGCCATGCTGTTCCCACATCTGTATGGGCCACTGCCCGCTACGGCGGTGACGGCCACCACTGCCTACCTGCCGGCCTCCGACGGCAGGTTTTCGCCACTTTCGGCGACGTAGGCGTCGGTCTCGATCTCGACGAGTAGTTCCGGTGCGATTAGCGCCGAAACCTCGACCATCGTCGTGACGGGACGGATGTTTCCGAATACCTCGGCGTGGGCTGCCGCGACATCTCGCCATCGGCTGATGTCAGTGACGAACACCCGGGTGCGCACCACGTCGGCGAGGCTGGCTCCGGCGTCGCGCAGGGCCTGTTCGATGCGGGCCAGTGCGTCGCGGGTCTGGGCGGCGACGTCGTCCCCGGCGCCGGTGGTGCCGGAGACCGCGACGTGACCGCCGACCCGGACGGCGCGGGAGTATCCGACGACGTCCTCGAATTCGGATCCGGAGCTGATGTTGACACGCGGCTGCGACATGCCGTCAGCGTAGCCGGAACCCGCACCGGCAGATCACCCGCGGCGCCTGTGGGCCGGGCCGGCGCAGCCCGCTGGAGCACTTTGAAATCACTCGGTGCCGGGGAGGGCGGTGATATGTCGGGGTATCGCGACTCAGCCGCGCTACTCGAAAAGCATTGCGGCCGCTGCTATGTCGACGGTGATATTGGCGGATGTCATTGGCACATCACATATTTCACAGTCAGACCGATGGTTCAGCCGACGTCGGGGCGCGCACCGCAGCCCAGCAGATTTGACGCAACCTAGACGCTTCGGTGCCGAGCCGGTCGTCGGCGTTCATGGGACCCGGCCAGCCAGTCATCCCAGTACACCGACGGCATCGTGTCAATGAAAGGCTTTGGTGTGCACAGATTGTCGATTCCCGTCTCATCGGTCGGCCATCGGCGCTGAGGGCACCATCCGTGCGCGGGGCAGGAATTCAGATGAGCCCTTCGCGTACCGCATAGGCAACAGCATGCGATCGGTTGCGCAACTGCAGGTGAGTGGTGACGTCGTGCAGGACGTTCTTCACGGTGCGCTGGCTGTAGCACAACTGCCGGGCGATCTCGTTGGTGTCATGGCCGTCGGCGATCAACCGCAGCACCTGAACCTCCCGATCGGACAACCCGGTGAAGCTCAGCCCGCGCGGCGAAAGTACCTGGCGTTGTAGCTGGCCCACCTGCTCCAGCAGGTGGCCGAGCAGATCCGAGGGGATGACGCCGTCGCCGGCAGCCACCTTGTGGATGGTGCGGACCAGCAGGTCCGGTGTCGCCTCACCGCGCCGGAGCAGCCCGCTGACGCCGACCTCGGCGGCGCTCACGACGGTGCTGTCGTCGATGGCGCTCATCACCAGGACGGTGTGTACGACGCCGGCCTTCTTCAGCGAGCGCAGGATGCGGACGGTCTCGTCGTCTAGCGTGTCGGCCACCGCGATTCCGACGTCGACGCCGGCGAGATCACCGGATTCGACGACATCGATCTCCGGGCGCATCCGCAATTGACTGATCACGCCGGCCTGCAGGATCGGGTCGTCGGCGTATACGTAGGTGGACACTCGGCGCTGCATGGCTTTCCCCTTTGGGCGAGCGGACTGTTGCCAACGAGTATCCGGACGGGCATCAACGGCGGCTCAACAGTGCAGAAGCGTTGCTCAACAAACGCTAAACGCCCAGCTCAGAGCGCTGCCGGAAGGGCAGCGCGGTCAGCTCAACAGCGCCAGTCGCGGTACCACCTCGTCCCCGAGCCTGCTGACAAATCCGACCGGGTCGGGGTTGCCCGGGAACACCGGGATGTTCACCACCTTGACGCCCAACGCGGCGTAGGACTCCATGGCACGCATGAACTCGGCCGGGTCGGCGAACGGGTCGTTGTCCGGACCGAGGCCCAGGGTTTTGCGGATCTCGCGGTAATCGCGTCCGACGTCGTCACAATGTCGCTGCAACACTTCGGTTTTGTGCTTGAGCGATGCGCCGCTCGTGCTGTTCCAGATGTCGGCGTACTGCGCCACCAGGCGCAAGGTCTTCTTCTCACCGTCGCCGCCGATGAGTACCGGCGGGCGCCGGATCGGCTGCGGCTCACAGATCGTCTCGGCCAGGGTGTAGTGCTTCCCGCGGTACGGGCCGTCGTTGTCGCTCCACATCTGTGCGCAGATCTGCAGGGTCTCCTCGACCATCTCGAACCGCTCCCGCAGTGGCGGGTAGGGCACGCCAAGCGCGTGATGCTCCCGGTCGTACCAGGCGGCGCCGATCGACAGCGTTGTGCGGCCTTGGGAAAGTATGTCGAGAGTCGTGATGGTCTTCGCGAGAATGCCGGGATGCCGGTAGGTGACGCCCGTGACGAGCATGCTGAGCGTGATCGTCTTCGTATGCGCGGCAAGGAAACCCAGCGAGGTGTAGCCCTCCAGGAACGGGTCGTGGGCATCGCCCAGACGCTCCATCTGGAAGAAGTGGTCGGCCAGGGTGAACATGGTGGCGCCGGCCTGTTCGGCGGCGACGGCGGTCTGGGCCAGCGTCGGGCCCAACTTCTCGGGTGCGCCCGGCAGGAAGTCGATGTAGCGAATTCCCAACTCCATGTGGATCGTGTCCCTTCTGGTTTGGTGATCTACTGACGCCCGCGCAGCAGGCGTGGCCTCAGATGTGTTCGCCCAGTCGTTCGAGCAGCGGTATTGCTGCCGCGAGGGTCTGCAACTCGTCGGCGGAGAACTGCTCGGTGAGGATCTGGGCGAAATGGCGGACCCGGGCATCGCGCTTGTGCTGCAGGATTTCGGACCCCTGCGCGGTGAGCGACATGATCTGCCGACGGGCGTCGCGCGGATCGGGCGTGCGTCGCACGAAACCTCGGGACTGCAGCGCGCCGAGGGTGACGCCCATCGCCTGGGGGCTGATCTGCTCGATCCGGGCCAGATCGGCCGCCGACGTCGGACCGCCGCGATCCAGCCGCTCCAGCGCCGCCCGTTCGGGCAAGGTCAAATCACCGGGTGCTTGCAGTTGCCGGACCCGGCGGGTGATCAGCGCGATGCCACCGAACAGCGCGGCGGCGACGTGTTCAGGGGTCGGAGGCTCCACCATATGGCCAACCTAGGTTTATCAACCTGGATTGTCAATCTCGGTTGATGGTGATGCGAAGACCCCGGGCGGCAAGGTGATTGAGGAACCGGGCCGGAAACGACAACGGCGGACCGGATAGAGATCCGGTCCGCCGTGGGTGTCGACGCTCAGTCCAGGTAGTCGCGCACTAGGGATCGGTATGCGCTGTGCGCTTCATGGGTAAACGCTGGTCGCTCACGAGCGTCCTGCGGCCCAATATCTTGGACTGTCGGCTCAGCTCTCGATGTCGTATCTGTTGAGGAGAGTTGCCCCAAATATGACCACACACACCGCGTGCCGCCGGGCACGCCGCGGCGGTTGCTCGATGAACGCCACACTAGACAACACAGCGACCACCTGTCGCCCTGCCGACCAGGCCGCCTTCACCTCCATACTGGCCGGATGGCATGAGAAACCGCGGTGCGAGATCCGCACTCAGACCGGCGAACAATGCTCGCGACCGGCGAAGTACCACGCAACGTGTCACACCTGCGGCCGCGGCCTGATCTGCGTCGACCACCTCCAGAAATTCATGCAGCAACTCGGCATCACCGAGCAGGCACAGTGCAATCGGTGCGGTCGCACGTTCGCCAGCATCGACCAGGCGATCACGCTGGTGGAGCTGTGAAGACCACCAACACCGGACTGCCCAAACCGGTGCCCACGGCGTGGCAAGGACCGATCGGCGCCTACCTGGCGCAGCAGCGCGCAGCTGGCCGGCCCCGACAGACGATCGCCACACGCAAATACCACCTGGCCAGGTTCGCCCGCGCGATGCGGTGCGCACCCGCCGAGGTCTCCGGAGATCGCGTGGTGGCATGGTTCGAGCGCCAGCACCAGTGGGCGGCCGAAACCCGGCGCAGCTACCGCACCACGCTGCGTTCGTTCTTCGCATGGGCCCTCGAAGAGGGTGTGGTGGAGTTGAACCCGGCCGTAGCACTGCTACCGGTGCGTGCGGCGAAGAGGACGCCTCGCCCCACCCCGGATATGGCGTGGCGGGTGGCGTTGGCCGCCGCGGATCGTCGCACCACCCTGATGCTGCGGCTGGCCGGCGAAGCGGGGTTGCGTCGGGCAGAGATCGCGGTGGCACATACACGCGATCTCGCCGAGTCCGCGGACGGTCCAGAGCTGCTGGTGCACGGCAAGGGCAACAAGGAACGCATCGTGCCGCTCTCGGAGGAACTCGCCGCACTGGTGCGCGCGGGCGCAGCCGGACACACATGCGGATGCACGCAGCGAGGGTTCCTGTTCCCCGGCGAGGATAATGGCCACCTGTCGCCGCGGCGGGTGGGTGAACTGCTCCGGGATGCGCTACCCGACCATTGGACAGCGCACACGCTGCGCCACCGATTCGCTACCCGCGCCTACCGCGGCACCCGCAACATTCGTGCGGTGCAGCAGCTTCTCGGCCATCAGTCCGTCGCAACAACCGAGATATACACCGGCGTCGACGTTGGCGAAATGCGCGCAGCCGTGCTGGCGGCGTCAGAACCGTTGTCCGACTGAAACTTCTCACGTTGCCCATCGTCACCTGGCCAGGTTCGCCCGCGCGATGCGGTGCGCACCCGCCGAGGTCTCCGGAGATCGCGTGGTGGCATGGTTCGAGCGCCAAAATCGGTGGAGCGCCGAAACCCGGCGCAGCTACCGCACGATGACTGAAACCTTCGGAAGGACCAACTTTGAGAGCGCGATTAGGAAATATGACATTCCGCCATACGTATGACGGAACGTCATATTGCATTGTCTCACAACATAATTCGCCGGATATCTTTGCGCGCATGACGACAAACTCAGATCTCGACTCGATATTCACCGCAGCGATCGCGGGGTGGCATCGACGACTCACGTGTGAGTCCCGAACGTCGACCGGTGACCGTTGCCGCCGGCCCGCGGCGTGGCGGATCAACCTGCACGGATGCGAGGCGGCGAATCTATGTGGCCAGCACAAAGCCGCATGGCTTCGCCGCCACCAGTCCTTCACCGGCCAGCCGCGCTGCGTGCACTGCGGTGTCGTGTTCGCCACCCTGTCCGACGCCTGCACGGTGAGCGCGCTGTGAGCACGGAGAAATGCAGGAAGGGCCACGAGCTCACGGCCGACAACATTCGGCACCGCTCTGGGGACCGCGCGCACCACCGCGAGTGCCTCAAGTGCTACCGCGCCGCCGTCGCGCGACGCCTCAGCAACCCTGAACATCAGCTTGCGCGCAACGTCCGAAAACGGGCAGCACGGATCGGACTGGTCATGGCCAAGTGCGGCCCGGCTGTCACGTTGACCGATGCGGCCGGCGCTGAGGTATTCCGTGGCGATATCTCGGCAGTGGACGAGTGGGTATCCGCCCGAGCGGAGGCGGCACCGCCGGGCCCGGATCCACAGGAGGTCCCGCCATTGTGGTCACTATGGGTGCAGCTGTTCGTGACCGAACAGTTGGCAGCCAAGCGCGGCCGCGGCACGATCCAAACCCGAGTGAATCATCTGATGATGTTCGCGCGGCGTCGGCCGCATCTGGCGCCATTGACGGTCACCCGCGACGATCTGGTGCACTACCTCGGCGAGCACAATCACTGGTCGCCGAGAACCACGCACAGTTTCCGCTCGACATTCCGTGTGTTCTTCCGGCTGCTGTGCCAACTCGGCCACCGCGAAGATGACCCGGCGAGCACGTTGCCGGCTGTGATGATCCCGCGATCGCTTCCGCGGCCGTGCCCTGACTCGGCGGTCCGCCAGGCGTATGCCGAGGCCCTCGATGACCCTCGGCTACGTCTGGCGCTAAAGATCGCCGTGGAGACCGGCCTGCGCCCATTCGAGATCGCAAAGGTGCGCGGGAGCGACGTGGAGGGTTGGCAAGGTGCCTACACCCTGCGGGTAATCGGGAAGGGCGGGCACCAACGCAATGTCCCGATCACCGATGAGCTCGCTGCGCGGCTGGCCGTTGGGTCTGGTTATGTGTTCGCGAACGCCCGCAGTGGCGACCCGATCTCGCGCGACCGACTCGCCAAGCTGATTGCCGCCGCCCTGCCCGGTGAGTGGACGACGTACACACTCAGGCACAGGTTTGCCACGAAGGCCTACCAACAAGATCGCGATATCCGCGCTGTGCAAGAGATGCTCGGACATGCGAGTCCGACTACCACCGCGATCTATACCAAGGTCGCTGATGAGTCGATGCGCCGAGCCGCTTCAGCTGCTCTGATCGAGTGAGAAGATGCCGAGTTCAGCTGCGAGTGCCGCACGCTCTGCGCGGCACTTCTCGCGATGCGCGGCGGTGAATTCCCGCCACGCCTGCTCTTGCTCGGGCGTCCAATCGGCGTTGTCTACATCGACCTCAATGTCGGGATGCTGCGCAACGAACTGCGACATCAACTGACCAGCCTCGCGCGCATGCCGGCGACGTAGCGCTACCACGCGCTCGTCAACGGTCACTATGGCCTCGGCCACCACATCTCCCTTGCTCGCAGGGGGGCGCGCTCGCGTTCAATTCCATATGACAACGATCCCACAACGCCGCGCGGTGTACCGCAACGCTCGGCAAGCCGCAGCCGCCAGCAAGAGCGTCGGAGACATCCTCGGTGTGCCGAGCTAGGTGTTAGCTGGCGTTCGGTCGTTCGGTGAACTTCCAGATGTCGGCCTCGGTGAGGCCGGCGGCGCGCTCGACGGCCTGCAGCGGCAGGCGGTAGCCGTACTCCTGCAGGTAGGCGGCGCGGGATTTGGCGAGCTGGCCCAGGTCGGTGACGACTTCAGTGCCGAGCGTACCGCTGTCGAGTGCGCTCATCGTGTCCCACCTCCTGGTTGTATCAGCATCGTGGCGCGCCACATTCCTAGCTGACCATCGTACGTCGGATTTGACGACAATGTATTGCTGCCCACGGCCCAGCAGAAGGCGCCCGGCAGTGGGCAAAGTGATGCCGCAACGGGATCACAGGACGCTGCCGACGAGGCGAAACCCTCCTCGTCAGCGGTGCGCCCCGGTATTGCGTCGCCACGCCGAGTTCTGCCGGGCGTCGACCTTCTGCGTGAACTCTGTCGGCGACACCCCCAGCTGCGCGCCTCGGAAGTCGTAGGTTGGTCCGGCTGGCGCCGGCCCTGGCGGTGCACCGGACCCTTGGTGTACTGATCCGACTGTCGCGAGGTTGGGCGGCGTGGGCCGCAAGATGTCGGCCAGGTTGGGGAGGCCCAGCCCGCCGGCGAGACCTCCGCCGACACTGCCGTCGGACTGCTGGTCGTCATCTGGGTTGCTCCATGCCTTGAGTAGGCCGCCGCCCCAGTTGGCCAGCGCCAGAACAGATTTCAGGTTGGGCCAGTCCAGCGGGTTGGAGAATACCGACCCGTCGAGGCCCAGGCCTTGGAGCATGCCGGAGACGATGGACTGCCCGAGCGATGAGCCGTCGGTGCCGCGGCTCTGTTTGTCGGCCCGCTGGGCATCCTTGTCGATGGACTCGGACAGTCGGGTCTCGGCGGCGCTCTGGCGTTCCTGCGCAGCGGTCAGTTTCTGTTGGGCCACATCGCGTTTCTTCTCTGCAGCTGTGGTGTCCTTACCCTCGGCGGCCAGTTTGTTCACGTCAGCGTCGGCTTTGTCGAGCGCGTTCTGAGCCGCTTGGGTTGAAGCCTTCGCGCTCGTCACCCGTGCCTGTGCGGTCTTTGTCGCCACCGAGGGTGCCCCGCCGCTACTCGACTTGGTCGGGTCGTCGCCGTAGCCGGCCAGGGCGATCCAGGCGCGGTTGGGGAACTCTGATGCGCCGGCCGCGGAGCCGCCGTACTGGCCGTTGCCGCCGCGGCCGCCCATCTCCACGTTGACGTTGCCGCCGTCAGGGTCGATGATTGTGCCCGCGGTGTGCCCGCCCCCGGGGCCGCCGTTCTTCCAGCCGACCCAGTAGGCGGCGATACCGGCCGGGGGATCGCCCTGCTGGAAACCGCGCGCCAAAAGTGCTTGCGCTTCGTCAGCGGTGGAGAACCGGCCGGATGCGCCCGTGATCATGTTGGCAATCCATGATTGCGCGCCCGAGCAGTCCGAATCCGGGCTTGCCGGCCCACCACGGACGTACCCGCGGCCACTGATCCCCGACGCCGCAGCCTTCAACTCGTCGACCGTGATCGACCCGTCAGCATTCGAATTCAAGCCGAACAGTCGTGCGACTTCCATAAGGATCTGCAGGGAGCGTGGCCGTTTCGACGGGGCCAATGGAATGTAAGCCTCCCCGCCTGTCTCTTGCTCGGCGAAGATCGTGCCCGCGCCACGCCCCTGATAGATGTCCGCAGACTGTGGCTTGTCGATGAATCGGAAACCGCCGCCGGCCATCGGCACAACGGCACCGTCCGCGCGACTTTGACCCGAACCGATGAACGATGCACCTGACGGCGGGGGCGAGACAACGGGCGAGATATTGAGCGTTGAGAAATCTCCGAACAACTTATTCAGCGCGGTGCTGGCCTGCGAGGTGTCGGCCTTGACGAGGACCAGCTTGTTGTCCTGGATTTTCGCTTCGTAGCCAATGGTTTTGAGCAGCTGGAGGGTCTGTTCACCCAGGGGGGCATCGACGTTGATGGTCTTGTCGTTGTCCTTGTGGACTTTCTCGCCGAGGCCCTTGAGTAGGTCCAGGACCTCCTGACCGCCGTTGGTGGAGACGTTGATGGGGTGGTCGGTCGGAATTGACCCATCTTGGAACATCTTTGCGATGCCGGAGAGCTTGCCGCTGGCATCGGCAAGAGTTCCACCAAGGGTGTCGTAGGCGGCTTTGACCTTGGGCATGTCGGTCTGGTAGCGCCGGGCCAGATCGGTGAAGGCAGCGTCGTTCTGCTGCAGTGCGGCGGTCATGTCCCCGCCGGTCTGGCCGACGGCGGCGGTTTGGTCAGCGATGTTCTTCAAGGTGTCGCGCAGATCGGTGCCGTTGATCAGCGAGTTGTTGATCTCGCCGTTGGCCCTGAACAGTTCGTTGCCGATGCCGCCGGTGGTGGCGACCGGGGTTTCGGCCTGCTTGGCTGCCTCGACGGCACGGGTGTGCGCGGCCTCAGCGTCGCCGGCGGTACGCGCTGGATTCAGCGCGTCCATCGCGGCTTTGAGCGCGCTGGTCTTGTCCGCTGCGGTGGCGGTGTTGTCCGCCAACGTCCGCATCGCGGTGGCCAGTTCTAGGACACCAGGTGCGGTGTTCTGGGCTGCCTGCTGCTGCCGCATGAACTCGGTGCGCGCCTCCCGGAACTTGTCAGCGGCCTGGTGGTTACTCTCGCCGGCAGCATCCATCTTGGTGACCAACGCGTCGAAAGCGGCCTGTGATCCGTAAACAACGTCGGTGAGTTCTTGGTCGGACAGTTTCAGATCATCGATCGCCTTGAGCGCGCCTCGCGCCGCGTCGGCCTGGTCATCGATGACTGCCGCGTAGTTCTTGCCCGTGAATCCCTTGAAGCTGAACATTTCGTGGTCGGCGTTGCGGAGTCCGTCCCAGAACGTTGCCTGGCGGCCGGCCGCGGCCTCCAACTGGGCGCTGATCGCACTGATGCGCTCGACGGCAGAGCCCTTGACCGTGTCATCGAACGCACCTCGCGACTTCGCCAGGGCCGCATTGAGATTGACCTGGGACTTCTCGGTGCGCCGCACAG
The DNA here is from genome assembly GCF_000382405.1 of Mycobacterium sp. 141. Taxonomy (GTDB): domain Bacteria; phylum Actinomycetota; class Actinomycetes; order Mycobacteriales; family Mycobacteriaceae; genus Mycobacterium. The sequence goes on from NZ_KB908255.1 coordinate 73,498, forward strand.
CCTCCTGATAGGTCTGTATCGACTGATGCGCCTTTTGGTTCTGCGACGAGATAATCGCGAACGCGGCGCCGCCGGCAATCAGTGCCGCCGAGAACGGCCCACCGAGTGCACCGATAAGTCCTGATGCCGCGTTGCGTACTCCGCTGATCGCCGGCTGCGCGCCGGCGCGTAACGCCCCAGTGAAGGCCCCTACGTTGGTGGACGCGCCCATGAAAGCGTCACCCACCCTGCGGATGGTGGGCGAATTGTTGGACACCGATGTCATGAACCGCGAGAACGTCGACAGGTGCTGACCGTTGTTCTGCGCGGCGACACCGATGTTGCGGAAGTCGCCGACGATCGCGGTAAGCCGGGATCGCATCGGCACCAGCGGGCCAGAGGCGCCGGTGATTGTGCGGCCGAGGGTGCCCACGGCGGTCGTCATCGGTCTCACCGCGCCGGTTACACGCCCGAGCAGCGCAGGGACGGTGCGGAACAGCAGCCACGCGCCGACTGCTGTGGTAACGACGGCCTGGTGGTTGCTCATGAATCCGGCGATGCCCCCAACGAGCGGCATGATCGAATTCAGCACGCCCACTCCGGCTTCCAACGTGGTGACGAGGACCTTCCAGGACGACACCCCGAGCGCCGCAGAGGCCTTCCCGAGTGACTGCCCGACCTGCAGCAGTGGGGGCCATAGTTCGCGGGCCGTCGCGCCGAGGGAGGACAGCAACGCCAGCGATTCACGGCCCGTCGCTTGGACTGTGGGGTTCGCGGCGATCTGCTGCCATGCGGCCGCGATCCGGGGTCCGGCCCCGACCGCGGCGTCTTCGGCGGTCCCGAGGGCGGCGGACATCTGGTCGAGGAACCGGCCGACCGGAGCTTCGGCGACATCGTATGCCTTGAGTTGCAGAGACTCGACGGCGTTCTTTACCCGTTCCCACGCGCCGGGGAGTCCCTGGGTTTTGGCTGCGGCAACGTCGGCCGCATTTCCGGTCCGAGTGACCGCGGCTTCCAACTGCTGAAACCCAGCGGCGCCCGTCTCGGCCGCCAGTCCCATGATGCGAGCGGCGTCTGAACCGAACGCCGTCGAAATGCTGTTGGCGAAGTCTTCCTGCGACATGGACTTCGCGGCCTGATGGATCTGGTCCAGCAGTTTGGGCAGACCTTCGAATTTTCCATCCACGAACGGAGTAACGGCCAACTCTTGCAACGCTTTTGCTGCCTGATCCGATGGCGAGGCCAGCGCCAACAGTGTCGATTTGAGCAGCGTGCCGGCATCGGAACCCTTGATGCCGTTGTTGGCAAATAGGGCCATCATGGTGGCTGTGTCTTCCATCGAGACACCGAACCCGTGTGCGACGGACCCTGTCGCCTGTAGTGCGTACGCCACGTCGGTGATCTCGGCCGAGGACGCGTTGGCTGCGCCCGCCAGAATGTCAGCTGTCTTGCCGGCCGCCTCTGCGCCCAGCCCGAACGATTGCAGAGCCGACGACTGGATGGTCGCAGCCTCAGTTGCCGAGATCCCGGCCGCGGCAGCGAGTTGTAGCGACCCCTTTGCCGCAGCCATGGCCTTTTCGACGGAGAATCCGCCCTTGGCCAGCTCGGTCATCGCCGCCGCTGCGTCGTTGGCCGACGTAGCGGGCAAGCTGATGTCGTTGCCGAGTGCGCGGGCGGCGTCGCCGGCCTTCTCCAGCTGGTCTGCTGTCGCACCTGACACCGCTTGCAGGGTGTTCATGTTGCTGGTCCAGTCCATGCCCACGGACATGACGTGCTTGAACTGGCTGACCAGCCCGGCGAACCCGGCAGCGACGCCACCGGCGGCGATCGCGGTTTTCGCTGCGGCACCGAACTTGCTGCCGAAGTCCCGCCCTGCGCTCGTGGCCTGCGACGCCATCCCCGAGGTGTTGAGGTGCGGGGTGATGCTGGCGTTGCGGGTGGCGTTGGTCATCACCCGGCGGATATCGCGCTCAAGTCCTTGAGCGCCGACAGCGAGGGTGACCCAGGCGGTGGCTAATTCGGACATGTCAGGCTCCTTTCAGCATGTTGCGCACCTGCGGCGGCATGATGTCGTCGATGGATGTCACGGTGTCCCAGCTCGGTCCGGGGTCGTCGTCGGCCGGCTCCACGCCGGGCAAGGTGATCAGTTCGGGGTAGTCCGGTTCACCCTCGAAGTGCGCGCGCCGCACGTACCAGGTGAGCTTTTCGACCTCGTAGATCAGGCGCGTTGTGAGGTGATCGGTGACCGTCACACCGGCGTTGAAGGCGTCCCGGAGCGCGGTCCCTGTTGGTGCGTAGTCGAGGTAGTCGGCCAGCCCGTGCCACCCGAGATCGTCGAAGCTGAGCCGATCGCGGATCAGATCCCGTCGCAGCGGACCGGCGTACCGATCGTCGGTGACGATGCGGGCCAGCCGCCTTATTCCCCCGCCGTGACACCTTCGTCGCCAGCCGTTTCACCGGCAATCCACGCGGAATAGAAGTCACGGATCGGATCACCCGCCGAGTCGTCCAGGCCGAGCAACACCGCTTTGGCCTCCGGGCAAGCCCCCCGGTCGATGGCCGAGAACTCGATATCGACATCGGTCGTCAACTCGCGGACCTTGTACAGCCAAGTCTTCGAGTAGATCGCCCCGAACGACTTCAGCGCCACCACCGTCCCGTCTGGGAACCGGTGCACATAGAGCGGCGTGTTGTCGGGGTAGTGCTGCGCCCAGTCGTAGTCGGCGTCGCCTGGCTTCGGCTTGGGCTTATCGTCGGAGGCATTGTCAGCAGCGGGAAACGGGACCAGTGCGCTGGTGTCCGGCAATTCAACGCCGGCCGCGCCACTGTCGTGGTGGTAGTTCGATTTCTTCGACATGAAAATCGTTCCTCTCGATAAGTGTCCAGATTCTGGGCGAAACAGATGTGAACTGGGCCCCAGTGGCCAGACCCACGAAAAGACAGCCCGCCTAGAAGTCGCTCAACGGCGGGACATGCTCACCAAAGTCAATGAAGCCATTCGATGCGATTCCCGTGTCCACACCCCGCACAAGGGCGTACGCCAGAGTTATCTGGAGTTTCCTGGTGCCGTCACTGTCGTATGCCTGGATGCCTGCGAGATCGTCGAGCTCTTCACGCCAAATGGGATGCCGCCGGGCATAGTCGTCGATGATCTCGCGATAGCCATATGCGACAGCCTTGGCGAGGATTGCCTTGGCAAGGCTGTCGTCGCTGGAGATCTGCGCGGAGTTGTAGACCCGAAGTGCGCCGGCTCTGTCTTGGACTCGGGCGGCTCTGTCCTGGGCATCGCGCCAGGCGATGATCTTGTTTGGGTCAGATCCGACGAGCCCGAACAGTGCTCGTTCGAGCGATTCTTTCTTGTCCCGAACGAGACCTTTTTCTTTCTCGCGGAGGACCACGATTTCTTTCTTTAGCTCGGCGAACTCTCTGTCGAGTTCGTCTCGCTTGCCTTCATCGGTCAGTTTGCTGTCGCCGCCGACTGCTTTAAGCCTGCGGGACCATTCTTCCTGAATACCGGCTGCCTGCTTGCGGAGCTTGGCGATTTGTGAGGCGATTTGGTCCAGTGACATGCTTCGCTGTTCCCTTTCTGTCAGTCGTTGGCACGCGGTATGCGTTCATGCCCCCGCATGCCGGCGTACTCAACGACGGCCTGCCGTCTGAAGACCCAACGCCCGCTGACGTTCATGCCGTCGAGATCGCTGCGGATCTCTCTGACCCAGCGGGTCGAGCGGTTCAGGATCTCTGCCGCTTCGGCGGTATCGATGAGGTCTTCATCCGTCGATTGTGCTTGGGCTGCGGCGTTTCCACTTCCGCGTACGGAAGTGTCGAGCTGTTCGCGGAAGCGATAGAACCCCGCCGGGATTGGTTGGCCACCGAGATGACGCCGAACGATCAGGTCACTGACGGCGTAGAGCGCCAGGCGGGTCTGCTCCTCGGTAAGGTTCACGACTCACCTCGCTCGATGGCCGCCTGGACGGCCGCCAGCGACATCTCGTAGCCCATGCGCGAGTCCGGGTTGTGTTCAAGGGCGATCGCGGCTGCCACGCCAGAGATGTTGATGGCGAACAGAGTTCGACATTTCTGGCATGTGTCGATCTCGCTGATCACTTCGGGCAGCTGGCCATTCATGCAGTCGACGATTGTGCGGATCACCCTCGATAGGGTGAGCAGCCCGCCGCGTGGATCGGCAGACGAGTCACAGCGGTGCTCGACGGTCGCGCTCATCTTGACAGCTCCCCCGATCGAGCTGCTGTTACCCCCGCCGCGGGTTGTGCGAGGTGACGCAGATGCTGATTTGATGTGGTCCGCAATAGCCTTCCGTTGGCGCTCTGCTGACCCGGCGACGTTCGGATGAGGTCGAAATCCGTGCTGCGCAGTTGTCTCGCTAGGACCGATGTGAGGCTGAGTTGCGTTGTGTCCCTTGGAAAGAAAAGCCTGGGGAGAGAAAGCCGCCTATGCCCCGAGGGGCGGCGACCGACCCCCTCGGGTCGACCCGCCCAGGGGGGAGGCGCGCTCATGGCTTCCCGTTCACGACAAGGCCAGCAGTGACGCCTAGTGGTCGCTGGTCGGCAGGCAGACTGTCGAACCAGTCGCGGCACAATCGCCACGCTGGACATTGCGCGCACAACCGCAGGGCAGCGTTGCGTGCGTACTCCCGATCGTGCTGGTGTCCGCGCTGGCCGTTGTCGATGGCAGCGTCGAACAGCTCGTGTCGGCCATGGCAGCGTGCGCCTGGCAGCGACGGGGTGGCCAGCTCGGCGACGAGGAGGTCCCAGTTCATTTGCACGTCCGGCCCGGAATCGCAGTGCGGGCAGTGAGGGCAGGGCCATTGCCCCGTTTCTGGGCTTTCACAGGACGGCTCGGCTTGGTTCGTTGATCCAGTCGACAACGTTGTCGCGGCGGCACCAGCGGTCGAGTGCTACTCCACAAGCGGTGTGGTTCCACGGTGCGACGTGTGGCCATCCGCAGATGTCGCAGAACCAGAACAGCGGCTCCTGGCCCGGGTGACGACGGTTGGTGCTCATGCCGCCCTCCGGTGATCGCATCGGATTGCCGGCTCGATCGGTACACCGGTCTCGTCGAGCAGCCAGCCGTCGCCCTTGCAGTCAAGGCAACGCTGTTGCCGGTCGGCCAACTCGGCTCGCTGCGCTTCGCGGCCTGCATCCTCGCTAGCCTGTGCGGCCTTCGCGTCATCGGCTGCCCATTGGCATGGTCGGCACTTCGGCGGCCGCGGATCAAACCTGTGCTCATGGCAGCGCGGCCCGAACGGTCCCACGACAAACGTCGACCCCCGCGGTTGGCCACCGTTAGCCAGTTCGCTATTCGCCTGATCATGGCCCGGGGGATCGTCGCCCAACGGATTCTGCGCTGGCAGTGCTGTACCCGACTTACGTAACCCCCTCCCCCCAGGGATAGGTCTAGGGATAGGTGGCGTCTGCCGCCCCAGACTTTTAACGCTGCCGCCCCAGACTTTTAACGCGCAGTAAGAGTCTGCGGCCCCAGACTTTTGGTCGTCCGGTTCTGCCGGGTAAGAGTCTGCGGCCCCAGACTTTTGGTCGTGCGGTTCTGCCGGGTGAATCATGCGCCAAACGGCGGAGCGGCCTTTCCCATGGTTTGCTGAGAGTGCAATCAGGCCGAGCTCTTTTGCATCCACAAGCGCATCAACGACCGTCTGCCTGCTCACGCCGCACACCTTCGTTAGGTTGTCGATCCCGGGGTGTGCTTTGGTGCCGTCGGTGTAGTCGGCATAGGTGCTAAGCGCGATGATGACGCGCTGGCGATCAGCGGTGAGTGTGGACTGCAGTACCGCTCTGTACCAATCACGTTGCCATGTGGTCATAGGCCGACACGCCGCAGGTGCGCGTGGCGACGGCAGGTCCCGCCAGGGTTCTTGACGCGTTGACGGCATGGCCGGCCCGTGCTGGTAGGTCGGCCACACCGCAGCTCGTCACCCCAGATCCGGTCCCGCACAACGGCTGGAAGTCGACCGATGAGTTCGTGCGCCGGCGGGGGTGGTCGGTGATTGTTGTCGGCCAGGCAGGCCGTGTCGACGATCCAGATCTGATCGATGCCGTCTGTAGCGACGCATGGCGCCAGCAGGTAGCCGGGCATGCCGACATCACAGAGGTGCACTGCGCGGGCGACGTCGACTATTGGGCGCGGGTCGTCGGCCGCGCTCATGAGTTGGCCGCCGAGCGCCGTCGTCGGGCCTGTACCGATTTGAGCGCTAGCCGCGCGAAATACGCCTTGCGCGCGTGCTCGGCACGACGCGCCCGCTCAGCTGCCGGTAGCTCGTTGTGGGGGTCTACCTGCTTTTCGAATCGATCGAGCGCGGCCTTGCGTGCTTTGGCCGTTCGCCCCGCGCGGTCGGTTGTCTTGGCCCACGATTCGTGAGCGGCTATTGATGCTGCGAGGCGTCTGACGCTATCAGGCATGGTGGACGAACCCCTCTCGGGCTCCGCCGGACTGCCATCTCCGGGTTCGTCATTCCATGCCTGGCACTTATCGGCGCCGCCACGGTGGGCGGCACACATCGTGCTCGACGCTAACGCACAGTGTTGTTCGACAGCTGGATTTCACTGGGCTGGCGTGTCGCTGCCGCGATATCGGCTGCGATCGAGTCGACATGAACTTTGGCCCGGCAGTGGTCACACTCCAGAGACAGCTGCCCAGCGGCCTCAGTCAACAGGAACGTCGCCGGCTTCCATCGACGATTGCCGTCGATGGTGTGTCCCGCACGCGCTGCCTCGACTGTCTCGCGCTGATTGACTGCATCGGACAGCTTGTAGGCGGGCTGGTGCACGAACGGACCGCCCTCGGCAACGAACACGTAAAGCATCGCGCACCGCCGAGTTGCGCACCGGTAGACAACAGTTGCTCGCTTGTCGAGAGTGCCCGTTTTCCTGAGGGCCGCAACGAGTTCCGCAGCCGAGTGATGGCCGCCGATCACAGGTCCCCCAGGTTCAGGGAGCGGGCCTCGGTGGCCGCCCGCTCGGCGGCGGTCGAACGGGTGTAGCGGTCGATCATGTCGCGGGTCGCCCAGCCGGCCACCGCCATCAGCCCACCCTCAGATCCGCCGGCAGCCAGCCAACGCGACGCCGCGGTGTGTCGCAGCAGGTGCGGGTGAAAGTTGTCCAGCTTCGCCAGCTCTGCACGGTACTTCAGTGCCGAGTGCAGCCCGTAGTACTCGATGCGCTTGCCGCGGTCGCCCAACCACAGCGCTGCGGTGTCGGCCAGCCGGTGAGTGCGGCGCATCCGTAGGTAGCGGTCGATCGCCCGGGCGGTCTGCGGACCGAACGGCGCAATGCGACCCTTGCCACCCTTGCCGCGCCGCACGGTCACCAGGCCGCGGTCCAGGTCGATATCGGCCACCGTGAGACCGGTGACCTCCCCGGCGCGCATCCCGGTCTCCGCCATGAGCCGCACGATCGCCTCATCGCGCCGGTCCCGGAACTCCTTGCCGCTGCACACCTTGATGAGCCGGCGAAGCTCGTCCTCGGTCAGCGAGTCGGTCACCTTGCTGTCGAGCTTGGGCGCCTTGAGCCCGAGCAGCGGGTCCGAATCGGTCTCGCCTTCTTCTTCGAGCCAGGCCGAGAAGCGGCGCATGCCGAGCTGGCGGGCCCGCGCGGTCGCTGGCTCGGCGCCGGCCTCGAGCAGATCGGCGACGAACCCCTTCATAAGGTCGCGGTCGAGCGTGGGGGAGTGACCCGTCTCGGCGCACCACCGCAGGAAGGCGCGAACGCCGTCGCCGTAGGACTTGATGGTCTGCGGCGACTTGCGCTCAGCACGTAGCGCCAGCTCCCACGAGGGCAGCAGTGAAGCCAGATCGAGGGCTGGAGTATCGCGACGCGCCACCCCGATATCTTGACTGGTAGCGCTGTGCGTGTCTACTATTCCTGCACTGACCTACAAATCTGCAGGTCAGTGCAGGAATAGAGGGTGTCGCTCAGTCCAGGTAGTCGCGCAGTACCTGGGAACGGCTGGGGTGGCGCAACTTGCTCATGGTCTTGGACTCGATCTGGCGGATGCGCTCGCGCGTCACGCCGTAGACCTGGCCGATCTCGTCGAGCGTGCGCGGCTGGCCGTCGGTGAGGCCGAACCGCAGCCGGACCACGCCGGCCTCACGCTCGGAGAGCGTCTCCAGTACGGACTGCAGCTGATCCTGCAGCAGGGTGAACGAGACGGCGTCGACGGCCACCACGGCCTCGGAGTCCTCGATGAAATCGCCGAGCTGCGAATCACCTTCGTCACCGATGGTCTGGTCCAGCGAGATCGGCTCACGCGCGTACTGCTGGATCTCCAGCACCTTCTCCGGCGTGATGTCCATTTCCTTGGCCAGCTCTTCGGGCGTGGGTTCGCGGCCCAGGTCCTGCAGCAGCTCGCGCTGGATCCGGCCGAGCTTGTTGATCACCTCGACCATGTGCACCGGGATACGGATGGTGCGGGCTTGGTCGGCCATGGCGCGGGTGATGGCCTGGCGGATCCACCACGTGGCGTAGGTGGAGAACTTGTAGCCCTTGGTGTAGTCGAACTTTTCGACCGCACGGATCAGGCCGAGGTTGCCCTCTTGGATCAGGTCGAGGAAAGCCATGCCGCGGCCGGTGTAGCGCTTGGCCAGCGATACCACCAGACGCAGGTTCGCCTCCAGCAGGTGGTTCTTGGCGCGGTCGCCGTCGCGACAGATCCACTGGTAGTCGCGCCGCACCTGGGTGGTGAGCTTCTCGCCCTTCTCGGCGAACTCGGCCATCTTCTGGGTGGCAAACAGGCCGGCTTCGATGCGCTTGGCCAGCTCGACTTCTTCTTCGGCATTGAGCAGTGCCACCTTGCCGATCTGCTTGAGGTAGGCACGCACCGAGTCGGCCGAGGCTGTCAGCTCGGCATCCTTACGGGCCTGCCGCAGTGCCTCGGACTCCTCCTCGTCCCAGACGAAGTCCCCGGATGCCTTGTCCTTCTCCGAGGGCTCTTCCACCTCGTCTTCGGTGGCGACGGTCTGAGCGGGCTTGGCTGCAGGCGCCGCGGCGGCGGCGCCCTCTCCCTCGTCGGCCTCGTCGGAGTCCTCGTCGTCTTCGTCCTCGACCGTATCCTCGTCAGTATCAAGGTCGTCGAGTTCTAGATCCGTGTCCTCGACGTCGAGGTCGTCGCCGGGCTCGGCTTCGAGATCCTCGGTGGTCTCGAGATCGTCGGTGATGTCCTCGGGCTTGGTCGCAGCACCCTTCGCTGCCTGCTTGGCCGGGGCCTTCTTGGCGGCGGCCTTGGACGCAGGAGCTTTTGCCGCCCGCTTGGCCGGGGCCTTCTTGGCCGGGGTCTTGGTAGCGGTGCGCTTCACCGGCTCGTCGGTTGCCGGGCTTGCCTTTGTCGCTGCCACGTACACCCTTTCGGTCATGCGTAATCCGGTGGGCATGGGCATACACCACCGAAAGCGTCGGCTGTCGAATGTTGGCGTTGGTATCGTCTGGGGATATTCGCCGCTATTCGGTAGGCGGCCGCCGACGACCATTGTAACGACAGTGTGTGGGTACACCGTGCCGAGCGGCAAATTTTGGCATGATGAACTGCCGGTAACCGACCGCGGATGTCACAGCTACCGATCGGTAGCTGTGACATCCGTGATTGCGGCCATCGCTGCGCCGACGATGCCGGCGCTGTTCTGCAGTGTCGCAGCAACCACCGGGGTGCGGTTTTTCAGCAGCGGTATCCACTTGTCGGCCTTGCGGCTGATGCCGCCGCCAGCGATGAACAAATCCGGCCAGATGGCGTTTTCGATGACGGTCAGCACCTTGGTGACCTCTTCGGTCCAGCGCTCGTAGCTCCAGTCCTTGCGCTCCTTGACCGATGAGGCGGCCCGGTGTTCGGCTTCCTTGCCACCGACTTCCAGGTGGCCAAACTCGGTGTTGGGCAACAGCACACCGTTGTGGATCACCGCAGAGCCGATACCGGTGCCGAAGGTCAGCAGCACGATCACGCCGGTCTTGTCCTTGCCCGCACCGAACTGTTCCTCGGCGAGGCCGGCCGCGTCGGCGTCATTGAGCACCGTGACGTGCTGGCCGCCCAGCTCGGCGCTGATGACCTCTGCGGCATTGACCCCGATCCAGCCCTTGTCGACGTTGGCCGCGGTGCGAACGACGCCGTTGGTGACCACGCCGGGGTAGGTGACCCCGAGGCTGCCGGTCCAGCCGAATTCCCGGACCACCGCGGCGACGGTCTTGGCGACCGCTTCCGGTGTCGAGGGCTGCGGGGTGTCGAGCTTGAACCGCTCGCCGATCAATTGGCCGGTGTCGAGATCTACGACGCCGCCCTTGACTCCGCTACCGCCCACGTCGACGCCGAAACCGCGGCGCTGCGGCGTGTCGATGGCCGGTTCGACAGTGGGGATATCGGATGCGGTCATGAGTGCTCCTCTGCGGGACATACGTTGCAGGCCGATGTGCAGCAGGACGGGCCGGCAAAAGGCGACGCGCCTCACCCTAGTTGTTCACCAGCGCTCACGCGGGCGGTCTGCCATCCCGCGAGCGACTTTTTCGCCGAAAGATGTTGCGATAGGTGTGTGACCGACAACAACATCGATCCGGCCGTCCTTCGGGGCGTAGCCGAACAGCTGGCGACCGAGGCCGCCGAATTCGTCCGACGCCGTCGTATCGAGGTGTTCGGAGAGGGCGGCCCGAACGGCTCCGGCCAAGCGGACGGCGATGTGCGCACCGTGCGCTCCAAGAGCTCGCCGACCGACCCCGTGACGATCGTCGACACCGAGACCGAACGGTGGTTGCGCGAGCGACTTGCCGTGCTTCGACCCGGGGACGAAGTGCTCGGTGAAGAAGAGGGCGGCCGCGGCGGCAGCGACGGGCTGCGCTGGGTGATCGACCCGATCGACGGCACGGTGAACTTCGTCTATGGCATCGCGGCTTACGCCGTGTCCGTCGCGGTCCAGCTGGACGGGCGATCGGTGGCGGGTGCTGTGGCCAACGTCGCTGCCGGAACGGTGTACTCGGCAGCGCTCGGCGGAGGTGCCACACTTCTGCAGGACGGGGTCAGCACGCCGCTTCGGTGCACTGCCGTCGACGATCTGGGCATGGCATTGGTGGGTACCGGCTTCGCCTACGTTCCGGAGCGGCGGCGCCGGCAGGCCGCGGTGCTGGCGCAGCTTCTGCCCGCGGTGCGGGACATACGTCGACTCGGCTCCTGCGCACTGGACCTGTGCATGGTGGCCGCCGGTCAGCTCGACGCCTACTACGAAGAAGGCGTGCACGTGTGGGATTGGGCGGCTGGGGCGTTGATCGCCGCGGAGGCCGGTGCCACGGTGTGGTTGCCGACCACTTCGGGTGCGGGTCGAGTGGGTGCCGCGGCGCCAGGTGTTGCCACGGCGCTGCGCGACGCCCTAGCAGGCGCCGGTATGGATTTTTGACAGCAATGTCGGATCGGCTGGCCCGGTGGCGTCGGGACGCAGGCTGGCCAGGACCGCGTTGATGTCGTCGCTGCTGGCCAGTTCGCCGAACTCGGTGCCCAACGCCAGATCGACTGTGGCATCCTGCCTTTCGTCCTGGAACAGCTCGGTGCACGGCGCCACCAGCCAGACCGCAGCAGCCGCCGTCCGGCCCGACTGGCCGAACCGGATCTGGCCCTGGCATTCCAGGCGGGTGTGGTTGTAGATCGGATCGTTGGCGGCGTCTGGCTGGGCGAAGCCCAGATCGCGTAGCTCTCCGGCAATCTCACCCGCCTGGCCGCCCTGGCCGCTGGCGTTGAGCACCCGGATCTTGGTGTCGGCGAGGGGCGCGGGGGCGATGTCGATCATTGCCGATCTGGCCACCTGCTCGCCCAGCTTGGGCGTTGCAGGATCGGTGGCCGGCGGTGGGGGATTGCACGCCGTGGCTTCGTGCACGTCGCCGGGCTGATTGAGCGCGATGATCCAGACGACCAGCGACACCACCGCCAGGATGGCGAACAGCACGATGGCGGGGAGGGTGTTACGCCGACGGAAGGGGCGGCCGTGTCGATCGAACGCGGTGCCGTCGGTGATTTGTGCAACCACCCCTGCACTCTAAAGCCAAGGTCGTCCTGCGCAGGGGCGGAGGCAAGGCTTTGGTGTGATGTAAATCACAGTGGAACATGTGGCAATAAGGGCACGAATCGTTTGGGTAAAGCGTTCGACGCTGGTACAAACCTCTGCTGCAAGGTTTAGGGAGGGGATGGGGCTATGGCTACCGATTACGACGCACCGCGGCGTACCGAGACCGACGAGGTTTCCGAGGACTCACTTGAGGAGCTGAAAGCCCGGCGTAACGAGGCGCAATCGGCCGTCGTCGATGTCGACGAATCAGAGTCCGCCGAATCGTTCGAACTGCCGGGTGCGGATCTGTCTGGCGAAGAGCTGTCCGTGCGTGTGATCCCGAAGCAGGCCGACGAGTTCACCTGTTCGAGCTGCTTCCTGGTGCACCACCGCAGCCGTCTCGCGAGCGAGAAGGACGGTGTGATGATCTGTACGGACTGCGCCGCCTGATCGGCGCGTTCAGTCCTGCAGAGCAGCCAGCACGCGGTCTGGATGACGGGTACTGATCAGCCAGTACGGGGTGGGGTCGTCCGGGTCGTCGAGTACCACCAGCACCATCGGGCCGACCCATACGCGGTGCACGACGAAGGCCGCCGGGTCCAGTTGGCGGCCCAACGCGGCTGATTTGGCCGAGCGCGGCACTTCGGCCGTCCTGGCTATGACATTCGTCGGCAGGTGTGCGCCACCGATCCACAGTTCTGTGGCGCCGCCCGGCCGGCCCATCACGCGCAGTTCGACCTTGCTGAACCAGCTGAGTACCGCGCCTGCCACGCCGAAGAGCACCACGAACGACACCCAGTTGGGAAGTGCGGAAACCGCCTGGTTGACCTCAAGGGCGACGAGCACTACCAGCACTGCTGCCGGCAGAGTCCACCACCACGGCACCCACAACCGTTCGTGGTAGCGCACGGTTTGGGTGGTTGCGCGCGTGTCTGACACGCGGCTCAGAGTAATCTGTGACGTCGTGTCCAACTCTCTGGCGGTGGTCCGCTTGGACCGCGATCTCCCGATGCCCGCCCGGGCGCACGACGGTGACGCGGGCGTCGATCTCTACAGCGCACAGGATGTCCAACTGGCTCCCGGGCAGCGGGCACTGGTGCCCACCGGTGTTGCCGTCGCCATCCCGCACGGCATGGTGGGGTTGGTTCATCCCCGTTCGGGTTTGGCTGCGCGCGTGGGACTTTCGATCGTGAACACTCCGGGCACCATCGATGCCGGCTACCGCGGTGAGATCAAGGTTTCGCTGATCAACCTCGACCCTGACACGCCTATCGTGGTCAATCGCGGCGACCGGATTGCTCAGCTGCTGGTGCAGCGGGTAGAACTTCCCGAACTGGTCGAGGTCACCTCGTTCGACGAGGCTGGCCTGGCTGACACTTCCCGTGGCGCGGGTGGCCACGGTTCCTCCGGCGGACATGCGAGCTTGTGATGGCATTCGGAAAACGTGACAAACACCAGACTGAGGGCGATGCGGCGCTGGATTCGGCTGCCGATGCGGTGATCGAGGCCGACGGCGACGACGACTTCGTGGGTCCATTCGACGTCGAGGACTTCGATGACGCCTCGGTGGCGGCCCAGGGCCGTCTCGATCTGGGGTCGGTGCTCATCCCGATGCCCGACGGTGGCCAGGTCCAGGTCGAACTCAACGAGGCCGGGGCGCCGAGCGCAGTGTGGGTGGTGACACCCAACGGCAGGTTCACCATTGCGGCGTACGCGGCTCCCAAGAGTCCCGGGCTGTGGCGCGAAGTGGCCACCGAACTGACCGACTCGTTGCGCAAGGACGCCGCATCGGTCGCCGTCGAGGACGGGCCGTGGGGTCGCGAGGTGGTCGGCGTGGGCAACGGCGGTGTAGTGCGCTTCATCGGCATCGACGGCTACCGGTGGATGGTGCGGTGCGTGGTCAACGGCGCTCCGGACACCATCGGCGCACTCGCCGAGGAGGCCCGGACGTCATTGGCGGACACCGTGATTCGCCGCGGCGAGACACCGCTGCCGGTGCGCACCCCTCTTGCGGTCGAATTGCCCGAGCCGATGGCGGCCCAACTGCGAGCCGCTGCTCAGGCTGCGGCTGGACAGCAGGAGCTTCCGCCGCAGGAACAGGTGCCGGAGCCGGTGGCGCGGCGCAGCGCTCAAGGATCGGCCATGCAGCAGTTCCGCACCATCACGGGCGGGTAGGTCTGGGTGGGAATTGTCACAGCCGGGTAGGTCTGGGTGGGAATTGTCACAGCCGGGTAGGTCTGGGCGAACTGTCGCAGCCGGATAGGTCGCCTCCTCACGCCTCTTGCAGGGCGGCCAAGCATGCCGCACCCAGGATGCCCGTATCGGCACCGATCGCTTCCAGGGTGACCGTGCGCAGCGCCGCCCGCGGCGCCGCCGAAATCCACTCGAATCCCACCTCCGCCGGGTGCACGGGATCGTCGGTGGCGACCACCACGCCTAGCGGCGCGGTCAGGCGCTCCAGGTCGGAGCATGTGGGTGCAGGGTGGCCCGCGGCCTCGTCCATCGCATCGGGCAGCGTCGGCCACTGTCCGACCCAGGACCGAGTCAGCTCGTCGGCCAGCCAGGGCGGGCTGGACGCACGCATCCGAGCCACCGTGGCGGCAAGTCCGTCCCGGCGCAGCAGTTGAGCTGACTGGCGCGCCAGTAGTGCGGCAGGGGCGTTGTCGGGGGATCCTGTCCAGGGCGGCAGTGCGGCCAGCACGGCCACGGTGCGGGCGGGATTGGCCAGTGCCCACGAGGCGGCCACCACTGCGCCGATCGATACCCCGCCGACGGCGATCGGACCGGGCCGGGCGGCGTCGTCGAGCGCGTCGCGATAGCCGTCCACGAGCCGGTCGGGTTGCGGAACTGGTGTCGACACCACGGCGCCGACCTCGTGCAACGCGGCGGAAAACGCCCGGTAGACATAGTCGTCATCGGACCCGGTTCCGGGTAGCAGAACCGTGGTGACACCTCGCAGAATGACGCTCATCACATGATCCTGCCTGGCGTTTCGGAGAACCGGCGCGCCGCCCCGCGCCTCGCGTGGCATTCGCGCAATAAGAGGTCTACGGTGGCGTTGGTTGGGTGGATTCACAGAGGATTCACGAAAGGTCAGGAGAGGCCATGGCTACGGCCGAAGGGTATCTGCGCCGGCTCACACGACGCCTGACGGAGGACCCAGAGCAACTCGACGTTCAAGAGCTCAGTGAGGAAGCGGTCAATACCGGCGCGATGAAGGCAATCGACTACCACCGCGGGCAGGAGGTGACCATGGTCGGGACTCTCCGCACTGTCGAATGTAACGGCAAGGGTTGTCCCGGTGGCGTGAGAGCCGAGTTGTTCGACGGCTCGGACACGGTGACGCTGGTTTGGCTGGGTCAGCGCCGCATTCCCGGTATCGAACCAGGCCGGACCCTGCGGGTGCAGGGCCGCGTCGGCCAGCTGGAGAACGGCACCAAGGCGATCTACAACCCGCGCTACGAAATTCAGAAGTGAGCTTGAGCGACGACAGCGCTTCCGCACCATCCACGAGTGAGCCTGAGCTGACGGTTGCCCGGGGCCGCGCAGTTCTGGACCAGATGGGCGGAATCAGCGGCCTGATCTACTCGTCGCTGCCGGTGGTGGTGTTCGTCCCGGTCTCCACGTTGTTCGGCCTGATGCCCGCGATCGCCGCGGCGCTCGTCGTGGCCACCCTGATTCTCATCTGGCGACTGATCCGGCGTGACTCGGTTCAACCAGCGGTCTCCGGATTCTTCGGCGTTGGCATCAGTGCGCTGATCGCCTATGTGGTGGGCGAGGCGAAAGGCTTTTTCCTGCTTGGCATCTGGACGTCGTTGCTCTGGGCCGTCGTGTTCGGCGTATCAGTGCTCATCCGGCGGCCGATGGTCGGTTACATCTGGGGCTGGGTCAATACCCACGACCGCGCCTGGCGTGAGGTACGTAAGGCCGTCATGGCCTTCGACATCGCCACCGTCATCTGGGTGCTGGTGTTTGCGTCGCGGTTCCTGGTGCAGCAGCACCTGTATCAGGCCGACCAGACGGGCTGGCTGGGTATCGCCCGAATCGCCATGGGCTGGCCGCTGACGGCTGTCGCTGCGCTTGTGACCTATCTGGCCATCCGCGTCGCGCGCAATGCTCTCCATGCGTACCAGGGCGCCGAACGCGTCAACTGAGCGGTTTGCCGCCTAGCGGACGGTCGGATCCAGTAGCAGTGCCCGCAGCTCATCCTCGACCTCGCTGACGGTCACGAATAACAGCTCGTCGCCGCCCTCCAGAGGTTCGTCGGATTGGGGCACGATCACTCGTGGGCCACGCAGAATGGTGACCAGCGAGGCGTCGCGCGGGAGGTTGAGCCGCTTCACGGGCTTTCCGCCCCATGGGGTATCGGCGGGCAGCGTGATCTCCACCAAGTTGGCGTGGCCCTTGCGGAATTCCATGAGCCGCACCAGATCGCCGACGGCGACCGCTTCTTCGACCAGTGAGGCCAGCATCCGCGGAGTCGACACCGCAACGTCGACGCCCCAGTTCTCGTCGAACAGCCATTCGTTGCGGGGGTCGTTGACCCGGGCCACCACGCGCGGTACCGCGAACTCGGTCTTGGCCAGCAGGCTGACCACCACATTGACCTTGTCGTCGCCGGTGGCCGCGATCATCACGTCGAACTGTTCCAGCTGCACCGACTCCAGCAGAGTGATCTCACAGGCATCACCCACACACCAGTTTGCCGCCGGAATGGCGTCGACGTCGATGTGGTCGAGGTTGCGCTCCAGCAACGTCACCTCATGGTTGTTCTCCAGCAGTTCGCGGGCGATGGAGCGGCCGACGGCACCGGCACCGGCGATGGCGACCTTCATTGGCGCCCCTCCTTACGATTGTGGGTGGCTCGTTTCATTCCGAGTCCGCGTCCGCACTGGGTGGCAGCGCCGCGATGGCCAACGCTTCTGCGATGCGGCCGGACACTGCGGCGAGATACACCTGATCGCCGGCCTGGATGACAGTTTTCGCGTCAGGCAGGTAGCCGGTGCCGAACCGCAGAATAAACGCCACCCGGCCGCCCGTTGCGGTCTCCAGTGCGGTGACCTTCTGCCCCGCCCAGCCCTCGTGCAGTGCCAGTTCGGCGACTCCGACGCTGCCGGAGGGATCGCGCCACTTGGTGGTCTCGGTCTCGCGCGTGACCAGATCGAGCAGGCGGTCGGTGGTCCACGGCACGGTGGCCACGGTCGGGATTCCGAGCCGCTCGTAGACCGCGGCGCGCTTGGCGTCGTAGATACGGGCGACGACGCGTTCGACGCCGAAGGTCTCGCGGGCCAGTCGGGCCGCGATGATGTTGGAGTTGTCGCCGGAAGACACCGCCGCGAAGGCACCGGCCGTCTCTATCCCGGCCCGCAACAGCACATCGCGGTCGAAGCCCATACCGAGCACCTGCTCGCCGGGGAACTCCGGAGACAACCGTTGGAATGCGGTGCTGTCTTGGTCGATGACGGCGACTTCGTGCCCGATCCTGGCCAGGCTGTCCGCGAGAGATGAACCTACCCGGCCGCATCCCATGACCACTACACGCACGCGACGGTCCTCTCGTTGGCTGAAAAGCAAGCTGTAACTAAACCCGTGCAGTGGGAACGCTACCGCTCTCGGGTCGTGGGCCTACCCTTGGCACTCGTGTCCAAGGTTTCGACCGCAGCGCGTCGGCTCGTTCTCGGGCGGCCGTTCCGCAGCGACAAGCTCTCCCACACCCTGTTGCCTAAGCGGATCGCGCTGCCGGTGTTCGCATCTGACGCGTTGTCATCGGTGGCCTACGCACCCGAGGAAGTATTTCTGGTGCTGTCGGTGGCCGGGCTCGGCGCGTATTCACTGACGCCGTGGATCGGCCTGGCCGTGGGCGGCGTCATGCTCATCGTGATCGCCAGTTACCGCCAGAACGTGCACGCCTACCCGTCCGGTGGTGGTGACTACGAGGTGGTCACCACCAACCTGGGTCACACCGCGGGACTGACGGTCGCCAGTGCGCTCATGGTCGATTACGTGCTGACGGTGGCCGTGTCGATGTCGTCGGCGATGTCGAACATCGGCTCGGCGGTACCGTTTGTCGCACAGCACAAGGTGATCATCGCCGTCATCGCGATCCTCCTGCTGGCATCGATGAATCTGCGCGGTATCCGGGAATCGGGGATCGCGTTTGCCATCCCGACCTACGCATTCATGATCGGCATGTACATCATGTTGGGCTGGGGGCTGTTTCAGATCTATGTACTGGACCACCCCCTGCGAGCCGAATCGGCCGGCTTCGAGATGAATCCAGAGCACGGTGAAGTACTCGGGTTCGCGCTCATTTTTCTGGTGGCGCGGGCGTTCTCGTCGGGTTCGGCGGCGCTGACCGGTGTCGAAGCCATCAGCAACGGTGTACCTGCGTTCCGGAAACCCAAGTCGCGCAACGCGGCCACCACGCTGCTGCTCCTCGGTGTCATCTCGGTGAGCCTGCTCATGGGCATTATCGTGCTGGCCAAGGCTACCGGGGTGAAGATCGCCGAACGTCCCGCAGAGCAGCTGATCGGCGCGCCCACCAACTATCATCAGAAGACTCTCGTCGCGCAGTTGGCCGAAGCGGTCTTCCACAACTTCCCGATCGGCCTGTATCTGATTGCAGGTGTGACCGCGCTGATCCTGATGCTCGCGGCCAACACCGCATTCAACGGTTTCCCGGTGCTCGGCTCGATCCTGGCCCAGGATTCCTTCCTACCCCGCCAGCTGCACACCCGCGGTGACCGGCTTGCCTTTTCGAACGGCATCCTGTTCCTGGCCTTCGCCGCGATAGCGTTCGTGGTGGCGTTCCGGGCCGAGGTGACCGCGCTGATCCAGCTTTACATCGTCGGTGTATTCGTGTCGTTCACGTTCAGCCAGATCGGCATGGTGCGGCACTGGACCCGGTTGTTGCGCACCGAGACCGATCGACCGACGCGCCTGCACATGATGCGCTCGCGAGTGATCAACGCAATCGGACTCACCGCTACCGGCACGGTGTTGGTGATCGTCGTGCTGACCAAATTCCTGGCCGGTGCGTGGATCGCGATCCTGGCCATGAGCGCGCTGTTCGTGGTCATGAAACTGATCCACAAGCACTACGACACGGTGGCCCGTGAACTCGAGGTGCAAGACGCGGCCGAGGCAGGCGACATCGTGCTGCCGAGCCGCAACCACACCGTGGTCCTGGTGTCCAAACTGCATCTGCCGACCAAGCGGGCGCTGGCCTATGCGAGGGCCACCCGTCCTGACGTGCTCGAAGCGATCACCGTCAGCGTCGACGACGCCGAGACGCGTGCACTGGTCCACCAATGGGAGGACAGCGATATCAGCGTGCCGCTCAAGGTCATCGCGTCGCCATACCGTGAGATCACCCGGCCTGTACTGGACTACGTCAGGCGGGTCACCAACGAGTCGCCGCGCACGGTCGTCACGGTGTTCATACCCGAGTACGTCGTCGGCCACTGGTGGGAGCAGGTGCTGCACAACCAGAGTGCGCTGCGGCTCAAGGGTCGGCTGCTGTTCATGCCGAACGTGATGGTGACATCGGTTCCCTGGCAACTCAATTCATCCGAACGGGTGAAGATCACGCTGACTCCGGGTAGTGCTCCCGGCGATGCCCGCAGAGGATTCCTGGAGTGACTGAGCTGATCCTGACCACGGGTGCGGCGGCCAACGGCGGCAGCTGCGTGGCGCGTCACGAGGGCCGGGTGGTTTTCGTACGTTACGCGCTGCCGGGTGAGACGGTGCGGGCGCGGGTTACCGATGAGCGTGGATCCTATTGGCACGCTGAGGCTTCCGAGGTCATCGAAGCCTCACCCGACCGGGTCGACTCGTTGTGTCCGATTGCCGGTGTCGGCGGTGCGGGCTGTTGTGATCTGGCATTCGTCGAACCTGAGGCGGCGAAGCGGCTCAAGGGCGCCGTGGTGGCCAATCAGCTGGCGCGACTGGGCGGATACGATTGGCCCGACGATGCCTCGGCCAGTGCCGAACCCGTCGGAGTGGTCGGCGCGACCGGGTGGCGTACCAGGGTGCGGCTGGACACTGCGGCCGACGGCACCGCCGGATTCCACCGTTACCACAGCACTGAGCTGGTCGCCGATCTGAACTGTGCCCAGTTGCCGGCCGGGCTGCTCGACGGTTTGGCCGGATCGCATTGGCCCACGGGATCACAACTGCACGTGGCACTTGATTCGGACGACGTCCGCCATGTGGTCGTCTCGCGCGCCTCCGCGGAGCAGCCCAAGGTCGCCAAGGCCAAGGATGGACGCAAGCACACGACCCGGGTGATCGAAGGCAATTACGACGCCACGCAGCGCGTCGGGGGCCGGGTGTGGCGGGTGCCGGTGACGGCGTTCTGGCAAGCCCATCGTGACGCCTCGGCGCTCTATAGCGAGTTGGTCGCCGGTTGGGCGCAGCTGCAACCCGGTATGACGGCGTGGGATCTGTACGGCGGCGCAGGGGTTTTCGCTGCCGCTCTGGCCGAGCAGGTCGGCGAGGGCGGACACGTCGTCACCGTGGACACGTCGCGCGGTTCGTCGCGATCGGCCCGGGCCGCTCTGGCCGACCTGCCCTGGGTGTCGGTGGTTACCGACTCGGTGCGGCGCGCGTTGTCGACACAGCGAGCCCGTGCCGACGTGGCAGTGCTCGACCCGCCGCGTACCGGCGCAGGCCGCGAGGTGATCGATCAGGTGGTGGCCGCGGAGGTGCCGCGTGTCATCCATATCGGCTGTGAAGCAGCGTCATTCGCACGCGATGTGGGTCTGTACCGCAAGCATGGCTATGCGGTGGAGGAGTTGCGGGTGTTCGACTCGTTCCCGCTCACTCACCATGTCGAGTGCGTTGCCATCCTGACCCGCTGACCGTGCCAACTGACCACGCCGAGCAGACATGGGTGTACCGGAACTGCGGCGTGTCGGGGACTTGCGTGTCTGCTCGGCGGAGAACGTTGCCCACGGAGTCATGGTGAGCAACCGTGATGGCCGGTTCGGCCGGCGGCTGCTGACCCGCAGCGGATCCTGGGCCGAGGCCGGCCGGATATCCGAGATCCTGCGCAAGGAGACCGTCGGCGGCATCCTGCTGCTCGTGGCCGCGAGTGCCGCGCTGATCTGGGCCAATTCGCCGTGGGCGCAGACGTATCACCGGTTGTCGGCGCTGGTGATCGGGCCGGGATCCCTGCACCTCAACCTCAGCGTGGCCGCGTGGGCGGCAGATGGTCTGCTTGCGATCTTCTTCTTCGTCGTCGGGGTGGAACTCAAACGCGAGTTCGTCGCCGGCGACCTGCGCGACCCGGCCCGCGCCGCACTGCCGATCGCCGCCGCCGTGGGTGGCATGGTCACGCCTGCGGCGATCTTCGTCGCGATCAACCTGGCCACCGGACACTCGGAAAACCTCGGCGGCTGGGCGGTCCCGATCGCGACCGACATCGCCTTCGCACTTGCGGTGCTCGCGGTGCTGTCCAGCCATCTGCCGTCGGCGCTGCGGATCTTCCTGCTGACCCTGGCAGTGGTCGACGATTTGCTGGCCATCATCGTCATCGCCGTTTTCTACACCGATCACCTGGCGCCCGGTCCACTGGCGGCCGCGCTCATCCCGATCAGCCTGTTCGGCCTGGCGGTGCAGCGCGGTGTCCGGCGGTGGTGGATTCTGCTGCCCTTGGCGCTGGCCGCCTGGATGCTGGTACACGCCAGCGGGGTGCATGCCACCGTGGCCGGGGTGCTGCTCGGGTTCACCGTTCCGGTCCTGGGCAGCCACGCCGCCGCCGAGCAGTTCGAGCACCGCATGCGGCCGCTGTCGGCCGGTATCGCGGTACCGCTGTTCGCTTTCTTCGCCGCGGGTGTGACGGTCGGCGGGTGGTCTGGCCTCGGCCTGGCGCTGACGCATCCGGTGACATTGGGCGTCATCGCCGGGTTGGTCCTCGGCAAACCCATCGGGGTGTTCGGCACCACATATCTGCTGGCCCGATTCACCCATGCCAGCCTGGGCGAAGGCCTGGCCTGGCGGGATGTTCTCGGTGTGGCGTTACTGGCAGGCATCGGCTTCACCGTGTCGCTACTCATCGGGGAACTCGCGTTCGGCCACGGTGACGTCGCCGACGACGACGTCAAGATCGCGGTGCTGACGGGATCGGTTATCGCAGGTCTGCTGGCCGCGCTGGTGCTGGTCGCGCGTAACGCGGCATACCGGCGGATCGAGCAACTGGAGACCGTCGATACCGACCACGACGATGTGCCCGACATCTACCCGCCACGCGAGGGCTGAACCAGGTTCCGTGCGTACACTGAACGAATGCTTGAACAGGTCCGCGGTCCCGCTGATCTGCAACACCTGTCGCAGTCACAGCTAACTGACCTCGCGCAGGAGATCCGGCAATTCCTGATTCACAAGGTCGCTGCAACCGGCGGGCATCTTGGCCCCAACCTGGGTGTGGTCGAACTGACGCTGGCGCTGCACCGGGTGTTCGATTCACCATACGATCCGATCGTCTTCGACACCGGCCATCAGGCCTACGTGCACAAGGTGTTGACCGGGCGCAGCCAGGACTTCGACTCGCTGCGGATGAAGGGCGGCCTCTCGGGCTATCCGGCCCGCAGTGAGAGTGAGCATGACTGGGTGGAGTCCAGTCATGCCAGCTCGGCGCTGTCCTACGCCGACGGCCTGGCCAAGGCGTTCGAACTGAACGGGCACCGCAACCGTCACGTCGTGGCCGTCGTGGGGGATGGCGCGCTGACCGGCGGCATGTGCTGGGAGGCCTTGAACAACATCGCCACCGCGGGGCGCCCGGTGGTCATCGTCGTCAACGACAACGGCCGCAGCTATGCACCGACCATCGGCGGATTCGCCGACCACTTGGCCGGCCTGCGGCTGCAGCCCGGCTACGAGCGGATCCTCGAAGAGGGCCGCAAGGCTGTCCGGGGACTGCCCGTCGTCGGCGAGTTCTGCTATCAGTGCATGCACAGCATCAAGGCGGGCATCAAGGATGCAATCTCCCCGCAGGTGATGTTCACCGATCTGGGTATCAAGTACATCGGCCCCATCGACGGTCACGACGAACACGCTGTGGAGAACGCGCTGCGGTATGCCAGGGGCTTCAACGCACCGGTGATCGTGCACGTGGTCACTCGCAAGGGCATGGGCTATCCACCGGCGGAGAACGACGAGGCCGATCAGATGCACTCGTGCGGTGTGATCGACCCCGAGACCGGGCTGGCCACCAAGGCCTCTGGAATTGGCTGGACCTCGGTGTTCTCCGAGGAGCTGATCAAGATTGCCGCCAAGCGCCGCGACATCGTGGCGATCACGGCGGCAATGCCCGGGCCGACGGGGCTGAGTGCGTTCCGTGAGCGCTACCCGGACCGTTTCTTCGACGTGGGTATCGCCGAACAGCACGCGATGACCTCGGCCGCCGGGCTGGCGATGGGCGGTCTGCATCCCGTGGTGGCGATCTACTCGACCTTCCTCAATCGGGCATTCGACCAGCTGCTCATGGATGTCGCGCTGCACAAGCTGCCTGTGACCTTGGTGCTGGACCGCGCTGGTGTCACCGGTCCCGACGGCGCCAGCCACAACGGGATGTGGGACCTGTCGGTCCTCGGTATCGTGCCCGGTATCCGGGTGGCCGCTCCCCGTGACGAGTCACGGCTGCGTGAGGAACTCGCCGAGGCCCTCGCCGTCACCGACGGGCCGACCGCCATCCGCTTCCCCAAAGGCGATGTGGACGAAGACATCTCGGCGATCGAGCGGCGCGGTGATATCGATGTACTGGCGGTCCCGACGCCCGGCCTTACCGATGACGTCCTGTTGGTGGCCGTCGGCTCGTTCGCGCCGATGGCGCTCGCGGTGGCCGAACGGCTGCGCAACCAGGGTATCGGCGTGACAGTGGTCGACCCCCGGTGGGTGCTGCCGGTGCCCGACGCGCTCCGCGACCTGGCGCGCACGCACAAGCTGGTGGTCACCGTCGAGGACAACGGTGTGCACGGCGGCGTCGGTTCGTCGGTCTCGG
The DNA here is from genome assembly GCF_000382405.1 of Mycobacterium sp. 141. Taxonomy (GTDB): domain Bacteria; phylum Actinomycetota; class Actinomycetes; order Mycobacteriales; family Mycobacteriaceae; genus Mycobacterium. Next base: position 97,518 of record NZ_KB908255.1, read on the forward strand.
CGGCATTGCGGCACAACGAGATCGACGTACCGTGCCGCGACGTCGGGGTGCCGCAGGAGTTTCTGGCGCACGCTTCGCGCGACGAGGTGCTCTCCGACGTGGGACTGACGGATCAGCACATCGCTCGGCAGATCACCGGTTGGGTGGCAGCCATCGGCACCTCGGCCGCCGAACGCGAAGTGTCCGAACAAGTCGACTGATCCCGTGCGGGTCACCGTCTTGCGGCCCACTGTCAGACCAGGTTTCGACGACGCCACGGGCGCTCGACAGTAGCAACCGACTCGCGAGAGATGTTGCCCGGATTCAGCTTTCGATGGTCAGGGCGGTGGTGAGGATCGGCACCGTCAGCTCTCGCTGCCAGGGCCGCACCTGAGCCTCGATCAGGAATTCCTCGACCGCCGTCGCGACGTCGGGCACCGGTTGCCAATCCCAGCACAGCCGGCGCACCACCTCGGGCGTGATGAGGTTCTCTGCAGGTACCGAAACCCGTGCGGACAGTTCGGCCAGGCCGGCCCGCGCGGCCTCCAACCGGGCCGCGGCCTCTGGTTTGCGCCTGCCCCAGCGGACGGCCGGTGGCGGGCCGTTCTGCGGCTCGGCTGCCGTCGGCGGGTCAGGATTCTGCCGGGCGCGCTCCAGTGCGTCGAGCCAGACCTGCGCGCTGCGGCGTTGTTTGGATCCGCCGAAGATCGGCAGCACAGTCAGCTCGTCGACGGTCTTGGGATCGGCAGTGGCGGCATTGACGATCGCCGAGTCGGGCAGGATGCGGCCGGGAGCGATATCGCGGCCGCGGGCGATGTTGTCGCGCGTGGTCCACAGTTCCCGGACAGCGGCCAGGGCCCGCGGATTGCGTACCTTGTGGATTCCTGACGTGCGTCGCCAGCGCTCGCGGCGGGTGGGCTGCCCGACGTAGGTTCGCAGGTGCTCGAATTCCTGTGTGGCCCAGTCTGTCTTGCCCTGCTCCTCGAGCACTGCCGCGATCGCGTCCCGCAGCTCCAACAGCACCTCAACGTCCAGTGCGGCGTAGTTCAGCCAGTCGTCGGGAAGTGGCCGCTTCGACCAGTCGGCCGCACCGTGGCCCTTCATCAACTGCAGGCCCAGCAGTCGCTGCACCATGGCCGCCAGATTGACCCGCTCGAACCCAGCAAGCCGGCCCGCCAGTTCGGTGTCGTAGAGCTGGGCCGGGCGTAACCCGATCTCGGCGAGGCACGGCAGATCCTGGTCGGCGGCGTGCAACACCCATTCGTCGGCTTCGAGCGTGTGCGCCACGGGGGCCAGCGCGTCGATCGGGGAGCCACCGTGGTTCACCGGATCGATCAGCACCGTGCCCGCCCCGGCCCGGCGAATCTGCACCAGGTAGGCGCGGTTGGAATAGCGAAATCCCGAGGCGCGCTCGGCGTCGATGGCGAACCGACCTGCGCCGCGCGCGAGAAGCGTTGCCGCCGAGGAAATCTCCTGGGAGGTGACGCACACTTCGGGTACGCCGGCAGCCGGTGCGAGCAGAGGAGTGGCCTCGGGCTCGGCCGCCTCGCTAAGGTCTGATTCTCCGTCTGTCATCTCACGCGCGCGTGGGAACTCAGGTCCGTGACGCCGGCCGGGGGTAGCCCAGCCGCGTGCTCGAGGACTTCACAGAACGCCTCCACGTGCGGTCCCAGCTCCAGGTTGGTGGCCGTCCACGAGGCCCGCAGCTCCAGCTGATGGGCACGCGGGGGGCCGGAGATGTCGCCGTACCGCACTGAAGTGGTGGCGGTGACGGTGCCGCCGAGCGCCGTGACATGCTCGGCGCGGGTATCCAGGGCGTCGACCAGCCAACTCCACGCCACTTCAGGCAGCAGCGGGTCGACGGCCTCGCTGGAATCCAGATCGGCCTGGATGTACGCCACGAGCCGCATGGTGCCGTCCCACGCCTCGGCGCCCTCGGGGTCGTGCAGCAGGATCAGCCGGCCGAAGGCATCGCCTTCGGACCGCTCCGGGACGATCGCGGTTTCGGGGTGCTTGACCTCGGCGCCCAGCGCGTAGCTGTAGGGCGCCAGCCGCTGCGGCGGGCGGATCGGGCCCAGCTCAATTTCCGGGCGTACGGAGGTGGCATTCATAGCCGCCACCGCCGTCCGGAACTGTGCCGGTTCGGCAGACGTCACATCATTTGACGCTAGCCCATCGGGCCAGGACAGTGGGCAGGCGCGCCGTATTGATGCCGGCGCGGCGGTGTGGGAATCATGTGACCGGCTCCGTGGCACCATAGGAGCCGATGAATACCCGTCGCGAGCTGCCCAAGTCGCCCTACCTGGCTGCCGCCAGCGGCCGCACCCCGCACCGTGTGCCGGTGTGGTTCATGCGGCAGGCCGGCCGGTCCCTGCCTGAGTATCGGGCGTTGCGCGCCCAGCACCGCATGCTGGAGGCCTGCTTCGACCCCGAACTGGTCTGTGAGATCACCCTGCAGCCCGTCCGGCGCCACGGCGTCGACGCTGCCATTTTGTTCTCCGACATCGTGGTGCCGCTCAAGGCGTCCGGCGTCGGTCTGGACATCGTGCCCGACGTGGGGCCGGTGATAGAGCACCCGATCCGCACGATCGCCGACGTGCAGGGATTGAAGCCGCTTGAGCCACAGCAGGTCTCACCGGTCGCCGAGGCGGTGTCACTGCTGGTGTCGGCGCTGGGCGAGGTGCCTTTGATCGGGTTCGCGGGCGCCCCGTTCACGCTGGCGTCCTACCTCGTGGAGGGTGGCCCGAGCCGCCATCACGAGCGCACCAAAGCGATGATGCACGGCGAGCCGGAGACCTGGCACGCGCTGATGACGGTGTTGACCGATCTGACCATCGCATTCCTGCAAACACAGGTGGAAGCCGGGGTGGACGCCCTGCAGGTGTTCGACTCCTGGGCCGGGACGCTGTCACTGGCCGACTACCGCAGCCACGTGCTGCCGCACAGCGCCCGGGTGTTCGCAACCCTGGCCGCGGCCGGAGTATCGATGACTCACTTCGGTGTGGGCACGGCCGAACTGCTCGGCGCCATGTCCGAGGCGGTGGAACCGGCCACGGCTGCCGTGGTGGGGGTCGACTGGCGTACGTCACTCGTCGACGCGGCCGCCAGGGTCAGGCCGAGCACCGCTCTGCAGGGCAACCTCGATCCCGTGGTGTTGCTGGCCGGTTGGCCGGTAGCCGAAGCCGCGGTGCGCCGGGTGGTGGAGGACGGGCGTCAGGCGGTCGCCGCCGGTGCCGCCGGACATATCTTCAATCTGGGCCACGGGGTGTTGCCTGCGACCGATCCTGGCATCATCACCGAGGCAGTGGCGCTGGTCCACGCGCTGTGAGAGCAGCGTACTGCATTGTTGGCGGCGGGATTTCGGGCCTGGTCGCGGCTTACCGCTTGCGGCTGGCCGCCGGTCCCGACGCCGACATCACACTGCTGGACCCGGCCGACCGGCTGGGTGGAATCTTGCGCACCGAGCGTGTCGGCGGGCAACCACTCGATGTCGGCGCCGAGGCGTTCGTGGTCCGCCGGCCCGAGATGCCGGCTTTGCTGGCCGAGCTGGGGCTGACACGGCGCCAGATCGCCACCACCGGAGTGCGTCCCCTGATCTACAGCGGCGGGCGGCTACATCCGATGCCGCTGGGCACGCTGCAGGGCATTCCCGCTGAGGCATCGTCGCTGCGGGGGCTCGTCGACGACGCAACCGTGGCGCAAATCCTGGACGAGCGGACGCGACCGTTTCGCTGGCGCCGCGGCGCCGATCCCACAGTGGCTGAGCTTGTCGGAGACCGGTTCGGAGCGCAGGTGGTGACTCGCTCGGTCGACCCGCTGCTGGCCGGTGTGTACGCGGGGTCGGCGGCCACCATCGGGTTGCGGTCGGCCGTCCCGCCGCTGGCCACGGCACTTGACCGGGGTGCGCCGAGCCTGACCGATGCCGTGCGCGCGGCGCTGCCACCCCCGACCGGTGACTCCGTGTTCGGGGCGTTGGATGGCGGTTACTCCGTGCTGCTGGACGAACTGCACCGCCGGTCGGCGGCCCGCTGGGTTCAGGTGGGCGCCGAGCGTGTCGACCGGGGCGAGCAGGGCTGGGAGGTGCTCGACGACGAGGGCACCCGGTGGCATGCCGACGCGGTGATCCTGGCCGTCCCGGCGCCGCGGCTGCCGAAGCTTATCGAGCACATCGCACCTGGGACCGCGGCTGCGGCTCGTCGCATCCGCGTCGCCTCGGCGGCGGTCGTGGCCCTGGCGCTGCCGGGCGGGACACCGCTGCCGCAGCAGTCCGGGGTACTGGTGGCCGGTACCGATCAGGGCGACGAGCCCAGGAACCCCGTCAACGCAAAGGCCGTCACCTTGTCGTCTCGCAAATGGGGACGCCGTGGCAACGTCGAACTCGTGCGGCTCTCGTTCGGCCGCTACGGCGACACCCTGGCCCGCGACACCGGCGACGAGGACCTGCTGGCGTGGGCCGCGCGCGACCTCAACACCCTGTTCGGGGTGACCGTTGACCCGGTCGACAGCCACGTGCAGCGGTGGATCGACGCGATGCCGCAGTACGGCCCGGGACACCCAGAACTGGTGGCCGAGCTTCGTGCCGGGTTACCGCCGACACTGTCGGTGGCCGGTGGCTATCTCGACGGCATCGGGGTGCCGGCATGTGTGGCGTCGGCCACCCGTGCTGCCGACACATTGCTGAAACCCGGCGTGGCACGATAGGCCTATGGCCAAGCTTGATTTCGACGCACTGAACTCCACCCTGCGCTACCTGATGTTCTCCGTGTTTTCGGTGAACCCAGGTGAACTGGGGGAGGATCGCGCCGATGTCATCGACGAGGCTGCGTCGTTCTTCAAGGCCCAGGAGGATCGCGGTGTCGTGGTCCGCGGCCTGTACGACGTGGCCGGGTTGCGCGCCGACGCCGACTTCATGATCTGGACCCATGCCGAGAAGATCGAAGCGTTGCAGGCCACCTATGCCGACTTCCGCCGCACCACGGCGCTGGGCCGGGTCAGTGACCCCGTGTGGAGCAGTGCCGCGCTGCACCGGCCTGCCGAGTTCAACAAGAGCCATGTTCCGTCGTTCATCGCGGGTGAGGATCCCGGCGCCTACATCTGCGTGTACCCGTTCGTGAGGTCCTACGAGTGGTACCTGCTGCCCGACGAGGAGCGCCGCCGGATGCTCTCCGAACACGGCATGGCCGCCCGCGGGTACAAGGACGTGCGCGCGAACACCGTTCCGGCTTTCGCCCTGGGCGATTACGAGTGGATCCTGGCGTTCGAGGCGCCCGAGTTGGACCGCATCGTGGACCTGATGCGGGATCTGCGCGCCACCGACGCCCGGCGGCACACCCGTGAGGAGACCCCGTTCTTCACCGGGCCACGGGTCGCTGTCGAGGAACTCGTCGCCAAGCTGCCGTAGCGACACCCGCCTGGCGGGTCGTCTGGCTCGGTTTGTCACGCTGGAGTGACTGTCGAGCCCGACAGTCACTCCAGCGTGACAGATGGTGCCGTGCAGTAACACCCGACCGGCGGCCTGACCTGGGTATTTCGGGGGCAGGCCTACCCTCGCGGATATGACTGCTCCAGAAGACACCACGCGTCATTTCGAAGAGATGTATCGCGACGAGCGGACATCGCATGGATTACCGGCCGCGACCCCGTGGGACATCGGTGGTCCGCAACCGGTCGTGCAGCAGCTCGTCGCGGTCGGCGCCGTCAAGGGTGAAGTGCTCGATCCCGGTACCGGTCCCGGCCACCACGCCATCCACTATGCGTCAAAAGGCTTGTCTGCCACAGGTATCGACGCGTCGCCCAGTGCGATTGAACGGGCGAGGGAGAACGCCGCGAAGGCCGGGGTAACGGTCGACTTCCAGGTTGCCGATGCCACCAAACTCGACGGCCTGGAGGGCCGGTTCGACACCGTCGTCGACTCCGCGTTCTTCCATGTGTTCACCGGCCAGCGGGAACTGCAGAAGTCCTATGTCCGCGCGCTGCATCGCGCCACCAAACCCGGGGCTCGGCTGTTCATGTTCGAGTTCGGTGACCACAACGTCAACGGTTTCCGTATGCCGCGGTCCCTCACGATCGACGATTTCCGGGCGGTACTGCCGGACGCGGGCTGGGACATCACTTACCTCGGCCCCACCACCTACCAGGGCAACGTCAGCGTCGAGACCTTCGAGATGATGGCCGCTCGTAACCCCGACATGGCCGAGGGCATGGAACCCTTACTGGAACGGCTGCGGGTCATCGAACCGTGGCTGACCGACGGCCGCGTGCACATGCCGTTCTGGGAAGTGCACGCCACCAGGATGGGCTGACCGAGCTGGACGCCTGGATCGTCGGCCGGGCGATCAACCCGCCGCAGCACCGAACAACAGGCCCAGCAGATAAGTGACGCTGGCGGCGCCGTAGCCGATCAGCAGTTGGCGCATCGCACGTCGCAGCGGCGGACCGCCGGAGAGCAGGCCCACGGTCATGCCCGTCGTCAGCAACGCCAACCCGACCAGGACCGCTGACACCACCACGGCGACGATGCCGGCAAGTCCGAACAGGTAGGGCAGCACCGGGATCAGTGCCCCGGACGCGAAGAACAAGAAGCTCGACGTCGCCGCCCGCAATCCGGTTCCCACGGCTTCGCGCTTCTCGGTGGACACCTCGCCGAACGGTGAGTCACCCAGCGCGCCGGACCGCAGGCTCGCGAAGACCTCGGCGGCGCGGTCGGCGGCCTCCCGCTGGCTCATGCCGCGGGCCCGGTACACCAGCTCCAGCTCGTTGGCGTCGACATCGAGCGCCCGCACCGCGGTACCGGCGGTGGCACTGGGCGTGGAGGCCTCCAGCAGTTCGAGTTGTGAGTTGACCGATACGTACTCACCGGCGCCCATGGACAGCGCTCCCGCGATCAACCCGGCCAGACCTGTCGCCAGAATCGTTTGATTGGACACCCCGGTGGCGCTGATGCCCAGCACCAGCGCCAGATTGCTGACGAGCCCGTCATTGGCGCCGAATACCGCGGCGCGGAAGCTCCCCGACAGTTGGTCACGGCCCCGGCTGGCGAGTGCGCGTACGACCTCCATGTGGATGCGTTCGTCTGCGGCCATCGTCGGCGTGGCATCGGTGTCGGTCTCGTAGGCCGAACGTGCCTCGGCGCGTTGCGCGAGCGCCAGAGTGAAGACCGAACCGAGGTGCCGGGCCAGGAAGCCCAGTGCGCGGGTCCGCACGTCGGGCCGGCGAGGGTGGCCCACCTGGTCGCCGAGCAAAGTCAACCAATACCGCTCGTGCCTGCCCTCTGCGGCGGCCAGCTCCAGCAGGATGTCCGGTTCGGCACCCTCGCGGCGCTGTGCCAGATCCCGGTACACAGCGGCCTCGGCGCGTTCATTGGCCAGGTATTGTCGCCACCGTCGCAACTGCGAGTCGGTGGGCTGCGAAGCAGCCATGCTCGACGGCGCCTCTCAGCTCTCAGCCGGTACCAGGCGAAGCGAGATCGAGTTTATGCAGTACCGCTGGTCGGTAGGGGTGGGATAACCCTCGCCTTTGAAGACATGACCGAGGTGGCTGTGGCAGTGGGCGCACAGCACTTCGACCCGGCGCATACCGAGGGAATCGTCGGACCGCAGGATCACCGCGTCTGAATTGGTCGGGTCGAAGAAAGATGGCCAACCGCAATGGGATTCGAACTTCTCGGTGCTGCGGAACAGCTCGGCGCCGCAGGCCCGGCACTCGTAGACCCCTTCGGTCTTCGTGTCGGTGTACTCCCCGGTGAAGGGGCGTTCGGTACCTGCCCGTCGCAGCACCGCGAACTCTGCCGGAGTGAGCTTCTCGCGCCACTGGTCATCGGTCAGTTCCAGCTTGGGACCCGGGTTCGTCATATCCCCAAATTACGTGGTGTGCATCAACACGCGCCAGATCCGCCGATGTCCGGGATACACCGCGGTCATGCTGTGGGGCTCACGCCGAGACGGCTTCTCGCGGCCGGTTCAGCCACACCGGGTCAATGCCGTCGTCGAGCCGATCGTCAGCCTTGGCGTCCAGGTAGCGGAAGTACAGCACGCAGAACACCACGATCAGGATCAGCGACCAGCCGTAGGTGATCTTCATGTACTCCAGGAAGCGGCCGGTCGTCGGCCAGCGCCACATCAACCAGCGATCCATCGTCATGAACCCGTAGACCCCAAGCCACGCAGGCCAGTTCCGGATCACCGAGTTCGGCAGCACCACCGTCATCAGGAACGGGAACAGCGTCATCGAGTAATAGCCCTGGGCGAGCGAGAGCACCAGCCACGAGGTGATCAACAGCACGCCCGAGGAGGTCAGCATCCAGAACAGTTGGTCGCGTTCGCGGTAGTAGCGGTACAGCAGCCACAGGCTGACTACGGCGAGTACCACGAACGCGAGGCGCAGCGCGACGATCAGCCACATCGGCAGCCCGTAGTAGATGCCGTTGCCCACGATGGCGGAGTTGAAGTAGTCGCGGGTCTGCATGATGTAGGGCAGCGTGTTGTGCACGAAGCCCATCGGGTCCGCCGACAGGGGCCAGGCCACCGCGTTGAACACGATCGGCACTGCGAATGCCGTGACCAACGCACGCCACTGACGGTTCAGTAGCGGTAGCAACAGCAGGACGCCGAGCAGTGGTTTGACCACCAGCGTCATCCCGATTGCTGCGCCCGCCAACCACTGATGGTTCTGCTTGCCGTCGAGCAGCCAGCGGAAGAACAGCACCTCGGCCAGCAGGATACAGCCGTTGATATTGGTGAAAACCAGTGTGTTGGTTACTGATTCGGTGCAGAACATGGCCAGCAGGAGGGCCGGCAGTGCCACCGAGGTCAGAGAGAATTTGAACAGCCGCACCAGAAGACAGGCCGCGATGATGACGGCTATCGAATTGAACGCGACGAACCAGAAGCGGGATGCGAACTCCGGCAGGAATCCGAACGGGGCCAGCAACAGGGTGCCGCCCGGTGGATACAGGTAGTGCGGGTCGACGAAGTTGAAATGTTCGTTGTAGATGGCCCAGTGCCGCCGAAAATTCGACACCGCGCGGTACACCGGACCGAAGTCGTCGGTGATGTAGCCGTTGGTGGACAGCACGTAGCTGCGGTGGATGATCGACATGATCGCCAGCGGCCACAAGACCGAGCGCAGCACCGTCGCAGTGCTGGGCGGGGAGGTGCGGGGACCGAATGCCCCCAAAAGGCCGTTACGGATGGAATCGACTGCCGTCACGCCCGAACCGTACACCGGTGACCGGAGGGCGAGCTGTCAGGCAGGACAGAACGTGTCGGTGTCCGGCACCTTGCCGGTGTCGAGATATAGCGTGATCGGTTGCAGCGCACAGGGGGTGTAGATGCTGGCGCCGTGGCCGATGCCCTGCCACATGACCCGCCGGTTGATGGCGCCGGCGTTGATGATGCTGGCGGCAACGGCCGACACGCCGTCACTACCGACGATGGGGTCGTTCTGCACACCGAGGATCAGTACCGGGATGCTGAGGTCCTTGGGATCCGCGGGTGCCGAACTGCTAGGCCAGTTCAGGCATTTCACCAAATCCAGGGCACCGACAGTGCCGAACTCGGGGTAGAGCTTGCCCCACTGCACGACGAGTTCGCGTACCCGGTCAGGTGTCGGCCGGTTGAGGGCATCGCCGCAACTGTTGATGAACTGACCGTCGGTCTGCCGCAGCGACTGTGCTTGCGTGATCAGATCGTTGAGCAGAGTCGGGTCGCCGGACCGGGCGGCGGCCAGCGCGGCTGCCAGATCGTTGGTGGAGCCGACGCGGTCACCGCGCGGGAACCCCAGCGCGGTGCTGATGGCGTCGACCACGGCGGCCACCGATGCCCCGCCGGGCCCGCGGCCCGCGCGGGCATCGGCCAGCACCGCGTCGACCGCCCCTTTGGGGTCTGCTCCGAGCGGGCAGTTGGTGGCGACACACTGCGCGGCGAATGCGTCGAGCGCCGCCTGCTGGCCCTTGACCCGCTGTTCGGCGGCGGCCTCGGCGCCGATGGCCAACGGCAGGGGTGAATCGAGGAGCAGCCGTGACACCTTGTTCGGGTGCGAGCCGGCGTAGGCCAGCGCGACCTGTGCACCGTTGCCGATGCCGAGCAGCGCCAGGGCCGGAACGTCCCAGGTGCTGCGCAACCGTTCGAGATCCTCGGCGGCGTGGGCGTTGTTGTACGCCGAGTCGCCTGGGGCGATGGTGTCGGTGCAGTTCGTGGTGGCGGTCTGGGTCACCGCACCCAGATTGGCGACCGGGTCGTTGCCGGACTCGAACTGGGCCTGGTCGTGCATTTCCTGACGGTCGTACGCATCGCGGCAGTCCACCGCCTCAGACAAGCCCATGCCGCGGCGGTCGACGGCGACGATCGGATGGGCCGCCAGGACGTCGGCTCCCGACCGCGACAACCACGCCGGCAGCTGGACCGAGGACGGGATGTCGGACCCCGTGGTCATCACCAACGGGGCCGCGTCGGCCGGTGTCTGCGCCGAGGTCGCCCGCACCACACCGATGTTCAGCGATCCACTGGCGCCTTCGATCGGGTCGAGGTCGGCATCGTAGGTGGCGCAGTCCAGCTTGACCCCGGGTACCGGCGGTGTCGCGGCGTTGCCGAACAGGCGTGCGGTGCAGTCCCGCCATTGCAGCGGATCGTTTTTCGGAGCTTCCATCGGCGGTGGGCCCGCCGGTTGGGGTGCGGTGGTCTCGGGTTGTCCCTGCGGGTGGGCGCCGGTGCCGGTGGCGTACTTCGGGTCCGCGGCAAGGATGGGGGCGCACCCGGAAAGCAGTGCCGACACCGCGATGGTCGACACACTCAGGGCCCTCACCAGCTGATGACGCATGGTGACCACAGTAGCGATAGGTCTGTCATCGGCTGCGGACGTAACGGGTGTACAGGTAGCCCTCATGGTCGGTGAGCAGATGGGCCGGACGCATCTGGGCGTGCACCTGGCCGGGCCCGGTGGCGATACGGCGCGCGACCCCACCGACGAGCAGCGGCGCGACCGTCAGACACAGTTCGTCCAGCAGATGGTCCTCGATCAGTGTGCTCAGCACCTGCGGCCCGCCTTCGGTCAGCACCCGAAACAGTTTTCGCTCGGCAAGGATCCGCAGCGCCACCGCGAAGTCGACCCGGCCCGGGTCGGAGCCTGACGCGTCGATCACCTCCGCGATCGCGCCGAGCCGATGGCGTGCATCGGCGACTGTGTTGGCGCACGTGAGGATCAGGGGGGCAACTTCGGTGCGGGTGAAGAATTTCGAATCGTGGTCGAGGTTGGCCGACGCGGTGACGACGGCGATCGGCGGTATCTCCGCCTGGCCGCGCCGCCGTCGGGCCTCGCGTTGCGCGGCGGAGAGCTGGGCGCCCGAATAGTTCTCGATGCGTACCGTGGCCGCGCCCATCAGAATGACGTCGGCGGCCTCGCGCATGATGTTGAACAGGGCGCGGTCACCCGGTCCGGCCAGCCCGCCCGATTTCCCGTCCGACGTGGCGCCGCCGTCCAGACTCGAGATCATGTTGCCGCGCACCCAGCAACGCTGCAGGTCATCGGGGTAGGCGTAGAGCTCACGCACCTGGCGGTCGTCGGCGGTGTCGATAGGGCCGAGCACTGTGAGCTGTGTCCCAGCGGTGTCATCGGGCATGAGCAGAATTGGAGCACGTCGCTACGCTGCTTGCATGCAGGGGTCTAGCGTCATCGCCCACCTTGCCGATCGGCATCCCACGGTCACCCCGGAGCGGTTGGTTGCGCAGTTGATCCCACCGCCGACGTTCTCCGACGTCAGCTTCGACAGTTACCGGCCCGATCCGGCGGAACCGTCACAGGCCGCGGCCGTGCAGTCGTGCCGGCAGTTCTGCGAGCAGGCGGCGGTGCGGCGGGCCGGGAAGAAGAAGCTGTTCGGCAAGCGTGCGGTGCTGCCAGGCGTGGGGTTGTATTTGGACGGTGGGTTCGGTGTCGGTAAGACCCACCTGCTGGCGTCGACGTACTACACGTTGTCAGCCGCGGGGGATGCGCCGACGGCGTTCGCCACATTCGGCGAGCTCACCCAGATGGCCGGCGTGTTCGGCTACAACGAGTGCATCGACCTGCTGGCCGACTATGTGGTGGTGTGCATCGACGAGTTCGAGCTCGACGATCCGGGCAACACCACACTGATCTCGCGGCTGTTGTCGGCACTCGTCGAACGCGGTGTGTCGATCGCGGCGACCTCCAACACACTGCCCGAGCAGCTCGGTGAGGGCCGGTTCGCGGCGCAGGACTTCCTGCGGGAGATCAACACGCTGGCTCAGATCTTCACCACAGTGCGCATCGAGGGGCCCGACTACCGTCACCGGGACCTGCCACCGGCCCCCGAGCCGCTGACCGACGACCAGGTGGAGGACCGCGCCACGGTGACGTCCGGGGCCACACTCGACGGCTTCGACGCCCTGTGCGCACACCTGGCCACCATGCATCCGTCGCGCTACCAGGCGCTGATCGAAGGCGTCACCGAGGTGTTCATCACCGGTGTGCACCCGATCGACGATCAGAGCGTGGCGCTGCGTCTGGTGGCGCTGACCGACAGGCTCTACGACGCCGGCATTCCGGTGCTGGCTTCGGGAACCAAGCTGGACACCATCTTCAGCGCGGAGATGCTCGCCGGCGGGTTTCGCAAGAAGTACCTGCGAGCCACCTCCCGCCTGCTGGCGCTGACCGCCGCCGCCCAAGCTTCCCTCGGCGAGCAGTCATAGAATCGCGCTATTTCACGGGGTTCAGGGCGATTCCGCGACTGCTCGGCATCAGGAAACGAGCCGTACCATCACGTAATCGTTCTCGATGCCGGCGCCCAACCGAAACGTCTTGGTACCGCTGACGGTAAAGCCGTATTTGGCGTAGAAGCGTTGGGCACGTTGATTTTTCTGGTTGACACCCAGCCACACCGAGCTGAACCCGAGCGTGGCTGCCCGCTGCAATGCCTCGGTCATGAGTGTGGCGGCTGCACCAGCACCGTGCCGGTCGGGCAGCACATAAATCTTGGACAGTTCGATTGCCGGACGCACCGCAACGGCTCGTTGCACATCCTCGTCATCGGGTACGCCGCGAATCAGCATGACGTACCCGACAATTGCCCCGGTGTTTCCACTCCTGGCGTGCGCGGAATCATCCCGGGCGACGAGCAGTATCCGTTCCGGATCGCCCAGGTATTCGCCGAACCGTTGTTCGGAGAGGTGCTCGGCAATAAACGCGGCGATGTTGTCCGGTGTCGACGACGGGGGACACGCCAACGGGAATGTGGCGGCCGCGACGGCTGCCAGCTCGGGTAGATCGGCGCGGCGTGCCTGCTCGACGACGACGGTGGCGGGTGTCATCTCGTTACGGTAGCGGCGCGCGCGTCGTAGTTGACCCGCAGTGTCCGGCCGAATCTGGCCGATCGGTGTGTCCTCGACGGCCGGCTGGCGGTCAGGAAGCCCAGGGGCCCACGCCGCCGACCTTGTCGATGCGGATCCGGGTGAGCCACCCGGCCGGGGCATCCGGCGGCGGGAATGCGATGTCCGGGGCGGCCAGCGTCTGGGCCAGCTCCTTGAGCAGTTCGGGCGCACCGCCCTCGACGACGCGGGCCGTTCCGTTGACGGCCAGGTACGGGCGCATCACCTGGCCGACGTGTCCCGGGTCGACGATCGTCACCGCGACCCGCGGATCACGGCGGATATTGCGGATTTTCTTGTGTTCGGCGAGGTGCGCGGTGACCAACTCGTCGCCCTCAGGCGTGGACTGCAGCGCCATCCACACCAGGGTGACCTGCGGGCTGCCGTCCGGGTTGAGCGTGACGAGAGTGGCGTCGGCACCGGATCCGATGAGTGCGCGTGCGGCGTCGTTGAGCTTCACGCCCAGTGCTACGAATCCTCGCCCTCTTTCATTCCCGCTCTGGCCTGGGTGTAGGGCTCCAGTGCCTTGGCCAGATCGGCTTCCAACCGCAGCGGGTCGACACCGAGCCGGTGTAGCGCGCCGTCGTCGGGCTCCGCCTCGAACAGCGCCAACAGGATGTGTTCGGTGCCGATGTAGTTGTGGCCCAGTCGAAGTGCCTGGCGAAACGTCAGTTCGAGAGCTTTCTTCGCGGTGGGGGCGAACGGGATCAGCGCGGGGAGCTCGCCTGCGCGTGGCGGCAGGGTGACGGCGCCGCGGACAATGTCGGCGTCGATGCCCTGGCCGATGAGCAGTTTGGCGGCCAATCCCTCGGGTTGGCTGAACAGCGCGAGCAGCAGGTGGTCGGCGACGATCTCGGCGTTACCGGCTGCGTGGGCGGTGTTCTGCGCGGCCACCACGACATTGCGGGCCCGCGGGGTGAACCGGCCGAATCCCGCGTTGGGGTCGAGCGCGGACGGATCGAAGCCGGGCACCTTGGGCACGAACCGCTTCTGGGCAGCCTGCTTGGTGACGCCCATGCAGCTGCCGATCTCGGTCCATGAGGCACCGGAACGCCGGGCCTGGTCGACGAAGTGCCCGATGAGGTGATCGGAGATCTCGCCCAGGGCGTCGGCGGCGATCACGGCATCGGTGAGCTGTTCGAGAGGCTCCGAATGCGCCTGCTTGATGGCATGAATGAGGTCGTCGAGGCGGACGGGGTTGGTGATTTTGACGGACTCGTTCATAGCGTCAACTCTAAGTTGACGCACCAAAAACGTCAACCCCAGGTTGACGCGCGTTTGTCCCAAGCGCAGCGCCCCGACGATCGGGCAAGATAAGCGCCGATGAACTTCGAAGACCGCGTGATCCAGCTGCTCCGGCCGATCCTTCGGCCGGTGTCGCGGGTGTTGTCGCTGCGCAGCATCGTGATCGTCGCGGCACTTTCCGTCGTGATCCTCGTCCTCACGCTCGGCGCCTGGGTGTGGATCGGCGTGACCAACGACCAGTACAGCCAGCTGGACCGCCGATTGGATTCGCTGAGCAGCCTGGGCGATCTGAGCACGCTGCTGAACAGCCCCCGACAGGCCGGAAACGCCAAGTCCACACCCGATGCCGGGGGACTGGTGCGCACCGCCCACATCGGTGGGATCACGGTCTCGGTGCCCAGCGATATCGTGTTGCCGCAGTTGGAGAATGGCTACGCCAATACCACGATCGATGGCGTTGAATACCGGGTGCGGACGTTTACCGCGGGTCCGGCGTCGATCGCCCTAGGTGCTCCGCTCGCCGAAACGCAGCGTCGTATCGATGAGCTACATCTGCGGGTGATCCTGATCTGCGCGGGCGTCATCGGAGGCACCGTCGTGGTGGGGTGGGTGATCTCGCTGGTGATGATCAACCCGTTCCGGGTGTTGGCGCAGCAGGCCCGAGCGATCAACGCCCAGTCCAAGCCGGACGAGGTCCAGGTACGTGGTGTGCGAGAAGCGGTCGAGATCGCAGAGGCGGTGGAGGGCATGCTCGATCGCATCGGCGATGAACAGCAGCGCACCAAGGCCGCGCTCGAATCGGCCCGGGATTTCGCCGCTGTCGCGTCGCACGAGTTGCGGACCCCGCTGACGGCCATGCGTACCAACCTGGAAGTGATGTACACCCTGGACATGACTCCCGAGCAGCGCCAGGAAGTGATCGGCGACTTGATGCGCACGCAGAGCCGCATCGAGGCCACCCTCACAGCGCTCGAACGGCTTGCGCAAGGGGACTTGACCACCGTCGAGGACTTCGTACCCGTCGATGTCACCGAATTGCTCGACCGTGCAGCACATGACGCGCTGCGGGTCTACCCGGGATTGCGCGCGACCCTGATGCCGTCACCTACCGTGCTGATGCAGGGCATGCCCGCCGGCCTGCGGCTGGTGATTGACAACGCCATCGCCAACGCCGTCAAACACGGCGGCGCGACCGAGATCCGGCTCAGTGCAGTGCGTTCGGCCGACGATGTGCAGATTGTGGTCGACGACAACGGATCCGGGGTGCCCGAGGCCGAACGCGCCGAGGTGTTCGAGCGCTTTGCCCGCGGGACGACGGCGTCGCGGTCGGGCTCGGGTCTCGGACTGGCGCTGGTGGCTCAGCAGGCCGAATTGCACGGTGGGACAGCCTCGTTGGAGGCCAGTCCGCTTGGTGGCGCGCGTTTGCTGTTGCGGTTGCCGATCATTCATTCGGAGACTGGTGAGACGCCGTTTTGACCGGTCCGGGCCCTCAGCGTCCGGCAGCTGCCAGGTAGTCCGCGCCGCCGACATACACGGTGCCCCGGGCGGCGACGGGGTCGAGCGCAGCCGTGGCGACTGCGCCGGCGAACTCCTCGACCGTCGGCAAGTCGCCGTGAACACGCCGTGCGGCAACGGCATCCGGATCGCGGCGCGCCAACAGTCGCACGATGATCGTGCCGTCGATCATGTCGCCGGACACCACGGTGAACGTGACGCCGAGTGTGTCGAACACCGGCTGCATAGCACGTAGGGCGTCTTCGCCGGCACGCTTGCTGGCGGCGACGGGCAGGTAGTCCGCGGGCACCGGCTGCTGGCCGTGGAAGTGCGCCTGATGACTGGTGACGAATACGATCCGGCCACCGGAAGTGAGCAGCGGCAGCGCCATCTCGGTCAGCCGCACCTGTGCGTCGCGGTTGATCCGCATGGCGTAACCGGGATCGGCGCCGCGCTCGAGGCCTCCGGATGCGTTGAGCACCAACATGTCCAGCCGTCCGTAGGTCTCGGCGAGCCGATGCATCATCTCGGCGGAGGCGCCGGGATCGCTCAGATCGGCTCCGGCGATGTCCGCTGAACCGCCGGCCACGGCAATCTCATCTGCGATGGCACGGGCTCGCTTGGCCTTCTCCCGGTAGTTGATGACGACGTGCACGCCTGCCGCGCCGAGGTGACGGGCCACCTCGGCGCCGATCCCGCGGGAACCTCCCGTCACGAGTGCTGTTCGCCGGTTCACGCCGCGCCCCCTTTCGTGCTTCTGATTTAGCACTACTATGCTGCTTCTAAATGAGAAGCGCAAACGGGCCGCAGTTCGTTCACCGGGGTGACGACCCTGCGAACGGGCCGTTGTTGGCGGCCATGGAGCTGCTGGGGCAACGCTGGATTCTGCGGGTGATCTGGGAGCTCGAACCCGGCTCGCTCGGTTTTCTGGAACTGCGCCGCCGCATGGGCAATTGCTCGTCGAGCATGCTCTCCGAGCGGCTCAAACAGCTCACGGCAGCCGGGCTGGTGGCCAAGAACGAGGCGGGCGCCTGGGAGCTTACGGTCGGTGGCGCCGCTCTCGGTGCGGCCCTGACCGATGTGTGGGAATGGGCCGAAGCGCGGGCTGCTCAGCAGTCCTGAACGGGCACGCGCGCCAGTAGCTCGTCGAGGAAGCCGCTGGCTTCGTTCCCGGCGCGGTCGACCTCACCGGCGGCGATGGCCTCGACCAGGCCGTCGTGCGGGATCGATCGCGCGTGTGGTGTGTCGCTCGTGGTGGCAACACTGGCCACGATTGCTTCGGTGAGCCCGCGATAGAGCTCGATCAGCACCGTGTTGTGCGAGGCGCGCACCACGGCGAGATGAAATTCGGTGTCCACGTGCGCGAACTCGTCGTCGGACGCGGTGTCGCGGCGGTCCAGTAGTGCGCGCAGCTCGGTCAGATCCTGTTCGGTGCGGGCGGTGGCCGCCAGCCGGGCGCCTTCGACCTCCAGGCAACGTCGCACCTGCAGGACTTCCCGCAGCTCGGACCCGCACAGCCGGCGCAGGGCGCCGGATACCTCACTGGTGGCGCGCACATAGGTGCCGTCACCCTGGCGGACCTCGAGGATTCCGCTGTGTGCCAGGGCTCGAATCGCCTCGCGGACGGTGTTGCGCCCGACACCGAATGCCTCGACGAGTTCGGGTTCAGTGGGGATCTTCGAATCGACCGGCCATTCTCCGGAGCTGACCGACGTACGCAGCTGCTCGATCACCTGGTCCACCAGGCCGGTCCGCCGGGTTGTGACAAGCGGCACCTGAAACCCCTTTCATCCAATCATAGGATGTATGTAACCATAGCTGAGTGACTGAGAACGTACAGCGCAATCCACCCCATACCTACGAGCACGATCTCGAACTCGAGCTCGACGGCGCGGTGGAGCTCCGGCCTGCTGCGATGGCCGCAGGCGGGGCCCTGCTGGTTATGGCCGTGGTGCTCACCGCGCTCAACCTGAGGCCGGCCGTCACCAGTGTCGCCCCGCTGCTGGGGGATATGCGTGACGCGCTGGGCGCCTCGGCCATCTGGGCCGGCGCCCTGACCACGCTGCCCGTGCTGTGCTTCGCCGCTGCCGGTATGGCCGCGCCTTGGCTGGCCCGCCGGGTCGGGCTGGGCAACGCGATCTCGGTGGCGTTGGTCATTCTGAGCGTCGGCCTGGTGGTGCGCGTGCTGGACGGCCAGTATGTGGTGATCGGCGGCACGCTGGTTGCCAGCGCCGGAATTGCCCTCGTCAATGTGCTCATCCCGGTCGTCATCAAAGGGTGCTTCCCGGCCCGGATCGGTCTCATGACCGGCGTCTACACCGCGGCCCTGCAGGGCGGCGGGGCGCTGGGCTCGGCCATTACCCCGCCGCTGGAGCCGGTGCTGGGCGGTTGGCGAGAGGCCGTGGGCAGCTGGGTGCTGCTGGCGCTGCTCGCGTTGCTGCTCTGGGTCCCCGCCTCGCGCGCCATCCGGAGCGCGCGCGCCGCAGCCCCGACCGGCGACAACCCTGGTCGCCGGCTTCTGCGCAGCCCCCTGGCCTGGACCGTGACGTTGTTCTTCGGCTGCCAGGCGTTCCTGGCCTACATCGTGATGGGCTGGCTGCCCGAGGTGTTCATCGACAACGGCGTAACCAAGAGTGACGCCGGCCTGCTGCTGGGCCTGCTATCGGTGCTGGCTGTGCCGATCAGCCTGATCATTCCGCCGCTGGCCGCGCGGCAGAAGAACCAGAGCGGATGGATCGTCGGACTGGGTGTGCTCGGCTTCGTCGGCATGGTCGGTCTGTTGGTCGATCCGGCATTCTCACCCTTGCTGTGGAGCGTGCTGGTTGGGATCGGCATGAGCGTGTTCTCGTTGGGGCTCACCGTGATTGCGCTGCGGGCCCGCGATGCCGAGGACACTGCCGGGCTGTCCGGCATGGTGCAGGGCCTGGGCTATCTGATCGGCGCGACAGGCCCGTTCCTGTTCGGTCTGCTGCACGATTTGACCGCCGGGTGGACCATTCCGTGGATCATGGTGCTGGTGGTCTATGCGGCACAGATGGTCGCCGGTGCGCTGGCGGGGCGTGACCGGTACGTGTGACACGGTTGGCGGCGGGTTGCGGTAGTCGTGTAGCCTGGCCGACGTGAACATCGGTGTATGCGTCGGCTATCGGCGCTTTATTGTGGCTCCGGGCGGAGCCGATAAAGCGCAGCGGTAAGCACGCATCCACCCGGAGCCCAGGTAGTGACCATCAGGTCACTACCTTTCGTCATTCAAGGGCGCCGGATAGTTCAACAGGTGCCCACCATCAGGAAGGCACCCCAACGATGACTTTGGCGCAGATCGTGACGCCGCCCGCCACATCGGACCGGCGGATCCGCCGCTTCAGCGCGATACCCAGCCCGCACGATGTGCTCGCGGAGTTCCCGCTGGGTGCCCGCCGGGCCGAGGAAGTGGCCCGCGCCCGCGACGAGATCGCCGACATCCTTGCGGGCCGTGACGACCGGCTGCTGGTTGTTGTGGGTCCGTGTTCGGTACACGATCCGGCCGCGGCGCTCGACTACGCGAGCAGGCTGGTCAAGGTGGCCGACGAGCTCAAAGACCGGCTCAAGATCGTGATGCGCGTCTACTTCGAGAAGCCGCGCACCACGGTCGGCTGGAAGGGCCTGATCAACGATCCGGACATGGACGGCACCTTCGACGTGACCCGCGGTCTGCGGATTGCACGCAAGCTGCTGCTGGACATCATCGACATCGGGCTGCCCGTCGGCTGCGAATTCCTCGAGCCGACCAGCCCGCAATACATCGCCGATGCGGTGGCGTGGGGTGCGATCGGCGCCCGCACCACCGAATCTCAGGTGCACCGCCAGCTGGCATCGGGACTGTCGATGCCGGTCGGGTTCAAGAACGGTACCGACGGCAACATTCAGGTGGCCGTCGACGGCGTGAAATCCGCTGCCGCCGAGCATGTCTTCTTCGGCATGGACGACATGGGACGCGGTGCCGTGGTGACCACGGAAGGCAACGAGGACTGCCACGTGATCCTGCGCGGCGGCACCGACGGCCCGAACTACGGAGCTGAGTCCGTGACCGCCGCGGCCGCGAAGCTCACTGCTGCGGGGCTGCCCGGGCGGGTCGTGATCGATTGCAGCCACGCCAATTCCGGTAAGGATCATGTGCGTCAGGCGGTTGTTGCCGGCGAGGTGGCACAACTCGTCCGCGACGGCCTCCCAGTCAGCGGCGTGATGTTGGAGAGCTTCCTCGTCGCCGGTGCCCAGTCGCCCGAGGCCTGCCCGCTGACCTACGGGCAGTCGGTCACCGACAAGTGCATGGACTGGGATACAACCGATCTGGTGTTACGCGAGCTCGCCCGCGATCCCCACGCTCGTGACGATTCGCCGGCCGGGATGGACTCCTGAGCCAGTCGTATCCCTGGTCTGATATCTACTGGCGGTAGGTGTCGAGATTGGCGGTGAGCTCGTCGAATATCGCCTGGTTCAGGCCGAAAGCCACCTTCACCTCGTCGACCACCCGGTCGATACCGTCGTCGTCGATGCCGAGTCTGTCGAGGCGCGTCCGGTAGGCGTCCTTGTACGGCTTGGCGCGCATCGAAAATGCATAGAATGCCAGGCCTGCGCCTGCCAGACGGAATGTGCGATCGAGGATCCGGCCGATTGCCTGCCCGCCGG
This sequence comes from Mycobacterium sp. 141, assembly GCF_000382405.1. Taxonomy (GTDB): domain Bacteria; phylum Actinomycetota; class Actinomycetes; order Mycobacteriales; family Mycobacteriaceae; genus Mycobacterium. Next base: position 118,277 of record NZ_KB908255.1, read on the forward strand.
AGAGGTCGCCCAGGTAACGAGTGTAGTGGTGGGCCACCAACACCCCGCCCCAGTCCGCATCGGCGATCCGGGCGCAGTACTCCTGCGCGGCGGGGGAGTCCACCTCACGCGGAGCGTCGGGTAACCAGTAGTCGAGATCGTCGTCGAGCGCGGCGAGCCGCTCCAACGCCGGGTCGTACACCGCTGCGACCAACGGATCGTTGTTGTGGGCTCGCACAACGGTTTCCAATGTCCGATACACCGCACGCAACCGCAGCAGATAGTCACCGTAGCCCTGAACGTTGACTCGCCCGCCCAGCAGCTCGGCCATGAATGACGATTGCTCTACGGCATCGTGTTCGGCTCTCGAGCCTTCGCGCATGGCGACCGACAACGATCGGTCTAGCTCGGGTGCGACGGCTGTGCTCGGCGACATGTTACGACTCCATGGCTTTGACGACACGTCGGCAACATCATGTCGACAACGTGTCAGAAAATTAGCATCGCATGCGCGTGGACGGAGGTCTACGTCGGCGCGCCCACAGCACGACAATGAACCGTTCGCTCGCGATTCGTGATCACGTGGTGGTAGTCGAATACGTGCTGCGAACCGTTCTTGACACCGGATGAAACCCGCCAGCCGGTCGGCCGGATCGTCGATGTCTCTAACGTTTCAACCGTTTGACGCAAGTGTGCGGTGGGAGCTTCTCCTGGGCGTCTCGGGGCCGTTGCGAACCTGTTGGGCGGCATGGTGATTCGTACGGTATCTCGCGATGAGAGGTCACGGCCAATGAAGTTCAAGTCCATCTCTGCGGGGCTGCTGAGCATCACCGCTCACATGCTGATAGCCGCGCCAACCTCACACGCCTACTTTGGCGATCCGGTGGGCGGCCAACTGCGAGGAGGGGGCGCTGTGCCGTGACGGTCCCGTACAGCACGTCTACGGCGGCCTCCAGTGCTATCGCTACGACCCCCTGGCGCCTCCATGGAGACTCAGATCGTTACATCGGGGATGGAGTGGCCGTGTAATTGGGGCAGAGGCTGCCGACGGCACCGAGGTGGCGCATGAAGTGATGTCCTGGTCGCTTCTCCCAATACGTCCGAGACGTGCGAGCCGACACCGTCGGACTAGCGGCGCCGAATGGAATGGGCACATGCGGACGGTTCGTGATGAGAGTCACGGTCGGAGACCGTAGAACGTCCAAAAGTATTGGCAGATAGGTAATTTGAAAGCGGTCTGCTGCGGCAATCGCCTGCTGTCGCGATTCGTGATGTCGAGCCTGCCGACCGATTGGGCACGAACCCGCTCAAACTTTTGAAATAGCCTCTGAGCTGCATAAGCTATGGTGCGCGATACTGGGATTGAACCAGTGACCTCTTCCGTGTCAGGGAAGCGCTCTCCCGCTGAGCTAATCGCGCGAGTCGAAACCGTTGGAGGTGGAGACGGGAATCGAACCCGCGTGCACGGCTTTGCAGGCCGTTGCCTCGCCACTCGGCCACTCCACCGCTGGGGTTGATGCCACTGCACCTTCGAGCGGATGACGGGATTCGAACCCGCGACCCTCACCTTGGCAAGGTGATGCGCTACCAACTGCGCTACATCCGCGCGCCACGGGCGAGATCGTCGCCCGTCGCGATGCAGAACATTAGTGCACTGGGGCGCGCAGACACAAATCCCCATTACGGGAGGGGAACGAGCACCCAAAATCGGTGTTTCAGAACAAGCGGTACGCCCTCCGTCAGAATCGAAAATCCGTGGGCCGTCACGACGTCCCGATCGTCTTGCTCTCGACGTCGACAGTTTTTCGGCGGCTATGGTGCTGCTCCGACGTTCGCCCGGTGCGACGAGTCGCGCCCAGCAACAACCAAGCCGCACGTGACGAGCAAGTGAAATGCTCGGAGGTGAGCCAGGCCGCCGTTAACGAAGCGCCGGCAGACGGTAGTGGCGATTCTGGCTACGCCGAAAGCTCGTGCTAGTCTTCGACGTCGTTAGTCCGGTCTCGTAGCTCAGTGGGAGAGCGTCCGCCTCACACGCGGAAGGTCGCTGGTTCGATACCAGCCGGGACCACCACATTTTGCCTGAATAGACACGGGTTATGCACTCGATGGCCAATTGATTTCGTCTGGTTTGTGTCCGGTCTTGGGTGTGTGACACTCGGTTGCGTGAAGTTGGTCGAGTTCGTCGGCGTGGAGGTCGCGGATCGGCGTCGAGGATCTGATCTATGAGGGGTTTGAAGGGGTCAAGCTTCGACGTGCGCGGTGGATAGGCGCCGCCGCTGGGGCGAGCTAAGCGGATGCCAGTGGCGCTTGCACGGTGCGCGAGCCCAGGCTGTGACGACGTTGGAGTTCTCGCACCGACAGCACTGCGCGGGCGTCACGGCGAATCGCGGTAAGTTGCTCGACTCGGGAGGGCCGCCGCGAGGGCACGGAGGCGCTACTTGCCGGGTGCGGCGAAGCCCAATAAGGGCTTGAGTTGCGTCCGCGCGGTCGTGGGGGTCAGATTGGGGTTAGTCCAGTCTTGCGGAGCAAGCGACCGTGATTCTGTTTGTCACGCAATAGCTTTAGTGACTTCCTCAACAGTGGGCGGGTTCGTGTGGCTGGATCACGGCGTCGATGTAACCGCGTTCGGCGGCGATCCACGGGGTCGCCATATTGGCTTTGTAGCCGGCGACAAATTCGGCCTTGATCTTCTGCACTTCGGGAGCGGTGGGATCCGGGAACCGCTTGACCAATAGGTGGGCGGCACCCTCGGCGCCGATGACGGCTATTTGGGCTGTAGGCCACGCATAGTTCAGATCAGCGGCGAGTTGCTTTGAGCCCATCACGGTGTGCGCGCCACCATAGGACTTACGCACGGTCACAGTCACTTTCGGCACATCCGCTTCCCCTACCGCGAACAGGAACCGACCGCCGCGTTTGATGATTCCGTTCTTCTCCTGCTCGGCGCCGGGTAGAAATCCAGGCGTGTCGACGACGAAGACCAGGGGTGTGTTGAGGGCGTGACAGAACCGTACGAACCGTGCGGCTTTATCGGAAGCATCGTTGTCGATGGCCCCCGACATATGCATCGGCTGATTGGCGATCACCCCGACGGGATGTCCATCGACACGGGCATAACCGGTGATGACGGCAAGCCCGGCCTGGCTGCCGACCTCGAGAAAATCACCGTCATCGAAGATACGCAGCAGGATTTCGTGCATGTCGTAGGCGGTGTTGTCGGCGTCGGGGACGATGGCATCCAGTTCCAGATCGTGGGGTGTGACGTTTGGTTCCAGTCCGGGGTTCACGATCGGCGCGTCGTCGAAACAGTTCGAGGGTAGGAAGGCCAGGAAGTCGCGGACGTAATGAAACGCCGCCGCCTCGGACTCCACGACCTGATGGATGTTTCCGTAGCGCGCTTGGGCGTCGGCGCCGCCGAGTTCATCGAAGGTGATGACTTCGCCGGTGATGTCTTTGATGATGTCGGGGCCGGTGACAAACATGTAGCCCTGGTCGCGTACCGCGACGATGAGGTCGGTCTGGATCGGTGAATATACCGCCCCGCCAGCACATTTCCCGAAAATCATCGAGATCTGTGGCACCAGGCCGGACAGCATCTCGTGTCGGTAACCCAGCTCGGCGTACCAGGCTAACGATGTCGCCGCGTCCTGGATACGGGCACCGCCGGAGTCGTTGATGCCGATGATCGGGCACACGCAGCGGGCGCACCACTCCATGAGGTTTGCGACCTTGCGGCCAAACATTTCTCCTAGGCTCTCCGAAGACGGTCTGGTCGTGCGAGAACACGCCCACGGGTCGCCCGTTGATGGTGCCGTAGCCGGTGACGACGCCGTCGCTGTACAGGGCGTTGGGATCGCCGGGAGTGCGGACCAGTGCGCCTGTGGCGCGACTGCGACTGTTGCGTGTGCTGCGCGAGGTCGGAGACGTACCGGTAGCTGACCTCAAGGAAATCGTGGACGCGGTGCAAAACGAATCGCTGTCGATGCACGAGATGAACGGAGCCGCCTATGACGCACTGGCGCGCAAATCGGATGCTGTGACCGCAGAAATGCGTGTGCTCGCTCAGCAAGTAGTGCAGCAAGCCGGCTGGACACATGTGCGTCCGGACTCACCTGCGCTAGACCATCTCGCCGGCCTGCTCGGGGTGATCATCGATTTAGGCGCGATGTTCGACTTACAACAATCCGCAACATATTTGGGACTCATCGACGCCCTCGCAGAATACGAGGTCAGCAGGCTCGGGGCAGCCCACCGGATCGAGGACCGCGATGCGGTTGTGCAGCATATGGTGATCGGTCAGGTCGTTTTCGGCCAGTTGCTACTTAGCCTGCGCCGGATCGGACACGAACACCACAGTGCCCTCAGATTCCTCGAAAAGCCTCCGGTGAACACAGAGGCCCCATGACGGCCAATAGCCACCTCAGGTGCATCGCTCCACTCGGGATCCAGGATAGGAACGCAGCGTCTATTGAGACCAACCTGATGCTGCCGTCGCGAGACGCATTGTCAGCCGTCGCCGGATGAATGAATCTGGCGACGTCAACGTTCACGAACGGGGCAGATTGGAGCGGGAGGGTCTGACGCCAGCATTCACCAGACTAGTGACATCACAATCGCAGCTCAGCGTCAGGTTTTCGGGTTCCAGGTCGACGGACTGAAGGGCTACTAATCTGACTGGAAAATGGTTGACCGACAAAGCTCGATGAGGAAACGCGCCTTGTCCATTGGCGTTCCGAGGGAGAATCACGACCACTTTTGTTGATGGCGCGGATGGGCGCGATATTCCATGGACCTTTTATTGCGCCGTGGCCACCGCTTGCCCGTGAAATATGCGGCGAGATAGAGGACGGTAAACACGCCAGCTGTGATGATTGATATGATGAAGAACTGAATGTGTTGACCGCGCGCGATCGGATATTCCCAAATCGCGTCTCCGTAGCCGAACCCAGCTGCTAAGGCTACGAGCAGGGCTGCCAGCACTAATGCAAGCAACGGTCTTTCCTTGTCCGTGACATATATGACGACATTCAACGAGCATATGGCCATGGTGAGGATGAGAAGCGTCCACGTTTTCCCGGCAGTGGCAAATCCGCTGTAGGAGTCGGGTGCCGGATCGTAGTCCGGCGTATCGCTCGACGGTGGCGAGCCGTCAGGGGACGGGTCCGGTCGGCTATCGTCGACGTGGAATGCGTAAATCTTGCCACGAATCTTTATGTTTGAGGTCATCATGTAGGCCCGAGACAGCATCAAAAAGGAAGCGAACGCGAGCCATAGAAGTCCCGACTTTGCATCCGGTGGATATGCGATGAAAAATGCTGAAACCGCCACGATTATAAAACCTGTCCAGAAGAAGCGTCGTTCCCGCTGACGGTTGTTGGACGACGTAACCAGCTGAAGTAAAAAGCCGATAGCCCCGGTGACCACAAAAAACATGTTTATATGATGCATACGGCTACTCCGATATCCATTTGTAGATCTTTCCGCCGCCCCACTCGCCGCCGAATGCGCCCGCAGTGCCGCCAATGAGGCCGAGAACAAAGGCCCCGGGCGGTCCGGCAAGCGTGCCCCCGAGTGCGGCGGCGGGTGCGCCGCCCGCCCACGCACCAGCCCAGCCACCGGCGCCTTTTGCAATAAGCTCGCCGGGGTCCGCGCCATTGTGCCAGTCGTGGAGGCTGGTCCCCAGCGTGATGAGGTTGCCGACCCCGCCGACGTGTTTGCCGACTGATTTCAGTGCCTCAAGATCCTGTGTGGACCAGGGCACTCGGTCCCCCCAGTGCCCGCCGGACGGGGCAGCTTTGACGGCACCCGCAGCACCATGACCTTCACCAGCGAGAACTTTGCTGGAGTTGTTGGCGGCGTCTATGACCTCTTGGGGGATAGCGCCGCCCTGGGCCACGTTTTCGACGAACGCGGTGGCTCCCTCGGGTGACATACCGCTTTCCAGCAGCCCGCCTCGCACTTTCGCTAAGATGGCGGCCCGGTCAGCAGCCTGCATTTGGTCGACGATGCGGGTTGCCTCATCGATCGTTGTTCGTTCTGTGTGCCAGGGGACTTGTCCGTGCTGGACAGCGGCGATCAGTTCGAGCCGAGTCTTAGCTTGGGCGCGGGCATCACGGCCGAATACCGGGTCGACTGGCAGTGGACCGACGATCTGGGTGGCGGCGAAGTCATTGAGGCGTTCACCGGCTAGATGCTGTGATTCAGGGGACGATGCGCCGAATGGTTGGGTGATCGCATCGTAGTCGTGGAGGCGCTGTGCTGCCGCGGCCTCTTCCTCGGTCATGTAGCCGGGGCGTCCTGGTGAACTCGGGTCGTAGGCGCCAGTCCTGCCCTCCGCCTTGGCTTTATCGACGAGGGCCTGGTCTTTTGTCCGCTGCCCTGACTCGTTGTACTGCTGTGCCGCTGCCGATGGGCTGCCTGTCACCCCGTCGAGATTGTCAATCGCTTCAGGTGTGTAGCCGCTATTCGATGCCATCTTCGACTGGGCTTCGGTGAGCACGGAGTTGTAGGTGCCCTGGATTCCTTTGATCTGCGCGAGCGATGCGCTAACCGCCGCGACGGCCTCTGCGTGTAACCCGCTGGGGTCTTGGTTGTTGTTGATAGCGTCGATGATCCGGTCGTCGATGGCGTTGAGATCGTTGTTCAGTTTGGTGATCTCGGCCTCGCTGTCGCGCTGAGCTGTCGCTAGACCCGCAGCGATTTTCTCCAAATCTGTCGCAATCTCGGCGATCTCTTTCTTCTTCAGGTGCAGCCGCTCAGTGGTCTGTGTCACCTCGGCTGACTCGTTGATCGGTGCTTCTGAGCCGTTGCGCCGATACGCGTCCTCGAACTCCTTTTTGCCCGATTGAAATCGTCTTGTGCTTCAGTGACGCCCATGCTTGCGCGGTGGTAGGCGTCTGCCTTGGCATTGATCGCACCGGGATCGCCCGCCTGCAACTCGTCATCGACCAGCCACGGATCGCCACCGGCCTCGCTGATCAACTCGTTGACATCGAGCTGTACTAGACCCTGCGGGCGGCTCATCGGCTCAGACCTACGTGCCGAACGCCGCGGCCACCGAGTCCAGGCTGGCGGCCCCGGCGTCGTCGGTGCCGATAAACATCTGTTTCGCGGTACCGGCGTTGCCCGCCAACTCCGTCAGCGCAGTGTGGTGCCCGTGGAGATCCTCCTGGTGCCCTCGATGGGCGGCATCCAAAGCGGCGTGAAACTCCTGCGCCTCGACATGACCACCGAAGATCCCCGACGAAGGCACGTCACCCAGATGTTCGGCGGCTCGGCGCGCCGAGCCGGCCGCGTTATGGCAACATTCAGCCCCACGCCCAAGTTTCGGCGTGCTGACCTCAATCCCCTCAGCTGGCATAGTCGCACGCTAACACGCACCGACAGCGCGCAACCGCAACAAAATATTTGCTCGACGGCAAAAGTTGACACCGCAGCGAGCTTGGAAGTGAGGGTGGCCACATCCCAATCCCGGTACAAGACCGTGTCCAGGGTGCCGTCAGATTACAGACCAGACTATCGCTGTCGACGCAGTTTGAATGCACAAGTCGTCAGACAACGACGCGAGCCGCAACGTTCCGTCGCCGTTAACAACGTGATGGCCCGCAACAACTGTATGAGACTGCTCTCGCCAGTTGGGTAGCGAACGACGGCCCATGCGTTGGGAGCGCAAACAGCGGCGGATGATGCGGCGCGCGGTCAGGTAGGTGTCTTTGCCGATTTCCACGGTGGCGGTGGCACGGTCGAGACCGAAAGCGCCCCAGAATCGGCCTGGCCCTTTGCCAGGTTCGTGCCAGGGTTCGGGCACGATGTGCTGGTATTCCCTGTCGCCGTGGGTGTTTGGTGAGGACGAGCGCCGCGGTGGCGAGCGTGTCCGGCTGTGCGATGCTGTTGGGCATCGGGTTACCCGTTCCCCGGGAGCCCGCTGGCGCGTCATCGGCAATACGAGACGCACGGGTTGCCCCTGATCGAGAGTGCAGCAACCGTGTTCGGTTTATGTCCGTTTGCCGGACAGCCTCAAAGAGTCAGCCCAGCTCAATACGCCGCATACGACGCACAGACGCATATAAACTGCAGGTCAGTGGACATCCCGTCCGCCTCACACGCGGAAGGTCGCTGGTTCGATACCAGCCGGGACCACGACCTGTTTATGCAGCTTGTCGTCGATGCCAGTTGCACGCTCGACGCCGACCGCGTAACCCCGGGGTGCGCGCCGACGTGGCCTCGTCAGCGAACAGTGGAGTTATACACCGGCTTTGAGCAGCAGCGCATCAACCATCATGAAGTGCAAGGCCCGGTAATCGTCAGCGGCTCTCGGATCGGTCAAGTATTGAATGGCTGCCCCGTCGTAAACCATCAGGAAGGCTCTTACGAGCGCCGGAAAGCTCATGCGGCATTCGTCACCATTGTTACTGGCTGCGGAAGAGAAGATGCGTCCAAGTTCCGCTTCGTAGGCAGGGTAAATTTTCGTGACCAGCGGGCTGACGGCGGCGTTGCGCGTTGCCCACAAGATGAGTTCCAGCTCGGCAAGGAGGCTCCTCGGCTCCTCGTCCAGGGCTCGCCAGTAGCCTTCGGCCACTTGTTCCACGGCCGTACGGAGCCCCAGCTCGATCGAGGCGTCTTTGGAAAACCGGCTCAGGTTCTTGAACCACGCCTCGGCGGCCGCGTCCATGAGCTCGTCCTTGTTGTTGAAGCAATAATGTGCAGCAGCCAAGTTGGCGTTGGCCTCCTTGGCTATGGCCCGGATGGTCACCGACTGAACACCCTCACGACGCATCAGCTCAACGGTCGCTGAAATCAGCTGTTCTTTTCGTTCGTCTGCTGGCACCCGCATGGCGCACTCTCCAGTTTCCGAGGATGTTGTCGGACCAAGCTTATCCGCGTCCTGTCTTGAACCACCGCCTCGAACGATCGTCTACGTGCGCTGTTCCACGGTGTGGTGACCCGACACCACGGCAAAAGCGGTGTGCGCTCGGCGGTGGTCGCGGTCGGTGTCAAAGGTCGATTTGGCCGCTGTCTCACGGCCAGACACACGCGGCGTCCATATCGGGCGCTGTCGGCAGGGTTCGGTAGGGTCCTCCGACGTGACCCAGAGCGTTCCCCCGTCCGAAAAAACTGCTCCTCGCGTCCGCACTGTCAAGTCGGTGACGGCCCGCATCGCCGAAGAACTCACCGTGGGTGAGCGCCAGGTGGCCGCGGCCGTCGGGCTGCTGGACGAGGGTGCGACGGTTCCGTTCATCGCGCGGTACCGCAAGGAGGTCACCGGAAGCCTCGACGACGGCCAACTGCGCACCCTCGAGGAGCGGCTGACCTACCTGCGCGAACTCGATCAGCGCCGCGATGCGGTGCTGACCTCCATCGAGGAGCAGGGCAAGCTGACCGACGAGCTGCGTGCCGCGCTGATGGCGGCGGACACCAAGGCGCGCGTCGAAGACATCTACCTGCCCTATAAGCCCAAGCGGCGCACCAAGGCGCAGATCGCCAAGGAGGCGGGTCTGGAGCCGTTGGCCGACCGGCTGGTCGCCGACCCGACGGTGGCCCCCGAAGAGCTGGCCGGTGAGTTCCTCAACGACAACGTCGCCGATGCCGCGGCCGCACTCGACGGCGCGCGCCACATCATCATCGAGCGGGCCTCCGAGGACGCCGAGCTGGTCGGCGCCACCAGGGAGAAGTTCTGGGCAGACGGGGCGCTGCGCACCGCTCCGTGGTCCGATGAGGCGGCGAAAAGCCCTGCGGCCCAGAAGTTCCGCGATTACTTCGAGTTCTCCGAGCCGCTGAAGAACATGCCGTCACATCGCGTGCTGGCCGTGCTGCGCGGCGAGAAGGAAGAGGCGCTGGCGCTGACCTTCGACGCCGGCGACGACGAGACCTACCAGGCCATGGTCGCCCAGTCTCTCGGCATCGACCTGGCCGCTAAGGCCCCGGCGACACCTTGGTTGGCGACTACTGTCCGGCTGGCCTGGCGGGCCAAGCTGATGATCTCCGCGTCGGTCGACGCCCGGATGCGGTTGCGTCAGCGAGCCGAGGACGAGGCAGTGACGGTGTTCGCCCGCAACCTCAAGGACCTGCTGCTGGCGGCCCCCGCGGGCACCCGCACGACGTTGGGCCTCGATCCCGGTTTCCGCACCGGCGTCAAGGTTGCGGTGGTGGACGGCACCGGCAAGGTGGTCGATACCTGCGCCGTCTACCCGCACCAGCCACAGAAGCAGTGGGACCAAGCCAAGGCCACCCTGGCCGCACTCGTCGCACGCCATGGCGTCGAGCTGATCGCCGTCGGCAACGGCACTGCGTCACGCGAAACCGACGCGTTGGCTGCCGAACTCATCGCCGACATTCGCTCGGCCGGCGCACCCGCGCCCACCAAGGCCATGGTGAGCGAAGCCGGCGCGTCGGTGTACTCGGCGTCTGCCTACGCCGCGCACGAGCTGCCCGATCTCGACGTGACGCTGCGTGGTGCGGTGTCGATCGCGCGCCGACTGCAGGATCCGCTGGCCGAGTTGGTGAAGATCGATCCGAAGTCCATCGGTGTCGGGCAGTACCAGCACGACGTGACGCCCGGCTTGCTGGCACGCAGCCTCGACGCGGTCGTCGAGGACGCGGTGAACGCGGTGGGTGTCGACCTCAACACCGCCTCCGCCCCGCTGCTGGCGCGGGTGTCCGGGGTCACCGAATCACTGGCCGGCGCCATCGTCGCCCACCGGGAGAGTGCAGGGGCGTTTTGCAGTCGCAAGGCGCTGCTCAACGTTCCCCGTTTGGGTCCCAAAGCGTTTGAACAATGTGCGGGGTTCCTGCGAATCCGCGACGGCGAAGATCCACTGGACGCCTCCGGCGTGCACCCGGAGTCCTACCCCGTGGTCCGCCGGATCCTGGACCGCTCCGGGGTAACCCTGGCCGAGCTGATCGGCAATGAGCGCTCACTGCGGTCGCTCAAGCCCGCCGACTTCGCCGACGATCGCTTCGGCATCCCCACGGTCACCGACATCCTCGGCGAGCTGGAAAAGCCCGGCCGTGACCCGCGGCCCGCGTTCTCCACGGCCACCTTCGCCGCCGGGGTGGAAAAGGTCGGCGACCTCAAGCCCGGCATGGTCTTGGAAGGTGTGGTGACCAACGTCGCGGCCTTCGGGGCGTTCGTCGACGTGGGTGTGCACCAGGACGGGCTGGTACACGTCTCAGCGATGGCCGACCGCTTCATCTCCGATCCACACGAGGTGGTGAAGTCCGGCCAGGTGGTGCGGGTCAAGGTGCTCGACGTCGACGTCGACCGGCAGCGGATCAGCCTGACCCTGCGCCTGAACGACAGCCCCGAAGGGGATCGGGGCCAGCGACCCGAGCGTGGCGGCGACAACCGTGGTGGCAACCAGAACCGCGGCGGTGGAAACAGCCGTCGCGACGGCGGTAATCAGGCTCGCGGTAATCAGGCCCGCGGTCGCGGCAACGACTCCCGGCGCTCGACTCAGCCGTCAGGTTCTTTGGCTGATGCGCTACGCAAGGCCGGCTTCGGGAACAAGTAGTCGCGGCGTCATTCGACGCCGATGGCGACCTCGGTGGACTTGATGAACACCGTGGCCGGCTGCCCCTCCTTGAGTCCCAGATCCACCGCGGCGTCGCGGGTGATCGATGACGTGACGATCTGATCACCGCCGTCCAGGCGAACTTTCACCGTGGCCATCACAGCGCCGAGGCTGACCTCCATGATCGTGCCGGCAAGTTGGTTGCGGGTGGAGAGGCGCATGGTGAAACTCCCGTCTGTGATGCTGACGCCGTGCAGGTTACACTTCGGGCTTCGAGGCGCTGCACGGTTCGCGAATGTGAAGCCAGTGCGGAAGATTCGCGAAGACCGCGCAGACGATTCACGCTCGTGGAAATACGTTATCCGCTCTGGGCATTCGGGTCATGGCGTCGCTGCCGTGCTGAGACCGGCGGCTGCGCTTGGCGTCACTCCAGCGTGACACTCGGGCGCCAATGCCACTCCAGCGTGACGCTGGGGAGTTCGTGACGCTGGGGAGCTAATGAGCTTGACGATGGGGGCTATCGCGTGATGTTGATCGGTCCGACGCCCCAGATGTCGTCGCAGTACTCGGTGATTGCCCGGTCCGACGAGAACTTGCCGCTGCGTGCGGTGTTCAGGATCGACTTGTAGGTCCAGGCGTCGGTGTCGCGCCACGCGGTGCTGACCCGCTCTTGGCACTCGACATAGGACGCGTAGTCGGCCAGCACCAAGAACGGGTCGTTGTGGAGCAGGTTGTCGACCAGCGGGCGGAACACTTCGGTGTCACCGTGAGAGAAGGCGCCCTCGGCGATCAGGTCGAGCACTGCTGCGAGTTCGGGATTGCCTGCCACATAGTCCGACGGCCGGTAGCCGTCGCGCTTGATCCGCTCGACCTCGTCGACAGTCAGGCCGAATAGGAAGAAGTTCTCCGCGCCGACCTCCTCGCGCATTTCGACGTTGGCGCCGTCGAGCGTCCCGATGGTCAGCGCGCCGTTGATCATGAATTTCATGTTGCCGGTGCCCGAAGCCTCCTTGCCGGCCGTCGAGATCTGTTCGGACAGATCGGCGGCGGGATAGATGAATTCGGCGTTCTGCACATTGAAGTTCGGGACGAAGGCGACTTTGAGGAACCGGTTGACGTCTGGATCGTTGTTCACGGTCTCACCGACCGCGTTGATCAGCTTGATGATTCGTTTGGCCAGCAAGTAGCCGGGTGCGGCCTTGCCACCGAAGACGAATGCGCGCGGGACGATGTCCAGTCCGGGGTTTTGCTTGAGGCGGTGGTACTGCGTGACGATGTTCAGCACGTTGAGATGTTGGCGCTTGTACTCGTGAATGCGTTTGACCTGGATGTCGAACAGCCAGTCAGGGTTCAGTGCTACTCCGGTGGTCGAAGCGACATAGGTGGCCAACCGAGCCTTGTTGTCCCGCTTGATCGCTCGCCACTGGGTGCGGAAGGCTGGATCGTCGGCGTAGGGCTCCAGTCCGCGCAGCTTGGTCAGATCGCTCAGCCAGCCATCGCCGATGGTGTCGTCGAGCAGGCTGCGGAGCCCGGGATTGGACAGTGCCAGAAATCGGCGCGGGGTGACACCGTTGGTCTTGTTGGAGAACCGCTCGGGCCACATCGCGTAGAAGTCTTTGAGCACACTGGATTTCAGCAGTTCCGAATGCAACGCCGCGACACCGTTGACGGCGTGGCTGCCGACGGTGGCAAGATGCGCCATCCGCACATTCTTGCCGTTGTCCTCTCCGATCAGCGACATCCGGCGCAGCCGGTCGGTGTCATCGGGATACTTGGCGGCGACCTCGTCGAGGAAACGGCGGTTGATCTCGTAGATGATCTCCAGGTGTCGCGGCAGGGATTCGCCGAACATGGCCAGCGGCCAGGTCTCCAGCGCCTCGGGCAGCAGGGTGTGGTTGGTGTAACCGAACGACGCGACTGTGATGTCCCACGCCTCGTCCCAGCTCAGCTGCCGCTCGTCGAGCAGTAGCCGCATCAGCTCGGCTACCCCGATAGCGGGGTGAGTGTCGTTGAGCTGCAAGGCGAACCGCTCGGGAAGCTCGCGCACCGAGACGTCGGCGAGGTCATCGAGAATGTGTAGGACGTGCTGCAGCGAGCACGACACGAAGAAGTACTGCTGCAGCAGGCGCAGCCGTTTGCCGACATCGGGCTCGTCGTTCGGGTAGAGCACCTTGGTCACGGTCTCGGAGGTGACCTCGTCCTCGACGGCCTTGTAATAGTCGCCGGTATTGAACGCCTCCAATGCGAACGACTTGACGGCCCGGGCGCTCCACAACGTCAGCACGTTGCACGTCTTGACGCCGTAACCCTGGATGGGGGTGTCGTAGGCGACGCCCTTGATCACCCGCCCCGGCACCCATCGCGCCCGGTCGTGGCCGGCCTCGTCGGTGTAGTGCTCGGCGTAGCCGCCCCAGTTCACCTCGTAGCTCACATCGGGTTTGGCGATCTCCCAAGGGTTTCCGTTATCAAGCCAGTTGTCGGTCTTCTCGAACTGCCAGCCGTCGTGGATCTCCTGGTCGAAGATGCCGAACTCGTAGCGGACGCCGTAGCCGATCGCCGGACGTTCAAGCGTCGCCAGCGAGTCGAGGTAGCACGCGGCGAGCCGGCCCAGACCGCCGTTGCCCAGGCCGGGTTCCTCCTCGCAGGCCAGCACCTCGTCGAGATCCTGACCCAGCTCGGCAAGCGCGGCGCGAGCGGCCGACTCGATCTGCAGGTTGAGCAGGTTGGCGCCCAGCTGCGGGCCCATCAGGAACTCGGCCGAGAGGTAGCACGTGACCTTGCGGCCGAGGTCGAGGGATGTCTGCGTCGACGCGACCCGGTTGTCCTGCATCCGGTCCCGCACGGCCAGGGCTAGAGCCCGATAGTAGTGCTCAGGCCGCAGCGCGGCAGCCGGCCGGCCGATCGAGTAGCGGAGATGGTCGACGATGCCGCGGCGTAGGGCATCCGCCGACAGGCCGGTGCGGCTGTGTTCGTGCGTGGGCACGTTCTGCGCGACGTCGGTCATGGCGGGGAGTCTGGCAGCCGAACATGCACAGCGAACCTGCAAAGGAAGTCCGGCAAGTGAACGGCCGCGGCGCGATGGAGGGTTCACCCCGCCGGACCCACGTCACCGCCGCGAAGCTGACGCGCACCCACACCAGCGGACTGCCTAGCTCCACGTCAACTACCGCAAGACCGTGCCGATCGAGAAAGAACTGCAGGTGAACGCGGGTAGCGAGGGTATTGAGGGCTGCGAGATCTTCGTGGTCGGACGGCGCTGCGACGGCGACGACGTGCTCACGGAGGCCGATGCGCTGTTTGTGCGGCCCAAACCAGGGCAGCCTTGACCCCAGCGGGCTCGGGGCGTGGGCCGCCTCACCGATAGCATGGTCGCGATCGTATTGCGCCCCGCAACCATAGGAGAGTCCCCGATGAGCGCCGCCGCCAGCTCCGCCCCCGCAGCCCCGATCCGGGTCGCTGCCGGGACTACCGCCGGGGCGGCGGTCCGCGAGGCGGGGCTGCCGCAGCGTGGTGCCGTCGATGCCATCGTGGTGGTCCGCGACGCCGACGGCCGGCTGCGTGACCTGTCCTGGATCCCCGATGCCGATGTCGAGGTGACCCCGGTCGCCGCCGATACCGAGGACGGCCGCAGCGTCATCCGGCATTCGTGTGCCCACGTGCTCGCGCAGGCCGTGCAGGATCTCTTCCCCGAGGCCAAGCTCGGGATCGGGCCGCCCATCGTCGACGGCTTCTACTACGACTTCGACGTCCCCCAGCCGTTCACGCCCGAGGACCTGGAGCGGCTCGAGAAGCGGATGCAGAAGATCGTCAAGGACGGTCAGCTGTTCGACCGGCGGGTCTACGAGTCCAAGGACGAAGCCCGTCGGGAACTCGCCGGCGAGCCCTACAAGCTGGAACTGGTCGACGACAAGTCCGGGGCCGACGATCCGGAGGTCATGGAAGTGGGCGGCGACGAGCTCACCGCCTACGACAACCTCAACCCCCGCACCAAGGAACGGGTCTGGGGAGATCTGTGCCGCGGACCTCACATCCCGACCACCAAGCACATCCCGGCGTTCAAGCTGACCCGCAGCTCCGCGGCCTACTGGCGGGGCAACCAGAACAACGCGAGCCTGCAGCGCATCTACGGCACCGCCTGGGAATCGCAGGAAGCTCTCGACAAGCATCTCGAGCTCATCGAGGAGGCCCAGCGCCGCGATCACCGCAAGCTCGGCGTGGAGCTCGACCTGTTCAGCTTCCCCGACGAATTGGGTTCGGGCCTACCGGTTTTCCACCCGAAGGGCGGCGTGGTGCGTCGTGAGCTCGAGGACTACTCGCGCCGCAAGCACCTGGAGGCGGGCTACGAGTTCGTCAACACCCCGCACATCACCAAGGAGCAGCTGTACATAACCTCGGGGCACCTGGAGTGGTACGCCGACGGCATGTTCCCGCCGATGCATATCGACGCGGAGTTCAACGAGGACGGTTCGGTTCGTAAGCCGGGGCAGGACTACTACCTCAAGCCCATGAACTGCCCCATGCACCACCTGATCTTTCGGTCGCGGGGCCGCTCTTATCGTGAACTTCCGTTGCGGCTCTTCGAGTTCGGCAGCGTCTACCGCTACGAGAAGTCCGGCGTCATCCACGGCCTGACCCGGGTGCGTGGCATGACCCAGGACGACGCGCACATCTACACCACGCGCGAGCAGATGCGCGACGAGCTCACCCGGCTGCTGCAGTTCGTGCTGGACCTGTTGCGCGACTACGGCCTCGACGACTTCTACCTGGAGCTGTCCACCAAGGACCCGGAGAAGTACGTCGGCTCCGACGAGATCTGGGAGGAGGCCACCGACACCCTGCGTGAGGTGGCCGAGGCGTCCGGCCTGGACCTGGTGCCCGACCCGGGCGGCGCGGCGTTCTACGGACCGAAGATCTCGGTGCAGGTCAAGGATGCGCTCGGGCGCAACTGGCAGATGTCGACGATCCAGCTGGATTTCAACATGCCCGACCGGTTCGAGTTGGAGTACACCGCCGCCGACGGCAGCCGGCAGCGGCCCGTGTTGATCCACCGGGCGCTGTTCGGTTCGATCGAGCGGTTCTTCGGGGTGCTCACCGAGCATTACGCGGGCGCGTTCCCGGCGTGGCTGGCGCCGGTCCAGGTGGTCGGCATCCCGGTCGCCGACGCGCACCTGGATTACCTGTACGAGTTTGCCGCCCAGCTGAAGTCGCGTGGGATTCGCGTCGAGGTGGATGCCAGTGACGACCGGATGGCCAAGAAGATCGTCAACCACACCAACCAGAAGGTGCCGTTCATGCTCCTGGCGGGCGACAAAGATGTGGCTGCCGAGTCCGTCTCGTTCCGGTTCGGGGACCGTACCCAGATCAACGGTGTGCCCCGCGAGCAAGCGTTCAACGCCATCGCCGAATGGATCGAGCGGCGTGAGAATGCCGTTCCGACAGCCGAATTGGTCAACGCGGTAACGGCGATGAGCGCTTGCGCGAAGAGCCAGGTAGCCCCGACGTGACCGATCCAGACGAGCGGACCATCGTCGACCACGGTGTCGGCGACCCCGACCATCTGCAGCGACTGTGGACCCCGCACCGGATGAGCTACATCGCCGACGCGGTCAAGAGCAACAACAAGGTCGGTTCGGCCGGGTCGTCTGAACCGTTCACCGACATCCCGGAATTGTCCGACGAGGACGGCCTGATGGTGGCCCGCGGGCAACAGGTGTACGCGGTGCTGAACCTGTACCCGTACAACCCGGGGCACTTGATGGTGGTGCCGTACCGGCGGGTGTCGGAGTTGGAGGACCTCACCGCCGAGGAGAGCGCCGAGCTCATGGCGTTCGCGCAGAAGGCGATTCGCGTGATCAAGGCGGTGTCCCGTCCGCACGGTTTCAACGTCGGGCTCAACCTCGGCACGTCGGCGGGCGGTTCGCTGGCCGACCACCTGCACATGCACGTGGTGCCGCGCTGGGGCGGTGACGCCAACTTCATCACGATCATCGGCGGCGCCAAAGTGATCCCCCAGTTGCTGCGCGAAACCCGGGTGCTGCTGGCCACGGAATGGGCCAAGCAGTCGGGCCCGGCGGGAGTGGACCGGTGAGCAACCTGTTCCTGATGAGCCGGGCCGCCTACGTCAAGCTGTCCCGTCCGGTGGCCAAGGCGGCGCTGCGTGCGGGCCTGACTCCCGACATCGTCACCATCGTCGGCACCGCGGGCTCGGTGACTGCCGCGCTGACGCTGTTCCCGATCGGTCAACTGTGGTGGGGCGCGTTCAGTGTGGCCGTCTTCGTGCTCGCGGACATGCTCGACGGCGCGATGGCCCGTGAACGCGGCGGCGGAAGCCGGTTCGGCGCGGTGCTCGACGCAACCTGCGACCGGATCGCCGACGGCGCGGTGTTCGCCGGTCTGGCGTGGTGGGCGGCCTTCGGTGCGAACAGGCCGGCGCTGGTGGTGGCCACGCTGATCTGCCTGGTCACCTCCCAGGTGATCTCGTACATCAAGGCCCGGGCGGAGGCCAGTGGCCTGCACGGTGACGGTGGCATCATCGAGCGCCCCGAGCGCTTGGTGATCGTGCTGCTGGGCGCGGGGCTGTCCGGGGTGCCGTTCCTGCACGTGCCCTGGCTGGTGGATGTCGCGATGTGGGTCCTCGCGGTGGCCAGCGTGGTCACCGTCGCGCAGCGGCTACACGCGGTGCGTACCTCGCCCGGCGCCATGGAACCGCTGCACCCGTCCCACCCCGCCGAGCCGAACGGGCAGAGCGAGCGGTGACGATCACCAGCCGAATCCCGTTCAGCGGGCGGATGACCGACATCGGCTACGCGGCTGGCTGGCAACTGGTACGCGCCATGCCGGAGCCGATGGCCCGCAACATGTTCGACGCCGGGGCGTGGTATGCGTCACTCGGTGGCGGGCCCGACCAACTGCGCAAGAACCTGGCCCGCGTCATCGGGGTGCCGCCCGTCGAGGTGCCCGGCGACCTCATGCGGGAATCGCTGGCGTCCTATGCGCGGTACTGGCGCGAAGCGTTCCGGCTGCCGTCGATGAACCTGCCCGCCGTCGCCCGGCGCCTCGACGAAGTGGTCATCGGCGCGGACAGGCTCAAGGTCACGCACGACGCCGGCCGCGGTGGCATTCTTGCGCTTCCGCACAGCGGGAACTGGGACATGGGCGGCGTCTGGCTGGTGAGCCGGTACGGCACCTTCGCCACCGTGGCCGAACGGCTCAAGCCCGAATCGCTGTACCGGCGCTTCATCGAGTACCGCGAGAGCCTCGGCTTCGAGGTGTTCCCGCTGTCCGGCGGGGAACGGCCGCCCTTCGAGCTGCTCTCAGAGCGCTTGCGCGACAACAGGGTCGTGTGCCTGATGGCCGAGCGGGATCTGACCCGCAGCGGTGTCGAGGTCGACTTCTTCGGCGAACCCACGCGGATGCCGGCCGGATCGGCCAAGCTCGCCATCGAGACCGGTGCCCCGCTGCACCCGACGCACGTCTACTACGACGGCGACGACTGCGTCGTCGAGATCTTCGATCCGCTCGACACATCGTCCGGTGACGTCGGGATCGTCACCCAGGCGCTGGCCGATCAGTTCGCCAAGAACATCGCCGCGCACCCGGCCGACTGGCACATGATGCAGCCGCAGTGGCTGGCCGACCTTTCGGACGAGCGCCGCGCCCGGTTGGGCACCTGATGAGCGCTTGCACGAAGAAGCGACGGAGCTGAGCGATGCGAATCGGGATGGTCTGCCCGTACTCGTTCGACGTACCCGGCGGCGTGCAATCCCATGTGTTGCAGCTTGCCGAGGTGATGCGGGCGGCCGGCAACGAGGTCAGCGTGCTCGCCCCGACTTCTGCTGACGCCCACGCCGCGCTGCCCGATTATGTGGTGTCTGGCGGCAAGGCCGTGCCGATCCCGTACAACGGCTCGGTCGCACGGCTGCGATTCGGGCCGGCGACTTACCGGACGGTCAAGAAGTGGCTGCAGCACGGTGACTTCGACGTGCTGCACCTGCACGAACCCAATGCGCCGAGCCTGTCGATGCTGGCGCTGAACATCGCCGAGGGGCCGATCGTCGCGACGTTTCACACTTCGACGACGAAATCGCTGACCCTGTCGGTGTTCCAGGGGATCCTGCGGCCCCTGCACGAGAAGATCGTCGGCCGTATCGCCGTGTCCGACCTGGCGCGGCGCTGGCAGATGGAGGCGCTCGGCTCGGACGCGGTGGAGATCCCCAACGGCGTCGACGTGGCGTCGTTCGCCGAGGCCTCACCGCTCGACGGCTATCCGCGGCCCGGTCGCACGGTGCTGTTCCTCGGCCGATTCGACGAGCCCCGCAAGGGCATGGCCGTGTTGCTCGGTGCTCTGCCGAAACTCGTCGAGCGGTTCGCCGACATCGAGATCCTCATCGTCGGGCGCGGCGACGAGAACGCGTTGCGGGAGCAGGCCGGTGATCTCGCGTCACATTTACGGTTCCTCGGCCAGGTCGATGACACCACCAAAGCGGCCGCGATGCGCAGTGCCGACGTGTACTGCGCACCCAATCTCGGTGGGGAGAGCTTCGGCATCGTCCTGGTCGAGGCGATGGCCGCAGGCACCGCCGTGGTGGCCAGCGATCTGGACGCCTTCCGGCGCGTCCTCGACGACGGCCGCGTAGGTCGACTCGTCCCGGTGGACGATGCGGACGCTCTCGCCGAAGGCTTGATCGACGTCCTCGACGATGACGCGGCCCGAGCCCGTTACGTCGCTGCCGCCACCGATCGGGTCCGCCGCTACGACTGGTCGGTCGTGGCCGGCGAGATCATGAGGGTCTACGAAACCGTCGCGGGCTCTGGGACGAAGGTGCGGGTCGCCGGGACCACGGGTAAGGGTGCCGTGGCCAAAGGTTCGGCTTCATGACCGCGGAGATCATCGTCGGCGTCCTGATCCTGCTGGTTGTCGTGCTGTTGCTGGTGGGGATGTGGGCGTTTCAGACCGCCAACCGGCTGGACCGGTTGCACGTGCGCTACGACTTGTCGTGGCAGGCGCTCGACAGTGCGTTGGCGCGGCGCGCGGTGGTGGCCCGCGCCGTCGCCGTCGACGCGTATGCGGGCAGCCCGCAGGGCAGACGACTGGCTGCGCTGGCCGACGCCGCGGAGCGGGCACCGCGGTCGGCGCGCGAAATGGCCGAGAACGACTTGTCGGCCGCGTTGGCGACCGTCGACCCGGCGTCGTTGCCGGTGGCGCTGGTCGCCGAGCTGGCCGACGCCGAGGCGCGAGTGCTGTTGGCGCGCCGCTTCCACAACGACGCCGTACGCGACACCCTCGCGCTGCGTGAGCGTCCGGCCGTGCGCACGCTGCGGCTGGGCGGCACCGCGGCGCTGCCGAGCTATTTCGAGATTGCCGAGCGCGCAGATGCGTCGAGCGTCGCGGCAGGCCCGGTCAGCCGGCGCCTGTCGGCGCGGGTGGTGCTGCTCGACGAGTCGGGTGCAGTGCTGCTCCTGCGCGGCAGCGACCCGGCGATCGATACGCCGGACAATCCGGCGCCGCGCTGGTGGTTCACGGTCGGCGGCGCGGTCCAGCAGGACGAGAAACTGCCGGACGCCGCTGCGCGGGAACTGGCCGAGGAGACCGGCCTGGAGGTGGATCCGGCGGCCTTGATCGGGCCGGTATGGCGCCGCGACGCGGTGATCGACTTCAATGCCTCGGTGATCCGCAGCGAGGAGTACTTCTTCATCCACCGGACACCGCGGTTCGAACCCTCGGCCTCGGGCCGGACCACGTTGGAACGTCATTACATCCACGGTCACCGTTGGTGCGATGCAACAATGATCGCCGAGCTGGTCGCCGACGGGGAGGCCGTATACCCGCTGCAGTTGGGTGAACTCTTGGGACAGGCCGTCGACCTGGCCGAACAGTCGTCCGACGGGCGGACGAGTACACGGACACCCCCGCATCGCGAGCTGCAAACCATCCGCTGATGCGGATTCGATGGACTTGGCAGCTAGATAGACTGAATCAGTAGCAATTGGAGGAGATGGCAGTGGAAATCGGCGGGCAAGAGCGCAGCGATCGGGGGATCGTTGGGGCGGTGCAGAACGGTGCAACGAATCAGACCGGTACCGCGCGCGTGAAGCGTGGGATGGCTGAGATGCTCAAGGGCGGCGTCATCATGGATGTCGTCACTCCCGAGCAGGCGAAGATCGCCGAGGCTGCCGGTGCGGTGGCCGTCATGGCACTGGAGCGGGTGCCTGCTGACATTCGGGCCCAGGGTGGCGTGTCACGCATGAGTGACCCCGACATGATCGAGGGCATCATCGAGGCGGTGACGATCCCCGTGATGGCCAAGGCGCGGATCGGGCATTTCGTCGAGGCGCAGATCCTGCAGGCGTTGGGGGTGGACTACGTCGACGAGTCCGAGGTGCTCACCCCGGCCGATTACACCAACCACATCGACAAGTGGAAGTTCACCGTGCCGTTCGTGTGCGGCGCGACCAATCTGGGTGAGGCGCTGCGCCGGATCACCGAGGGCGCGGCGATGATCCGCTCCAAGGGCGAGGCCGGTACCGGGGATGTGTCCAACGCGACGACTCACATGCGCAAGATCGGCGGGGAGATCCGTGGGCTGACGTCGCTGAGCGAGGACGAGCTCTACGTCGCCGCCAAGGAGTTGCAGGCACCGTATGACCTGGTGGCCGAGGTGGCCCGGGCCGGAAAGCTGCCGGTCACGCTGTTCACGGCCGGTGGTATCGCCACTCCGGCCGACGCGGCGATGATGATGCAGCTGGGTGCCGAGGGTGTGTTCGTGGGCTCGGGCATCTTCAAGTCGGGCAATCCGGCTCAGCGGGCCGCGGCGATCGTGAAAGCCACTACGTTCTACGACGATCCCGATGTGCTGGCCAAGGTGTCGCGCGGGCTGGGGGAGGCCATGGTCGGCATCAACGTGGAGGACATCGCCCAGCCGCATCGGCTCGCCGAGCGCGGCTGGTAAATGGCGATTGAAGAGATCCTCGATCTGGAGCAGCTCGAGGTCAACATCTATCGCGGCGGCGTGTTCAGCCCGGAGTCGGGTTTCCTGCAGCGCACGTTCGGCGGTCACGTAGCGGGACAATCGCTGGTCTCCGCGGTGCGCACCGTCGACCCGCGCTTCCAGGTGCATTCGCTGCACGGTTATTTCCTGCGCCCCGGCGACGCCACGACTCCTACGGTCTACCTGGTCGAGCGGGCGCGCGACGGCGGCTCGTTCTGCACCCGGCGGGTCCTTGCCGTCCAGCACGGCGAGACGATCTTCTCGATGTCGGCCTCGTTTCAGACCGATCAGACCGGCATCGAGCATCAGGATGTGATGCCAGAGGCGCCGCCGCCGGATGATCTGCCCGGCTTCCGGTCCGGTGGAGCGTTCGACGACGCCGGGTTCGCGCAGTTCGCTGAGTGGGATGTCCGCATCGTGCCACGCGACCAGGTGCACAAGATGCCCGGCAAGGCCTCTCAACAGCAGGTGTGGTTCCGTCACCGCGACCCGTTGCCCGACGACCACGTGCTGCATATCTGCGCGCTGGCTTATATGAGCGACCTGACGCTGTTGGGCTCGGCGCAGGTCAACCACCTCGGTGTGCGCAAGCATCTGATGGTGGCCTCCCTGGATCACGCCATGTGGTTCATGCGGCCGTTCCGGGCCGACGAATGGCTGCTCTACGACCAATCGTCGCCGTCGGCGTGCGGCGGGCGGTCCCTGACCCAGGGCAAGATCTTCAACAGGTCCGGCGAGATGGTGGCGGCCGTGATGCAGGAGGGGCTGACTCGCTACCAGCGGGATTTCACGCCTTCGGAAGGAAAATGACCAAACATGTAGGGGTGCTGGCCCTTCAGGGCGACACCCGAGAACACCTGGCTGCTCTGCGTGCGGCCGGGGCAGAGGCGATTACGGTGCGTCGACTGTCCGAACTGGAAGCGGTTGACGCCTTGGTGATCCCCGGCGGGGAATCCACCGCGATGAGTCATCTGCTGCGGGAATTCGATCTGCTGGAACCGTTACGGGCGCACATTGCCGACGGTTTGCCTTGCTACGGGTCCTGCGCCGGGATGATCCTGCTGGCCACCGAGATCGCCGACGCCGGAGTCGCGGGGCGTGCCGCGGTGCCGCTGAAAGCCATCGACATGACTGTGCGCCGCAACGCATTCGGCCGACAGGTGGACTCCTTCGAAGGCGAAATCGACTTCGAGGGTCTCGACACCCCGGTACATGCCGTGTTCATCCGGGCGCCGTGGGTGGAGCGGATCGGACCTGACGTGCAGGTGTTGGCCCGGGCTGCCGACCACATCGTGGCAGTGCGTCAGGGGCCGATGCTCGCGACGTCGTTTCATCCGGAGATGACCGGCGATCTGCGCATCCACAAGCTGTTCGTCGATTCGTTGTGACTGTCCTTACAAGGCGCTGAACTGGTCCTATAGCGGGACACAGGAAGTCCCCGGCGGATACATAGGTTCGGCAAATCGGGGCGGGTCTTAATGGAGCATGTGACGACGACGCTTGACGATGCGCCCGAATCGACCAATGACGCCGAACCGGGTTCTCGACGCCGATTGGACGTGGCGAGGCTGGAGCGTTTTGCGTTCCCCGCGTTATTGCTGGTCACCGCGGTGGCCTACTTGTGGAATATCAGCATCAACGGGATGGGCAACGAGTTCTACGCCGCCGCGGCGCAGGCCGGCTCCAAGAACTGGGAAGCCCTGCTGTTCGGGTCGCTGGATTCCAACAACTTCATCACCGTGGACAAGCCGCCGGTTTCGCAGTGGGTGATGGCACTGTCGGGTCAGCTGTTCGGCTTCAGCAGCGCCAGCATGCTCGTCCCGGAAGCATTGATGGCCGTTGCCGCGGTCGGCCTGCTCTACGGGGCGGTGCGCCGGATCAGCGGACCGCGCGCAGCTCTGCTCGCCGGCGCCGCGCTGGCTGTCATGCCGGTGACGGCGCTGATGTTCCGGTTCAACAACCCCGACGCGGTGATGGTGCTGTTGATGACGGCTGCTGCTTATTGTGCGGTGCGGGCCCTGGAGCAGCATGGCGCACGCGAGGAGCACAACGGTTATGGCGCACGCGAGGAGCAGAAAGGATATGGCGCACGCGAGGAGCACAACGGTTATGGCGCACGCTGGCTGGCGCTCGCCGGTGTCGCGCTCGGGTTCGCCTTCCTGGCCAAGATGCTCGAGGGGCTGATGGTCATGCCGGCCGTCGGGCTGGTCTACCTGATCGCCGCGCCCGTCACGGTCCGCCGCCGGCTGCTGCACCTGTTGGGCTCGCTGATCGCGTTCCTCGTGGCGTCGGGCTGGTTCGTGTTGCTCACTTTGCTCTGGCCGGCGTCCTCGCGGCCGTACCTCGCCGGTTCGACCGACAACAACTTCATGAACCTGGTGCTGGGCTACAACGGGTTCGGCCGTGTGTTGGGCCATAACCACTACGGCATGAAGCCAGGCGATCACCCGGCGCCCGATCCGGCGAGCGGCCCGGGCGCCGCTGCCGCCCAACACCACGGCGGCTTCGGTGGCTGGGGCAACCAGGTCCAGGGCCTGCCGCGGCTGTTCACCGGCGAGTTCGGTTTCGAGATCGGCTGGCTGATCCCCGCGGCGCTGCTGGCGATGGTGCTGGTACTGGTGTCGCGCGGCCGGGCGCCGCGCACCGACGTCGTACGGGCCGGGGCGATCTTGTTCGGCACCTGGCTGGTGATCGACGGTCTGGTGCTGAGCTTCATGAAGACCAACGTGCATCCGTACTACTGCCTGTCGCTGGCCCCGGCCGTGGCGGCCATGTTCGCCATCGGCATCCACGAGATGTGGCGCCGCCGTGACGACTGGCTGGGCCGGATCGGTTTGGCGACAATGCTTCTGGCGACCGGGGTGTGGAGCTTCTGGATCCTGGGCCGCAATGCGTCCTGGCTGCCGCCGCTGCGGTGGGCCATCCTGGCGGTGGCAGTACTGGCCACGGTGGCTCTGCTGTGGGGGTTGCGTGCGGGCCGCCGCGGCCTCGCGGTCGCCGCACTGGCGGCGGCACTGATCGGCGGGTTCGCCGGGACGACGGCGTACACGGTTGCCACCCTCGGTCAGCCGCACACCGGCGGCGGCCCCAGCGTCGGACCCGCTGATCCCGACGACCACCACGGGCACGGCTGGTTCACCGACAATCCCGGAGTGGACGCGATGCTGCGGGGCACCACTACCAAGTGGTCGGCGGCAATCAACCACTCCTCGGCCGCGGCGAATCTCGAATTGTCCACCAACACTGCGGTAATGGCGATCGGTGGCTTCATCGGTAGCGATCCGGTGCCGACGCTGGAACAGTTCCAGACCTATGTCGCCGATCGGCAGATCACCTACTACGTTCTTCCCGAGGCCAAAGGGCATGGCGGCTTCTTCGGCAACAATTCGCACACCGAGATCACCGACTGGGTGAAGGCGAACTTCACCGCGACCAAGGTGGGCTCGGACACGGTCTACGACCTCAGCGCCCCGCTGAAGAAGTAGCACCTGGCGCTCTTCCGGCGAGGCCGACGTAGTACACCCGGGTCACCCGATGGGTGGTCAGCGGGCCGTCTTCGGTGCCGACTGTCACCGACCATCTGTGGCGTTCTCGGCTGATACCGTCGCTGGCGCCGGCGTCGTCCCGTGGGCCCCACACCGCGGTGAAGTCCGCATCGTTGGTACCGCAGCC
Organism: Mycobacterium sp. 141; assembly: GCF_000382405.1. Lineage (GTDB taxonomy): Bacteria > Actinomycetota > Actinomycetes > Mycobacteriales > Mycobacteriaceae > Mycobacterium. Next base: position 144,426 of record NZ_KB908255.1, read on the forward strand.
GTAGTAGGCCACCCAATCGGGTTGTTGAGCGGAATGGCCCCACGCGCCACCGATCCGGGCGCGGCACCGGGTGCCGTCGTCGAGTACTAAGGCAAACGGTGTGTAGCTGTGCATCGCTGGCTTGCGGGCCGTGCTCAATCCGATGGCGGGGATCAGATCGACCACGTTGGTGAACGGATCACGCACGCACAGCACATGATCGTTGTCTGCCGCCGGCCAGCAGGCGTCGCCGGAATCGGCCGTCCCACCGCATGATCGCACCGAGGCGCCTACGTCGTAACGTGACGGCAAACCGAGCGAGCAATCGATGGGATCGTTGCCGCGATCCTCGACATTCTGCTTCCAGCCGGTCTGGACATTTCCTTGTGCGTCGACAGGTCTCAGCACGATCACGTCGGGTCCGTTGCCCCGGTTGAAGTGTTTGACCGTGACGATGCCGATGACGACAGCCGCGATCGTCGCCACTGCGCCAAACGCCCACAGCAGCGCGCGGCGGCGCCGGCGGAGGGCGGCAGGCTGCGTAGGAGGATGCGGCGGCGGTGTGTTCGTCCAGAATTGCCAGCCGTGCGGCGCCGGCGGCCACGAGAGATCAGCCTCCCATCCCGCAGGCGGCTCCCAGCCGGGAAGAACCGGCCAGCCCGGTGGGGGATTGAACGAACTGCCCGACATTCGCGTACGGTAACGCCGCCCGGCGCGGCATATCGCGGAACTGATGTCTGCCGATCGGCTGAAATCTGCGCAGGCCAAGCCAGCGCACGACCCAGCACCGGCCCACGTAGACTGGGCAGCCGAAGTTTCACCAGAAAGAGGGCGTACCTGCATGAGCGGCCATTCCAAGTGGGCCACCACAAAGCATCAGAAGGCCGTTAAAGACGCGCGCCGTGGTAAAGAATTCGCCAAGCTGATCAAGAACATCGAGGTGGCGGCGCGCACCGGCGGTGGTGATCCGGGTGGTAACCCGACGCTGTATGACGCAATCCAGAAGGCCAAGAAGAGCTCGGTGCCCAACGACAACATCGAGCGGGCCCGCAAGCGTGGTGCAGGTGAGGAAGCCGGCGGCGCAGACTGGCAGACCATCACGTACGAGGGTTACGGCCCTAACGGTGTTGCGGTGCTCATCGAATGCCTGAGCGACAACCGCAACCGGGCTGCCGGCGAGGTCCGGGTCGCGATGACGCGCAATGGCGGAAACATGGCCGATCCGGGCTCGGTGTCCTACCTGTTCGCCCGCAAGGGCGTGGTGACGCTGGAGAAGAATGGCCTGACCGAGGACGATGTGCTGCTGGCCGTGCTCGAAGCGGGCGCCGAGGAGGTCAACGACCTGGGCGATGCGTTCGAGATCGTCTCCGAGCCCAGCGACCTGGTCGCGGTGCGAACTGCACTGCAGGATGCCGGTATCGACTACGACTCGGCCGAGGCCAGTTTCCAGCCGTCGGTGACGGTTCCAGTCGATCTTGAGGGCGCGCGCAAGGTGCTGAAGCTGGTCGACGCGTTGGAGGACAGCGACGACGTGCAGGAGGTCTACACCAACGTCGACATCCCCGACGATGTCGCCGCAGCCCTCGACGAGGACTAGCTGACCAGGGTCCGACGTCCCTCTACCGTGGTCTCGGCGCCGGAAGGCCCTAGCCGCGTAGGTCGCTAACCGACTGCGGCGACCGCCGCCGCGATAGGCGTTTGACCGGAGATCACCTCGAACGTGTGACCGGCCGTTTGCGGGGCGTCCAGCACCGCCAGCAGGACCGCGGCGACATCGGCCCGCGGAATGGTGCCGCGCCCTGTGGATTCAGCGATCTGCACGTTGCCCGTGCCGTCCGCGTCGGTCAGCCCGCCCGGCCGTACGATCGTGGTCCGCAGTCCCGAGCGGGCCCGCACATTTGCGTCGGCTCCGGCTTTGGCCCGCATGTAAGCCCGGAACACTTCGTCGTAGCTGTCGTCGAGAGACCGATCGTCGGCAGACAACGCCGAGACCATCACGTACCGGGTCGCCCCCGCGGCCTCGGCAGCGTCGGCCAGCAGGATCGCCGCGTCGCGGTCGACGGTCTCCTTGCGCGCCGCACCGCTGCCCGGCCCGGCGCCCGCGGCGAACACCACCGCGTCGGCACCGCGCACCTCGTCGGCGACGTCGTCGACCGAGGCGCGTTCCAGATCCAGCACGACTGCCCGGGCGCCGGCGGCCTCCAGATCGGCTGTCTGGGCGGGATTGCGGATCAGCCCGGTCACCGAGTCACCGCGCCTGGCCAACAGTCGTTCCAGAATCAGGGCGATCTTTCCGTGTCCACCTGCGATGACGACGTGCATGATGTTTCCTCTAGCCTTCTTCGGGTGCGCCTACAGTCTGCCGCGCGTGTCCCTGCCGCTCGGTGTCGGTGGACCACGCTAGGCTCTCGAACAGATGTTCTGACGAAAGGGTTCGCGTGCGGGTGATGGGAGTCGATCCCGGGTTGACGCGTTGCGGGCTGTCGGTGATCGAGAACGGGAAAGGCCGCCAGGTCATCGCGCTGGATGTGGACGTGGTCCGCACGCCGGCCGACGCCCCGCTGCAGCAGCGGCTACTGACCATCAGCGACACCGTCGAGTATTGGATGGACACCCACCGGCCCGACGTGATCGCCATCGAGCGTGTCTTCGCCCAGCAGAACGTATCGACCGTGATGGGAACCGCCCAGGCCGGCGGCGTGATCGCGCTGGCGGCTGCCCGCAGAGAGATCGACGTGCATTTCCACACCCCGTCCGAAGTAAAGGCCGCGGTCACCGGAAACGGCCGGGCGGGCAAGGCTCAGGTCACTGAAATGGTGACGAGAATCCTTGCGCTGCAAGCTAAACCGACTCCTGCCGATGCGGCTGACGCACTCGCACTGGCCATCTGCCATTGCTGGCGGGCGCCGATGCTCGCTCGGATGGCCGCCGCCGAGGCGCTCGCTGCTGATCAACGCCGCAAGTATCAGGCCAAGCTCAAGGCGGCCCGGGCATGATCGCGTCGGTCCGCGGCGAAGTCATCGACATCGCTCTCGATCACGCCGTCATCGAGGCCTCCGGTGTCGGCTACAAGGTGATGGCGACACCGTCCACCCTGGCGAACCTGCGACGCGGTGCCGAGTCGCGGCTGATCACCGCGATGATCGTGCGTGAAGACTCTATGACGCTCTACGGGTTCGCCGACGGCGAGGCTCGGGACTTGTTCCTGACGTTGCTTGGCGTGTCCGGCGTCGGTCCGAAGATCGCGCTGGCGACACTGGCCGTGTACGACCCGCAGGCACTGCGCCAGGCCCTCGCCGACGGCGACGTGACCGCCCTGACTCGGGTGCCCGGCATCGGCAAGCGGGGCGCCGAACGGATGGTGCTGGAACTGCGCGACAAGATCGGCGTGGTGACTGCCGGGGCTGCAGGTGTGGCCGTCGGCCACGCGGTACGTGGGCCAGTGGTGGAAGCGCTTGTCGGCCTTGGCTTTGCGGCCAAACAAGCTGAGGAAGCCACCGACAAGGTGCTTGCCAATGACCCCGAGGCGAGCACATCTACCGCACTGCGGGCGGCGCTGTCCATGCTTGGTAAGAAGTAGCGGTGATGAGCCGCTGGCGCGAAGAGCAGATGTAGATGGGCCGGTTCGACGACACCGAGGAGCCCGATGATCGTGAGGTGACCCCCGCGCTCACCGTCGGCGAGGGCGACATCGACGCCAGTCTGCGGCCCCGCTCGCTGGGCGAGTTCATCGGCCAGCCTCGGGTGCGGGAACAGTTACAGTTGGTGCTCGAAGGCGCCAAAAACCGCGGTGGCACACCGGATCACATCCTGTTGTCCGGTCCTCCGGGTCTGGGCAAGACGTCGTTGGCGATGATCATCGCCGCCGAGCTCGGCTCCTCGCTGCGGATCACCTCGGGCCCAGCCTTGGAGCGGGCGGGCGACCTGGCGGCGATGCTGTCCAACCTGGTTGAGCACGATGTGTTGTTCATCGACGAAATTCACCGCATCGCGCGCCCGGCCGAGGAGATGCTCTACCTGGCGATGGAGGATTTCCGCGTCGACGTGGTGGTCGGCAAAGGCCCTGGGGCCACGTCCATTCCGCTGGAAGTGGCGCCCTTCACCCTCGTCGGTGCGACGACTCGGTCCGGCGCGCTGACCGGCCCGCTGCGCGACCGCTTCGGGTTCACCGCGCACATGGATTTCTACGAACCGATCGAGTTGGAGCGCGTGCTGGCCCGCTCGGCAGGCATCCTCGGCATCACCCTCGGCGCCGAGGCCGGGGCGGAGATCGCCCGCCGCTCGCGGGGCACACCCCGGATCGCCAACCGGCTGCTGCGTCGGGTTCGTGACTACGCCGAGGTGCGGGCCGACGGCGTCATCACCCGCGACATCGCCAAGGCGGCCCTGGAGGTCTACGACGTCGACGAGTTGGGTCTGGACCGATTGGACCGAGCCGTGCTGTCCGCGCTCACCCGCAGCTTCGGCGGGGGACCGGTGGGCGTGTCCACGTTGGCCGTGGCGGTCGGGGAGGAAGCCACCACGGTCGAGGAGGTGTGCGAACCGTTCCTGGTGCGAGCCGGGATGGTGGCCCGCACCCCACGGGGCCGGGTCGCAACACCACTGGCCTGGACTCACCTCGGTATGCAACCGCCGATCACCGGTCTGGGCCAGGCCGGGCTGTTTGAATAGTCGTCATGGTCATCGCCGGTTTAGTTTTCGCCGCCCTCGCCGCGGTTCTGCACGTCTACATCTTCGTGATGGAATCGCTCACCTGGACCTCTCCGCGCACCCGCGCGACCTTCGGTACCACCGCGGAAACCGCTGAGACTACCAAGGAACTGGCATTCAACCAGGGCTTCTACAACCTGTTCCTGGCCATCGTCACGACGGTCGGCATCGTGGGAATCGCCTTGGGACACAACGTTGTCGGCGTGGCCCTGGTGTTCGCCGGGGTTGGCTCGATGCTGGCCGCGGCGCTGGTTCTGCTCACCACCTCACCGGACAAGGCCCGCGCCGCGATCACGCAAGGCATCTTCCCGCTGATAGCGGTGGTGCTCGTGGCGATCGGCTTGGCGCTCTGACGCCTGCGTTCGACGAGTGCGGCGGGTCGATACCGTCGGGTGCGCCTTCCCATGCCGAGCAGGCGCGGCGGTACCGGAACAACGGCGTGTCGGGGACCGCGGTGTCTGCTCGCGGAGAGAACTGATCGGCCGCGTTCCTGGTGGGACCGCGGCCGATCAGGGGATCTTCCCTCGTGAGGAAGCGTGTTACAGCAGGCCGAGCTGCTTCAGGTTGGTGATGTACTGCACGATGACCGCGGGCGTGACATGCGGGATGTCCTTGTCGGGCCCGATCTTGGCTTCCTGCACGGCTTCCCGGAACCGATCAGTCGGCGCGAGCGCGCCCAGCATCGGACGCTCCGGCTTCTGGTAGTTGTGCAGCAGCGGCAGCAACGACGCCTGACGCTGCTTGTCCGGCAATGCCCGCAGGGTGCTTTCGAACCGCTGCAACCACTGGCCGTAGTCGGCGATGCGCTCGATCTGGTAGCCCGCCTCGATGAGCCAGTCGACGAACTCGTCCATTCCCAGGCCGTCGTCGTACGGGTTCATCACGTGGTAGGTCTCGAAGCTCTCGACTGCCTGTGCACCCAGCGTCGAGATCGACTCGGCGATGAACTCGACCGGCAGGCCGTCGTAGTGCGCCCGTTGCCGTTTGCCGTCGGCATCCAGCTCATAGAACGAGCCCGGGGCGATACCGCTGGCGACGAGGCTGAACATCATCCGGGTGAACATGTCGGGCAGGTTCAGCTGGCCCGAGTACGTCGTGTCGGCCAGGATCATGTCGCAGCGGAACACCGCGACGGGCAGCCCGCACAGGTCGTTGGCCTCGCGCAGCAGGACTTCGCCGGCCCACTTGCTGTTGCCATAGCCGTTGGCGTAGGAGTCGTCGATCCGGCGGACAGCGCTCATCTCGCGGACATCGGCCTCTTCGACGAACTTGCCCGGCGTGATCTGGTCGCCCACGCCGATGGTCGACACGTAGGTGTACGGCTTGACCTTGGTGGTCAGTGCGAGCCGGATCAGCTCGGCGGTGCCCACGGCGTTCGGCCCGAACAACTCGCTGTAGGGCAGCACGTGGTTGACCAATGCAGCCGGGTCGACGATCAGGTCGACAGTGTCGGCCAGGCGCTGCCAGGTCTCGCCGTCCAGGCCGAGGTCGGCCTCGCCCTTGTCGCCTGCGACGACCTCCAGGTGATCGGCGGCCAATTCCCGGTAGTGCGCAAGGAGTTCCGCGTCGCCGGTGTCGAAGATGGCGTCGAGCCGGGCACGCGCCTCGTCGTTCGAACGGGCTCGGACGAGGGCGACGACCTTGCCGTCGACCAGGTCCATCCGCTCCAGCCACTCCAGGGCCAGGTAGCGGCCCAGGAAGCCGGTGGCGCCGGTCAGCAGCACCGTACGGACCTCGGAACCGGCCTTGGGCAATGTCGTTGCGGCAGAGAGGGTTTCGGTGTCGATGAATTTGTCCAGCGTCAGGTCGGCGGCGGTGATCTCAGCTGCGTGCCAGCCGTGCACCGACGCGAAAGTCGGCCGCTTGGCGCCGGGGGAACGCTCGGCCTCGATGTAGGCCGAGATGGCTGCCAGATCGTTGGCCGGGCTGACGATCACACTCACGGGCACGTCGACCTCGAAGATCTCGCGCAGCAGATTTCCGAAAGTCAATGCCGACAGCGAATCTCCACCCAGATCGGTGAAGTGGGCATCCGGCTGCAGATCGGCGGTCGAGGCGCCGAGCAGGGCCCCGGCGGCGCGGCTGACAGTGTCTAGAACCGAAGCCTGTGCGCCGTTCTGCCGCAACTCGCGCAATTCGTTAGCCTGGCTCTCGGCCAGATCAGCGTAGAGCTGCTCGAGCCGTTCGCCGTAGTGCGCCTTCAGCTTCGGCCACGCGAGCTTGCGGATGCCGGTCAATAGACCATTCTCCAGCGTGAAAGGTGTTGTCTCCACAAGGAAGTCGCGAGGAATCTCATAGGACTGCAGGCCGGAGGTCTTGGCCACGTCCTGCAGGGATTCGGCGATCGCCGGCTTCAGTTCGGCTGGCTGGTAGCGCGCCTGGGCTTCCTGCGTCGGTACCACCACGGCCAGCAGATACGGTCGGGCGCTGTTGCCGTAGATGTAGATCTGTTGTACCAGCGGACTGTTGCCGAACACCGCTTCGAGCTTGGCGACGGTGACGAACTCGCCCTGCGCGAGCTTGAGGACGTTGTTGCGCCGGTCGACGTAGGTCAGCTGATCAGGACCGACCTCGGCCACGATGTCGCCGGTGCGGTAGAAGCCGTCCTCGTCGAACACGGTCGCGGTGACCTCGGGTCGCTTGTAGTAACCGGGGAACAGGTTCTGGGTCTTCACCAGCAGTTCGCCGCGCGGATGCGGCTTGTCGGTGCTGAAGTACCCCAGGTCCGGGACGTCGACCAACTTGTAGTCGATGACCGCCTGCCGCTGCACCACGCCGTCGAACAGCACCATGCCTGCCTCGGTCGAACCGTAGCCCTCCAGCAGGTGGAGCTCCAGAAAGTCCTCCAGCCACGCTTTCAGTTCGGCGGAGATCGGCGCAGATCCGGTCATGGCCGAAATGAACCGTCCGCCAAGCAGATTCTGGCGCATGTCGGCCATCACCTCGGCTTCGACGGCGGCGCGGTCGGACGCACCGTCGAGCCGGCGGTCCACCCGGCTCTGGAACTCGCTGAAGATCATCTCCCAGACCCGCGGCACGAAGTTCAGCTCGGTGGGCCGGACCAACGCCAGGTCTTCCAGCAGTGTCGACAGGTCGCTGCGGGCCGCGAAGTAGGCGGTGCCACCGGAGGTCAGCGACGCGTAGAGGATGCCACGGCCCATGACGTGACTCATGGGCATGAAGCAGAGGTTGATCGAGGCAGCTGTCGGGCTGAACCAGGCCTTGGAGTTGCGGCGCCAAAATTTGGCGACCGCGCTCTGCTGGTAGATCGCGCCCTTCGGCGCGCCGGTGCTGCCCGAGGTGTAGATGAGAAGGGCCAGGTCTTGATCGGAGGATTCAGGGGCGGGTGCCTGCGGCAGGTTCTTGCCCTGTGCCAACAGGTCGGCCAGTGTTTCGACGACGATGGGGCTGCCCGCGTCGGTGAGCCGTGTCGTCGCCGCCGCCACGGCGTCGCGGTGGTCATCGACCTCATGGTGGTGGTCGAAAACGACCAGTTTGGCCGGCGCGTGTGCGGTCAGCGCGAGCTCGACGGCGTCGTTGAGGTGATCGACGCTTGCTGCGATCACCCGGGGTTCGGTCTCGATGACGATCGGAGCCAGGGCTGACACGGAAGAACTGGTCTGCAGCGGCACCGAGACGGCTCCGAGCTGCCCCAGCGCGGTGTCGATGACGGTGTAGTCGGCGCTGGCGAAGCCGAGGATGTTGACCCGGTCGCCCGTTGTCACACCGGCTTGGTGCAGTGCGCTGGCCAATGCCCGTACCCGTTCCCACACCTCGCCGTAAGTGATGGTGTCGAAGCGGGGGAGCAGCTGGGCGCTGGTCCTTCCGGTCTGCGGATCGGTGACGAACTCGACGGCGCGCTCACCGATGGCGGGTCGGTCGGCGTAGCCCTGCAGGACGGTCTGCACGATCTCGGGCAGTTGCAGGCCCTCAGCGCCGGCGGCGGCGCTCACGGCCTCGCTCGGCGCGGCGGCGGCGAACTGCGGATCTGTGCTGACCAGGTCAGCGATACGGCGCTCGAGCCGCCCCTCATAGGTCTCAGTCGTCATCGGTATTCCTCTTTGCAAGTTAGCTATGTATCAAGTGGCGCCACATTGCGCTCAATCAATTACTACGTTAGTAGAACTAAACTTATTTCCGTACGGCCAGGTCAGAGCCTGTCAATTCGCTGGGAATCTTGGGCGGGCCGACTGCGGATACCGAAAATCTGCCTGACTGTGAGCAACATCACCAGATTGCCCGAACTGTGTCTTTCGGCCCATCCGATCAGCCCGCACCAGACCTCGGGTGATCGACGTTCTGGCACGGCGGCGTGATCCAGACGCACGCCACGGGCCCTGGTGCGTTATCTCCCAATGCCGTGTGGGTACCCACTGCTTCGTCAAAGGAGGCAACATGAGCGAATTCGATACCCGCGGAAGCCTGATGCGGATGCCGCGCAGCCGGGGCGCGGCCAGCGGCTTGCTCCTGGTGGTGTTCGGAGCCTGGGGTGCACTGATCCCGTTCATCGGCCCATACCTCGACTTCGCCTTCACGCCCGATCAGGGCTGGGTGTGGACGGTGGGCCGCGGCTGGCTCGAGGTGTTGCCGGGAGTCGTCGCCGTACTGGGTGGGCTATTGCTATTGACGTCGGGTAACCGCGCGACTGCGATGTTCGGCGGTTGGTTGGCCGTCATAGCCGGGGCATGGTTCATCGTCGGCCGCGCACTGTCCGGCCCGTTGGGCATCGGCGATGCGGGTATTCCGGTCGCCGTCACCGACGCCAAGCGTGTCGCGTTGGAGCTGGCCTACTTCTCCGGCCTGGGTGCGGTGATCGTATTCCTGGGCGCCGTCGCGCTGGGCCGCTTGTCGATTCGTAGTGTCCGCGACGTCGCGTATGCACGGCGGCCTGCCGTGGCCCAGCCCGTTCCGGCCAGCGCACCGGCTGCCGAGGTACCGGCGTCCGACACTGCGGCGGCGCGTGAGCACCGAGGCTGGGGCGGTCTGTTCGGCAGACGACACACTCATGCGCACTAAAGATCGCGCAGGATCAGCTCGAGAACGTCGAGAGCTTCGACGAGTAGTTCGTCGCTGATGGTCAGCGGAGGCAGGAAGCGCAGCACATTGCCGTAGGTGCCGCAGGACAGCACGATCACCCCGGCAGCGTGCGCGCCCGCGCACAACGCCTTGGTCAGCTCGGCGTCGGGTTCGGTGGTGCCGGCCTTGACCAGTTCCATGGCGATCATCGCGCCGCGCCCCCGCACATCGCCGATGCGGTCGTCCTCGGCCTGCCACCGTCCCAGCCGGTCCTTCATCAGTGTCTCGAGCTGTTGCGCCCGGGCCACCAGGCCGTCGGCCTCGATCGTCTTGATCGTGGCCAGTGCCGCCGCGCAGGCGACAGGGTTACCTCCGTAGGTACCGCCCAGCCCGGACACGTGCGGCGCATTCATGATCTCGGCGCGACCGGTCACTGCCGACAGCGGCATACCGTCGGCGATGCCCTTGGCGGTGACTATGAGGTCGGGGTCGATCCCTTCGTATTCGCAGGCGAACATCGCGCCCGTGCGGGCGAACCCGGTCTGCACCTCGTCGGCGATGAACACCACATCGTTCGCCCGACACCAGTCCAGCAGCGTGGGCAGGAATCCGTCGGCCGGGACGATGAATCCACCCTCGCCCTGGATCGGTTCGATGAGCACCGCCGCGAGGTTGTCGGCACCGATCTGATTGTCGATCACATCGATAGCCCGCCTGGCGGCCAGTTCGCCGTCGGTGGCCATTTCCTTGCCGAACTCGGCGTCGCGGAACGGGTAAGACACCGGGGCCCGGTAGACCTCTGGGGCGAACGGGCCGAAGCCGTCCTTGTAGGGCATGACTTTGGCGGTCAGCGCCATGGTGAGGTTGGTGCGGCCGTGGTAGGCGTGATCGAACGCCACGACGGCAGATTTGTGGGTAAAGGAGCGCGCGATCTTCACAGAGTTCTCGACCGCTTCGGAACCGGAATTGAACAGTGCCGAGCGTTTGTCACCCGCGACCGGTGTCAATCGGTTGAGCTGTTCGCAGACGGCGACGTACCCCTCGTAGGGCGTCACCATGAAGCACGTGTGGGTGAAGTCGGCGGCCTGGGTGGCCACGGCGTCGACCACGAGGGGCGCCGCATTGCCGACAGTGGTCACCGATATTCCGGAGCCCAGGTCGATGAGTCGATTACCGTCGACGTCCTCGACGATGCCGCCGCCGGCCCGCGTGGCGTAGACGGGCATTATGGTGCCCACGCCGCGGCTCACCGCCGCGGTTTTCCGGTCGGTGAGGGCCTGCGATTTGGGGCCCGGGATGGTGGTGGCGAGATGACGGCTCTGCTCTGGATGGCTCAACACTGACTCCTGGGAACTCCGATGGCGGTGCGGACGGATTGGAGCGAGTCCGAGGGTAGTCGTCCGGGTGCCCGGCTGTCGGTTTTGGCCAGCGCCGAACGGCGGTCACCCGGCCCTGCGGCCGCCGGAAATTAGCACCGCTAAGCGCCGGCGGGACGACGGGGCCCGTGGCGGCGCGTGGCCGCAATGGCAGACTGGTCCCCTACGAGGTGTCGTGACCTGCCGGTCCGGAACCAAGACCACACGATTCGATCACGAAAGACAGTGTCGCTATGGATATAGCCATTTTCATCCCCCTGCTGATCATCATGGGCGGCTTCATGTTCTACACGTCGCGGCGTCAGAAGCGGGCGATGCAGAAAACCATCGATCTGCACAACTCGCTGCAGATCGGCGACCGGGTTCACACCACGTCGGGTCTGCAGGCCACGATCACCCGGATCACCGATGACAATGTTGACCTGGAGATTGCTCCAGGCGTCATCACCACCTGGATGAAGCTGGCTGTCCGCGACCGCATCGAGGACGGAGCCGGTGCTGCCAAGGGCAAGGCCGCGCCCGAGGTGCCGACGGCGACCGAGTTGACCGAGAGCACCGCCGTCACCGACAGCGACGGACGCACGAAAGACTGATAGCTGTCCACTCAGGACCAGCACGTACCCTTTGCGATGCTGACACGAACTGATCTCAAGGAGACCCAAGAAACGTGGCATCGTCTTCGGCGCCGGTGCACCCTGCCCGCTACCTGACGCTCTTCCTCGTCCTGCTCATCGGCGTATACCTGCTGGTGTTCCTCACCGGTGACAAACAGGCCAAGACCAAACTCGGTATCGACCTGCAGGGCGGTACCCGGGTTACCCTGACCGCACGCACGCCCGACGGTTCGGCACCGACCCGGGAAGCGCTGTCGCAGGCCCAGCAGATCATCAGCGCCCGCGTCGACGGTCTCGGTGTGTCCGGGTCCGAGGTGGTCATCGACGGCAACAACCTGGTGATCACGGTGCCGGGCAACGACGGCAATGAGGCGCGCAACCTCGGCCAAACCGCCCGGCTCTACATCCGACCGGTCATCCACGCCATGCCGGCACAGCCCAAGCAGGCTCAGCCCCCCGCCGGAGCGCCAGGTGCGCCACCGGCTCCGGCAGCACCGGGTGCGCCAGCGGTGCCTGGAGCGCCGGGAGGGCTTCCTGGCGGGCCCCCGCAGGGAGCCGCTCCCGGTGAGGCGCCTGCTCCTGTCGGTGAGCCCGGAGAACCGCCGGCACCGGCGCCTGTTTCTCCCGCGGATGGTGAGCAGCCGGCACCGCAGCCGCGGCCGTATCCGCAGGAGCCTGCGCCGACGCCGGGGGAGCCCGCACCTGCTCCTGCGCCTCCCGGCCAGCCACCGGCTCCGGCGCCCGCGGATGCGAAGGGCGATCTGGCACAGCGCATCGCCGAGGAGAAGCAGTTGCGGCAGAGCACCAATCCGTCGATCCAGATTCTGGCTCTGCAGTTCCAGGCCACCCGCTGTGGTGAGGAGGACGTGCTCGCGGGCAACGACGATCCGAACCTGCCATTGGTCACCTGCTCCACCGACGGGCAGACCGTCTATCTGCTCAACAAGTCGATCATGAGCGGCGAGGAGATCCAGAACGCCACCTCGGGCCTGGATCAGCAGCAGGGCCAGTACGTCGTCGACGTGGAGTTCAAGAGCGGCGGCGCCAAGACGTGGGCCGATTTCACCGCAGCCAATGTCGGCACCGCGACGGCCTTCACCCTCGACTCCCGGGTGGTCAGTGCCCCGACAATCCGCGAGGCCATCCCTGGCGGCCGCACTCAGATCACCGGCAATTTCACCGCAGACTCGGCTAAAGAACTCGCCAACGTCCTGAAGTACGGCTCCCTGCCGCTGTCCTTCGAATCGTCGGAAGCCGAAACCGTCTCGGCGACACTGGGTCTGTCCTCATTGCGGGCCGGCTTGATCGCCGGCGCGATCGGCCTGGCGGCTGTGCTGCTGTACTCGCTGCTGTATTACCGGGTACTGGGACTGCTGGTGGCGCTTTCGCTGGTGGCTTCCGGCGCAATGGTTTTCGCGATCCTGGTGTTGCTCGGTAGATACATCGGCTACACGCTGGACCTGGCAGGCATCGCCGGTTTGATCATCGGTATCGGGACCACAGCCGACTCGTTCGTGGTGTTCTTCGAACGCATCAAAGATGAGATCCGAGAGGGCCGTTCGTTCCGGTCGGCGGTTCCGCGCGGTTGGGCGCGGGCCAGAAAGACCATCGTGTCGGGCAACGCGGTGACCTTCCTGGCCGCCCTGGTGCTGTATGTGCTGGCGATCGGACAGGTGAAGGGCTTCGCGTTCACCCTCGGGTTGACCACGCTGCTCGACATCGTGGTGGTGTTCCTGGTGACCTGGCCGCTGGTGTACCTGGCGTCGAAGTCGCCGACGATGGCCAATCCAGCGCTCAACGGCCTCGGTGCGGTGCAACAGATCGCCCGGGAACGTCGAGAAGCCGCGCACGCAACGGCGGGACGGGGGTAGACAGATGGCGGCGAAGCACGACACCGACACCGACGTCGACAGCACGGAGGCCGTCGAGGCTCCCAGCATCGAGGCGACGTCGACGGCGGTGCCCAAGCACGGATTCTTCGTGCGGCTCTACACCGGGACCGGCGCTTTCGAGGTCGTCGGCCGGCGCAAGCTCTGGTATGCCATCAGCGGCGTCATCGTCGCGATCGCGGTCGTCAGTATGGTGGTGCGCGGATTCACCTTCGGCATCGACTTCGAGGGCGGAACACAGGTCTCGATGCCGGCGACCGGCGAGTCCGGGCCGATCAGCACCCAGCAGGTCGAGAACGTGTTCAGCAAGACCCTGGGCCGCAATCCCGAATCGGTGGTCGTGGTCGGCAACGGCGCTTCTGCGACCGTCCAGATCCGGTCCGAGACCCTGACCAACGAGGACACCGAGAACCTGCGCACGGCACTGTTCGACGCCTTTCACCCGAAGGGCAGCGACGGCAAATCCGGCCCGCAGGAGATCAGCCAGTCGGACGTTTCGGGAACGTGGGGCGGCCAGATCACCCAAAAAGCCGTGATCGCGCTGATCGTCTTCCTGGTGCTGGCGACCATCTACATCACGTGGCGCTACGAGAAGTACATGGCGCTCTCGGCGCTGGCGTCGCTGGTCTTCGACCTGTTGGTCACCGCGGGCGTGTACTCGGTGGTCGGGTTCGAGGTGACCCCGGCGACCGTCATCGGCCTGCTGACCATCATGGGTTTCTCGCTCTACGACACGGTGATCGTGTTCGACAAGGTCGAGGAGAACACCCACGGCTTCGAACACACCACCCGGCGCACGTTCGCCGAGCAGGCCAACCTTGCGGTCAACCAGACGTTCATGCGCTCGATCAACACCAGCTTGATCTCGGTGCTGCCGATCGTGGCCCTGATCGTGGTCGCGGTGTGGCTGCTCGGCGTCGGAACACTGATGGACCTGGCCCTGGTGCAGCTGGTCGGTGTGATCGTGGGTACCTACTCCTCGATCTTCTTCGCCACGCCGCTGCTGGTGTCGCTGCGTGAGCGCACCGAATTGGTGCGTAGGCACACCAAGAAGGTGCTCAACCGCCGCCACCCCGGCGCCGCGAAGGCGGACAAGGAGCCAGATGCCAAGACGGCCGCACACGACGCTGAAACCGACGACACGGATGATGTCGACGACGCGGAGCAGACCGTCTCTGCAGTCGTGAGCTCGCGGGCTCCGGCCAAGCCTGCGCCCGGAGCGCGGCCCACGGCAAAAACCGGTCGTCCGTCGGGCAAGCGGAACACCCGGCGGTAGTTCCGGTGGCGCGCTGGGGTGCCGTCGGGCGGGTTCGGTTTCCGCGGACGCGAGGAGCGAATCGAGTACTGCGGACGCGAGGAGCGAATCAGGTTCCGCGGACGCGAGGAGCGAGACTGCTCTGCGCGGCTGTGGTGACGCTGCTGGCCACACTCGGAGTGTCGGCGTGCGGGGGGAGCTCGGCCGATGCGATCGATTATGCGGTCGACGGCACCCTGCCCACCTACAACACGAACACCGTCGCTGGTGCGGCGTCAGCCGGGCCGCAGGCCTTCGCGCGCACCCTGACCGGTTTCTCCTACCACGGACCGGACGGTCAGGTCGTCGCCGATCACGACTTCGGGTCGGTGTCTGTGGTGGGCCGTGCGCCGCTGGTGCTCGACTACGTGATCGACGACAAGGCGGTGTACTCCGACGGCAAGCCGGTCACCTGTGACGATCTGGTGCTCGCTTGGGCTGCCCAGTCGGGCCGGTTCGCGGGCTTCGACGCGGCCAGCCAGGCCGGCTACCGCGACATCTCCGCGGTGGACTGTGCGCCGGGGCAGAAGAAGGCCCGGGTGGCGTTCGCCCAGGATCGTCCGTTCGTCGACTACGGGCAGCTGTTCACCGCGACCTCGCTGATGCCGTCGCACGTCATCGCCGACGAGTTGGGGCTCGCGGAGAGCGGAGTCACCACCGCACTGCTGACCGCCGACAGGCCCACGGTGGACCGCATCGCCCAGGCCTGGAACACCACGTGGGACCTCAAGCCGGACGTCGACCTCAAACACTTCCCGTCCTCAGGCCCGTACCGGCTGGACTCGGTGTCCAAGGATGGTGTCGTGACACTGGTGGCCAACGACAAATGGTGGGGCGCCAAGCCCATCACGGAGAAGATCACGGTGTGGCCGCGCGGCGCCGACATCCAGGAGCGGGTCAACCAAGGGGACTTCGATGTCGTCGACATTGCCACGGGGTCTTCGGGTGTGCTCAATCTCCCGGACGACTACGTCAGCACTGACGCCCCGTCGGCCGGCATCGAGCAGCTGATTTTTGCGCCGGGCGGGCCGCTGGCGGCTACGCCGGCCCGGCGGGCGTTGGCACTGTGCACCCCCCGTGACGCCATCGCCCGCAACGTCGCCATGCCCATCGCCAACTCGCGGCTCAGCCCGGCCACTGACGATGTTTTCGGGGCAGCTGAGGGCACTGCCGCTGGCGGCCAGTTCACCGTCGCCGATCCCGACGCCGCCCGCGCCGAGATCCACAACCAGCCGCTGACCGTGCGCATCGGGTACCAGACACCCAACGCCCGGCTGGCCGCGACGGTGGGTGCGATCGCCAAATCGTGCGCGCCCGCCGGCATCACGGTGCAGGACGCCGGATCAGAATCGGCCGGCCCGGTGGCGTTGCGTAACAACGAATTCGACGTGCTGTTGGCCAGTACCGGTGGAGCGACGGGAAGCGGTTCGTCGGGGTCCTCGGCGATCGACGCTTATAACCTGCATGGCGGCAACGGCAACAACCTCTCCGGCTACAACAACGAACGCATCGACGGCATCATCGACGCGCTGGCCGTGACGTCAGATCCCAAGGAGTTGACGCGCCTGGTCGGTGAAGGTGCGCCGATCCTGTGGGGCGACATGCCGACGCTGCCGCTGTACCGCCAGCAGCGCACCGTGCTGACATCGACCAAGATGTATGCCGTGAGCAGCAATCCGACCCGCTGGGGCGCCGGCTGGAACATGGACCGTTGGAGGTTGTCGAAGTGACCGAGCGGCACGACATCGACATCGCCGACATCTCCCGGCTCATCGCCTCGCTGACCCGCGAGGTCGCCGACTTCCCGGAGCCGGGCGTGCAATTCAAGGATCTGACTCCGTTGCTGGCCGATGCCGACGGGCTCTGTGCGGTCACCGACGCGCTGGCGGCCAGCGCCGCAGGCGCAGATCTGGTGGCCGGCCTGGATGCGCGTGGTTTCCTGCTGGGGGCAGCCGTCGCGACCCGCTTGGGCACCGGCGTGCTCGCTGTCCGCAAAGGCGGAAAGTTGCCGCCACCCGTACACAGTGCGACCTACCACCTGGAATACGGCACAGCGACCCTGGAGATCCCGGCCGAGGGGATTGATATCGCCGGGCGCAACGTTGTCATCATCGACGATGTGCTGGCCACCGGCGGCACGCTGGCTGCGGCGGTCAAGCTCCTCACTGCGAGTGGTGCTGCGGTGATCGGCGCCGCAGTCGTCTTGGAGTTGACCGGACTACGTGGTCGCGGTGCGGTGGCACCTCTGCCGGTTAGCAGCCTGCACACGGTGTGAGGGATATCCTCGAACTCTGGATGAACAGGTGGGGATGAACAGCAGGAGGTGACGGCGATGGCCGACGATCCCGGTACCGGTCAAGCCGTGCAGTCTCCGCCCGAGCCGACCCCGGCCGACGTCGCCAAGACCAGCGCGTCTCGTCGCGTGCGCGCCCGGCTGGCTCGACGGATGACGGCGCAGCGCAGCGCCGTGAACCCGGTGCTCGAACCGCTGGTGGCGGTGCACCGGGAGATATATCCGAAGGCCGATCTGCAGTTGCTGCAGCGTGCCTACGACGTCGCCGACAAGCGACATGCCGACCAGCTGCGCAAGTCCGGTGACCCCTACATCACCCATCCGCTGGCGGTCGCCAATATCCTGGCCGAGCTCGGGATGGACACCACGACGCTGGTGGCGGCACTGCTGCACGACACCGTCGAGGACACCGGCTACACACTCGAGGCGCTGACCGCCGAATTCGGCAGCGAGGTCGGCCATTTGGTAGACGGCGTGACCAAGCTGGACAAGGTGGTGCTGGGCTCTGCCGCCGAGGGCGAGACCATTCGCAAGATGATCATCGCGATGGCCCGTGATCCACGGGTGCTGGTGATCAAGGTGGCCGACCGCCTGCACAACATGCGCACCATGCGATTCCTGCCGCCGGAGAAGCAGGCGCACAAGGCCCGCGAGACGCTGGAAGTCATTGCGCCGCTTGCTCATCGGCTTGGGATGGCGACCGTCAAATGGGAGCTGGAGGATCTGTCGTTCGCGATCCTGCATCCCAAGAAGTACGAGGAGATCGTGCGCTTGGTCGCCGACCGGGCGCCGTCACGCGACACTTATCTGGCCAAGGTGCGCGCCGAGATCGGCGTGGCGTTGTCGGCCATGAAGATCAACGCCACGGTCGAGGGCAGGCCCAAGCACTACTGGTCGATCTACCAGAAGATGATCGTCAAGGGCCGCGACTTCGACGACATCCACGACTTGGTCGGTGTGCGGATCCTCTGCGATGAGATCCGTGATTGCTACGCCGCCGTGGGTGTCGTGCACTCGCTGTGGCAGCCGATGGCGGGGCGTTTCAAGGACTACATCGCCCAGCCGCGCTACGGCGTATACCAGTCGTTGCACACCACCGTCGTCGGCCCGGAGGGCAAGCCGCTGGAGGTGCAGATCCGCACCCGCGACATGCACCGCACCGCTGAGTACGGTATCGCCGCGCACTGGCGCTACAAGGAAGCCAAGGGCCGCAACGGGGTTCCACATCCGCATGCCTCGACCGAGATCGACGACATGGCCTGGATGCGCCAGCTGCTGGACTGGCAGCGGGAGGCCGCCGACCCCGGCGAATTCTTGGAGTCGCTGCGTTACGACCTTGCGGTGCAGGAGATCTTCGTGTTCACCCCCAAGGGTGACGTGGTCACGCTGCCCACCGGGTCCACTCCGGTGGACTTCGCCTACGCGGTGCACACCGAGGTCGGCCACCGCTGTATCGGGGCACGCGTCAACGGCCGCCTGGTGGCGCTGGAACGCAAGCTCGAAAACGGCGAAGTGGTCGAGATTTTCACCTCGAAGGCAGCCAATGCCGGCCCGTCGCGGGACTGGCAGACCTTTGTGGTGTCGCCCCGGGCCAAGGCCAAGATCCGGCAGTGGTTCGCCAAGGAACGCCGCGAGGAAGCCCTGGAGTCCGGCAAGGACGCCATCGCGCGCGAGGTCCGTCGTAACGGACTTCCGTTGCAGCGCTTGATGACCGGCGAGACCATGAGTGCGCTGGCCCGTGAGCTGCGCTACACCGATGTGTCGGCGCTCTATACCGCGGTGGGTGAGGGGCACGTCTCGGCGCGGCATGTGGTGCAGCGGTTGCTCGCCCAGTTCGGCGGCGACGACGCGGCCGAGGACGAACTCGCCGAGCGGTCGACCCCGGCGACCATGCCGGTCCGGCAGCGCACCACCGACGACACCGGCGTGGCCGTGCCGGGCGCGCCCGGTGTGCTGACCAAGCTGGCCAAGTGCTGTACCCCGGTGCCCGGCGACACCATCATGGGCTTCGTCACCCGGGGTGGGGGCGTGAGCATCCACCGCACCGATTGCACGAATGCGGCCTCGCTGCAAGAACAGTCAGAACGCATCATCGACGTGCAATGGGCGCCGTCACCGTCATCGGTGTTCCTGGTGGCGATCCAGGTCGAGGCGCTCGACCGGCACCGCCTGCTCTCGGACGTCACCCGGGTGCTGGCCGACGAGAAGGTCAACATCCTTTCGGCGTCGGTCACCACCTCCAACGACCGGGTGGCCATCAGCCGGTTCACCTTCGAGATGGGCGATCCGAAGCACCTCGGTCATCTGCTGAGCGTGGTGCGCAACGTCGAGGGTGTCTACGACGTGTACCGGGTCACCAGCGCGGCCTGATCGCGCAGGCACTCGTCGGCGTCAATCCAGCCGCGCCGAGGTGATCGTCACCGGGTTGGCCGGTTGACCGTCCTGGCCGCCGCCGGACACACCCGCCGCGGCAATCTTGTCGAGGGTTGCCAACCCGGTGGCATCGACGGTGCCGAACATCGTGTAGTTCGGGGGCAGCTGCGAATCCTGGTACACCAGGAAGAACTGGCTGCCGTTGGTACCCGGGCCGGCATTGGCCATGGCAAGGGTCCCTCGCGGATAGGTGATCGGCTGTTGCAGTGCGGGGTCACCGGGTGGGTATTGGTCGACGGGGTATTCATCGGCGAACGTGTAGCCCGGCCCACCCGTGCCCTCACCGGTCGGGTCACCGCACTGCAGGACGTAGATGCCGCCGGTGGTCAGTCGGTGGCACGGAGTGTCGTCGAAGTAACCCTGCTGGGCCAGGCTCGCGAAGTTGTTGACCGTGCACGGTGCGCGACCGTTGTCGAGGTTCAGGCCGATGTTGCCCTGGTTCGTGGTGACGCTGGCACTGACAGTGGCAGGGTCGGTGGGCACCTTCCCGCTGCGCGGTGGCGTGACCGGCTTGGCGGGCGTGTCAGAAGCAGGGTACTGGCAGTTGGAGCCCGCGTTCGCCCGTGCCGACGGGGTTGCCGGTGACGGCGACGTCCCGGTGGGCGGCGGGGGTACCGACGGTTGAGCGGTCGGGTACGGCGTAGCGCTGCCGTCGATGGGCACTTTGAGGTCGTGCAGGAAGCCGACGGTGAAGAGGCTGGCCACCACCACGAGTACCACCGCCAGCAGCGCCAGCGCCGTCATCAGATAGCCCACCACCAGACCGGTGATCGCCAGCCCGCGGCCCTGTTCGCCGGTGCGCCGGATCTGCGACAGCGAGATGTGCCCGAAGACGATGCCGAGGGGCGCGAACAAGAAACCGCATATCAGGGCGGCGATCGCCAGGCCGTTGGTGGGCGGCGGGGCGGGATACCCGACCGGCGGCGGATATCCAGGCTGGTATCCGCCCTCCGGCGGCGGGATCGTCACGGATCAGTCCAGCGCCACGGACTTCAGCTCGACGTCCATGGCCGGCTTGCCGTCCTGGCCACCACCGGCCACGCCGGCCGCGGCGATCTTGTCGAGGGTTGCCAGGCCGGTCGCGTCGATGGTGCCGAACGCGGTGTAGTTCGGGGGCAGCTGTGAGTCCTTGTAGACCAGGAAGAATTGGCTGCCGTTGGTACCCGGGCCGGCATTGGCCATGGCCAAAGTGCCGCGCGGGTAAACCACAGGCTGCTGTAGCGCCGGGTTGTCCGGCTGGTACTGATTGGCCGGGTATTCGTCGGCGAACTGGTAGCCGGGGCCGCCGGTGCCCTTACCGGTCGGGTCGCCGCATTGCAGGACCGACAGTCCGCCAGTGGTCAGCCGGTGGCAGGGCGTGTCGTTGAAGTAGCCCTGCTGGGCCAGGCTGGCGAAGCTGTTGACGGTGCACGGCGCTTTGGCGTTGTCCAGCTGCAGGCCGATGTTGCCCTGGTTGGTCGTCATGCTCACGCTGACCGTCGCGGGGTCGGTGGGCACCTTGCCGGTGCGCGGCGGGTTGACCTTCTTGCTGGCCGCGCCGGTCGCCGGGTACTGGCAGTTCGCACCGAGGTTGGCCGGGGCCACGAAAGCCGGCAGCTGGCCGTCGGCCGCAGGCTGCGCCTCGGCGGACGGGGTACTGGTGGCGGCGGAGGCCGTGGTGCTCCCCGAATCCCGGTTGAAGACGAAGATGCCGACGCCCGCGCCGATGACCACGATGGCGGCCACGACCGCGCCGACGATAGTCAGGAGACGGCGCTTGCGCTCCTTGGCTGCGCGACGTTCCAGTTGGCGTTCCAGCTTGCGCTTGGCCGTCGCTCGTCGTTGTTCGTTGGTGGGCACCGCAGTCGTCCTCCTGGTAGGCGGTTCGATCGGCACCGAGTCTGCCAGGTGATGCTGAATCCGAGCCTGCCGACCCGCGTGAACAGGGGGTGCCCAACCGACGTGGGAAACTGGCAACCGTGTTCCTCACCGGATTCCCAGCCGGGATGCTGGCGTGCAACTGCTACGTCGTGGCGGACCGGCCCGGCGCCGATGCGATCGTCGTTGATCCAGGTCAGCGGGCGATGGGGCCGCTGCGTCGCATTCTCGACGAAAACCGGCTCACCCCGGCGGCGGTCCTGCTCACCCACGGCCACATCGACCACATCTGGTCGGCGCAGAAGGTGGCCGACACGTATGCCTGCCCGGCCTATATCCACCCCGAGGACCGGTTCATGCTCACCGATCCGATCAGGGGATTCGGGCCGCGCCTGGCCCAGCTGGCGTTCGGGACGCTGTTCTCCGAACCCCGTCAGCTCGTCGAGCTGGACCACGATGGCGACAAAGTGGAGCTGGGCGGCATCACCGTGGCCGTCGACCACACGCCCGGGCACACCCGAGGCTCGGTGGTCTTCCGGCTGACCAATGGCCTGACGGACGTCGTCTTCACGGGCGATACGCTGTTTCGGTCTTCGGTCGGGCGCACCGACCTGCCCGGCGGCAGCGGTCGGGACCTGCTCGGTTCGATCGTGACAAAACTGTTGGTGCTCGACGACGACGCCGTGGTACTACCGGGACACGGTCCGCGCTCGACGATCGGGCACGAACGCCGCACCAATCCATTTCTCGAAGGTTTGACTCTGTGACATCTGCATTCCAGGCGCCCAAGGGCATCCCCGACTACCTGCCGCCGGAGTCGGCCCAGTTCGTCGCCGTCCGCGACGGCCTGTTGACCGCGGCCCGCCGTGCCGGCTACGGCGATATCGAGCTGCCGATCTTTGAGGACACCGCGTTGTTCGCCCGCGGCGTGGGGGAGTCCACCGATGTGGTCTCCAAGGAGATGTACACCTTTGCCGACCGCGGCGAGCGTTCGGTGACCTTGCGTCCCGAGGGCACCGCCGGGGTGATCCGTGCGGTCATCCAGCATCGGCTGGACCGCGGGGCACTGCCGGTCAAGCTGTGCTACTCGGGGCCGTTTTTCCGGTACGAGCGACCGCAGGCAGGACGCTATCGCCAGCTGCAGCAGGTGGGTATCGAGGCCATCGGCGTCGACGATCCGGCACTCGACGCCGAAGTGATCGCGATCGCCGACTTCGGTTTCCGCTCGCTGGGGCTCGACGGCTTCCGGCTCGAGCTCACATCGTTGGGCGATGACACCTGCCGCCCGGCCTACCGCGAACTCCTGCAGGCATTCCTGTTCAAGCTCGATCTCGACGAGGAGACCCGGCGGCGCGCGGAGATCAATCCGCTGCGCGTGCTCGACGACAAGCGACCCGAGGTGCGGGCGATGACCGCCGATGCGCCCTTGATGCTCGACCACTTGTCCGATACCGCCAAACAGCACTTCGAAACCGTGCAGGCACACCTGGACGCGCTCGGGATTCCTTACGTGATCAACCCGCGCATGGTGCGTGGCCTGGACTACTACACCAAGACGACGTTCGAGTTCGTCCACGATGGGCTGGGTGCGCAGTCGGGCATCGGCGGCGGTGGGCGCTACGACGGACTGATGCGCCGCCTCGGCGGTCAGGACATGTCCGGCATCGGATTCGGCCTCGGGGTCGACCGCACGCTGCTGGCGTTGCAGGCCGAGGGGAAGACGGCGGCCGGTGCCAACAGCGGGGTGCAGGTGTTCGCGGTGCCGGTGGGCGAGGCCGCCAAGCTCGAGCTCGTCAAGCTGGCTGCGCGGTTACGGGCCGACGGTGTGCGGGTCGACCTGGCCTACGGCGACCGCGGACTCAAGGGTGCGATGAAGGCAGCGGACCGCTCTGGCGCCAAATACGCACTGGTGGCCGGGGATCGCGACCTCGACGCCGGAACCGTCGGATTGAAAGACCTCTCCACCGGTGAGCAGGTCGACGTCGCCGCCGATGCCGTCGTCGCAGAACTGCTTTCCCGACTCACGCCCTGACCCCGACGTTCTGGTTCGGGATCAGCGTCTCGTCTCGTGGCTTTGCACTGATGCTCTCTTTCAAGGCTGTCACATCTGTAACAACCCGGTAGCGTGCCTCGATATGAGGAACATGCGAAACGTGACGAGCAGGGTCGGTGCCGCGTTGGCGGTAGCGGCTGCATCTATTGCGGTGGGGCAGGCTGTCGGTACTTCGGTGGCGAATGCCGATCCGGCCGCTGAACACGAGGTCCGTTACACGCTGACATCTGGTGCTCCCTACGATTTCGACCTCTACTACCTGGCGACTCAGCCGCCGAGCAAAGACGCCTACAACGCCGATCCGTACAAGTATCTGCAGAAGGCCCAGGTGAATGTGGGCCCGGACAACCCCTGGGTGTTCGATACCACGCTGGCAGACCCGCAGTGGGCGATCTTCACGGTCAGCAGCACCACGCACGGTGGGCGTGGGGCACCCAACGCGCACTGCGAGATCTCCGTCGACGGTCAGCTGGCCAACCAGAACGACCATCCCTACAGCCCGCGGTGCCAGCTCGGCCAGTGGTGAACTGGACGGGGTAAGTCGTTTTCCGGCGAGATGGTCGCCGAATAGCGCATAGACCGCCGAACCACCGTCGCTTGTCGATTCATCTCGCGGGGTGGGACACCGCTAACTGCGAGTTCTTGACATTCAACTCGAACAATTGTTCGATGTAAGTATGCGCTGGGATGGGCAAGGGTTGCGGGTCGACGATGGCGCATTGCCCGGCCTGCAGCGTCTCGGGTTCGTCCGCAGTGTGCGGACTCCGCAGTTCGACGGCATCACCTTCCACGAAGTCGTGTGCAAGTCGGCGCTGAACAAGATTCCCGCGTCGTCGGTATTGCCGTTCCGCTATACCGTCAATGGCTACCGGGGTTGTTCGCACGCCTGCCGGTATTGCTTCGCCCGCCCGACGCATGAGTACCTGGAGTTCGACTGCGGCGTGGATTTCGACACCCAGGTTGTCGTCAAGACCAACGTCGCCGAGGTGCTGCGACGCGAACTGCAACGCAGGTCCTGGACCAGGGAAACCGTCGCCCTCGGCACCAACACCGACCCGTATCAGCGGGCCGAGGGCCGATACGTGTTGATGCCGGGAATCCTTCGCGCACTGTCTGATTCAGGAACGCCCTTCTCGATCTTGACGAAGGGAACGCTTTTGCGCCGCGACCTGCCGCTCGTCGCTGACGCCGCGCACAACGGGCCCGGGGCGAGCGTAGCCATCTCGCTGGCGGTGGGTGATCCGGATCTGCATCGTGATGTCGAACCTGGTACACCGTCGCCGCAGGCGCGGCTGGCGCTGATCTCGGCGGTGCGCGAGGCGGGGTTGGACTGCCACGTCATGGTCGCGCCGGTGCTGCCGTACCTGACCGACTCGGTCGAACATCTCGACTCGCTGCTCGGCCAGATCGCGGCGGCGGGCGCGACGGGCGCCACGGTGTTCGGACTGCATCTGCGGGGATCGACACGCGGCTGGTTCCTTCAGTGGCTGCAACGCTCGCATCCCGAACTCGTCGGCGAATACCAGCGGTTGTACCGACGCGGGGCCTACCTGCCGCAGGACTACCGCAACGCACTTCGTACCCGGGTGGCGCCGCTGCTCACCCGGTACGGGCTGGCTGGGCGACCGCCCACGGCGAGCGCCGGTGTCGTACCCGAAACCACGGCACCGGCGCATCCCACCCTGTTTTAGTCTGCGCAGGTCTTAGCCTTGTCGCGCGGCGTGACAGCCTTGGTGAGGCCCTCGGCAGGATCTGGTCGAGGTCGGTGGTGATGATGCCGTCCCAGCCGTCGCTCACCGGTTGGGTGATCGTGACCCGAACTCACCCCGGTGGTCGCCCGTGTTTTCCGGATGACGTTTCTTAGCCCATGTGATGGCCGTGCCCGGACATGGACATGTCAGAGTCGGACATGTCGCACGTAGGTAGGTCGCTGTCGGGCAGCGTCGGAGCGACGATCCGGATCCGCCGCATCATTTCGTTGTCCTCGTGATCGAGCATGTGGCAGTGCCATACGTAACCTTGCAGCGGAGTTCCATCGGGGGCCTCGAACGGAGCGTCCGGATCGAAGCCGAGCTCGTCGGCGGTCGGCCAGCGAATGAGAACCCGCGTGATCTGACCACGGGGGCATCGCACGGTGTCCTTCCAGCCCCGCTCATACGGGGCGGGATCTTCCATAGGACCGCGCACGTAGTCCTCGGCTGACGGCGCCCATCGGCCATCGCCGATGTGTCCCGGGCTGTCCAGGTCGTGGGCGAATTGGCGACGATCGAAATTCTGCCGTCCGATGACCCGGAACTGCGCGAGGTGAACGTGGATCGCGTGAGTTTGCAGCGTGACATCGGCGTTCACCAAGTTCCACTGCTCCACGCCGCCTTCGCGGGCAATGTCCACGCAGCTGCTGTCGAATGCCAGGTTGTCGATGTTCATGTTTACCCTGGCGAGCCACTGACCCTCGCGATTGAGGTTGACGTTCAACGTGTGGGTGACAGGAGGCTCGGTTGCAGTCGCCAAGGCCGGCAGCCGCTTCGGCTGCCGGCGGCCACCACGCAGATCCCTCGGGATCTCTGTGTACTTTCCGACCTTCTCGGTGGCACTGAACCTCATGATGTTTCGCACCTGCGCACTACCGCCGAGTTGGCCGATCCATGCGATCTGCGCGATGTTGATCATTTCGACGGCGTCACCGGGTTCGAAGCCGCTGAAGTCGACCAGCAGGTCGTAGCGTTCGGCCGAGACGACATCGAGCGCGAGGACTTCGACGGGCTGGTCGAGCAACCCGCCGTCACTGCCGATGACCCAGAACGGCATGTTGTTCGAGAACGCGATCCGGTAGTCGCTCACCGACGAAGCCGATGTGAGCCGGATCCGGTAAACCCCCCGGTCCACATTCAGATTCGGCCACGCCTTGCCGTTGACGACCATCACGTCACCGGCAAGACCTCCGCCCCAATGGTTTTGTAAAAGCTGGGTGCGGATGCTGTCGTAGCGCAGTCGTCCGTCGCGGGTAAAAACCTTGTCGGAGACGATCAGGGGCAACTCGTAGTCACCTGCCGGCAGGCCCAGCGGATTGTCCTCCTTGCCGGTGTCGAATTCATCGCGCACCCAGTACGGTGCCGCCAGGCCGGCATAGACGTTCAGCCGGGTGATCCCCATGGCGTGGTCGTGATACCACAGCGTGGCGGATTCCAGTTGGTTGCTGAACTGGTAGTCGATGCTTTCGCCCGGGCGGATCACGGCGGTCGGAAAGCCATCATTGACGGGTGAGTTCGGTGCACCGTGCAGGTGCACGACCATCGGCGGGCGAGTCGCGTCATCGGAGCTGACTCCGTGTAGCGAGGGGTCGATGTAGTCGGCGAGGATGTGAGGGCCGAGATTGTTGACGAAGGTGGTCTTGGCGACTTCGCCACGTTGCACCTCGATGATCGGGCCGAGGTGGCTCACGCCGTCGTATCCCCAACTCGGGGCCGGCGGCATATCGCTGTGAAATTCGTGCAGGGCCTCCGCGACGACGATCTGACCGCCGAGCTGTCGCCGCGGCAGGATCGGCAGCTCGTCGACAAAGGGACGGATGTTCCGCGGCGAGTGGAAGCCCTGGAATCTCAAGTTGGGCAGATTCGGCTGATCGAGTGCGGTCGACGGGAAGTAGGGGGGTTCGTCGGCGCCCGCCGGCCGCGATGCCAGCGAACTTGTCAGGCCCAGGACACCGGCAGCGCCTCCGAGTAGTACCGCCCGCCTGCTGAACTGGCGTCCTCGTCGCGAAACCACCCGACCAGTGAAACACACGAGGTTGGTTTTCAGTAGCCGGAGTTGCCTCCCCGGGGAGCCTGCAGAGGTTCCCCAGGTACATTGCAGGTGGCTAGGGTAGGTGAACGCGTGGGATGCATCGCTGGTCATCCTGTTTGCGGGTGGAATCGCATCCTGCGAGCCGCGAACCTGTGTCCGGGCTCTCGACATCAGCTCTGCTCGCCTGATCGAGAAGTCTCGGTGACCGCCTCACTGAGAGGTAAGGACGCGATCCAGCACATATTCGCGGCGCGGGCGGCTGGTTACCTGGCCTCAGCCTCGGCGCCGAGTTGAGGGCCCTCGACGGACTCCAAACCGTCATCGCGATGCCTGCGCCCCGGCCTTCGCCGTCCCTACCGTGGAAGCAAAAACCGCTATCGACAGCGCCACACCGATGCCCTGATAACCGGTTCCGGCTTGTGGGGTACGGTCAGCGGTCCGCGTCGTACGCGTCGGCCCACCACGCCTGCCGAGTCGGGCTCGATACGGATGGGTCATGTCGTCGACAACGCCGATCGCAGCACCTCGAGCGGCAGACCACCGAGATCCAGCGCGCGGCTGTGAAACTGTTTCAACGACGCCCCGGCCCGTAGCGCATCGTCGCGCAACTGCTGCCAGATCCGTTGACCGATGGCGTACGACGGGGCCTGCCCCGGCCAGCCCAGGTACCGATCCAGCTCGAACTGCAGATTCTCCGGGGCCATGGACGAGTGTGAGGTGAGGAAGTTCCACGCCCGCTCAGCATCCCAGACTGCTCCGTCGGGTGCTTTCATGCCGCAGTGCACTCCGATGTCGATCACTACCCGGGCGGCCCGAAACCGTTGCGCGTCAAGCATGCCCATGCGGTTGCCGGCGTCGCCCAGCCAGCCCAGCTCGGCCATCAACCGTTCGGCGTACAGGGCCCAGCCCTCACCGTGGCCCGACACCCAGCACCCCAGCCGGCGCCACCGGTTGAGCTGGTCGGCCAGCACCACCGCCCGGCCGATCTGCAGATGGTGCCCAGGAACACCTTCGTGGAAGACGGTGGTGGTCTCTTGCCAGGTGTGAAACTGCTCGACACCGGGTGGTACCGACCACCACATCCGGCCCGGCCTGCTGAAATCCTCCGACGGGCCGGTGTAGTAGATACCGCCGGTCTGGGTCGGCGCGATCCGGCACTCCAGCCTGCGCAGCGGCTCGGCGATGTCGAAGTGCGTGCCGGCCAACGATTCCACCGCGCGATCAGACAGATCCTGCATCCAGGCCTGCAGCGCATCGGTGCCGGTGAGCACATAGCGCGGCTCGTCGTCGAGGCGGTGTAGGGTCTCGGCCACGGTGGCGCCGGGGTAGAGCTGCTGTGCGATCGACACCTGTTCGGCCACAATCGCTTCCAGAAGCTCGATGCCCCACGCGTAGGTTTCGTCGAGGTCGACTTCGGCGCCGAGGAAAGAGCGGGAGAGCAGCCGGTAGGCATCGCGGCCGCAGGCGTCCTGCCGGCGGGCATGCGGGGCGACATCGTCTCGCAGTGTGGTCGCCAGCCGTCGGTACGCCGCGGCGGCTGCCTCGGCCCGGGCGTGTAACTCGCGGTGCAGCACCGGGTTTCCCGGGGCGGCCCGGGAAACCATGTCGATGAACAACTGGCCGATCCGCGTGGCCTGATCGATACCGCGGCTGACTTGGCGGGTGGCCGGGGCATGTCCGTTACTTGCCGCGGTCCGCAGGGCGAGGGCGTAACCGTCGGCGCGATCCGGAACCTGGGCCAGGCGCCGCGATATCAGCGACCAGTCGTCCACGGTGTCGACGGCCATCAGATCGAACACGTCGCGCATGGCCTGCAACGGCGAGGCGATCACGTTCAGCTCACCCAGATCCAGCCCGGCGTCGTGCAGTTCGATGATCACGCCGAGTCGTTCGGTCAAGGCCGCGACGGTCACCACGTCGACATCGTCGATCGGGGTGGCCCCGGCGAGTTCCCGCAGCGCGGACCGGGCCGCCTCGGCGCGTGCGGCCACGCCGTCGGGGGAGTAGTCGGTGATCTCGGCGTCGTGGCCTTTGACGCCCAATTCGGTTGCCGCGCAGGGGTCGAGTTGTGCGTATCTCTCGAGGTAGCGCTCCGCGACGGTGTCTACCTCGGTCTGTGCCCTAACCAAGGTTGGCCGCGGCGAACGTATCGCACTTCTTGGGGTCGCCGGTCTGATAACCCACGGTGAACCACTTTTGCCGCTCCGCCGAGGAGCCATGAGTCCATGTCTCCGGGTTGACCCGGCCGGTCGCCGCCTTCTGGATCCGGTCGTCACCGACCGACTGGGCGGCCGACAGCGCGTCGGCGATGTCCTTGTCGCTCAACGGTTCCAGGTACGGCACCCCGGTGCTCTCCTGTTTGGTGATCGACGCGTAGTGCGCCCATACGCCGGCGTAGCAGTCGGCCTGCAATTCCGTGCGCACGCCTGCACCGGTCGCGCCTTGCGGGTCCTGCTGGGCCCGGCCCAATACACCCAGCAGATTCTGCACGTGGTGCCCGTACTCGTGGGCCACCACGTATTCCTGCGCCAATGGCCCGCCGCTGGAACCGAATTGGTCGACGAGCACCTGGAAGAACCCGGTGTCGAAGTAGGCAGTCTGGTCCACGGGGCAGTAGAACGGGCCGACCGCTGTGGTGGCCGGGCCGCACCCGGTGTTCACCTGGTCCTTGAACAGCTTCATGTGTGGCCGGGTGTAGCCCTTGAGCAGTTGCGACCAGACCCCGTCCACCGAGTTACCGGTGGCCACCACACGGCACTCCACGTACTTGTTGGCGTCGGCGCCGGTCTTGCAGTGGCTCAGATCGATACCTTGAGCCTGGGCGCCCCCGGCGTCGATTTGCTGTTGCTGCGGCATGATCGTGCCGGGATCGATGCCGAGGAACAGCGCGACGACGACCACCAGCAGGCCGCCGAGGCCACCGCCGATGGCCAGTCCGCGACCGGGACCACGGCCTCCGCCGCCGGTCGACGTGGTGCTCGTGTCGATCTGCATACCCTCGTTGAAGGTCATCGCGTCGCTCCATCGCCATTCGCCGGTAGGTCACACTCGACAGCGTGTCCAGCTTGCCACACTAGGATTCAGACGTGTCCGTCGCCGCGGAACATTCGACCATCGCCCATACTTCGCTGGGGCGGCTCCGTGGCACCGTCGAGGACGGTGTCGGGGTGTGGCGGGGTGTCGCCTATGCCCGGCAACCCGTCGGTGCGCGACGGTTTCTGGCGCCGCAGCCATTGTCGCCGTGGACCGGTGTGCACGACGCCGTCGACCACGGGCCGTTGCCACCGCAAGGCCGTTCATTCGTCGGAGGCGGTCGTGACGACCCCAAGATCCGCGATGAAGCGTGTCTGACCGTCACCGTGTGGTCCCCGGATACGACGGGTTCGCTGCCGGTCATGGTGTGGATTCCCGGCGGCGCGTTCGTATATGGCGCGGGTCAATTGCAGCTCTACAACGGGTCGCGGCTGGCTGCCAACGGCAATGTGGTGGTGGTCAATGTCACCTACCGGCTGGGGGTGTTCGGCGGTTTCGAGCTCAGCGACCTCGGTCCTGGTTTCGACGACAACCTGTGCGTGCGGGATCAGCTCGCCGCACTGGCCTGGGTGCGGGACAACATCGCCGCGTTCGGTGGTGACCCCGGGCAGGTGACGGTGTTCGGCGAATCTGCCGGTGCCACGTCGGTACTGGCATTGTTGGCCAGCCCGGCCGCTACGGGATTGTTCGCCCGCGCGATAGCCCAGAGCCCGGCGCTGCCACTGATCGCCGATCGTGAGACCCGAGCCCGGCAGGCACGCCGGTTTCTGGCCGCCCTCGGTGTCGGCGCCGAAGTGGTCAAGACCTTGCCGCAACGGCAGTTGCGCCGCGCCGCCGGGCAGCTGCAGCTGGAAAGTGCGCAACACACACCGACATTGGCCTATGGATTGACCTACGGTGTCGACCTGCTGCCGCAGCACCCGATCGAGGCGGCCCGCGCCGGGGCCGTCGGCCGCGTGCCGTTGATCATCGGCACCAACAGCCACGAGGCCTCGATGTTCGCGTGGGGCAAGCCGCCGATGCTGCCCACCACCGAAGCGGCCATCCACGCTTTCTTCGCGCGCACTGATCCGTCCGCCGAACCCGGCGTGCTCGCGGCCTACCCGGATTTCCCGCGCCGCAACGCATTGATCGCGATCGGCTCCGATGTCATGTTCGGTGCCCCGACGTGGGCTTTCGCCGACGCCTACAGTGCGCATGCGCCGACGCACGCCTACCGGTTCGACCACACCACCTGGACGCTCAAGGTACTGGGGCTCGGCGCGACCCACGGCAGCGAGATCGTCCACATCCAACACAGCTACGGCTCGTATCTGGGCCGCAAACTGCACCCGCTCGGGCGCCGCATCCAGCCCTCGGTGGGTCGGCGCATGCAACGCACCTGGTTGGATTTCGCAACCGGGGGGCACCCCGCACGTGAGGAGGACCGGATATTTCCCGCACGTGAGGAGGACCGGATATTTCCCGCACGTGAGGAGGACCGGATATTTCCCGCACGTGAGGAGGACCGGATATTTCCCGCACGTGAGATATTTCAGGACTGGCCGCAATACGACACCGTGCGTCGACTGACACGGGTGATCCGGTCGACACGCGATGAGACGGTCGCTGATCCCGACGCGGTCCGGCGCGCGTCCTGGGCGGGCCTGTACTAGGTCAGCCAGGCCCGTCGCTGGCCGCCGCGAATAGTGGCACCAACAAGTTGCTGATCGGCGTGGCCAGGCCATGGGTGGCGGCCTTACGGCGGATCACACCATTACGGATGTCCCACTCCAGCGGTCGGTCCGCCTGCCGATCGGTCAACATCGAAGTGGTGATGTCCGGCGGGGATTGGACGAGCATGTCGACCACCTCATCGATCACTGCGTCGGACAGGGTCGCGCCCTCGGCCCGGGCCACTGCGAGACCTTCCGCGAGGTAGCCGCGGGCCAGCGCGGCGATGTCGTCGCGGCGGAACATCCCGGTTCGTCTGCCTGTCAGCACCATCAGCCCCACCACGGCGTTCACCAGCAGTTTGTGCCACGTCGCGTTGACGAATTCGGGGTCTAATTCGACGGTTCCGTCCGGGAACAGGGCGGCGACGGTGGCTGCGGCGGGATTGTCGGGCAAGACCAAGCGGAGCGAATTGCGCAACCACACCCAGCCTTGCGGCGTCGTCTCCGCGGAGACCCAGATCGCCGCGGGCACCACGGTGCCGGCAGGACAGTACCGGCCCACGCGCTCGACCTGCTCCACACCGTTCTGCAACGCACACACGACGGTGTTCGCATCGCACAGCCGGGCCAGCCACTTGGCGGCCTCGGCGTTCTGGGTGTCCTTGACCGCCAGGAACACCACATCTACCGGCCCTGATACCGCGTCGGGATCGGTACGCACCGGGCCGGGCACGATGACGGGCGCCGAGCCGTCGGGTCTGACCTCGATCGAGTCGCGGGGCGTGCGTCCGTAGACCGCGATCTGGTGCCCGGCGGTGTGCAGATGGGCCGCGATGGCCGAGCCGATGGCGCCGGGACCGATGACTGCGACAGACACGTTCATGATCGCCAACTTAGTGGCTATGCGGACCCCTCTACACTTGTCACTCGTTCCACACCTCTTCCCCTCGACCCATAGGGAGTCTTTCGTGCTGCGCACTCATGCCGCCGGTTCGTTGCGGCCCGCCGATGCCGGTCAGACGGTGACGTTGGCGGGTTGGGTCGCGCGTCGCCGCGACCACGGCGGCGTGATCTTCATCGACCTGCGGGACGCGTCAGGCGCGTCGCAAGTGGTGTTCCGCGAAGGTGACGTGCTCGCCGCCGCGCACCGGCTGCGCGCCGAGTTCTGTATCGCCGTCACCGGCGTCGTCGAGGTCCGGCCGGAGGGCAACGAGAACGCCGAGATCCCGACTGGTCAGATCGAGGTCAACGCCACCTCGTTGACCGTGCTGGGGGAGAGCGCGCCGCTACCGTTCCAGCTCGACGAGACCGCGGGCGAGGAAGCCCGGCTGCGCTACCGCTACCTGGATCTGCGTCGTGAGGGCCCGGGCCACGCAATTCGATTGCGCTCGAAGGTGAATGCGGCTGCCCGCGGTGTGCTGGCCGAGCATGACTTCGTGGAGATCGAGACCCCGACGCTGACGCGCTCGACGCCGGAGGGGGCCCGTGACTTCCTGGTGCCCGCGCGGCTGCAGCCCGGCTCGTTCTACGCGCTGCCGCAGAGCCCGCAGCTGTTCAAGCAGTTGCTCATGGTCGCAGGGATGGAGCGGTACTACCAGATCGCCCGGTGCTACCGCGACGAGGACTTCCGCGCGGACCGTCAACCAGAGTTCACCCAACTCGACATGGAGATGAGCTTCGTCGAGGCCGACGACGTCATCGCCATCGCCGAAGAGGTCCTGCGCGCGGTGTGGTCCACGATCGGCTACGACCTGCCCCTGCCGCTACCACGGATCAGCCACGCCGAGGCCATGCGCCGGTTCGGCTCGGACAAGCCCGACCTGCGGTTCGGCGTGGAACTTGTCGAGTGCACCGAGTACTTCAAGGACACCACGTTCCGGGTGTTCCAGGCGCCGTACGTGGGCGCTGTGGTCATGCCCGGCGGTGCCTCGCAGCCTCGGCGCACACTGGACGGCTGGCAGGAATTCGCCAAGCAACGCGGTCACAAGGGGCTGGCTTACGTGCTGGTGGCTGAAGGAGACGGCACCTTGAGCGGGCCGGTCGCCAAGAATCTCACCGACGCCGAGCGGGACGGGCTGACCGCGCACGTCGGCGCCAAGCCCGGCGACTGCATCTTCTTTGCCGCGGGTCCGGTAAAGGGAGCCCGGGCACTGCTCGGCGCCACCCGGGGCGAGATCGCCAAGCGGCTCGACCTCATCGACCCGACCGCCTGGGCGTTCACCTGGGTGGTGGACTTTCCGATGTTCGAGACCGCCGACGAGGCGACGGCCTCGGGCGACGTCGCGGTCGGTTCGGGCGCCTGGACGGCGGTGCACCATGCCTTCACCGCTCCGAAGCCCGAATCGGAGGGCACGTTCGACACCGATCCCGGCAACGCGTTGTCCGATGCCTACGACATCGTCTGCAACGGCAACGAGATCGGCGGCGGCTCGATCCGTATCCACCGCCGCGACCTGCAAGAGCGGGTGTTCGCGATGATGGGCATCAGCCATGATGAAGCGCAGGACAAATTCGGATTCCTGTTGGACGCCTTCACCTTCGGTGCGCCGCCCCACGGCGGCATCGCATTCGGCTGGGACCGCATCACCGCGCTGCTCGCCGGAGTCGACTCGATCCGCGAGGTCATCGCGTTTCCCAAGTCGGGCGGCGGCGTGGACCCGCTGACCGACGCGCCGGCACCGATCACCGCGCAGCAGCGTAAGGAATCCGGAATAGACGCCAAACCGGAGAAGGAGAAGAAGTCGGAAAAGGCAGCGGCCGGGGAATAGACCCCGCATTCCTGTGGCTGTGTCCAGGCATGACCGAGATCGACAGAGAGAAGCTATACGCCGACACTGCAGCGGTCGACGAGTTCAACCGCAAGGTGGTGGAGGAATTCCGCGCCAATGGCGGCAAGGTCGGCGGGCCGTTCAAGGGTGGCAACTTGTTGATACTGCATACGACCGGCGCGAAGTCCGGCAAGGCTCGGCTTTCGCCGCTGGCCTACCTGAACGTCGACGGCAAGATGCTCATCGTGGGTTCGTTTGCGGGTGCCCCGAAACACCCGGCCTGGGTGCACAATCTGCGGGCTAATCCGAAGGTGCGCATCGAGGTCGGCACCGACTCCTACGACGTGACGGCTCGCGAGCTGCCCGACGACGAACGCGACGACGCCTACTCGAAGGTGACCGCGTTGGCGCCGGTCTTCGCCGAGTACCAGGCCAACACCACACGGGCGATTCCGCTGTTCGAGCTCGTCCGAGCCTAAGCGCGCCGGAACGAAGTCAGCGCTGATCAGGCCGCGGCCTGGGCGGCATTCAACCGTGATGCGGCCGGCACCGGCGACATCGGCATTTGGCACGAGACCTACCGCATTCCCGCCGATCACATCGAAACCCGCTACGGCAACCTGGCACCATTCGGCCTGGGTAAGGCACTTGGGGTGCGCGGGCGCTTCGGATCGCCACGCAACAGCACACATCAGAAGATGAACGAGACCGACTCGGACTACGCCGACATCTGACCTAGCTCCGGGTCGTTCTCGTCAACCGTTGACAAGGGCTGTTGCTCGATCGGCATGCCGGAACAAGGATTTCGAACTACCCCGGCCCGTCCGCCAGAAACTTTTTTGCCAGAGTCTTGGGTGCCTGTGTCAGCCATGACTCGGTGATCAGCTCGGTCAGCTCAGGCATGTCAATTACGGCCAGCCGCACCAGGATCGCAGGATATCCGTCGAAATGTGGCGTGGTGAAGTAGACCGCCGGATTGTCGGTGATCAACGCCCGCTTCACGCCCTCGTCGGGAACTCGTGCGCCGAGAATCTCGCCGTCGGGAGCGTCGTCGCCCATTGCCTCGAGATCCGCCTTGCGCAGCGGCCGCTCCCAGACCACGAGCTTCTTGCGTACCCGCCAGGTCCGCGGTGAGGTCTCGGTCGTCTCGGGCAGCCCGGCGGCCACCCTGGCCACGTCTTCCCAGTCCGCCATGTGCCCGAACGCTACTCTCGGACCGAACTTTTGCAGCTGGATCCCGGCGTCAGCGCGTGATCACAGGTGGCTGATTCCCAACCCGACGAAGAACACCCCGACCGCACTGGCGATGACCGTCACCACCAGGCGGTGGTGAATCTTCATCCAGGCATACAAGCGCTCGACCGCCGAGCGAGTGGCGTCGGGCGCGATCCAGAAGCTCAGAATCGGGATCAGCGCACCGGCGAACGCCACCAGGTTGAAGATCACCAACGCGCTCAGCTGTTGACCGACCTCCGCACCCGAGGTGAGCACCGCCGCTATGGCACCCACGTAGTACGGCGAGGGGATGCCGTTGCTCAGGCCGAGCAGGCCGGCAGCCCAGGCCGCCTCGCCGCGCAGGGCAGCCTTGATGCTCTCGGGCAGCTTCGAGACCACTGGCAGGGAGTCCAGCGTCGGCGGCTCCACGGGTTCGGAGTGTGGTTGGCCTGTTGCGGGATCTGCGTGGTTACCGACGGCGGCCGTCACCGCCACCCGCTTGCTGCGTACGCGGTGGAACAACCGCTCCAGCAGACCGGTCGCCGACAAGACGGCGATGAGCCCCGCCACCACGCCGATTGTGATTTCGATACCCGGGTGAACCGATCTGTCGCCGAGCGCGCTCTCCCTGAACACGAACACCACGGCCACCGCCACGGCCACATTGGTGGCGAAACCGCCTGCGAAGAACGGCAGCAACAACCGGACGGGCCGTGCCCGGGACACCATGTAGGCGATCACCCCGATGCGCAGCGGGTCGGTTGCGGCCACGAGGGCCATCACCAGCACCGTGCTCCACATGCGGGGCGGCCCCATCCTTTCGTCGGCTGTCTCCTGCTGATTGAACCAGCGCAAGCTGAATCTGGCCCGTGCGGCACCGCCGCGAGCAGACGCGCAAGTCCGCGACACGCCGAGTTTTCGGTACCTTGCTGTCTGCTCGCGCAAGGGGGCTGGCACGTGCACGGTCTTAACAGCAAGGTCACGACGGTATGTCGCAACTCCATTAACCTCGGGGACGTTTCTAGTATCGCCGCGTGACTGATCGCTACGGTTCCGACGTCCTGTCCCGAAACCCGCACACCCCGAAGCGCATCCGGTCCACCGAACAGCCGGCCGAAAAAGGCCTGGTGGTCGAGGACGCCCAGAGCGGCTACGTGGGTGCCGTGGTGCGCATCGAGGGTGGTCGCGTCGAACTCGAGGACCGCAGGGGCAAGGTGCGCGCCTTTCCGATGGGCCCCGGGTTCCTGATCGATGGCAAACCCGTGATTCTGACCGTCCCGAAACGGACGGCGGCGCCGGCCCGCACGGCGTCGGGCTCGGTGGCCGTCGCGGGCGCCAAGGCCCGTGTGGCCCTGGCCAGCCGCATCTACGTCGAAGGACGCCACGACGCCGAACTCGTCGAGCAGGTATGGGGTGCCGACCTGCGCATCGAGGGCGTCGTGGTCGAGTATCTCGGCGGCGTCGACGATCTGGCCGGCATCGTCGAGGAATTCTCGCCCGGTCCCGGCCGGCGACTCGGGGTGCTGGTCGATCACCTGGTCACCGGTTCGAAGGAGGCGCGTATCGCCGAGGCGGTACGCCGAGGCCCCGGCGGTGAGCACACGCTGGTGGTCGGCCATCCGTTCATCGACATCTGGCAGGCCGTGAAACCTGCTCGGCTGGGCATGAGGGCCTGGCCCGAGATTCCCCGCGGCACGGACTGGAAGAAGGGCATCTGCCAGGCGCTGGGCTGGCCCTATGCGACCCAGGCCGACACCGCGCGGGCCTGGCAGCGGATCCGTGGCCAGGTGCGCGACTGGAATGACCTGGAGCCCGCGCTGATCGGCCGGGTGGAGGAGCTGATCGATTTCGTGACGGCGCCGCAGTAGCCGGTCGGTCCGGCGTGGTAAGCAGAACACGTGTCCGACAGTTTGTTCGATGTGCCCGGCGACCCGGGGTCCGGCGATCCGGGCTCCCTGGTCGCGCCCGACACGGGCCCGCTTGCGGTGCGGATGCGTCCGGCCAGCCTCGACGAGGTCGTCGGGCAGCAGCATCTGCTGCGGGCCGGTTCACCGCTGCGTCGCCTGGTGGAGGGCTCCGGTGCGGCGTCGGTGATCCTCTACGGGCCGCCCGGTACCGGTAAGACCACACTGGCGTCGCTCATCTCGCAGGCCACCGGCCGCCGCTTCGAGGCGCTCTCGGCGCTGTCGGCGGGGGTCAAAGAGGTGCGCGCGGTGATCGACACCGCTCGGCGCTCGGCCGTCCACGGCGGCCAGACCGTGCTGTTCATCGACGAGGTGCACCGCTTCTCCAAGACCCAGCAGGATGCGCTGCTGGCAGCCGTCGAGAACCGGGTGGTGCTGCTCGTGGCCGCCACGACCGAGAACCCGTCGTTCTCCGTGGTGGCCCCGCTGCTGTCGCGCTCGCTGATCCTGCAGCTGCAGCCGTTGACCGCGCAGGACGTCGAGGCCGTGCTGCGCCGCGCGATCACCGATCCGCGAGGCCTGGGCGGTGCGGTCGAGGTCACCGACGAGGCGGTCGACCTGCTGGTTCAACTCTCGGCCGGTGACGCTCGCCGTGCCTTGACGGCGTTGGAGGTGGCCTCGGAGACAGCCGGAGCACCTGGTGGCGTCGTTTCTTTTGAGGTCATCGAGCAGTCGCTGGACAAGGCCGCCGTGCGCTATGACCGCGACGGCGACCAGCACTATGACGTGGTCAGTGCCTTCATCAAGTCGATGCGTGGTTCCGATGTCGACGCGGCGCTGCACTACCTGGCGCGGATGCTCGTGGCGGGGGAGGACCCGCGGTTCATCGCCCGTCGGTTGATGATCCTGGCCAGCGAGGACATCGGGATGGCAGATCCCAGTGCCCTGCAGATCGCGGTGGCCGCTGCACAGACCGTGCAATTGATCGGCATGCCCGAGGCCCAGTTGACGCTCGCACACGCGACCGTCCATCTCGCGACCGCGCCCAAGTCCAACGCAGTGACGACAGCACTGGCGGCGGCGATGGGTGACATCCGCTCGGGTAAGGCCGGGCCGGTGCCACCACATCTGCGCGACGGCCACTACTCGGGCGCCGCCAAGCTCGGCCACGCCGTCGGCTACCGGTATCCCCATGACCATCCCGATGGCGTTGTGCCGCAACAGTATCCGCCCGACGATCTGGTCATAGTGGACTACTACCAGCCGACCGGTCGAGGTGTCGAACGCGAGATCGCCACTCGGCTCGACAAGCTGCGGGCCATCGTTCGGCGTAAGCGCTGATGAATCCTTGACGCCGTGGTGGTGAAGCCTCTACCGGGGTTATAGGCAAGCGGCGACGACGGTCACCGCAGCAGGCCTGAGTGCCGACCACCGAACAGGCCGCGCCTGCGCCCCATCAGCGAGGCCACCAGGGCGACGCCGAGGGCCGCGACGATGATTTGGACGAGCAGTTCGAGCCAGTCGACGCCGTTGGTCTCCGTCGGAATCCCGAGTGCTCGCGCAATGGCCGTGCCGATGAACGCCGAGACGACGCCAACCAGGATCGTCAGCAGGAACCCGATGGGTTGTCTGCCGGGAACCAGCAGGCGCCCGATGACGCCGACCACGATACCGATCAGGATCGCGCTGACGATGCCGGTGATGGTCATTTCTCCTCCAAGGCTTGTGGACTGGGAGGTGAGATACCCCGGGGTACCACCGTGCAAACGGCGACGTAGCTGGCAATGGGTGGCGGGGACTGCCCGTAGGCTGGGCGGATGGACAGCGATGTGATCGATGTCGACACCTCCCGCCGCCGCATCGTCGATCTGACGGACACCGTCCGGAGGTTCTGCGACGGCCACGGTGACGGGCTGTGCAACATCTTCGTCCCGCACGCCACAGCCGGGGTGGCGATCATCGAAACCGGGGCCGGCTCCGACGATGACCTGATCGACACGCTGGAGCGGCTGCTGCCCCGCGATGACCGCTATCGGCACGCGCACGGATCGTTCGGCCACGGCGCCGATCACGTTCTGCCTGCCCTGGTGTCGCCGTCGGTCACGGTGCCGGTGCAGGACGGACGCCCGTTGCTGGGCACCTGGCAGAGCGTCGTGCTGGTCGACCTCAACCGGGACAACCCGCAAAGGTCCGTGCGACTGAGTTTTTTGGCGGCCTGACCAACGCTGTTCAGGGCGACCGCGCTGACCGGTAATGTGAGGCGGTCGAATTATCGGCAGTGCACACCGAGCGGTACCCACCGCCACCATCTACTAAGACGAGGGCAGAAGCGACGTGCAGACACACGAGATCAGGAAGCGCTTCCTCGATCATTTCGTGAAAGCGGGCCACACCGAGGTGCCCAGCGCATCGGTGATCCTCGACGACCCCAACCTGCTGTTCGTCAACGCGGGCATGGTGCAGTTCGTGCCGTACTTCCTCGGCGCCCGCACGCCACCGTGGGACCGCGCCACCAGTGTGCAGAAATGTATCCGGACACCCGACATCGACGAGGTCGGGATCACCACCCGGCACAACACCTTCTTCCAGATGGCCGGCAATTTCTCCTTCGGTGACTACTTCAAAAAGGGTGCCATCGAACTGGCCTGGACCCTGCTGACCAACCCGGTCTCCGAGGGCGGCTACGGGTTCGATCCCGAAAGACTGTGGGCCACGGTCTATCTCGACGACGACGAGGCCATCGGCCTGTGGCAGGAAGTGGCCGGCCTGCCCCCTGAGCGCATCCAGCGCCGCGGCATGGCCGACAACTACTGGTCGATGGGCATCCCGGGTCCGTGTGGCCCGTGTTCGGAGATCTACTACGACCGCGGCCCCGAATACGGCATCGAGGGCGGGCCGGAGGCCAACGAGGACCGCTACATCGAGATCTGGAATCTCGTGTTCATGCAGAACGAGCGCGGTGAGGGCACCTCGAAGAACGACTTCGAGATCCTCGGGCCGTTGCCGCGCAAGAACATCGACACGGGTATGGGCGTCGAGCGCATCGCCTGTCTGCTGCAGGGCGTGGACAACGTCTACGAGACAGATCTGGTGCGCCCGGTCATCGATGTTGTAGCCCTGGTCTCGCCCAGGCCCTACGGCGTCGGCAACCACGAGGACGATGTCCGTTACCGCATCATCGCCGACCACAGCCGCACCGCGGCCATCATCATCGGCGACGGGGTCAGCCCCGGCAACGAGGGCCGCGGCTACGTGCTGCGGCGACTGCTTCGCCGCATCATCCGTGCCGCCAAACTGCTCGGCGTCGAGCAGCCCATCATGGGCCAGCTGATGACGACGGTGCGCGACGAAATGGGGCCGTCCTACCCGGAACTGGTCACCGATTTCGACCGCATCAACCGGATCGCGGTCGCCGAGGAGAGCGCGTTCAACCGCACGCTGGCCTCGGGCTCGCGACTGTTCGACGAAGCCGCTGCGGCGACGAGGCGCGCGGGAGCATCCACGTTGTCCGGCAACGACGCGTTCACCTTGCACGACACCTACGGCTTCCCGATCGATCTCACCCTCGAAATGGCCGCCGAGGCGGGCCTCACGGTCGACGAGGCAGGCTTCCGCACCCTGATGGCCGAGCAGCGGGCCCGCGCCAAGGCCGACGCCGCGGCGCGCAAGCAGGCTCACACCGACCTGACCGCCTACCGCGAGCTGGTCGACGCGGGCCCCACCGAGTTCACCGGATTCAACGAATTGACTTCCGAGGCAAGGATTCTCGGTATCTTCGTGGACGGTAAGCGGGTTCCGGTGGTCGGGCACGAGGGGCTGGACGCCGATCGCGTCGAGCTGATTTTGGACCGCACCCCGTTCTACGCCGAGTCCGGTGGGCAGATCGCCGACGAAGGCGCCATCGCGGGGACCGGTAGCTCGGAAACCGCACGGGCGGCGGTCACCGATGTGCAGAAGATCGCCAAGACCTTGTGGGCGCATCGCGTCAACGTGGAATCCGGCGAGTTTGTCGAAGGCGACACCGTCGTCGCGGCCGTCGATCCCAAGTGGCGCCACGGTGCCACCCAGGGCCACTCCGGCACCCACATGGTGCACGCTGCGCTGCGAGAGGTGTTGGGGCCCAACGCTGTTCAGGCTGGCTCTCTGAACCGGCCGGGCTACCTGCGGTTCGACTTCAACTGGCAGGGTGCGCTCACCGAGGGCCAGCGCACGCAGATCGAGGAAGTCGCCAACGAGGCCGTCGAAGCCGACTACGAGGTGCACACCTTCAGCACCGAGCTGTCCAAGGCCAAGGCGATGGGTGCGATGGCGTTGTTCGGCGAGAACTACCCGGACGAGGTTCGGGTGGTCGAGATTGGCGGACCGTTCTCGCTGGAACTGTGCGGCGGCACCCACGTGCACAACTCGGCGCAGATCGGCCCGGTCACCATTCTGGGTGAATCCTCGGTCGGCTCCGGGGTACGCCGGGTCGAGGCCTATGTCGGACTGGAATCGTTCCGGCATCTGGCCAAGGAGCGGGCACTGATGGCGGGGCTGGCGTCGACGCTCAAGGTGCCGTCGGAGGAGGTGCCCGCGCGCGTCGCCAACCTGGTGGAGCGGCTCAGGGCCGCCGAGAAGGAACTCGACAAGGCGCGTCTGGCCAACGCCAGGGCGGCCGCCGCCAATGCTGCGGCGGGGGCGGAGACCATCGGCAAGGTTCGGGTGGTGGCGCAGCGGATGGCTGCGGGGATCTCGGCGGCAGATCTGCGCAGCCTTGTCGGGGACATCAAGAGCAAGCTCGGCAGTGATCCGGCCGTCATTGCGTTGCTCGCCGAGGGCGAGGACGATGCGGTGCCGTTCGTGGTGTCGGTCAATCCCGGCGCCCAGGATCTCGGGCTGCGAGCCAACGAGCTGGTGAAGCAACTCGCGGCCCCGGTGAACGGTCGCGGCGGTGGTAAGGCCGACATGGCACAAGGTTCCGGTAAGGGGGCGGCGGGTATCGACGCGGCATTGGCCGCGCTGCGTGCCGAGATCGGCCGGAGTTAGCCCGGTGCCGAGCAGCGACGAGCAGTCTTCCCCTCGCTCCGCTCGACCGGATCGCCCGGGCACCGATGACCCCGGCCGCGGCCGACGCATCGGCATCGACGTGGGCACCGTCCGCATCGGCGTGGCCAGCAGTGACCCGGACGGTATTCTGGCGACGCCGGTGGAAACGGTGTTGCGGGATCGGCGTGACCGGGCCGGCGGGAAGCATCTGCGTCGGCTGGTCGGCATTGTCGGCGAGTACGAAGCTGTCGAAGTGATCGTCGGATTGCCACGCACGCTGGCTGATCGGGTCGGTACATCGGCGCACGATGCGATTGATCTCGCCGAGCAGTTGGCGCGCCGGATCACGCCGACGCCGGTACGGCTGGCCGACGAACGACTCACCACCGTC
Source organism: Mycobacterium sp. 141 (assembly GCF_000382405.1). Taxonomy (GTDB): domain Bacteria; phylum Actinomycetota; class Actinomycetes; order Mycobacteriales; family Mycobacteriaceae; genus Mycobacterium. The sequence continues at coordinate 187,714 of NZ_KB908255.1, forward strand.
TCCGCACAACGGTCGTTGCGCGACGCCGGGGTTCGTGCGAAGGGGCAGAAAGCGGTGATCGACCAGGTTGCTGCAGTGGGCATTCTGCAGAGCTGGTTGGATCAGCGGCGGGCGGCCCTGGCCGTGCGCGACGAGAGCCGCGGAGAGGGCACGGATGGCTGACAAGTGGGGTGGCGAGCGGGCGCAACCCGTCGCGGTGGGACCACCACGACGGGGTATGAGCCGCTCCGAACGCATGCGTCAGGTCCGCAGGAACCGCCGTCGCCGGGTCACGCGAGCTGCGTCGCTGCTGCTGCTCGTCGTCGTGGCGATCGCCGCGGTGTTCCTCGGTTCCAAGCTATGGCACAGCTTCTCCGGCGGCGGCAACGACTATGCCGGTGACGGCGTATCCGATCTGGTCATCCAGGTCCACGACGGCGACTCCACCACCGCGATCGCCAAGACGTTGTACGACCACAAGGTGGTGGCCACGGTCAAGGCGTTCGTCGACGCCGCCCAGGGCAACTCTGCGATCACGTCGATCCAGCCCGGCTACTACAAGTTGCGCACCGAGATCCCCGCGGCCAATGCCGTCACGCGGCTGGTCGATCCGAACAGCCGAGTGGGCAAGCTCACCATCCCAGAAGGACGTCAGCTCGACGACATCACCGACGTCAAGACCAACGCTGTCACCGACGGCATCTTCAGCCTGATCTCGAAGGCGTCGTGCGTGATACTCGACGGTATCGAGCGGTGCGTTTCGGTCGACGACCTTCGCTCGGCCGCCGGATCGACGCCCGTGGCTGCGCTGGGGGTTCCGCAGTGGGCCGCCGGACCGGTGACGGCGATGGGCAATGACCATCGCCGGCTGGAAGGGTTGATCGCGCCGGGCACCTGGAACATCGACCCGGCCGCACCGGCCCAGTCCATCCTGTCGACGCTGATCTCCTCCAGCGCTTCGGTGTACACGCAGGGCGGCCTGCTGGACACCGCCTCTGCCTTGAACATGTCGCCGTACCAGATCCTCACGGTCGGCTCGCTCGTACAGCGGGAAGCCAAGCCACAGGATTTCGCAAAGGTCGGGCGGGTGATTTACAACCGGCTGGCCGAGCACCGCAAGCTGGAGTTCGATTCGACGGTCAACTACTCGCTGGACCGCCAGGAAGTGGCCACCACCGATGTTGACCGGGCCAAGGCCACGCCGTGGAACTCCTATGTCCGCGAAGGACTTCCGGAGACCCCGATCTGCTCGCCGGGCGCCGACGCGCTGGACGCCGCTGAGCGACCTGCGCCGGGGGACTGGTTGTACTTCGTGACCATCGACATGCAGGGCACGACGCTCTTCACTCGCGACTACAACCAGCACCTGGCCAACATCGAACTGGCGCGACACAACGGTGTCCTCGACAGTGCACGATAGGCGGCCTGCCGTCGTGGAACATAGGGTCCGCAAGGCCGCGGTTCTCGGCTCGCCGATCGCCCACTCGCGGTCTCCGCAACTGCACCTGGCCGCCTACCGAGCGTTGGGTCTGGCGGCGTGGACCTACGAGCGCATCGAGTGCACTGCCGAACAGCTGCCGGCACTGGTGTCCGGGCTCGGGCCGGAATGGGTCGGGCTGTCGGTCACCATGCCCGGTAAGTTCGCCGCGCTGGAGTTCGCCGAGGAGCGCACCGAGCGGGCGCGGCTGATCGGTTCGGCCAACACGCTGGTTCGCATTCCCGGTGGCTGGCGCGCGGACAACACCGATATCGACGGTGTGACGGGCGCACTCGGCTCCGTCGAGGGCGCAGCGATCGTCGTCGGCTCCGGTGGCACTGCCCCCGCCGCGGTGCTCGGGCTGGCCGAACTCGGTGCGCAGCGCATCACGATCGTGGCCCGCAACGCGGACAAGGCCGCGCCGCTGGTCGAACTGGCCGCCGGGCGTGGCGTCGCGAGCAGTTGGTGCGATCTCGACGACGCCGAGCTCGCCACCGTGGTCGCCGATTCCGCGGTCGCGGTGAGCACCATCCCGGCCGATGCCGCCGCACCGTACGCTCCGGTGCTCGCTGCGGTGCCGCGGCTGCTCGACGCCATCTACGACCCATGGCCGACGCCGCTGGCCGCTGCGGTGCAGGCTGCCGGCGGTGAAGTCGTCAGCGGCCTGCATATGCTGCTGAACCAGGCCGTCACCCAGGTGGAACTGTTCACGGGGATGACTGCTCCGAAGGACGCGATGCGGACGGCCCTGTTCGGCTGAAACAGCGTCATCCGAGCCTTTGCGGGACAGTTAGCCTCGGTGGATGGGGGTGTGGGCTGTCGGGGTTACGGTCATCTGGCTGCTGGTACTCAGCACTTACGACTTCATGCAGCGGCGGCTGCCGAACTGGCTGACGATGCCCGGTGGTGTGCTGATCGTGGTTGGCGCAACGCTTTTCGGCCATGGCGCCGCAGCACTCGCGGGTGGTGCCGCGCTGGCGGCGGTTTACCTGCTGGTGCATCTGATAGCACCTGCCGCGCTCGGCGGCGGTGACGTGAAGCTCGCCGTCGGCGTAGGCGCGCTGACCGGGGCTTTCGGGCCCGACGTATGGGTACTCGCGGCGCTGGCTGCGCCACTGCTCACTGTGGTGATCGCGGGTGGCGCGGCGCTGCGCGGCATTCCGACCGTGCCGCACGGACCGTCGATGTGCGTGGCCAGTGCCGCGGCGATCGGGTTGGTGGTGTTGTGAGCCCGTCGAATGTGAAGTTGTGTTCGACGAATCGCCGAATTCTCGTACACAACTTCACATTCGGCGGCCCGGCGGCCCAACGGCCTGGCCGGCCCGACGGTCAGCGGTAGCCGCGCTTGAGCAGATGCTTGGCGCCGGCCTCCATGGCGGCCGGCGTTGCGGGATCGAAGTCGAAGGCGTTGGCCAACCGCGCGGTGATGTTGAACGCGAAGCCCACTGCCAGCGCGTCCTGGACCTGGGCGGGGGAAACACCGGCGGACAGCACATCGCGGATGTCGTCCTCGGAGACGGCGTCTTCACGGGACAGCTTGCCGAGCAGGCGAAGCGTCGCCCGCAGGGGTTCGTCGACCGGTGCGGTGTCCAGATCGGCCAGGGTGGCGGTGACCTTGCCCGGATCGCCGTACCACTGCCCGGATGTCGCAGAGTGTGCGGCGATGCAGAATGGCGACGCATCGGCCGCAGCCACGTAGGCCGCCATCAGTTCCCGGTCGCCGACCGACCATTCCGACGGCCCGCGCATAGCCTCGTGGGTGAGCTCCCCGGCGCCGTAGAAATCCTTGCGGTACAGCGCGAGCTTGACGGCGTCGACCACCGGTTGCCGCGAGACCAGCCGGATCAACGCCAGCAGGGCCTTGGTTCCCAGTCCATGCCCGTTGTCCAAGATGCCGAGCCTCATCGCCGATCACCTTTCCCGCCGGTCACTCGGGCCAGTGCGCCAAGGGCATTGGTGTACGGCCGGTCGGCCTGACCGACCGCCGCGCAGACCACGATTTCGAAGATCTGGTCCTCACTCAGGCCCGTCGACCGGGCCGCCGCGACGTCGTCGTCGGTCACGGTGTCCGAGCGGTGAGCGACCTTGCCCACCAGCGTCCGTAGTGGATCGTCGGGGACGTTATTGTCGAATGCACTCTGCCGCAGAGCTTTTGGCGCGGTTCCCTGCTCGCCGAGCACACGGGCGATCAGTTCGCTACGTAGTCGGGAGATGTCGGTCATCGTGGTGATCCTCTCGAGGGGCGCAGGCGATCCGCTGTTGCAGGACCGCCTGTTCGGCGGGGTTGGCGGTGAGCTCGAGGGCGCGGCGATCGGCGACGCGGGCCGCCGCGGGGGTACCGAGCGCACGCAGGAGATCGGCCCGGGTGGCGTGGTAAAGGTGATACCGGTCGAGTTCGCCTGCGAGCAGGTCTAATTCGGCCATCGCCGCTTGGGGCCCCGAGCGGTACCGCAGCGCGATGGCACGGTGCAGGCGGGTGACCGGCGACGGTTCGAGGTGCAGCAGCATGTCGTAGAGCAGCACGATCTGCTCCCAGTCGGTGTCCTCCCAGTGTGCGGCTTCGGCATGACAGGCGACGATGGCAGCCTGCAGCTGATAGGGGCCGGGGCGACGCTGCTGGGCAGCGCGGGCCAGCACTCGGTTGGCCTGCTCGATCGCATCGGAGTCCCAACGCGACCGGTCCTGGTGTTGCAGCTGGACGAGGTGGCCCGCCGCATCGAAGCGGGCCGCGGCCCGAGCGCGATGCAGCCGGATCAATGCCAGCAGACCCGCGACCTCCGGCTCGGTCGGCATCAACTGGTCCAACAGCGACGCCAACCACTTTGCGTCGTCGACCAGATCGTGGGCTTGCGCCCGCTCGGCCGTCGAGAGGTAGCCCTCGTTGAACAGCAGGTAGATCACGGCGAGGACCTCGGAGAGCCGCGGGCCCAGCTCATCGTCGGCGGGAATCCGGTAGGGGATCGCGGCCTGGGTGATCTTCTGCTTGGCCCGCGTGATCCGCTGCGCCATCGTCGTCTCGTGCACCAGGAACGCGCGGGCGATCTGCGCTGTCGTCAGCCCGCACACCACCCGCAGTGTCAGCGCGATCTGCGCCTGCCGCGGCAGCGCCGGGTGACAGCACGTGAAGATCAGCTGCAGCCGCTCGTCGGGCTCGGGCTGCACGGGCCACTGCAGTTGCGCGAGTTTGGTGAGGTAGTTCTGTTCGCGCCGCAGCACGTCGAGGGCGCGGTGGCGGGCGACGGTCAACAACCAGGCGTCCGGCCGCGACGGGATTCCCTCCACGGGCCAGCGCCGCAGGGCGGCCAGCACGGCGTCCTGAACCAGGTCTTCGGCGGTGGTGAAATCGCCGGTGACGTGGATCAGCGACGCGGCCAGCCGGCCTGCGTGCTCGCGCACCACGCGGGCCAACTGATCATTGACCGCATCAGTCACGTCAGCGGCTCGATCGGGCGAACCTCCACCACCGGACAGCCCGGCCAGGTCTTGGCGGCCTGCAGCGCCTCGTCCAGATCGGCTACCTCAATCTCGACGTATCCGCTCACCACCTCTTTACCCTCGACGAACGGACCGTCGATGATGACCGGCTCGCCGCGGTCGAGGCGCACCGTCGTCGCGGTCTCCGCGGACTTGAGCTTGCTGCCGCCGCGCAACTTGTCAGCGTTGCCGGCGAACCATTCGTTGACCCGCTCGTAGGCGCGTTGGCGCTCGGCGTCGCTCATCGCCGCCATATCGCGGGTGAACTGCTCAGTTTCGACGAACATCAGTACGTATTTCATGAGCCCTTCCCATGTTATTTGCGGTTATTTGCGGTTTCTACAATCAAGACGATCGGCAGCGCCCGAGATACGACACCATCGACGCTCGAACAGGGATTTCCGCGGGCAAAATGCGACGTGGGAGAATGACAAGCGTGTTGCGTTGGACCACAGCTGGTGAATCGCATGGCCGCGCCCTGGTGGCCATGGTCGAGGGCATGGTGGCCGGTGTGCCGGTCACCTCGGAGGACATCGGGGTGCAGCTCAAGCGCCGTCGTCTCGGCTACGGCCGCGGCGCTCGGATGAAGTTCGAGCAGGACCAGGTAACCATGCTGGCCGGGGTCCGGCACGGGTTGACCCTTGGCGGCCCGATCGCCATCGAGATCGGCAACACCGAGTGGCCCAAGTGGGAGACGGTGATGGCCCCCGACCCGGTTGACGAGGCCGACCTGGACGTGGCGCGCAACGCACCGCTGACCCGGCCGCGGCCCGGCCATGCCGACTACGCAGGCATGCTCAAGTACGGCTTCGACGATGCCCGCCCGGTGTTGGAACGCGCGAGTGCGCGCGAAACCGCTGCCCGGGTGGCCGCCGGCACCATTGCCCGGGCATTCCTGCGGGAGGCGCTCGGCGTCGAGGTCGTCTCGCACGTCATCTCCATCGGGGCATCGGCGCCCTATGACGGCCCGCCGCCGCAGCCCCAGGACCTCGAGGCCATCGACGACAGCCCCGTCCGGGCGTTCGACAAGGCCGCCGAGGCCGCCATGATCGTCGAGATCGAGGCCGCCAAGAAGGACGGCGACACCCTCGGCGGGGTCGTCGAGGTGGTCGTCACCGGGCTGCCGATCGGGCTGGGCTCGTTCACCAGCGGTGAGAACCGGCTCGACAGCCAACTGGCCGGCGCGGTGATGGGCATTCAGGCGATCAAGGGCGTCGAGATCGGCGACGGCTTCGAAACGGCACGCCGCCGCGGCAGCGTCGCACACGACGAGATGTACCCGGGCCCGGACGGCGTGCTGCGGTCGACCAACCGGGCCGGTGGCCTGGAGGGCGGCATGACCAACGGCCAGGCGTTGCGGGTGCGCGCCGCCATGAAGCCCATCTCGACCGTTCCGCGGGCCCTGGCCACCGTTGACATGGCGACCGGCGAGGAAGCCGTCGCGATCCACCAGCGCTCCGACGTATGTGCGGTGCCGGCCGCCGGTGTGGTCGTGGAGACCATGGTGGCGCTCGTGCTGGCCCGCGCCGCGCTGGAGAAATTCGGCGGGGATTCGCTGGCCGAGACCCGCGCCAATGTCGACGCTTACCTGCGTGCGGTGCGCATGCGAGGAGCAAGTCCGGACGACGCTGAGCGCGAACCAGCGGCACAGGCTCTGGGCTGATGGCGCCCAGGGCGGTATTGATCGGCCTGCCGGGCTCAGGGAAGTCAACCATCGGGCGGCGGTTGGCCAAGGCTCTCGATGTGACCATGCTCGACACCGATGCGGTGATCGAGGAGACGACCGGGCGCACCATTGCCGACATCTTCGCCAGCGACGGTGAGGAGGAGTTCCGCCGCATCGAAGAAGAGGTGATCCGCGGAGCACTGGCCACCCATGACGGCGTGCTGTCGCTCGGCGGCGGCGCGATCACCACCGAGGGGGTGCGCGACGCCCTGGCCGGACACATGGTCGTCTACCTGGAGATCAGTGCATCCGAAGGCGTCCGCCGAACCGGTGGCAACAGCAACCGTCCCCTGCTGGCCGGCGGGGATCGGGCCGAAAAGTACCGCGCGCTGATGTCGCAGCGGGTGCCTATCTACCGTCGCGTCTCGACCATACGTATCAACACCAACCGGCGTAACCCGGGCGCGGTCGTGCGCACCATCGTCTCGCGCCTGGAGAATCCTCAGCCGCCCAAACAGGTGGCGGCGAAACCGCTGGCTGCCAAACCGAGGCGCCGACGCCGTCGGCGGCGGCAACGCGGACCGGCCTCGCCGAGCGCCTCGGATAAGGACTCCGCCGGAGCCGCAGCCGTCCACACCGATTCGATTGCCAGACCCACCCCCGCGGCCCTGGCCGCACGCAACGCGGAGCGACACCATGACTGAGCCTGTGACCGTCGACGTTCTCGTCGATCCCCCCTACCCGGTGATCATCGGCACCGGGCTGCTCGGCGAGCTGGGCCGTACCCTCGAGGGCCGCCACAAGGTCGCCATCCTGCACCAACCGACGCTGACCGAGACGGCGGAAGCCATTCGAACCCACCTCGCGGACAAGGGAATCGACGCGCACCGCATCGAAATCCCGGACGCCGAGGGGGGCAAGGAACTGCCGGTTGTCGGGTTCATCTGGGAAGTGTTGGGCCGCATCGGAGTTGGCCGCAAGGATGCCATCGTCAGTCTCGGCGGCGGTGCGGCCACCGACGTCGCGGGCTTCGCTGCGGCCACCTGGTTGCGTGGTATCGACATCGTGCACGTGCCCACCACCCTGCTCGGCATGGTCGATGCCGCGGTCGGCGGCAAGACCGGTATCAACACCGACGCCGGCAAGAACCTGGTCGGCTCGTTCCACCAGCCCGCCGCCGTGCTGGTCGACCTTGCCACGCTGGAAACCCTGCCCCGCAACGAGGTCGTGGCCGGCATGGCGGAGATCGTGAAGGCCGGCTTCATCGCCGATCCGGTGATCCTCGACTTGATCGAAGCCGACCCCGAGACGGCGCTGGATCCCACCGGCACGGTGTTGCCAGAACTGATCCGCCGCGCGATCGTCGTCAAGGCCGAGGTGGTGGCCGCCGACGAGAAGGAATCGCAGCTGCGCGAGATCCTGAACTATGGCCACACCCTCGCGCACGCCATCGAACGGCGCGAACAGTACAAGTGGCGCCACGGCGCAGCGGTGTCGGTGGGCCTGGTGTTCGCCTCCGAACTCGGCCGGCTGGCCGGCCGGCTCGACGATGCAACCGCCGCTCGCCACCGCTCGGTGCTGACGGCATTGGGCCTGCCGGTCACCTACGACGGCGATGCGCTGCCGCAACTGCTGGAGTACATGGCCGGTGACAAGAAGAACCGGGCCGGCGTACTGCGCTTCGTCGTGCTCGACGGGCTGGGCAAGCCTGGGCGCTTGGAAGGTCCGGATCCGTCGTTGCTTGCGGCGGCATACGCCGAAGTGGCGCGAGACCCCAAGGACTGAGGTTCCACGGCCCGACTTGGCGACGAGCTCTACTTGTCGTGCTGCTCGGGCGCCTCGGCGGCACCGGTCTTCTCGGTGTCGTCCGCCGGCGCTCCGGCGTTCACCGCAGCGAACACGTCGGTATCGGCGTGATCGTGCCGGGTGACCGGCGGTGCCTTGCGGTCGACCAGCCAGCGGCCGAGTGTGACACCGGCGACCGCCGCCAGAAACATCAGCAGCGCAGTGAACGCGGCGAACGTGGTGATCTCGTTCAGCAGGCCCCCGACGTAGATGCTCTTGTAGAACAGGCCGATGATCCAGGACACCGCACCGCTGACGACGCCCGCGAAAAGCCCGGCCAGCAGCCAGATCATGGCCAGGTCGGTGCGACGGTCAGGGTCAGGGCTGCGCCGCGCGTTGGCACGGCCGTCGATGAAGCCCCAGATGACCACCGCGATCGTGAAAACTGCCACCAGCGTCACACTGAACCAGATCGCGTTTCCCGGCGAAGCGTTGATCAGCACACCTTGGAGCAAGCGCACGATGACCATCGCGGTTGCGAACACCACCCCGCGCAGTAGCCACTTGCTCATGAGGCCACAGCGTAGCGAGTAGCGTCACAGACCGTGACTATTTCCCAGCGCAGGGACCGGCTGCGGTGCCGGCTTGAGGCAGCCGATCTGCCCGCCATGCTGGTGACAGACCTGGTCAACGTGCGCTATCTGTCAGGGTTCACGGGCTCCAACGCCGCGCTGCTGGTGCGTGTCGACGACGAAACCCCGGTGCTGGTCACCGATGGGCGCTACCGCACCCAAGCCGCTCACCAGTCTCCGGACGCCGAGGTAGTCATCGAACGGGCGTGCGCGCCGTGCCTGGCCCGCCGAGCGGCCGCCGATGGTGTGCGCCGGCTGGGCTTCGAGAGCCACGTGGTGACTGTCGACGCGTACAGCGCGCTGGCCGACGCCGCCGGTGATGATGTCGAACTTGTCCGTGCGCCCGGCCTCGTCGAAGCGCTGCGGGAGGTCAAGGACGCCGGCGAGATCGCACTGCTGCGGCTCGCCTGCGAGGCCGCTGACGCCGCGCTGAGTGATCTGGTGAACCGGGGCGGGCTGCGGCCGGGCCGTACCGAGCGTCAGGTGCGCAAGGAACTGGAGGCGCTGATGCTCGACCACGGTGCGGACGGTCCGTCTTTCGAGACGATTGTCGCGACCGGGGCCAATTCGGCGATACCGCATCACCGGCCGACCGACGCCGTCCTGGCCGCCGGTGATTTCGTCAAGATCGACTTCGGCGCGCTGGTGGCCGGCTACCACTCCGACACGACCCGCACCTTCGTGTTGGACCGGGCCGCGCAGTGGCAGCACGACATCTATGACCTGGTGGCGACGGCCCAGCGGGCCGGTAGCGCGGCGCTGGCACCGGGAGTGTCGCTGAGCGCTGTCGACGCCGCATCGCGGCAGGTCATCGCGGCCGCTGGGTACGCCGAGAACTTCGGCCACGGCCTCGGCCATGGCGTAGGCCTGCAGATCCACGAAGCGCCGGGAATCAACGCCACGGCCGCCGGTACACTGCTTGCTGGCGCTGCGGTGACCGTTGAGCCAGGTGTCTACTTGCCCGATCGCGGCGGTGTCCGGATCGAGGACACTCTGGTCGTCGGCGAGACGACACCCGAACTACTTACCCGGTTCCCCAAGGAACTGGCCATCCTGTGAACTGAAAGCTAGGAGCTACCCCGACCATGGCATCGACTGCCGACTTCAAAAATGGGCTCGTCCTGCAGATCGACGGCCAGCTGTGGCAGATCGTCGAATTCCAGCACGTCAAACCGGGTAAAGGTCCCGCCTTCGTGCGTACCAAGCTGAAGAACGTGGTGTCCGGCAAGGTGGTCGACAAGACCTACAACGCCGGGGTCAAGGTCGAGACCGCCACCGTCGACCGGCGTGATGCCACCTACTTGTACCGCGACGGCAACGACTTCGTGTTCATGGACTCCGAGGATTTCGAGCAGCACCCACTGCCGGAGGCGTTGGTCGACCGTGCCGCCGGTTTCCTGCTGGAGAGCATGCCCGTGCAGATCGCCTTCCACGACGGTGCTCCGCTGTACCTGGAACTGCCGGTGTCGGTCGAACTCCTGGTCGCCCACACCGAGCCCGGTCTGCAGGGTGACCGCTCGAGCGCAGGCACCAAGCCGGCCACCATGGAGACCGGTGCCGAGATTCAGGTTCCGCTGTTCATCAACACCGGTGACAAGCTCAAGGTCGACACACGCGACGGCAGCTACCTGGGTCGCGTGAATGGCTGACCTTGGCGAGCGGAGCGACGGGAATGTCTGACCTGGGCGAGCGGAGCGACGGGAATGGCTGACCGCCGCGGTGACCGGGGCCGTCATCAGGCCCGCAAGCGTGCGGTGGACGTGCTGTTCGAGGCCGAGGCGCGCGGCCTGACGCCGGAGACGGTGGCCGATGGCCGCATCGCGCTGGCCGAAGGCGACCCGGAGATATCCGCGCTCAACCCGTACACGGTGACGGTGGCGCGCGGGGTGACCGAACACGCCGCTCATGTTGATGACTTGATCTCGGCGCACCTGCAGGGCTGGACCCTGGATCGGCTGCCCGCCGTGGACCGGGCGATCCTGCGGGTGGCGGTCTGGGAGCTGCTGCACGCCGACGACGTCCCCGAACCGGTCGCCGTCGACGAGGCGGTGGAGCTGGCCAAGGAGCTGTCCACCGACGAGTCACCGGGGTTCGTCAATGGTGTGCTCGGCCAGGTGATGCTGGTGACCCCGCAGATCCGGGCAGCCGCCCAGGCCGTCCGCAGTGTGGGCACCCAGGACAACTAGCTGCATCTTCACACCGTGAGCGTGCGCGTCTGCTGGCCAACGCGCCGCAAAACGTCAGCGTTCTGCGCACGCTCGCGCGTGAATGCGCGCGGCCTATCGAGCTGTCCAGGCAGGCCTGCAAGACCCCACTACTGCGGAGGCAGCACCGGGGGTCGGCACACATCGGCGACCGGATCCCACCATGAGCTGTTGTCGCGGTCTGCGCGGCTCATCGCGGCGCGCTGCAGTATCTTCACGGTTCCCTCCATAGACCGTTTCGCAACTCACGATGTCGTTTCGATCAGCGCGATTGTAAATTCTCGACGCGCGGTAGATGGCGTAATACCAGGTGCGCTCGACGACGGTGACGCCAATGTCCGGGCCTACGCGCGTCATGCGTTGTCGCGCGTGGGCTGATCCGGTCAGCGCTCTGCCGGGTACTCCGGCAGGGCGATAGTGTCGCCTGTGGTAAACCATTTGCGCTCGGCAAACGGTCGAAAAGGCCAGCGCTGCATCCATTTCATCACTTGGGCGGTCAGTGCGATGTCCTTCTCCGACTTGGGAAGGTAGCCCTCGATGCCGTTGGGCAGATCCTGACACCGGGTGATCAGCGGCCGCATCACGGCCTCGTAGCGGGCCAGTGCCGCGGGGATCTGGTCGGGATCCAGGTTGTTCGCCGGGCCGAGTTCGCCGGCAAGCACGTAAGCCCCGGCCAGCGCGAGCGTGGTGCCCATCCCCGACAGCGGCGAGGCGCAATAGCCGGCGTCGCCGACCAGCGTCACCCGCCCCTGTGACACTGCGGGCATGTGGATCTGTACGAATGCATCGAAATAGAAGTCCTCGGAGGCGCGTGCAGCCTCCAGCAAGGCTGGGCAGTGCCAGCCGGTCCCGCTGAATTGCCTTGACAGCAGCGCCAACTGTGCGGTGGTATCGCGGCGGTCATAGTCGATCGGCTCGGATCGGAAGGCGAGCCCGGCCTTGCACAACGCCGGATCGTGCGACGGGCGCATCGACGCGTTGCGTCCGGGCTCCTGATACATCAGATACCACCCGTCGAGACCAGCCATGTCGGGTGCGGTGAACCACGCGTTGTAGCCGCCAAGGTATTTGCCGAACTGCTCCTCCGGTCCAAACACCAGCCGGCGCACGTTGGAATGCGGGCCGTCGGCACCGACGATGAGATCGGCGGCAACCTGGGTCCCGTCACTGAGCGTGGCCACCGTGCCGTCGATCGCGCTGATGCGGGTGGAGAACCGGTACTGCGCGCGGTCCCGGGTGGCCTCGTACAGTACGTCGACCAGATCGCCGCGCAGGACCTCGACCGCGGAGACCATACCGCTGCCGTGGAACGCCGTCACCGGCATTTCGGCCCGGCGCCGGCCGTCCGCGTGCACCCAGGCGATGCCGCGCTGGTCGACGGTGCGTGACAGCACCGATGGCATCAGACCCATCCGGGTGACCACCTCGCGACCCGCCCCGCGCAGGTCCACGGTCTGCCCTCCGGGGCGGATCGTGGGCGCGGATTCGACGGCGACGACGCGGTAGCCGAATTCGGTCAACCAATGGGCGAGTGCCAGGCCCGCGACGCCGGCACCGCTGACTAGCACAGTCGGCTGGTCCATGGGCCCAGACCCTACCAGTCAAGTCACAGGTTTCGGATAAAGTGTTGCTGAAGAATGGTTTTCAGCGCTCGAAAGCCTGATAGGTGCGACGGACGAACCGGGGCTGGGCAGACTGCAGCCGGGCCAGTGAGGTGTTGCCGGCCACGGCCGCTGCGTCCACCGACATCTTCGGATGATTCTGGATCAGGTACAGCAGGATCAGGTCCGCCGACGGGTCGGCCTGCCACCAGGTGCCGTATGCGCCCGGCCAGCTGAATGTGCCCAGCCCACCCGGCCCGAACAACTGCCGCGATGCGGCCGGATCTGTGACCACCGACAGGTTGAGCCCGAACCCACGGCCCACCCAGAATGGCGATCCCAGAAAGCGATGCTGCTTCTGCTCGGCGGTCAGCCGGTCGGTGCGCATCAACGTGACCGACTGCTCCGACAGCACCCGTACCCCGTCGACGGTCCCACCGGCCAGCAGCATGCGGGCAAAGGTGAGGTAGTCATCGGCGGTCGAGAACAGGCCCGAACCGCCGGTGCAGAACGGCGGGTCCACGATCGGCGCCGGCCCCATCACGTCATCGCGCAGCACCGGGCCGTCGGCGGCCGCGCTGTCGAGCTGGTACATCGTGGCCGCCCGGCGCCGCCCCGCGGGGGTCACCGAGAACGCTGTGTCGGTCATGCCCAGCGGCGTCAAGATGCGCTCGGCCAATACCTGTGACAGCGGTTTGCCTTCGATCCGCGACAGAGCGATGCCCAATACATCGGTGCCGTGGCTGTAGGTGAGCCGGGCTCCGGGCTGATGGGCCAGCGGCAACGTGGCCAACGCGGCCAGCCACCGGTCCTGATCTTGGCGCAGGGACAGCTTGCCGTACTCCCGGCTCAGCGGGCCGGTCACCGAGAACACGTAGGCCAGGCCGCTGCGGTGGGTCATCAGATCGTCGAACGTGATGGGCCTGCGCGCCGGTTCCGTGCGGTCCAGGGGCCCCCTCGGTTCGGTCAGCACCCGCATGTCGGCCAGTTCGGGCAGCCAGCCGGTGACCGGCTCGTCGAGGCGCAGCTTGCCCTCTTCCACCAGTGTCATCGCGGCGGCGACGGTCACGGGCTTGGACATCGATGCGATCCGGAAGATGGTGTCGCGTTGCATCGGCAGTCGCGCCTGGACATCGCGATAGCCCAGCTCGTTGACCTGCAGAACTTTTCCCGCCTGCCACACCAGGGTCACCGCGCCGGCGAGCAGACCGGCGTCGATGGCCTCCCGGATGGATGCTTGATTGCCGTCGAGGTTCACTCGCGTCACGTTAGCGGGCTCGCCATGGCCCGGCGCGACGGTCCCGCCGCGCATTCCGACAAGAATGTCGGCGGGTTGCGCGATACTTCCATGCGAACAACGCGGCATGAGAAGAGACAGATGACTCAGCAGGACAAGATCGACGGCGAATCAAGACCCGTCGCCAGCCCCGCACTCAATCCGATGAACAAAGTGGCCTTCGCCAGTTTCATCGGCACGGCGATCGAGTTCTACGACTTCTACATCTACGGCACCGCGGCCGCTCTGATCTTTCCCCACGTGTTCTTCCCGAACATGGGGCCCACCATGGCGACCATCTCGTCACTGGGCACCTTCGCGGTCGCGTTCCTGTCCCGTCCGATCGGGGCCGCGGTGTTCGGGCATTTCGGAGATCGGCTGGGGCGCAAGAAGACTCTGGTTGCGACGCTGCTGATCATGGGCTTGTCGACGGTGTGCGTCGGGCTGGTGCCCAGTGCCGCGACCATCGGCGTCGCCGCCCCGATCATCCTGCTGGCGTTGCGGCTGCTGCAAGGGTTCGCCGTCGGCGGCGAGTGGGCGGGTTCGGCATTGCTGAGCGCCGAGTACGCGCCCGCCGGGAAACGGGGCACCTACGGGATGTTCACCCAGCTCGGTGCCGGCGCGGGCCTGGCCGTGAGCAACTTGGTGGTGTTCATCGTCAGCGTGACCGTCGGCGAGAAGAGTGCGGTGTTCCTCGACTGGGGCTGGCGGCTGCCGTTCCTGTTCAGCGCGGTACTGCTCATCGTGGCGCTGTACGTGCGGCTGAGTATCGACGAGACACCGGTGTTCGCCCGCGAGCAGGTCACCGGTGGTGTGCCGAAAGCGCCGTTCACCGAGCTGTTCCGGACCCAGAGCAGACAGGTGGCACTCGCGGCGGGCTGCATGGTCGGCATCTTCACCATGAGCTTCCTGGGCGGCACCTACCTGATGAGCTACGCCAGCACCCGCATCGGGCACCCCCGCAGCCTGATCCTCGGTGTCGGTGTGCTCGCCGGGGTGGCCCTGATGGCCTTCTCGGCGATCTCGGCGGTGCTGTGCGACCGGTACGGCCGGCGCCGCATCATCCTGGTCGGATTCGCGCTCGCCCTGCCGTGGGCGTTCGTCGTGATGCCGTTGATCGATTCCGGCTCCCCGGTAGGCTTCGCGGTCGCGATCGCCGGTATTTTCTGCATCTTCGGACTGTCCTACGGGCCCATCGGATCCTTCCTGCCCGAGATCTTCGCCACTCGCTACCGCTACACCGGCGCTGGGATGGCGTTCAATCTCGCGGGCATCGTCGGTGGCGCCATCCCACCGCTGGTGGCCGGTGCGCTGGTAGCCAGCCTCGGTAGCTGGGCGGTGGGCCTGATGATCGCCTTCTTCGTGGTGGTCAGCATCGTCTGTACCGCTCTGCTGCCCGAGACGAAGGGTGCCGCGCTCGAAAAGGACGCCGCTGTTACCTGCTAAGCTACGCGGCAGTTCGACGTCCTTTAACGATCCGTCCTGAGAGGCGGAGAAGGAGGTCAGGGTCACCTTATGGGCTCTTCAAGTGCCGACCGGGAATTGATGTCTGCGGCGGACGTCGGCCGAACCATTTCCCGGATCGCCCATCAGATCATCGAGAAGACCGCGCTGGACGATCCCGCCGAGCGGGCCCGCGTCGTACTTCTCGGAATCCCCACCCGCGGCGTGATATTGGCCACCCGGCTGGCCGACAAGATCAATGAGTTCGCGGGCGTGACGCTGCCGCACGGTGCGCTGGACATCACGCTTTATCGCGACGATCTCAACTTCAAACCGCCGCGCCCGCTGGCCTCGACGTCGATCCCCGCCGGCGGCATCGACGGCGCAGTCGTCATCCTCGTCGACGACGTCCTTTTCTCCGGCCGATCGGTGCGCTCGGCGCTCGATGCGCTGCGCGACATCGGCCGGCCGAGCGTCGTTCAGCTCGCCGTGCTGGTCGATCGCGGGCACCGCGAGTTGCCCATCCGCGCCGACTATGTCGGCAAGAACGTGCCGACCGCACGCAACGAAAGTGTGCACGTTCTGCTGGCTGAGCATGACGACCGTGACGGCGTGGTGATTGCCCGATGAGCGCTTGCGCGAAGAGGAGACAAGTGCGATGAGCGCTCGCGCGAAGAGGAGACAAGTGCGATGAGCGCTTGCGCGAAGAGGAGACAACTGCGATGACGACGCGCCATCTCCTGTCGGCGGCGGAGCTGTCCAGGGAGGACGCGACGGCGATCCTCGACGATGCCGACCGGTTCCGCGAGGCGCTGCTGGGACGTGAGGTCAAGAAGCTGCCGACGCTGCGCGGTCGCACCATCATCACGATGTTCTACGAGAACTCGACCCGCACCCGCGTGTCCTTCGAGGTGGCCGGCAAGTGGATGAGCGCCGACGTGATCAACGTCAGCTCCTCGGGATCCTCTGTGGCCAAAGGAGAGTCGCTGCGGGACACCGCGCTGACGCTGCGGGCCGCCGGTGCCGACGCGCTGATCATCCGGCACCCGGCCTCCGGTGCGGCCCAGCAGCTCGCCGAGTGGACCGCCGAAGACGGCGGGGGAGGCCCCAGCGTCATCAACGCCGGTGACGGCACCCACGAACACCCCACCCAGGCGCTGCTCGACGCGCTGACCATCCGTCAGCGGCTCGGCTCGATCGACGGCAAGCGCGTGGTGATCGTCGGCGACGTGCTGCACAGCCGGGTGGCCCGGTCGAATGTGTCGCTGCTGGCCACCCTGGGTGCCGAGGTGGTGCTGGTGGCGCCGCCGACGCTGCTGCCGGTCGGTGTGTCCGGATGGCCGGTCACGGTCTCGAATGACCTCGACGCCGAGCTGCCGGCCGCCGACGCGGTGCTGATGCTGCGAGTGCAGGCCGAACGGATGAACGGCGGGTTCTTTCCGTCCGCACGGGAGTATTCGGTGCGCTACGGACTGTCCGAGAAGCGTCAGGCCATGCTGCCCGGCCATGCGGTGGTGCTGCACCCGGGCCCGATGCTGCGCGGCATGGAGATTGCTTTCCCGGTGGCCGACTCGTCGCAATCCGCAGTACTGCAACAGGTTTCCAATGGTGTCCACGTGCGGATGGCGGTGCTGTTCCATCTGCTGGTTGGCGCGGACGAGGAGGCGATCAGCGTATGAGCAAGAACCCGCAGGCCCCACAGGTGCTGATCCGCGGAGTCCGGCTCTATGGCGAGGGTGAGCCCGTCGACGTTCTGGTCGACGACGGGCAGATCGCGGAGATCGGTTCCTCGGTGCAGGCTCCCGAGGATGCCGAGGTGATCGAGGCCGCAGGCCAGGTGTTGCTGCCGGGATTCGTCGACCTGCACGCCCACCTGCGCGAGCCGGGCCGCGAGTACGCCGAGGACATCGAAACAGGTTCTGCTGCTGCGGCATTGGGCGGCTACACGGCAGTGTTCGCGATGGCCAACACCGATCCGGTGGCCGACACCGCCGTGATCACCGACCACGTGTGGGCTCGGGGCCAGCAGGTCGGGCTGGTCGATGTGCACCCGGTCGGTGCGGTCACGGTGGGCCTGGCCGGCAAGCAGCTCACAGAAATGGGTCTGATGGCAGCCGGGGTCGCCCAGGTGCGGATGTTCTCCGATGACGGTGTGTGCGTGCACGATCCGCTGGTGATGCGCCGCGCGCTGGAATACGCGTCGGGACTGGGAGTGCTCATCGCCCAGCACGCCGAGGAACCGCGGCTCACGGTCGGCGCCGTCGCACACGAGGGCCCCAACGCCGCCCGGCTCGGGCTGGCCGGCTGGCCTCGCTCGGCCGAAGAATCCATCGTCGCACGGGATGCCATCCTGGCCCGCGATGCCAAGGCCCGGGTGCACATCTGCCACGCGTCCACTGCCGGCACCGTGGAGTTGCTGAAATGGGCCAAGGCGCAGGGCATCTCGATCACCGCGGAGGTCACGCCGCATCACCTGCTGCTCGATGACTCCCGGCTGGTCAGCTACGACGGCCGCAACCGGGTGAACCCGCCGCTGCGCGAGGCCGCCGACGCGCAGGCGCTGCGGCAGGCCCTGGCCGACGGTGTCATCGACTGCGTGGCCACCGATCACGCACCGCACGCCGAGCACGAGAAGTGCTGCGAATTCTCCTATGCCCGGCCGGGCATGCTCGGACTGCAGACCGCGCTGTCGGTGATTGTCGAGACCATGCTGCGCCCCGGACTGCTGACCTGGCGGGGGGTGGCCAAGGTGATGAGCGAGGCTCCGGCGGCCATCGTCGGCCTGCCCGATCAGGGCCGCCCGATCGAGGTCGGTGAACCGGCCAACCTCACGGTGATCGACCCGGACGCGACGTGGACGGTGGCCGGAACGGATCTGGCCAGCCGTTCGGACAACACGCCGTTCGAACAGATGGAACTGCCCGCCACAGTTACTGCCACGTTGTTGCGCGGCCGGATCACCGCACTCGACGGAAAGTCGAGACCGGCGGGGGAGAGCGAAGCGACCGGGGGATCAACCCGGTGAACACCCCCACGCTGCTCGCCTCTGTGGTGATGGCGGCACTGGTCGCTCTGCTGATCGCGTTCCTGATCCGCCAGATGATGCGGGGTTGGTTGCACCGGGCACAGCGCCAGGCTGAGTTGATCGGCACCCTGCCGACGCTGCCCGACACCGTCAGCGCAGCAATGGTTCCGGCGACCAAGGGGCTCTATGTGGGCACCACGCTGGCGCCGCACTGGAACGACAAGGTTGCCGCCGGTGACCTCGGGTTCCGGGCCAAGGCTGTGCTCACGCGCTATCCCGAGGGAATCATGTTGCAGCGCAGCGGTGCCGGGCCCATCTGGATCCCGGACGAGTCGATCACCGCGATCCGTACCGAGCGAGGCATCGCCGGCAAGGCGCTCACCCATGACGGGATTTTGGCCATTCGGTGGAAGTTGCCGTCGGGCACCGAGATCGACACCGGATTCCGCGCCGACAACCGCGCAGAGTACGACCGCTGGCTTGAGGAGAAGGCATGACGAACAGTAATGAGAAGCACAGCGGATCATCCGGTGGCACCGCAGTGCTGGTGCTCGAGGACGGCCGCATCTTCACCGGAACCCGATTCGGGGCTGTCGGCCAGACGCTGGGGGAGGCCGTGTTCTCCACCGGCATGTCGGGCTATCAGGAAACACTGACCGATCCCAGCTACCACGGGCAGATCGTGATCGCCACGGCACCGCAGATCGGCAACACCGGCTGGAACACCGAGGACGGCGAAAGCCGCGGGGACAAGATCTGGGTCGCCGGGTACGCGGTGCGCGACCCGTCGCCGCGGGCATCCAATTGGCGGGCCAGCGGCACCCTCGACGATGAGCTGGTGCGCCAGGGCATCGTCGGGATCGCCGGCATCGACACCCGCGCGGTGGTGCGTCACCTGCGCACCCGCGGGTCGATGAAGGCCGGTGTGTTCTCCGGGGACGCCTTGGCCGACGCCGACGAGCTGCTCGACCGCGTCCGCAGCCAGCCTTCGATGCTCGGCGCCGACCTGGCCGGCGAGGTCAGCACCCGTAGCGCCTACGTCGTTGAACCAGAGGGAGCGCCCGAAGGCGGACACCGGTTCACGGTCGCCGCGATCGACCTGGGCATCAAGACCAACACCCCACGCAACTTCGCTCGCCGTGGCATCCGCAGCCACGTGCTGCCGTCGTCGGTGACCTTCGACGCGATCGCCGACCTCAAACCCGACGGCGTCTTTTTGTCCAACGGCCCGGGAGATCCGGCGACCGCGGATCACATCGTCGGGGTCACTCGCGAGGTGCTCGATGCGGGAATCCCGTTGTTCGGCATCTGCTTCGGCAACCAGATCCTGGGCCGGGCGCTGGGCCGGTCCACCTACAAGATGGTGTTCGGCCACCGCGGCATCAATATCCCGGTGATCGACCACATCACCGGGCGCGTGGCGATCACCGCACAGAACCATGGTTTCGCCCTCGAAGGTGAAGCCGGCGAGGTCTTCGACACCCCGTTCGGTAAGGCCGAAGTCAGCCACACCTGCGCCAACGACGGTGTGGTGGAAGGTATCCGGCTGTCGGACGGGCGCGCGTTCTCGGTGCAGTACCACCCCGAGGCCGCGGCGGGTCCGCACGATGCCAACTACCTGTTCGACCAGTTTGTCGATCTGCTGTCGGGTCGGACGAAATGACCCCTTGCACCGCGAGCGTGCGCGTCTGTTGCACCACACGCCGCAATTCCACCTGCAATTGCGCACGTTCGCGCCGAGATAGGCCGGAGGCCGAATAATGCCACGTCGCTCTGATCTCAACCATGTCCTGGTGATCGGCTCCGGGCCGATCGTCATCGGACAGGCCTGCGAGTTCGACTATTCGGGCACTCAGGCATGCCGGGTGCTGCGATCCGAGGGTCTGCAGGTCAGCCTGGTCAACTCCAACCCGGCCACGATCATGACTGATCCCGAGTACGCCGACCACACCTATGTCGAACCGATCACCCCGTCGTTCGTCGAGAAGGTGATCGCCCAGCAGGCCGAGCGCGGCAACAAGATCGACGCGCTGCTGGCCACCCTCGGCGGTCAGACCGCACTCAACACCGCGGTCGCCCTGCACGAGAACGGGGTGCTCGAGAAATATGGCGTCGAGCTGATCGGCGCCGACTTCGAGGCCATCCAGCGTGGTGAGGACCGGCAGCGGTTCAAGGACATCGTCGCCAAGGTCGGTGGCGAATCCGCCCGCAGCCGGGTGTGTTTCACCATGGACGAGGTCCGCGAGACCGTCGCCGAACTCGGGCTGCCGGTCGTGGTGCGGCCGTCGTTCACCATGGGCGGGCTCGGTTCGGGCATGGCCGCGACCGTCGAGGACGTCGAGCGGATGGCCGGGGACGGCCTGGCCGCCTCGCCCAGCGCGAACGTGCTGATCGAGGAGTCCATCTACGGGTGGAAGGAATACGAGCTCGAGCTGATGCGCGACGGCCACGACAACGTCGTGGTGGTGTGCTCGATCGAGAACTTCGACCCGATGGGCGTGCACACCGGTGACTCGGTGACCGTGGCCCCGGCGATGACGCTCACCGACCGCGAATACCAGGTCATGCGTGATCTCGGCATCGCGATCCTGCGCGAGGTCGGCGTCGACACCGGTGGCTGCAACATCCAGTTCGCGGTCGACCCCCGTGACGGCCGGCTGATCGTCATCGAGATGAACCCGCGCGTATCGCGGTCCAGTGCCTTGGCGTCCAAGGCCACCGGCTTCCCGATCGCCAAGATCGCCGCCAAGCTGGCCATCGGGTACACGCTCGACGAGATCCTCAACGACATCACCAAGGAAACCCCGGCCTGTTTCGAGCCCACCCTGGACTACGTCGTCGTCAAGGCTCCGCGGTTCGCGTTCGAGAAGTTTCCGGGTGCCGATCCCACGCTGACCACCACGATGAAGTCGGTGGGCGAGGCGATGTCGTTGGGCCGCAATTTCATCGAAGCGCTCGGCAAGGTGATGCGCTCACTGGAGACCAGCCGTGCGGGGTTCTGGACCTCGCCCGACTCGGATCTCACGGTCGAGGAGCTGCTCACCAACCTGCGCACGCCGACCGACGGCCGGCTCTACGACATCGAGCATGCCCTGCGGCTGGGCGCCGGTGTCGAAGACGTCGCGGAGGCCTCAGGCGTCGACCCGTGGTTCGTCGATCAGATCGCTTCACTGGTTGCGCTGCGCGCTGAACTCGTCGACGCCCCGGTGCTGGACGAGGCGCTGCTGCGGCGGGCCAAGCACAGTGGGCTTTCGGACCGTCAGATCGCGGCGCTGCGACCGGAACTGGCCGGCGAAAGCGGCGTCCGCACGCTGCGGGTACGCCTCGGCATCCACCCGGTGTACAAGACCGTCGACACGTGCGCGGCCGAGTTCGACGCGAAGACGCCGTATCACTACAGCAGCTACGAACTCGACCCCGCCGCCGAGACCGAGGTCGCGCCGCAGACCGAGAAGCCCAAGGTGCTGATCCTGGGCTCCGGGCCCAACCGGATCGGGCAGGGTATCGAATTCGATTACAGCTGTGTGCATGCCGCCACCACGCTCAGCGCGGCCGGGTTCGAGACCGTGATGATCAACTGCAACCCCGAGACGGTGTCCACCGACTACGACACCGCCGACCGGTTGTACTTCGAACCGCTGACGTTCGAGGACGTGCTGGAGGTCTACTACGCCGAACAAGCTTCCGGCGCAGGCGGACCGGGTGTCGTGGGGGTCATCGTGCAGCTCGGCGGGCAGACCCCGCTCGGGCTGGCCGAACGGTTGGAGAAGGCCGGTGTCCCGATCGTGGGCACCAGCCCCAAGGCCATCGACCTGGCCGAGGACCGTGGCGCCTTCGGTGAGGTGCTGACCACTGCCGGGTTGCCTGCACCCCGCTTCGGCACCGCCACCAGCTTCGAGCAGGCCCGCCGAATCGCCGCCGACATCGGTTATCCGGTGCTGGTACGGCCGTCCTACGTGCTCGGCGGGCGCGGCATGGAGATCGTTTACGACGAAGAGACCCTGCAGGGCTATATCACCCGCGCCACGCAGTTGTCACCGGAACATCCGGTGCTGGTGGATCGGTTCCTGGAAGACGCCATCGAGATCGACGTCGACGCACTGTGCGACGGCACCGAGGTGTACCTGGGCGGCATCATGGAGCACATCGAGGAGGCCGGTATCCACTCCGGCGACTCGGCCTGTGCGTTGCCGCCGGTGACGCTGGGCCGCAGCGACATCGAAGCCGTGCGTCGCGCCACCGAGGCCATCGCGCACGGCATCGGCGTGGTCGGGCTGCTCAACGTCCAGTACGCGCTCAAGGACGATGTGCTCTACGTGCTGGAGGCCAATCCGCGGGCGAGCCGCACGGTGCCGTTCGTCTCCAAGGCCACCGCGGTGCCGTTGGCCAAGGCTTGCGCACGGGTGATGCTCGGCACCACGATCGCCGAGCTGCGCGAGGAAGGCATCCTGGCCCGCACCGGCGACGGCGGGACCATCGCTCGCAGCGCCCCGGTGGCGGTCAAGGAGGCCGTGCTGCCGTTCCACCGGTTCCGCAGGGCCGATGGGGCACAGGTGGATTCGCTGCTCGGACCGGAGATGAAGTCGACCGGTGAGGTCATGGGCATCGACCATGACTTCGGCACCGCGTTCGCCAAGAGCCAGACCGCGGCCTACGGGTCGCTCCCGGCGCAGGGCACGGTGTTCGTCTCGGTGGCCAACCGGGACAAGCGTTCGCTGGTGTTCCCGGTGAAACGCCTTGCCGATCTCGGATTCCGCGTGCTGGCCACCGAAGGAACCGCAGAGATGCTGCGCCGCAACGGTATTCCGTGTGACGAGGTTCGCAAGCATTTTGAAGAACCCTGTGGAGACCACCCGCTGCCGTCGGCGGTCGACGTGATCAAGGCCGGCGAGGTCGACATGGTGATCAACACGCCGTACGGCAACTCCGGGCCTCGTGTCGACGGCTACGAGATCCGTTCGGCCGCGGTATCGATGAACATTCCGTGCGTCACCACGGTGCAGGGCGCCTCGGCGGCCGTGCAGGGTATCGAGGCAGGCATCCGAGGTGACATCGGCGTGATGAGCCTGCAGGAACTGCACAGCGCCCTGGAAACGGGCTAGTCATGGCCGGGTTCGGCGAACGGCTGGCCACAGCGGTTGCGGGCCGGGGCCCGCTGTGCCCCGGCATCGATCCGCATCCCGAGTTGTTGCGGGCTTGGGGTCTGGATGCCGACGTCGAGGGGCTGCGGCGGTTCTGCGACATCTGCGTGACGGCGTTCACCGACTTTGCGATCGT
Source organism: Mycobacterium sp. 141 (assembly GCF_000382405.1). Classification (GTDB taxonomy): domain Bacteria; phylum Actinomycetota; class Actinomycetes; order Mycobacteriales; family Mycobacteriaceae; genus Mycobacterium. The sequence continues at coordinate 211,553 of NZ_KB908255.1, forward strand.
CAAACCGCAGGTGGCCTTCTTCGAGGCTTACGGTGCGGCGGGTTTCGCTGTCTTGGAGGACACCATGGCGGCGTTGCGCGAAGCCGGGGTGCTCGTGCTGGCCGATGCCAAACGCGGCGACATCGGCTCCACGATGGCTGCATACGCGGCGGCCTGGGCGGGTGACTCGCCGTTGGCCGCCGACGCGGTGACCGCCTCGCCATATCTGGGATTCGGTTCGCTGCAGCCGTTGCTGGACACTGCGGTGGCAAACGGTCGCGGCGTGTTCATCCTGGCCGCCACGTCCAACCCGGAGGGTGCGGGCGTGCAGCGTGCGGTGGTCGGCGATCGCACCGACCGCACCGTGGCGCAATCGATCGTCGATGCAGTGTCCGAGGCAAACCGGGCCGCCGGCGGTTCGCTGGGTGTTGTCGTGGGTGCCACCGTGACCGAGCCGCCAGATCTGAGCAGCTTGCGCGGCCCCGTGCTGGTACCGGGGGTTGGAGCACAGGGCGGCCGTGCGGAGGCGCTCGGCGGCCTCGGGGGCGCAAAACAGTTGTTGCCCGCGGTGTCACGCGAGGTGCTGCGCGCGGGCCCCGCGGTCGAAGAGTTGCGGGCGGCCGCCGAGCGGATGCGCGACGCGGTCGCCTATTTGACCTGACGCGGGTACCTCGTGCGTCGCGACAGAATCCGAGGTGCGGACGGCGGGCCGCCGTATTCGACGACCCGCCGCCAGCCGGCGATGGTCCTGTTACCCGATCACAGCGGGATCCAGATGCCGAACAGCCAGAAACCCCAGGCGTTGTACCCCGGGTTGAACACCGGAGTCACCCAGCTGCCGTTGTAGTTGAACGGCTGGTGGTCCCAGCGGCCCTGGTCGATCCCACGCCAGCCGAGATTGGGCGGCGGAGGCGGTGGAGGATCCCACCGGTGATCGCCGCCAGGCCAGCCTCCGGGGCCACGATCAGGCCCGCCCGGGCCGCCGGGCCCACCCTGCCAGTTCCCGGGTCCGCCGGGGCCGCGGTCGGGTCCGCCGGGGCCGCGGTCGGGTCCGCCCGGGCCGCGATCGGGTCCGCCGGGGCCCCGATCAGGACCACCGGGCCCGTGGTCGGGCCCACCGGGGCCCTGGCAGTTCCCGAAATTGCACGGCGGCGGACCCGGTTGTGCTGCGGCGACCCCTGCACCGAAGGCCAGGACCGCCGCGCCGACCGCGACAGTCGCGGCCGATGCGCAGGTCAGACGCTTGATATCCATGTCCAGCTTCCCTCCGAATGGAGTGTTGTACCCGACACCGCCGACATTATTTAGCTATGCTGTGTATTAGCTTTGTCGGGGCTAGGCGGGCGTTAGGCATCACATGGGTGGTGGGCTGTCTTGATTGTCACGCGGCTTCCCCGACACGCCCGACACGCCGTGACCAGCGAAAATTTTCTCGGTTTCGTGCTTTGGCCGGTGGTCGTCGCCTGCCGTGGCGGCGGCGGGCTTGTACCAGATCCGCTACAGCATGTACGAAAACCGTTGATGTGCAAGGATATCCGCATCCGCCGACGTAACCGGGGGTGCACTCGGCCGCATCGGACCGGATTTCGGCGTACCGCCGCGGCGCACTACACGCTGGGCTTTTAGTTCTGTAACCAGGGGGTGGGGTTAGCTTTCGTCAGCCGGCGTGGGTACGGTCGTCGTCGCTGGCTGGTTCGCATTCCAGCCGAACACCACAAGTGATGGCCGAAGAGAAATCGCCAGGAGACGGAGGAACCGTGGCCCTTCCCCAGTTGACCGACGAACAGCGCGCGGCAGCGCTGGAGAAGGCTGCTGCCGCACGTCGAGCGCGAGCCGAACTGAAGGAACGGCTCAAGCGCGGCGGCACCAACCTCAAGCAGGTGCTCACCGACGCTGAGACCGACGAGGTCTTGGGTAAGATGAAGGTTTCCGCGCTGCTCGAGGCCCTGCCCAAGGTCGGCAAGGTCAAGGCGCAGGAGATCATGACCGAACTGGAGATCGCTCCGACGCGCCGGTTGCGCGGCCTCGGCGACCGGCAGCGCAAGGCCCTGTTGGAGAAGTTCGATCAGTCCTGAGGCGCACAGATTGAGCGCCGGCCGAGGGACCGGACATCACGTGGACGATGAGTCCGCCGCCACGGCCCGTGTCGTGGTGTTGTCCGGTCCCTCTGCTGTCGGGAAGTCCACCGTGGTCCGGTGCCTACGGGAACGGCTTCCCGACTTGTATTTCTCCGTCTCCGTCACGACGAGGGCCCCGCGGCCCGGTGAGGTGGACGGAGTTGACTACTTCTTCGTCAGCCCCGAGCGATTCCAGGAGTTGATCGAGACCGGAGCTCTGCTGGAATGGGCCGAGATCCACGGTGGCCTGCATCGATCGGGTACCCCCAGGCAGCCGGTGCGGGATGCCACCCGGGCGGGGCATCCGGTGCTGATCGAGGTCGATCTGGCCGGCGCCAAGGCCGTCAAACAGGCCATGCCCGAGGTCATCACGGTCTTCCTCGCGCCGCCCAGCTGGGACGAACTGGTGAGCCGGTTGTCGGGGCGGGGCACCGAGACCCCCGAGGTGATGGCCAGGCGCCTGCAGACAGCTCGGGCCGAGATGGCCGCTCAGGGCGACTTTGACCAGGTCGTGGTGAACCGCCGGTTGGATTCGGCGTGCGCCGAATTGGTATCCTTGCTGGTGGGCCAGAACTGACCTGGGCCTCATGCCCGAATCGACCGGGCCCGGGAGTCACCCGCCACTAATCAGAAGCATTCACGTATACCCGCCAGGAGACCTTTTCGTGAGCACCCCGCATGCCGACGCGCAGCTGACCGCTGTGGGCGGCTTGGGCACCGATTCGTCCGCCATCAGCGCCTATGACACGCCGCTGGGCATCACAAACCCGCCTATCGACGAGTTGCTGGACCGCGCGTCGAGCAAGTACGCCCTGGTCATCTACGCGGCCAAGCGCGCACGTCAGATCAACGATTACTACAACCAACTCGGCGACGGCATCCTCGAATATGTCGGCCCGCTGGTCGAGCCAGGCCTGCAGGAGAAGCCGCTGTCCATCGCGATGCGGGAGATCCACGAGGATCTGCTCGAGCACACCGAGGGCGAATAACCAGGCTCGGGCCGGCTCGTGAGTGCGCGCAAGCGAATCGTTGTCGGGGTCGCCGGCGGTATCGCCGCGTACAAGGCATGCACGGTGGTCCGACAACTGACCGAGGCCGGCCACTCCGTGCGGGTGGCCCCGACCGAGTCGGCGCTGCGGTTCGTCGGTGCCGCCACTTTCGAGGCGCTGTCGGGTAATCCGGTGCACACCGGTGTGTTCGAAGACGTGCACGAGGTTCCCCACGTCCGGATCGGTCAGGAGGCCGATCTCGTCGTGGTGGCGCCGGCCACCGCGGATCTGTTGGCCCGCGCCGTCGCGGGGCGGGCCGACGATCTGTTGACCGCCACCCTGCTGACCGCGCGATGTCCGGTGCTGTTCGCGCCTGCCATGCACACCGAGATGTGGTTTCATCCGGCGACCGTCGATAATGTCGCGACGCTGCGCCGACGAGGCGCCGTGGTGCTGGAGCCGGCGTCGGGTCGGCTGACCGGATCGGACAGCGGCGCGGGCCGCCTGCCCGAGGCCGAGGAGATCACCACCGTGGCCCAGTTGCTACTCGACCGCGGTGACGCCCTGCCCTACGACCTGTCCGGCGTCAAGGCCCTGGTGACCGCAGGCGGCACCCGAGAACCGCTCGACCCGGTGCGCTTCATCGGTAACCGCAGTTCGGGAAAGCAGGGCTACGCCATGGCGCGGGTGATGGCCCAGCGCGGTGCCGAGGTGACGCTCGTCGCCGGCAACACCGCCGGGCTGATCGACCCGGCCGGCGTAGAGGTGGTGCACATCGGTTCGGCGGCTCAGTTGCGCGACGCGGTGTCCAAGCACGCCCCGGACGTGAACGTCCTGGTGATGGCGGCCGCGGTGGCCGATTTCCGGCCTGCCCATGTGGCCACCAGCAAGATCAAGAAGGGCAACGCGGAGCCGAGCTCGATCGATCTGGTCCGCAACGACGATGTGCTCGCCGGTGTGGTCCGGGCCCGGACTGACGGGCAATTGCCTAACATGCGCGCGATCGTCGGGTTCGCCGCCGAGACCGGTGATGCCAATGGTGACGTGCTGTTCCATGCCAGGGCCAAACTGCAGCGCAAAGGCTGCGACCTGCTCGTCGTCAACGCGGTGGGGGAGAACCGGGCGTTCGAGGTGGACCACAACGATGGATGGTTGCTGGGCTCCGATGGCACCGAAACCGCCCTGGAACACGGATCGAAAACGCTGATGGCGACCCGTATCGTGGACGCGATTGCGGCTTTCCTGCGCAACCGCGTCGCCTGAGAGGACGTCCGGATTCTCGGTGCGGGTAAGTCTTGCGCAACAGCGTCCGAGGCGCTTGGGTGCAAACTGGGCAGAGATATAATTCGGCTAGCTAAGTTTCATGTTTTGAACGGAAAGAACGGAAAGGACGCAGACCGTGAGCGAAGGTCGCCTGTTTACCAGTGAGTCGGTAACCGAAGGGCATCCCGACAAGATCTGTGACGCGATCAGCGACTCTGTGCTCGACGCGCTGCTGGAGCAGGATCCGAAGTCGCGGGTCGCGGTGGAGACACTGGTCACCACCGGTCAGGTGCATGTCGCCGGCGAGGTCACCACTACGGCCTACGCCGACATCCCCAAGATTGTGCGGGACCGCATCCTGGAGATCGGCTACGACTCGTCCACCAAGGGTTTCGACGGCGCCTCGTGCGGCGTCAACGTCGCCATCGGTTCGCAGTCCCCGGACATCGCCCAGGGTGTCGACACCGCCTACGAGACCCGCGTCGAGGGCGAGCAGGATCCGCTGGATGCCCAGGGCGCGGGCGATCAGGGCCTGATGTTCGGTTACGCCATCAAGGACACCCCCGAGCTCATGCCGCTGCCCATCGCGTTGGCCCACCGACTGGCCCGCCGGCTGACCGAGGTCCGCAAGAACGGTGTGCTCGACTACCTGCGCCCCGACGGCAAGACCCAGGTCACCATCCAGTACGCCGGCACGACACCGGTCCGGCTCGACACCGTGGTGCTGTCGACCCAACATGCCGACGGCATCGACTTGGACTCCACGCTGACCCCCGACATCCGCGAGAAGGTCGTCAACACCGTTCTCAACGACCTCGGGCACGAGTCGCTCGACACCTCCGACTACCGGCTGCTGGTCAACCCGACCGGCAAGTTCGTACTCGGCGGCCCGATGGGCGACGCCGGTCTGACCGGCCGCAAGATCATCGTCGACACCTACGGCGGCTGGGCCCGTCACGGTGGCGGTGCGTTCTCCGGCAAGGATCCGTCGAAGGTGGACCGCTCGGCCGCATACGCGATGCGATGGGTGGCTAAGAACGTCGTCGCCGCGGGCTTGGCGGAGCGTGTCGAGGTTCAGGTGGCCTACGCGATCGGCAAGGCCGCTCCGGTCGGGCTGTTCGTCGAGACCTTCGGCACCGAGACCGTGGATCCCGCGCGCATCGAGAAGGCCATCAGCAGTGTGTTCGACCTGCGGCCCGGCGCGATCATCCGTGACCTGGACCTGCTGCGCCCGATCTATGCACAGACGGCAGCCTACGGACACTTCGGTCGCACCGACATCGAGCTGCCCTGGGAGCAGCTCAACAAGGTCGACGACCTGAGGGCCTCGGTCTAGTTCTCCTGCCGAGCAGACACGCAGGCCTCCGACACGCCGGTGTTCGGGGGCCTTTGCGTCTGCTCGCGCCATTTGGTGACGCGGTCTCTCTCGCACCCAGGTTCTTTGCTGTGTGCTGGGCCACACAGCGTCAACACAGATGCAGCCCAGTGCTTTCCCATCGCAATTGACCAGGATGTTCCGGTTGCTACTCACCCAACCGGAAGGACCTAATGCGAATGACGATCGAATCTGAGCCGGCGACGGCCTGGCGTCGGCGAGCCGCGCTCGCTCTCGGCATGGCTGCGCTGGCGGGTACGTTCGCGGTGGCGTGCGGCTCACACGGCTCAGGCCCGGAGAAGACCTCGACCACCACCACGACCACGCCGACCACGACGGCGACCACCGCCAATGACAGCGGTGGCTCGTCAGGCGGGAGCGGCGGGGGCGGTCGCCATCACGCGGGCGACGAGGGTCAGGCGCCGGCTACCGATACCGTCACGCAGACCGACACAGCCACCGCGACTGCCACACAAACCGAGACCCAGACTCAGACCGAGACGTCCACGCAGACCGTGCCGCAGCGTCCGGGCGGGCAGGACCAGCATCCGGGCGGACAAGACCAGTACGGCGGCGAACATAACCAGTACGGCGGGCAGACCCAGCCGAACCAGCGGTCCGGCGGTCACTGACGCCGATGACTACCCGGTGAACCGATAGTCGTCGAGATCGAAGCTGTGGCTGTGTCCGTACGCCTCAGGGGTACTGACACAGCCACATGCGACACATCGAACTTGGGGAAACGTCAGATGTGCGTGCGCTGAAAAGCGGTGAGCGGCTGGACAATCGGCGCGATCTCGGGAATCACCTGAACCCGCGGTAGCCCCGGTTCCGATGATCGCCGCGCGTGCTGCCCAGCGCTTCTTAGCGCGCCAGCGGGCTGTAGAACACCAGACCGTTGCCCTTGTTGTCGTAGACCACGGCACGGCGTTCGTGGGCGTCGTCGTAAGGGCCTTTCACGATCCCGCCGCCGCTGTCCTCAACAGCTTTTGCCGCAGCGTCGACATCGGCAGTCTTGATACCGACCACGACCTTCCCCGGTATCGGGTGATCTATTGCGGTCGCCAGAGCCACGGTGACCGGCCCGCCGTCCAGGGCTGCGAAGTGGGCACCATCGCGGAACTTCAATGCCATACCCAGGGTTTCGCTGTAGAACCGGATCGATTCATCCAGGTCGTCCGTCGACAGGATGATCATCTTCACTTCATGATCGCTCAACAGTGCCTCCTCAGCTCGCCCCCAGCGTAAACGGGACCGGTACCGCGGCTGGTCGACTCGCCGAATCCCGTGCCTAGTCAGCCGTGCAGCGCCGCCCGCAGCGCTGCCAGCGCCCGGTCGAAGGCTTCGGTCGCGGCGGGCACCACCCCCACGTATCCGAGGTAGCCGTGTACCAGCGTCTCGGCGTTGTGCAACTCGACGGGCACGCCGGCCGCCCGCAGCAGCTCGGCGTAGCGGGCACCGTCGTCGCGCAGCGGGTCGTAACCCGCGGTGGCGATGTAGGCCGGCGGTAGATCGGCCAGGTTCTCGGCTCGCGCCGGCAGCAGGGTGGCCGGGGGTTTGGCCAAGTCGACGTCCTTGCTGATGTACCACTTGGTGAATCCCTTGACCGCGGCGAGGTCGAGGATCGGCGCCTCGGCGTTCTCCGTGAACGACGGCAGTGAAGTATCGCCGGTGGTGGCCGGGTACCAGAGCAGCTGGAAACGGATCGCCGGGCCGCCGGCATCCCGCGCCAGCTGCGCCATGACCGCACTGAGGTTGCCGCCCGCCGAATCCCCGGCGACGGCCAGCCGATCTGGATCGGCACCCAGTTCGGCGGCGTGCTCGGCCACCCACCGGGTCGCGGCCCAGGTGTCCTCGACGGCGGCCGGGAAGGGATGTTCAGGCGCCAGCCGGTAAGCCACCGACACCACGACCGCGTTCGCGCCTACCGCGTGCTCGCGGGCCGTGCCGTCGTAGGTGTCCAGATCGCCGACCGACCAGCCACCGCCGTGGATGAACACCACCACCGGCAGCGTCACTCCCTCGGCCGTCGGCGGCCGGTACACCCGCACCGCGATCGGGCCTGCCGGGCCCTCGATTGTGCGGTCCTCGGTCGCGACTTCGGGATGAACATCGCGGCGTGGCAGTGCGCTGAACTGCCGCCGGGCCTCGTCGACGCCGTTGGCAGTGGAGAGTTTGAACGGCACCAGCTGCAGTACCTTCTGCAGGATGGCATCGACAGCCGGTTTCTCGTCAGCAACAGACACTCCGTCACCGTACGCACACCGGCGCGCAGCATGGCTGTGGACCGCGGCTGCGGTGATCGGGCCCGGCCACGGGCTGTTCTTCGCCGGGATGTCAGGGCGTTCTGGTACACCGGCGCCGTGACCGCCACGCGGCAGGCCGCCGAGCACGAGCCCATCGCGCGGGTGTTGCCGATGCTGTCAGTGCCACACCTGGACCGTGAGTTCGACTATCTGGTCGCGGCCGAGCAGTCCGACGATGCGCAGCCCGGGGTGCGGGTGCGGGTGCGGTTCAACGGCCGGCTGGTCGACGCGTTCGTGTTGGAGCGGCGTTCGGACACCGACCACACCGGCAAGTTGGGCTGGCTGGACCGCGTGGTCTCACCGGAAGCGGTGCTCACCGCCGAGATCCGGCGGCTCGTCGACGCCGTGGCGGCGCGTTACGCGGGTACGCGTGCGGATGTGCTGCGTCTGGCGGTCCCGCCGCGCCACGCCACCGTGGAGAAACAGACACCGCCCGAACCGGATCCGCTGCCGCAGGCGGCCGTCGACACCGGTGGCTGGGCGCGTTACGGGCGCGGCGAGCAGTTCCTGACGGCATTGCAGGACGGCCGGGCCGCCCGCGCCGTGTGGCAGGCGCTGCCGGGGGAACACTGGCCGCGGCGGCTGGCCGAAGCCGCGGTGGTGGCGGTCGGTGCCGGGCAGGGCGTGCTGGCGGTCATGCCCGACCAGCGCGACGTCGACGCGCTGTACACAGCGGCAGTCGAGCATGTTCCGGCGTCGCGCGTGGTGGCGTTGTCGGCCGGGCTGGGCCCGGCGCAGCGGTACCGACGCTGGCTTTCGGTGCTGCGCGGGGATGCCCGACTGGTGATCGGCACCCGCAGCGCGGTGTTCGCCCCGGTCCGCGAGCTTGGCCTGGTGCTGGTGTGGGACGACGGCGATGACAACCTCGCCGAGCCGCGCGCACCCTACCCGCACGCCCGCGAGGTGGCGATGCTGCGCGCGCACCAATTGCGTTGTGCCGCAATGATCGGCGGCTACGCCCGCACCGCGGAAGCCCAGGCCCTGGTGCGCACCCGGTGGGCTCACGACCTGGTGGCCGCCCGGCCGGTGGTGCGGTCGGCCGCGGCCCGGATCGTGGCCATCGAAGACAGCGGGTACGCCCAGGAACGCGATCCAGCCGCACGCACCGCCCGGCTGCCGTCGATGGCGCTGCAGGCCGCCCGTTCGGCATTGCAGGCGGAGCGCCCCGTACTGGTTCAGGTGCCCCGCCGCGGCTACGTTCCCGCGCTGGCTTGTGCGCGCTGCCGCACGATCGCTCGCTGCCGGCACTGCACAGGCCCGATGGCCCTGCCCGATCGTGACAGTGCGGCCGCCGAATGCCGGTGGTGCGGGCGACCTGAACCGGCATTGCGGTGTGTGCGCTGCGGTTCCGACGCGGTGCGCGCCGTCGTCATCGGCGCCCGCCGCACCGCCGAGGAACTCGGACGGGCGTTCCCGGGTGTCAGCGTGATCACCTCCGGTGGCGACGACGTGATGGCCGCCGTCGGCGGCGGGCCAGCGCTCGTGGTCTCGACGCCGGGCGCCGAACCGATCGCCGAAGGGGGCTACGGCGCCGCGCTCTTGCTCGACGGCTGGGCGCTGCTGGGCCGACAGGACCTGCGTGCCGCCGAAGACACCCTGCGGCGGTGGATGGCCGCCGCTGCCCTGGTACGCCCACGCAGCGACGGTGGCGCGGTCGCGGTGGTGGCCGAGGCGACGATACCCACCGTGCAGGCCTTGATCCGCTGGGATCCCGTCGGCCACGCCGATGCCGAACTCGATGCGCGCGGGGAGGTGGGGCTGCCACCTGCCGTGCACATGGCCGCGGTCGACGGCACCGGACCCGCGGTGACCGCGCTGTTGGACTCCGCACAACTGCCCGATTCGGCCGAACTGCTCGGGCCGGTCGAGTTGCCCCCGGGCGCGCGGCGACCGCCCGGAGTCGACCCGGACGCCGACGTGACCCGCATGCTGGTCCGCGTGCCACGCGACGACGGGCTGGCGCTGTCGGCCGCGCTACGCCGCGCGACGGCCGTGCTCAGTGCACGACGCGAGCAAGAACCATCCCGCATCCAAATGGACCCGTTACACATAGGGTAGGCGGGACATCGCACCAGCACATCGGTGCGCCGGACGGGAGGCGTCATGCGTCGGGTTCTGGCGTGGTCGCTCACGTTGGCGCTCATCGTGTTTGGACTGCTGTGGCCGACGTTCTGGCCCAGTGGCGGTGGCGCGACCGCAACCGACGACCCGGTGGTCATCACCGACTACGCGGCGGATCTTTCCGTCGGCGCCGACGGGCAGCTCACCGCCGTCGAGACCATCACGGCGAATTTCCCGAGCGGACGCCACGGACTCTTCCGGTATTGGGATGTGGCCAACCCGAACAACCCCCGGCTGCGTCAGCCGCCGACCGTCACCTCGATCCGGCTTGACGGGGCACCGGCGGAGTATCAGCTGCTCGACGAGGACGGCGGTCGGTTCGCGGTGGCCAAGATCGGCGATCCGAACCGCACCCTGGACTACGGCAGCCATGTATTCGAGATCCGCTACACGATCGATGGTGTGCTGGATCCTGGGCGCATCGGCGCCGACCGACGATTCGCAGGATCCGTCGGTGAGCCGAATTCGACGTCCGCGTTCTACTGGAATGTCGTCGCCCCCGCCTGGAACAACCGGATCGACCGCGTCACTGTCAGGCTCACGCTGCCGGCCCCGGCCACCGGCGCCCAGTGCAGTGTCGGCTACGGTGTCGGCCGCGCTTGCGAGCTGACCACCTCGGGCGACACCGTTCGGCTCACCGCGGTCGACCTCGATCCGCACACCCCGGTCACGCTGCGCGCCGGTGTCGACGTGCCCACGCCGCCGCAGGTCACCCTGCCGTGGCCGTACACCTGGGACCAGGTGCTGGGCCGCTCCGTACCCGGTGTGATCTGGGTGGCAGCACTGACGGTGGCGCTCGGTCTGGCCGGGTTCTTCTGGGCGCGCCGCACCGATGAGCCGCCGCCCGGCTTCCCGCTGCAGTACGCACCACCGGAAGGAATCGGGCCGGTACAGGCCGAATACATTCGCACCGAAGCGGTTCCCAAGAGCGCGCTGACGGCGACGCTGTTCCATCTCGCCGAGCGCGGTCTGGTCGAGTTGCGGCAGGTCAACGCCGAGCAATGGACCATCCGCGGCCTGGTCAACCAAGCGGCGTGGGCCGACGTCGACCCGGTCGGTTCGGCAGTGGCGTCCGCGCTCAAGGTCAACTACACCGGCGCCGAGTTCCGTGCCAAGAAATCGGTGAGCTCCGGGCAAAAGCTGAACAAGGCCAAGACCGACTTGGCCGCCGCCGTGCGCAAGTGGGCCTTCGACAGCGGACTGCTGGTCAAGCGGCCCGCGGAACTGTGGCTACGCGTCGCCAACGCGGTGGCGTTGCTCGCAGCGGCGTGCGGCTTCCTGACGTGGTTCGGCGCCACCGCGACCATGTGCGGCCTGCCGTTCGCGGCGTTCTTCGTCCTCACGGCGCGCTCGTGGCGCGCGGGGGTGGGCACCAGACGCACCCCGGCGGGGCGCGAACTCTGGTCTCGGGTGGGCGGATTCCATCGGCTGCTGTCCACGGATTCGGCCGAGACCCGCTTCGATTTCGCTGCGCGCAAGGATCTCTACACCGCCTACATTCCGTTCGCGGTGGCCGCCGGGACCGCGGCACTGTGGGCCAAGAAATATCAGGACGTCACGGGTACAGTTGCCCCGCAACCGGATTGGTACCACGCGTCATCGAGCAGCAGTTGGGGTGTCGCCGGTGGATCGGGCGGATCAGGCTTCGACAGTTTCGATTCGGCGCTGTCGTCATCGATCGGTGCCTACACCGCATCGCAGTCGTCATCCTCGTCGTCCTCGAGCGGCGGCGGGTTCAGCGGTGGCGGAGGCGGCGGTGGTGGTGGAGGAGGAGGTGGGTCATGGTGACGGTGCTGCTGGTCGTAGTGCTGGCGCTCGCTGTGCTGGTGCTGTTCGGTTTTGTGGCGGGCTACAACAAGATTCGCGCAGCGGATATCACCGTGTCCGAGGCGCTCAGCGGTATCGACGTCGAACTGACCCGCCGTGCCGCGCTCATCCCGGCCCTGGTGCACACCGTGCAGAGCTTCGCCGCGCATGAGCAGGCGATCCTGGATCGGGTGAGCGCTGCGCGTGCTGCTCTGGCCTCGGCGACCGGTGGTAAGTCGGTTGCCCAGCGCAGCGCCGCCGAGCAGAATCTGGACAGCGCCCTGGCGGGCGTGCTGGCGCTGGGCACGTCCTACCCGCAGCTCAACTCGTCGAACAACTTTCTGGACCTGCAGAAGAACCTGGCCGATACAGAGAACAAGCTGGCCTTTGCCCGGCAGTACTACAACGACGCGGTGGCCACGCTGAACCGCTTGGTCGGCACCATCCCCTGGATGTACGTGGCGCCGCTGGCCGGGGTCTCCGAACGCGAGTACTACCGGATACCGAAGTAGCTTTCGGACCGCCACTACACTGGCGCAGTGCGACTCGTCTTTGCCGGAACCCCCGAACCCGCGCTGCCGTCGCTGCGCCGATTCATCGACTCGCCGCGCCACGAGGTCGCCGCCGTGCTCACCCGCCCGGACGCCGCCGCGGGCCGCCGGGGAAAGCCCGCGCCGTCGCCGGTGGCGCAGCTGGCACTGGAGCACGACATCCCGTTACTACGGCCGGCGCGGCCCAACGATGACGAATTCGTCGCCGAGCTGACCGAACTGGCCCCAGACTGCTGTGCCGTGGTGGCCTACGGTGCGCTGCTGAGCCGGCGTCTGCTGGCGGTCCCGGCGCGAGGCTGGGTCAATCTGCACTTCTCGCTGCTGCCGGCGTGGCGTGGTGCGGCGCCGGTACAGGCAGCGATCGGGGCAGGGGACACCGTGACCGGCGCGACCACGTTCCTCATCGAACCAGCGCTGGATTCGGGCCCCGTCTACGGCGTGGTCACCGAGGCTGTCCGCGGCTCCGATACCGCGGGCGATCTGCTTGGCCGCCTTGCTATTTCGGGTGCGGCACTGCTGGAGGCCACGATCGACGGAATCGCAGACGGTTCGCTGGCCGCCGTGCCGCAACCGACCGACGGCGTCACCGTTGCGCCCAAGATCACCGTGGAGTCGGCCAAGGTGCGCTGGGATCTACCAGCCCATGTCGTCGACCGCCACATCCGTGCGGTCACACCCAACCCGGGCGCCTGGACGATGATCGGTGACCAGCGGGTCAAGGTCGGTCCGGTGACGGTGGTCGAGGATGCAGATCCGTTGGCGCCGGGCGTGATCGAGGTGCACCGCAAGGATGTGGTGGTGGGCACGGGTTCTCATCCTGTGCGGCTGGGCCAGATCCAGCCGCCGGGCAAGAAACCCATGGACGCTGCCGACTGGGCGCGGGGTGCCCGGCTCGACGAGTCGGTGCGGGCCTCATGACCCGACCCGACAAGCGGCCCCCCCAACGCAAGCGTCAGCCGCGGCGCACCCCGCTGGATCCGGCTCGCCGCGCGGCGTTCGACGTGCTGCGCGCGGTGTCCGAACGCGATGCCTACGCCAACCTGGCGCTGCCCGCACTGCTGACCGAACGCAAGATCGAGGGCCGAGACGCGGCTTTCGCGACCGAACTGACCTACGGCGCCTGCCGCGCCCGCGGGCTGCTCGACGCGGTGATCGCAAGAGCCGCCGGGCGGCCCACCGATCGCATCGACCCCGTATTGCTCGATCTGCTGCGGCTGGGCACCTACCAGCTGCTGCGCACCCGGGTCGAGCCGCACGCTGCGGTATCCACCACCGTCGACCAGGCCGGTATCGAATTCGACACGGCCAGAGCCGGTTTCGTCAACGGAGTGATGCGCACCATCGCGTCGCGCGATGAGCAGGCTTGGGCAGACGAGCTGGCCCCGGCGGCGGCCACCGATCCGGTCGGCCACGCGGCGTTCGTGCACGCCCACCCGCGGTGGATCGCCCAGGCCTTCACCGACGCACTCGGGGCGCGAGCCAGTGAACTCGACGCCTTGCTGACCAGCGACGACGAGCGTCCACTGGTGCATCTGGCGGCCCGGCCCGGCGCGTTGACGGCCGACGAACTCGCTGAGCAGTCCGGTGGCACCGTCGGCAGGTACTCGCCGTACGCGGTGTATCTGCCCGGCGGCGATCCCGGTCGGCTCAGCGCCATCCGCGACGGTGCCGCCCAGGTTCAGGACGAGGGCAGCCAGTTGGTGGCTCGGGCCCTGACGCTGGCCGAGCTCGACGGACCCGACACGGGGCGGTGGCTGGATTTGTGTGCCGGACCGGGTGGCAAGACCGCGCTGCTGGCCGCGATGGGGGCGGCCTCGGGCGCCAGGATCACCGCCGTCGAGCCGGGGGAGCGCCGCGCTGACCTGGTCGAGGAGAACACCCGCGGCCTGGACGTCGACGTGCACCGGGTGGACGGCCGCGAGTCGGGCCTGGCGCCGGGCTTCGATCGGGTGCTGGTCGATGCCCCCTGCACGGGCCTTGGTGCGCTGCGGCGCCGCCCGGAGGCCCGCTGGCGTCGCGAGCCCGGCGACGTTCCGGGGCTGGCGAAACTGCAGAAGGAGCTGTTGGCCGCGGCGATCAAGCTGACCCGGCCGGGCGGGGTCGTGCTCTACGCGACTTGTTCGCCGCACCTGGCCGAGACGGTCGGTGTGGTGGCCGACGCGATCCGACGGTATCCGGTGACCGCGCTGGACACCCGAGAGCTGTTTGCCCCGGCCGACGACCTCGGCGCCGGGCCGTACGTGCAGCTGTGGCCGCACCGGCACGGCACCGACGCGATGTTCGCCGCGGCCCTGGGGGTGCAATGAGCGCACCGTCGACCGACACCATGATGCGCCTGGCGATCGAGCAGGCGAACGGGGTCAAGGGCACCACCTATCCCAATCCGCCTGTCGGCGCCGTTATCGTCGACCGCGACGGTCAGGTCGCCGGGGTCGGCGCCACCCAGCCGCCCGGCGGGCCGCACGCGGAGGTGATGGCGCTGCGCCGGGCCGGGCAGCGCGCGCTCGGTGGCACCGCGGTGGTCACCCTGGAACCGTGCAATCACCACGGCCGCACCCCGCCGTGCGTGGATACGCTTGTGGCAGCCGGTGTTTCGAAGGTGGTCTACGCCGTCTCCGATCCCAACGAGGTGGCGGCCGGGGGTGCGGCACGGCTGACTGAGGCGGGCATCGAGGTGATGCCCGGAGTGCTGGCCGACGAGGCCTCGCGCGGTCCGCTGCGGGAATGGCTGCACAAGCAGCGCACCGGCCTGCCGCACGTCACCTGGAAGTTCGCCACCAGCGTGGACGGCCGCAGCGCCGCTGCCGACGGATCCAGCCAGTGGATCACCAGCCCGGCGGCTCGCGCCGATGTGCACCGCAGGCGAGCGGTGATCGACGCCATCGTGGTCGGCACCGGCACGGTGTTCGCCGACGATCCGGCGCTCACGGCGCGCCTGGCCGACGGCAGCCTCGCCGCGCATCAGCCCTTGCGTGTCGTGGTCGGGTACCGCGAGGTTTCTTCGGAAGCCAAAGTGCTCAACGATGATTCGCGCACGATGGTGATCCGTACGCATGATCCGCACGAGGTGATCAAGTTCCTCGCCGACCGCACCGATGTGCTGCTCGAGGGCGGCCCGACGTTGGCGGGCGCGTTCCTGCGCGCCGGCGTGGTCAACCGCATCGTCGCCTATGTGGCACCGATCCTGTTGGGCGGCCCGATCACTGCGGTCGACGATGTCGGTGTGCTCAGCATCGTCCATGCCCAGCGGTGGCGCTTCGACGGGATCGAGCCGATCGGCCCCGACGTGCTGCTCAGCCTCGTACCCGGCTGAGCGGCGGACCTATTCATCGTCCAGCGACCGGTGCTCGATGAGGTTGCGCACACCACCCGCCTTGATCATGAACGCGTCGAGGCCCAGCGCGTCAACGGTGCGCTGAGCCTCGACCCGGAAGCCATTGGCCAGGCCGGTGAGTACCAGGGTCATGGCGAAGACCAGGCCGGTGCCGACGACCGCGATGGCGAAGCGTCGGCGTCGCCACTGCAGGTCACGCAGCGCTGCTATCAGCATGTGGACGCCTCCGCCATGGCTGGAGACTACCGAGTGGAACTCTGGCCAGGGGCCGATTTCACCGGGTGTAGGAGCGTTCTGGGAGGGCCTGTTGTCGGTCGGTCTCGGTACACTCGTACCAAAGCGCTTTCGCCGACGAACGTGCACCCGATGAACTTGAGCAAAGGAACACGAGCGTGACGGCTCTACAGGACTGGCTCAGTACGTCCCCGCTGAACCCACGAATATCGCAGCGATCGGTCAAAGCCCTGGTGTGCGCGCAGCTGCGCGGTGTACTACCGGCGTGGCCGGCCCGGCGCACGGCGGCCGGTAACGAACCACCGCGAATCCGGCCCGGCATCGAGCGTTGCTGACCTACTGACTGCTGTGCCGGCCCGGGTGATTGGCAGACCCGTTGATCACCTGGGGCGGTGCGCTGATCAGCTCGGTCGCGGCGTCGCCGGACTCTGTCGGGACCTGGTCGGCGTGTTCATGCCGTCCGGCGATGAGCAGGCCGAGTAGGGCGCCGACGATGCACACGACAGCTGTGATGCTGAAGATCTCCGCGTACTGCAGCACGTAGGCCTCGCGATAACGCGCCGCAGTGGCGGCAAGTCTGGCTGCGAGCGAGCCCGTGGACGCAGGGTGCGGCAGGCTCGCCAAGTGCTGGTTGAACCGGTACAGGCCCCATGCGCTCAGGGCCGCGATGCCGATCAGCATGCCAATCATCCGGGCCACCACCACAGCTGCCGACGCGATACCGTGCTGTGCCGCCGGCACCACGCGCAGCGTCGCCGAGGTCAGCGGGCCGATCACCAGGCCGAGGCCGATACCGGTGATGGCTAGGTCCGTGTCGAACGCCGGCAGGGTGAACAGCCCGAGATCGTGGCGCGCCGACAACACATCGATATGCCACTGCGCGACCAGCCAGAAGCCACCGGCGGCGATGAGCAGACCGCAGAAGGCCACCGCACGATCACCAACCCGTGTGGCGATCCAGCCGCCGAGCAGCGCGCCGATCGGTAGGGCCGCCAGGAAGCGCAGCAGCAGCGCGGCCGCGGCGTTCTTGTCCATGCCCAGCACGCCCTGCCCGAACAGTTCGACGTTGACCAGGGTGACCATCAGCGCTGCGCCAGCGCACAACGAGGCGCCCAACGCTGCCAGGAACGGGCGGAAATGCACCCCGGCCGGCTCGATGAGCCGCGTCTTGGAGTACTTCTCCCAGACGAAGAACGCGATGGCCGCGATCAGCGCACCCACCAGGAGGATCGGACCGTTGGCCGGCAGTACGTGTTTGCCGTCAGGCGCCGGGTTGTACAGGCCCCAGGTGGCCAGACCCAGGGTAACCGCCAGCAACAGCCCGCCGACCACGTCGACTTTCTCGGGCTTCTCCCGGTCCTCGCGCGACGGCAGACTGATCTGGATCAGCACCATGGCCACCAGGGTCAGCGGCACGTTGATCCAGAACACGTCGCGCCACGTGTTCAGCGCCCACACCACCGCGATGCCGTAAAGCGGGCCCAGCACGCTGCCCAACTCCTGCGCCGCGCCGATGCCGCCAAGCACCGAAGCGCGGTTACGGGCCGACCACAGATCGGCGGCTAGTGCGAGCGTGACGGGCAGCAGCGCACCGCTGGCCGTGCCCTGGATGGCGCGGCCGACGATGAGCATCGTCAGATCGTTGGACAGCGCGGTGACAACAGAGCCGGCCGCGAAACCGGCCAGGCTGGCCTGCAGCACCCATTTGCGGCCGAAACGGTCAGAGGCCCGGCCCAACAGCGGCATGGCTGCGATGTAACCCAGCAGATACCACGTGATGATGGGTGTGACCCGCTGGATCTGGTTGATCGCGATGCCGACGTCTTTCATGATGTCGGTCATGACCGTCACCACGACGTAGGTGTCGAGGGCTCCTAGGAGGACCGCGAGGCTACCGGCGCCGATCGCGATTCCGCGGCTCGATGTCCGGGGCATCGGCATCAGCCCGCGGGCTTGGCGATGGTGACCTGCTTGCCCCAGTCGGACAACGTCATGGTGATGCTGTTGCCCTCGCTGGGTGTGAGTTTGGCTTGCATCAGGGCGTGGTCGCCATCGGACTTGATCCACGCGACGGCCGGGACGGGTGCGGTGGCCTTGATCGACGGGGCGATCGCGTTGATCGCGTCGGCGGTGACCTGACCGGTGAGCCGCACGGTGTCGACGCCGTCGATGGTCTCGCGCCCGTCAGCCTTGGGATCGGTGAAGTTGGCCAGGACGTTGGCCAGGCCCTTGTCGGGGCTCAGGATCGCCGCGATGTCGTAGATGTTGGCTGCGGGACCCCAGTTCGACAGCGGGTCACCCGGGGTCAGCGCGGCCCACAGATCGTTGTCGACGACCGCGAACTTGGCGTCGCTGATCTTCTGGCCTGCGACCGTCACGTCGGCCGTGCCCTGGGCGGCCACCGCGGGGGTATTGGTCAGGTCGCCGTCGAGCTTCTGGATCGGCAGCCCGTTGACGGTGCCCTGCGTCGTCAATTGCAGGTGAACGCTCTGCTGCGCCTTGGTGGTGGCGGTGGACTCCTGGAGCAGAGTGGCCGCGTCCGGCAAGGGTTCACCGTTGCCCGCGGATTTGTCCGAGGACGAACATCCTGCGATCAGCGCGACCGCGGCGAAAAGGATTGCCAGCAGGAATTGGACAGCGAAGCGTGGGCGCGTCTGCATGACTGCATCGTAGAGGCTCACGGTGACGGGCTGCTGTGTCCGACCGCGGGCGGTCTCCAATACCCTGGGTGCCGTGTTCACCGGAATCGTTGAAGAGCTGGGCGTATTGGTCGACAAGCAAGAGCTGACCGATGCCGCGCGGTTGACCATCCGGGGGCCTGTGGTCACCGCCGACGCCGGCCATGGTGATTCGATCGCGGTAAACGGGGTGTGCCTGACTGTCGTAGATGTGCTGCCCGACGGTGCTTTCACCGCCGACGTGATGGGGGAGACCCTCAATCGGTCCAGCCTCGGCGGTGTCGGCGTGGGCAGCCAGGTCAACCTGGAGCGGGCGGCCGCGGTCAACAGCCGATTGGGTGGTCATATCGTGCAGGGCCATGTCGACGGCACCGGCGAAGTGATTTCGCGTACGCCGTCCGAGCATTGGGAAGTGGTGCGGATCGCGCTGCCCCTGGTGCTGTCGCGGTACGTGGTCGAAAAGGGTTCCATCACCGTCGACGGGATTTCGCTCACGGTGTCCGCCGTGTCTGACGACTGGTTCGAAGTGTCGTTGATTCCCACCACCCGCGAGCTCACCACGCTGGGCACGGCTGCGGTCGGCACGCGGATGAACCTCGAGGTGGACATCATCGCGAAATATGTTGAGCGGCTGATGGGTGGCACCGGTCAGTAACAGCTGGCAAGAACCGCTGGGCTCCGGTGGTTCATACTGGACACGATGACGATGGGTTCTGTGCCGGAGTCGGTATTGGAACAGGCAAGGTGGCGAAGATGACCAGGCTCGACTCCGTCGAGAGGGCGATTGCCGATATCGCCGCGGGTAAAGCGGTGGTGGTGATCGACGACGAGGACCGGGAGAACGAGGGCGATCTGATCTTCGCCGCCGAGAAGGCCACACCGGAACTGGTGGCGTTCATGGTGCGCTACACCTCGGGCTACCTGTGCGTGCCGCTCGACGGCGAGATCTGCGACCGCCTCGGCCTGCTGCCGATGTACGCGGTCAACCAGGACAAGCACGGCACCGCGTACACCGTGACCGTCGACGCCAAAAAGGGTGTTGGAACTGGTATTTCGGCGTCGGACCGGGCGACCACCATGCGCGCCCTTGCCGATCCGGCCGCTATCGTCGACGACTTCAGCAAGCCCGGCCACGTGGTGCCGTTGCGGGCCAAGGACGGTGGCGTGCTGCGCCGACCCGGGCACACCGAGGCCGCCGTCGACCTGGCCCGGCTGGCCGGGCTCCAGCCCGCCGGCGCGATCTGCGAGATCGTCAGCCAGAAGGACGAGGGCGACATGGCCCGCACCGATGAGCTGCGGGTGTTCGCCGACGACCACGACCTGGCGCTGATTTCCATCGCAGACCTGATCGAGTGGCGCCGCAAGCACGAGAAGCACATCGAGCGCATTGCCGAGGCCCGTATCCCGACGCGGCACGGCGAGTTCCGCGCCGTCGGCTACAAGAGCATCTACGAGGACGTCGAGCATGTCGCACTGGTCCGCGGGGAGATCGCCGGACCGCACAGCGACGGCGACGACGTGCTGGTGCGGGTGCACTCGGAATGCCTGACCGGTGACGTGTTCGGGTCGCGGCGCTGCGACTGCGGTCCGCAGCTGGACGCGGCCATGGCGATGGTGGCCCGAGAGGGTCGCGGCGTGGTGCTCTACATGCGTGGGCACGAGGGCCGTGGCATCGGGCTGATGCACAAGCTGCAGGCCTATCAGCTGCAGGACGCCGGTGTGGACACCGTGGACGCCAATCTCAAGCTCGGCCTTCCCGCCGATGCCCGGGACTACGGCATCGGCGCACAGATCCTGGTGGATCTCGGTATCCGGTCGATGCGTCTGCTGACCAACAATCCGGCCAAACGCGTCGGGCTGGACGGCTACGGTCTGCACATCGTCGAGCGTGTGCCGCTGCCGGTGCGCGCCAACGCCGAGAACATTCGCTACCTGATGACCAAGCGCGACCGGATGGGCCATGACCTGGTCGGGCTTGATGATTACGACGAAGCGGTGAGCATGGACGATTACGACGAGGCCGTGTACATGCTCGGGGACAGGCGTCCGCCGAGTGCGACCGGATCCGGTGAGGTCGTGGATTCCGGTGAGGCCCAATGAGTAGCTTCGTCGGGGACCACGAAATGAGCAGCGTCGTCGGAGACGACAAATGAGCAGCGTCGTCGGGGACGACAAATGAGCGGGGGTGCGGGCGTTCCCGATCTGCCACAGGTCGACGCCTCGACAGTGAAGCTGGCCATCGTGTCCAGCACGTGGCACACCACGATCTGTGACGCCCTGCTCGATGGCGCCCGCAAGGTGGCCGCCGAGGCGGGTGTCGCTGATCCGACTGTGGTGCGGGTGCTGGGTGCGATCGAAATTCCGGTGGTGGCACAGGCATTGGCCGCCACTCATGACGCCGTCGTCGCATTGGGTGTGGTGATCCGTGGTCAGACACCGCATTTCGACTATGTATGCGACGCCGTCACCCAGGGGCTGACCCGGGTGTCGCTCGATGCGTCGACGCCTGTGGCCAACGGTGTGCTGACCACAAACGACGAACAGCAGGCACTCGATCGGGCCGGGCTGCCCGGTTCTGCCGAGGACAAGGGTGCGCAGGCCGCCGCGGCGGCGCTGTCCACTGCGCTGACCCTGCGGGAACTGCGCGCGCTGTCGTGACCGGGCCGATGCCTCGCGTGGGCTGGGATATCGAGATAAAGCCTTATCGCACACCGATGTTCGCCTATGGTGTGGCGGTCATTCTCGTCGTGGTGCACGTCGGCGTCGGGGCTCTGCTGAAAATGGGATCCACCGGCGTGTACTTCCAGACTTCCGACCAGGTCGCCATGGGACTGTTGGGGGTCATCCTCGCCGGAGCGGTGTTGATGTTCACGCGGCCGCGACTGCGAGTCGGTGCGCAGGGCCTGGCGGTGCGCAATCTGGTTTCCTACCGGATCATTCCGTGGCCCGACGTTGTCGACGTGTCGTTTCCGCAGGGGGCACGGTGGGCCCGCATCGACCTGCCCGGTGACGAATACATCCCCGTGATGGCCATTCAGGCGATCGACAAGGGCCGCGCCGTCGACGCGATGGACCAGCTGCGGACATTGACCGACAAGTACCACCGACCGCCTGCCGACTCGGTCTAGCTGAGCTAGACGTGTCGCGGGCGCTTCGCTCGGTGCGTCACCCTGGAACCACTCACCGACACTGCATAACCACCACCGAACGGGTCACCCGTTGTGGTCACCCAATTTTCGTGTCAGCTCACGGCAACGGCTTCGAGTACCGGCCAGGACGGGGCCCGCGCGTTGCCGGGTCATCGGCCGGCGCAGTTGAAGGGTGCAGCAACTCCCACGCCTGCGCCGCGATCCACAACGCCGCTAGGTCGGACGTGGATCCCAGATCGCGCCCGGTTGTAGACGTCAGTTGCCGAAGGCGGTAGCCCAGCGTCTGGCGGTGGATGTTGAGCGCGGCGGCTGTGGCATCCCAGCCGCGGTCAAGGCGCAAGAACGTGAACAGCGTCTCGCGCAGCATCTTCGAGCGCGGCGAGTCGTCAGCGATGGCGCCGAGAACACCCTGCACGATCTCTTCCGATTCGCGCCGCGAACGCGACAGTACGGACAGGGTGCTGCCTTCGAACACCGACCAGGATGCCGCGGTCGACGGACCCAGTTCGAGGACGCTGGCGGCCTCGGCGGCCGAGGCGCGGGCATCGGAGAAATCGGTGAACACCGACGACACGCCGGCCGCGACGCCTTGCCGGGCAAGCAGAACACGCATTTCGTCGAGAACGGAGACCGGTACCAGCGCAATGCCGCGTGTCCGCCCCGGTCCCACGGGCACGGGTAGCGTTGCGAGGGAAGCCGCACGAGTGACCGTTTCGAGAGACTCACGTGGGAACGCCACCGCACGGAAGCCGTCCGCGCCGCCTGCCGTAGCCATGAACTTCGCAGTGTCGGGAAGAGGCGTTCCCACCAGGGCAGCCACCGCATACCGTTCGGCTGCGGCGGCGTGGCGCTGCGCCGCATTCAACCGACTGTCGACGGCCACCGCGAGCAGTTTCATGAGGTGCGCCATGATGAAACCGTCGACCTCCTGACCCTGGAATTCGGACAAGACTAAGGTCGCGCCGTGACGCCCTCGCAGCTGCACTCGGTGTTCGGCCTGATCGGCGAACGCGTTCGGATGAGCGGCCCTGGCCAACACGAAGCCAGTCAACCGTTCTTCCAGCGCGAGACCCGCATCGACGACAGGCACCAGATCGGCCACCAGCGAGTCCAGGTCATGATCGGTGTAGGTGGCGATGTGGTACATCCTGCTCAGCTTGAGTACCTGCTGGGTCTGTTGCGACGAGTTGGCGGCGGCGACATGGCGAGCGACCACCGCATACGCGACGCTCATCCCCGCGATGAACACTGGAAAACCGCGGAGATCCGCTTCTGTCAGCAGCGCGTCGGACAGGGGTGGTGCCGGATCGTGCTCGGCCACCATCAGCCCCGCCAGTCCCGCTTCGGCGATGCGGATTAGAAACTCGCGCTGTTCTTCCGGGTCATGCGGCACACAGTGGCCACTGGTCATTAGCAGCTCGTTCGGCCCCAGGAACCGGGCGGGATCGGGCATCTCGCAGCTGTGCGCCCACAGCAGCTCACGATCGGCGCCGGCCAGCCCTGCCACCAGCCGCACCTCCAGCGCGCCGTAGGACAGCAGATCACCCACGCGCATCACGTCTCCGGACATCGGGGCCCCAGCTCTCATACAAGTAGTTGAAGAACCTAACTCTTTCCTACAGCTGGATGATATGCGCCAGGTCACAGTGATCGTAATCTCGCCGCAGCAATCCTGCTGATCAATGGAGATCACCACTTCGTCGATGACGCGCCCCGTTGGCGGAGACGTCGTCCCTACCCACAGCTGGAAGGAAACCTACGATGACCCGCACCGTTGTTATCGGCGCCGGCTTCGCCGGACTCGCCGCCGCCCTTCGACTGCAGCGCGTCGGCCAGAATGTCACCGTGCTCGAAGCCCGAGACCGCGTCGGGGGCCGCGTGTGGTCGGAACTGATCGACACGGTCGATGGCCGCCGTTACATCGAACGCGGAGCCGAGTTCGTACTGCCGAACTACGAACGCATGCAGCAGCTGATCGACGAACTCGGACTCGAGATCGCCGATATGGAGATGAGCTACTACGTGCGAGAACCCGCAGACGTGCCCGGCATCACGGCCGCCGACATCGCAAGGGCCGGCGCCGCCGCCGTCGAAATCCTCAACGGCAATGGACAACCACGGACCGCCGAGGATGTGCTGGGTCGATTGGATGCGCCGGCTGACCTCGTCGACGCGCTCCGCGCTCGCATCGAGATCTCCACAGCCGTCGCCGCTGCGGAAGTCACTGCCGACGCGCTCACCCAAGTCGCCTCGTTCACCCCGCAGCCCAGCTATCGCATCACCACCGGCAACCAGTCGCTGGCGACCGCCATGGCGGCCGAGCTCGGCGACGCGATCAGACTCCGCACCCCGGTGCGGCGGGTGCGAAACGTCGTCGCCGGCGTCGTAGTTACTACCGATGCCGGCGAGGAACACTACGACGCGGCGATCGTCGCCGTGCCGCTCGCAGTGCTGACGCATCCAGACGGCATCGACGTGCCCAGCAGCGCCGACCGTGACCGCGCACTCGCCGGAGTGCTCCAGGGGCAGGCCGCCAAGTTGCACGCTCCACTCGATACCCGTCCAGCGGCGTCCGCGGTGATGTCAGTGCGCGGTCGGTACTGGACGTGGACAGCCGCCGACGGTACCGGCGAGGTCGCCCCCGTACTCGTCAGCTTCATCGGCTCGCCGGCGGCGATCGACGCGGCCGGCGTAAGCGACGACCCGGCCGACTGGCTGGACGGCGTGCGCGCGCTGCGTCCCGATCTAGCGATCGGGGACTGCGTGATCGCGACTGTCTGGACGGACGAGGAGTTCTCACGAGGCGCCTACACCGGCCATGCGCCGAGCTTCACCGCCAAAGACGCGGAGGCGCTTGAACGCCCGGTCGGCTTCATCCACTTCGCCGGCGAGTACACCGAGCCCGTCTACACCGGCCTCATGGAAGGCGCGCTCCGCAGCGGCGAGCGCGCCGCCGCTCGCATCCTCGCACTCACCGACCCCGTGACACCCAATAACGACGAAATGGAGACTGTCCAATGACCACTCGCCATGAATTCGCCGCCGCCGATTGGCCCGCCGATATCGCGATCGCCCCGGAGCGCATCATCTCCGGCAGCCCGGTCGCCTCGACTCTCGAAACCGCGAAGACCGAGAAGGGCGAGACCGGTCTTTGGCGTTGCACGCCCGGCGAATTCACCACGCAGCACGAGGGCTTCGTCGAGTTCATCCACATCATCGAGGGCGAAGGCGACCTCATCCACGACGACGGCACTGTCCTGCCGCTGGCCCCCGGCACGACCATCACGATGGACGACGGCTGGAGCGGACGCTGGGACATCCGGCAAACGCTCGTCAAAGCGTACGGAATCCTCACCTCCGACTGACCCGAGATGCGACGCCGTGCCCGCGAAAGCCCCTCCCGCGGGCACGGCGCCCCCTCAACCCGACCCCTGGGAGCACTCGTGATCACCTCCATCGATCCCCGCACCGGATCAGAGATCCAGCGCTATGAGCAGCACACCGCCGAGCAGGTCGAGCGGATCCTCGACCAAGCGATTGTCGCGCAACGGATCTGGCGTCAGACGCCGATCTCTAAGCGTAGTGAGCTGTTGCGCCGTATCGCCCGTGTGCTGCGCTACGGCGCCGGCGAGTACGCGCGGCTGATGACCCATGAGATGGGCAAGCCGATCGTTGAGGCTGAAGCGGAGGTCGAAAAGTCGGCAACCACCCTCGACTACTACGCGGACAACGCCACGCTTTTCCTCGCCGACGAAGCGGTTGCGTCCGGCGCGGCCGACAGTCGCATCGTCTACGACCCTCTCGGCGTCGTCCTCGCGATCATGCCCTGGAATTATCCGTTCTGGCAGTTCTTCCGCTTCGCCGCGCCTGCACTCGCCGCCGGTAACGCCATCATCCTGAAGCACGCGAACAACGTGCCGGGATCGGCGCTGGCCCTGGAACGCGTGATGCGGGACGCCGGGACTCCGGAAGGTCTGTGCCACAACCTATTCGTGGACACGGCCGCTGTCGCGGGACTGATCGCCGACGACCGAGTCGCCGCGGTCACTCTTACCGGTTCAACTCAGGTCGGCCAGATCGTCGCAGCACAGGCCGGCGCGGCGCTGAAGAAGCAGGTGCTGGAGTTGGGCGGATCCGACCCGTTCATCGTGCTGCCCGACGCGGACCTGGACGCCGCCACCGACGCGGCTGTTCGCGCTCGCTTCGTCAACAACGGGCAAAGCTGCGTCAATGCCAAGCGTTTCATCGTGCACGAGGACATCGCCGACGACTTCATCGACGCCTTCGTCGAGAAGGTCCGCGCGCTGCAGGTGGGTGATCCGTTCGAGCGTGACACCCGTGTCGGTCCGATGGCACGAGCGAATCTCCGTGAGGCGCTGCACGATCAAGTGGTTCGTTCCGTGGCGTCGGGTGCGGAGGTACGCATCGGGGGAGGGCCGGTCGACGGGCCGGGGTTCTTCTACCAACCGACCATCCTTGATCGAGTGACCACCACGCACGCCGCGTTCAACGAAGAGACCTTCGGGCCGGTTGCGGCAGTCATCCGCGTTCGATCGGTGGAGGAGGCCGTTGAACTGGCCAATGACACCGAGTTCGGGCTCGGGGCCGCCGTGTGGACCGCCGATCTCGCACTCGCTGAGACTCTGGCGCGCCGTATCGACGCCGGCGCAGTGTTCGTGAACAGCATTGTCGCGTCTGATCCGCGGCTGCCTTTCGGTGGAGTGAAGAAGTCCGGCTACGGACGTGAGCTCGGCGCGAACGGCATCCGCGAGTTCACCAATATCAAGACCCTTTCGATCGGGTAAGCGGCCAAGCACTTCAACCGATCGTCACACCGAGAAAAGAGCCTGGAAAATGAATTCAATTGCGCAAAAAGGGGTTCGCGACGACGCACCCGACGTCCTCATAGTCGGTGCCGGAGCGTCGGGAGTCGTTGTCGCCCGGATTCTCGCGGAGGAGGGTTTCCGGGTGACAGTGCTCGAGCAGGGCGACTGGTTCGGTCGGGATCGCTACGCCAGCGACAAGTACGAACGCGACATCCTGATGGCCGGACCGTTGTCTCCGGACCCGAATGTCCGAAGTATGAAAGCCGATTATCCGATCGACGTCTCGGAGGCGGATGTCCATCCGCTCAACTTCAACGCGGTGGGTGGCAGCACCGTCTACTTCGGCGCCGAGTGGCCGAGGATGCTGCCATCCGATTTCCGGCTTCGCAGTTTGTACGGATTCGCCGACGACTGGCCGTTCACCTACGGGGACCTCGAACCGTACTACACCCTCTGTGACGAGATGGTGGGCGTCTCCGGCCTGGCAGGCGATCCGGCGTATCCGGCCACGGTGAAACCGCCCCTGCCGGGGCTCCCCATCGGTCGATTGGGCGCGAAGGCTGCCCAAGGGCTGAACAAGCTGGGCTGGCACTGGTGGCCGGGGAGTAACGCCATCTTGAGCAAGGGGCATGGCGACCGCGGCGCTTGTGCCCGGTGGGCGACCTGCATGTCGGGTTGCCCCGAAGGGGCGAAGAGTTCGTTCGACGTGTCCTTCTGGCCCGCCGCTCTCGCAGCGGGGGTCAACCTCGTGACGAATGCACGGGTGCGTGAAATCACCGTTAATACAGCAGGATTGGCGACCGGTGCCGCGTGGATCGACGAGGACGGCGCAGAACGCCATACGTCGGCACCGGCGGTGATCGTCTGTGGGAACGGCGTGGGTACCCCGCGGCTTCTGCAGATGTCGACGTCGACGCGATTCCCCGACGGGCTGGCCAATTCCTCTGGGTTGGTGGGGCGGCGGCTCATGATGCATCCGTACGTGGCCGTGATGGGAGTGTACGAGGAAGATCTCGAAGGTTGGCTCGGCCCCTTCGGTGCCCCTGTGATGTCTATGCAGTTCGCGGAGACCGACCTTTCGAGGGGCTTCTCGCGTGGAGCCAAGTATTCGTGCTACCCGATTCCGAGCCCGGTGGAGATTCTCCATCGGTACGCGGACCTTCCGCTGGGGGATCGCACGGGTGCTGCTGGAATGGCACTCGTCGAACGGACGCTCGGGCGCTCGTTCGAATGGGGGGCGGTGATCGAAGATCTACCCGAGGAGTCCAACCGGGTCAGCCTGAGCACCAGCCTCTTCGACGGCTCAGGACTTCCCGCACCGAAGATCAACTACCGCATCGCCGACGACACCCGGAAGAGCATGCAGTTCAACATCGACCGCCTGACCGAGGTGCATGAAGCCTCCGGCGCCGTCGAGACCAGGGTGGTCGACTGGTTGCCTTCGGTCGGATGGCACATGCTGGGAACGGCCCGTTGCGGCAGCGACCCCGCGACCTCGGTTGTCGACGAGTTCGGGCGGACGCATGACGTGCCCAATCTGTTCGTGATGGACGGCAGTGTCTTCGTGACCTCGTCGCCTGTGAATCCCACTCCCACCATCGTGGCCTTCGCCGCGCGCGCCGCAATGCACATGGTGGACAACGCCGGCGATCAGAAAGTCCCGATGTGATGAACCAAGTCGCAAGTGATCACTCGCTGAATGACGTACGTGAAGGGCTGGCCCGGCTCGTCGACCTCATCCTGCCCGGTACGGATGTCCTGCCATCGGGTCGATCCGTCGGCGCTCACTCCGAACTCCTCGACCGCGCCCTTGAGGCCGACCCCGCACGGTTGCCTCATATGCTGGAAATCGGTGCGCGACTGATCAACACCGACACGATATCGATCGAACTACTCGAGTCCTGGGAAACCGAAGCGGTTGACTCGGTGGTCTTCGTCCTGACGGCTTCGTACTACATGTCGCGCGCGGTACACAGGGCATTGCGCTACGCCCCGATGGAGCGTCATCCGGTGGCCGACGCGACACCCGACCAACTGCTCTCCGACGAGTTGCTTGTGCCTGTGCGCGAGAGGGGCGAGATCTTCGTCGTTCCGCAAGCTCAGTAATGCATGTTCCCGCATGGCAGGCGAAATGATTCCGCGCGGGTCCACGGCACTTTGGAAGGAAACAACGAAATGACTGAATCCATGTACGCGGTAGTCGATCCGTCGACGGGTGAACTGGTCCAGGAGTACCCGACGGCCACCGACGCGCAGATCGAAGAGGCCATCGCCGCCGCCGCGAAGGCGCACCGCGAGTGGTCCAAGGGATCGACGGTCGCCGAGCGCGCCGCGTTGATCAGCCGGGTCGCGCAGCTGCACGAGGAGCGCAAGACCGAACTGGCCAAGATCATCCAGCGCGAGATGGGCAAGCCGCTCGATCAGTCCGAGGGCGAGGTCGAGTTCAGCGCGGCGATCTACGAGTATTACGCCGACAACGCCGAGAAGTTCCTCGCCGACGAGACCATCGACCTGCTCGACGGTGACGGTTCCGCACTGATCCGCCGCAGCTCGGTGGGTGTGCTGCTCGGCATCATGCCGTGGAACTACCCCTACTACCAGGTGGCCCGGTTCGCGGGCCCCAATCTGGTGACTGGTAACACGATCGTGCTCAAGCACGCGCCGCAGTGCCCCGAGTCGGCGGCTGCGCTGCAGCAGATCTTCAACGACGCCGGCTACCCCGAGGGTGCCTACGTCAACGTCTACGCGACCAACGAGCAAATCGCCGAGGCCATCGCCGACCCACGGATTCAAGGGGTTTCGCTGACCGGCTCGGAGCGGGCCGGTGCCGCGGTGGCCGAGATCGCGGGCCGCAACCTCAAGAAGGTCGTGCTCGAGCTCGGCGGTTCCGATCCGTTCATCGTGTTGAGCTCCAGTGACCTCGACGCGACGGTGGATGCGGCGATCGACGGTCGCTTCGAGAACACGGGCCAGGCGTGCAACGCGGCCAAGCGCATCATCGTCGCCGATTCCGTCTACGACGAGTTCCTGGGCAAGTTCACCGAGAAGGTGCTCGCCAAGGCCGAGGGCCTCGCGCCGCTGTCGTCACTCGCGGCCGCCGAGCGGCTCGAGGAGCAGGTTCAGCGTGCCGTCTCCGCAGGCGCCAGCCTGGAGAGCAACGGCAGCCGCAACGGCGCGTTCTTCCCGCCCGGCGTGCTGACCAACGTGCCCGCCGACTACCGCGAGGAGCTGTTCGGTCCCGTCGCGTCGGTCTACAAGGTCGCCGACGAGGACGCGGCCGTCGAGCTCGCCAACGACACCCCGTTCGGGCTCGGGTCCTACGTGTTCACCACCGACGACGAGCAAGCCAAGCGCGTCGCCGACAAGATCGAGGCGGGCATGGTGTTCGTCAACGCGGTGGGCGCCGAGGGTGTCGAGCTGCCGTTCGGCGGCGTTAAGCGCTCCGGTTTCGGTCGCGAGCTGGGCCGCTTCGGCATCGACGAGTTCGTCAACAAGAAGCTCATCCGCATCATCTGAGTCGACGAACATCACCGAACCTCGCTGAGTTGGAGCGTCATTCGCAAAACAGCCTGCGGAGCTGAGCTGGCCTCGCCGAAGATCGACAAAGGAGACCCACATTGAGTGGCGGCAATTTCGGTTCTGTGCCATCGAGCCTGACATTGGACAATTGGCAATCGGCT
This sequence comes from Mycobacterium sp. 141, assembly GCF_000382405.1. Classification (GTDB taxonomy): domain Bacteria; phylum Actinomycetota; class Actinomycetes; order Mycobacteriales; family Mycobacteriaceae; genus Mycobacterium. Next base: position 241,961 of record NZ_KB908255.1, read on the forward strand.
GAGCATCTGCACTGGGCGTTCCAACACATCGGCGATTTCCTGCCCGTTGCCACCGTCTTCCGCGGTGGCGGCCCGGTGGCCGAACTGGACGTTTCCACTGCCTCCGCTTCGGCTGCCGTTGCCGAACTGCTGTTTTACGACGTCATCCACGGCAGGCAGACCACCGTCGGCGGCGTTATGGCGGTTACCGACACAGACGGCTGGATCGTCGTGCACAACGGGACCGTGCTCCTCGAGCAGTACTACGGCGGCATGACCGCGAGTACTCCGCACCTTCTGATGTCGGTAACCAAAACGCTCGTCGCGGCCGTGCTGGCCGCCTTGGAACTCGACGTCAACCGCCAAGTCGCAGATTTCGTACCGGCGCTGGCCGAATCCGGCTACGCCGGGGCGACCGTGCGCAACCTGCTCGACATGCGTTCCGGCATAAAGTTCTCCGAGGACTACTTGGATCCGCTGGCTGAGGTGCGGCTACTGGAGCAGGCCATCGGCTGGGCTCCTCGCACGGTGGCTGACGTGCCGTCGACGATGTACGACTACCTGGTGACGTTGCGGGCGGACGCCGAACACGGCGGGCCGTTCCGCTACCGGTCGTGCGAAACCGACGTACTGGGGTGGGTCTGTGAGGCCGCCGCGAAGCAGAAGATGCCCGAACTCATGTCGCGGTTGGTGTGGGCCAACCTCGGCGCCGCGCATGACGCCACCATCACCGTCGACTCGGCGGGTGCCGGTCTGTTCGACGGTGGCGCCAGCGCCTGTCTGAGCGATCTGGCTAGATTCGGCTCGCTGTTCATCAACGATGGAGCATCGCTGAACGGAACGCAGGTGATACCGCCGTCGTGGATCGCCGACACTCTGGCAGGCGCTGCCGACTCACGCGAAGCATTCTCCGCGGGCCGGAACAACACCAGGATGCCCGGCGGGATGTACCGCAACCAGATGTGGTTCCCCTACCGCGGCAACGACATAGCACTGTGTCTCGGTATCCACGGCCAGATGATCTACGTCAACCGCGCGGTCAATATGGTCGCGGCCAAACTCTCCAGTTGGCCGCAGCCCGAAGACGACACCAAGTTGTTCTCCACGCTGGCGGCGTTCAACGCCATTGCCAACTCGCTGGCCTAGTTGTGCCCGGTGAGCACGTCGATACGTTCGGCGAACTGGTCACGGGGGAAGCCGGGTGGGGACCGAGAAGTCATCACATTCGACTTGATATTGTGCGACAACGAATCTCGCGGCGACGCCGGTGTCCGCGTCGCTGAGCAAGGGTCGGTTCCTGCGTGCAGGAGGGCGTGCCCCAAAAAGCAGTGGTTAGCCGATGAGCATCACGTTGACTGTCGCTGCAACCCCATCCCCATACAGTTGGATGAGCGAATCAGTGATTTCCTACAGCTGGATGATATGCCCCACGTCACTGTGATCGTAGTCTCATCGCCGCAAGTCCTGTGATCTACGGAGACATCAATGAATCCGAACTCGCACCGAGTTGTCGGCGCCTGCAGGTCGTCGGTCTCTGGTCGAAGGGGAGGAAGACGGTGATCCGGTCAGCAAGTTCAGGGCGGGTGATTGCCCGTTGTGTGCAGTGTCAGACCCGGCGTCGGGATAGAGAATCGAGCATCGAATGACAACCACGAATCCGTTGGAGCCGAATCATCTTCGGAAGGTACTGACGTGGCGTGATGGGCTGGGTATCGCGCTGTCGGTGCCTGCGGCGTTGTTCAGCACCTTCGGTTACACGATGGGTGTGGTCAACGCGTGGACGGCTATTGCGATCTGGTTGGTGGGCTCGGTGATCGCCTATCTGCAGAACTCGTTGTATGCCGAGATGGCCTCGATGTTCCCGACGAGTTCGGGTGGTATCTCGCGGTACGCGATCGAGGGTTGGAAGAAGTACTTCGCCCCGTTGGGGTCGATCGCGGCGTTCGGTTACTGGCTGGGGTGGTCGTTGACGATCTCGTTGTCGTCGGTGGTGCTCGGTCAGTTGCTGACAGCCACGTTCTTTGCCGATAACACGTGGACCTTCCATCTTTTCGGTAACGAGTTGGGTCTCGAGCACGTCTTCGCCGCTATTACGATGTTGACCGCCTGGGCGTTGAACTACTTCGGTATGAAGATCGGTGCCGGGATGGGCAAGATCCTGGGCATCGTGATGGTCGTGGGGTTGACCATTCTCGTCGCATCGTGCTTCCTGAGTCCCAGCGCGGATTTCGATACCAGTCGGCTCACGTGGGGGTACGAGGGTGACTGGCGGACCGTCGTCGTCGTGTTCTACGTGACGGCGTGGGCGGTGTACGGAACCGAGATCTCGGCGACCTTCGCGCCGGAGTACAAGAACACCGTTCGTGATACGTCCAAGGCGATGCGCTACGCGGCGTTGATGATCGCGGCCGTGTTCTTCGTCGTGCCGCTGGCGGTTGCCGGGACCATCGGGCAGCAGGCGTTGGCGGCCAATCCGGTGACCTACATCGTGGTGACGCTGAATCAGACGATGGGGCAGTTCAGTTGGATCGGTACCGTGGTGATCGCGGCGACGATGTTGCTCGTCATCGTCGGTGCGACTGCTGATGGTGGTCGGGCGTTGTTCGGTCTGGCGCAGGAGGGTATGACCATCAAGCAGTTCGACTGGCTCAACCGCTGGGGTGTGCCAGGGCGTGCGTTGACGGTGGATCTGGTTCTCAATGTGACCATCATGCTGTTGATCGGGGAGCCGATCGCGATCCTGTTGGCGAGCAATTTCGGGTACGTGCTGGCTGTCGTGCTCGCTTTGGTGGCGTTCGTCCTGTTGCGTAAGGACCGGCCCGAGTGGCCCCGTCCGATCCGTCGTGGTTCGGGGTGGATCGCGGTGGCGATCGTGCTCGCGGTGATCAACGCGTTCACTCTCGTGGTGGGGTTCCTCAATCCGTCGCTGTTGGGGTACGGCGGGATGAAGGAATCGTTGATCGCCGTCGGCATTCTGGTGCTGGCTGTCGTCTTCTACATCTATCGCGTGGTCGTCCAGGACAAGCAGAAGCTGATCTGGCGTATCGCGGTGGATCCGCTGCCCGTGGATGAGGCTGAGCGGCGCGCACTCGAGGAGGAGATGGACAGTCGCGACGCTCCTCGGGGTCGGGTAGCCGCCGGCTGACACCCGGTCACACCGAGAGACAGAGCCAACGAGTGAAAGGAACCATTCGATGTCGATAACCGAAAGGCAGTATCTCGCCGCCGCGGTGCAGGCCGCACCAGTGTGGCTGAATCTAAAAGCAACCGTGAAGAAAGCGGTCGCGCTCATCGACCAAGCGGCGGGCGACGGTGCTCGACTCGTCGCTTTCCCAGAGACATTCATTCCGGGCTACCCGGCGTATGTCTACGGGTCGACCGGCTGGGATGACAAGCACGCCAAAGAGGTCCATCGCGAGCTGATGGAGAACTCGATAACCGTTCCAGGACCGGAGCTTGATGAGATCTGCGAGGCCGCTCGCCGAAATCATGTCGTAGTGGTTATCGGAGTGAATGAACGCGATGCCGCCTATTCAGGTGGAACACTCTACAACTCGCTAGTGTTCATCTCTGATGAGGGCACGCTGCTCGGCGTCCACCGTAAGCTGACGCCTACCCATGCGGAGAAGGTCATCTGGGGTATGGGCGACGCGAGCGGGCTGCGACCCTACGACACCAGCCTCGGCAAGGTGGGTGGCCTGATCTGTTGGGAACACTGGATGCCGTTGTCCCGCTTCACAATGCATGCGATGGGTGAACAGGTCCACATCGCCGCGTGGCCAGAGGTGCCGGAACTGCACCAGATCGCCAGTCGGCACTACGCGTTCGAGGGCCGATGCTTCGTGATCTGCGTCGGCTCATTTATGACGACTGCGCACATACCGGCGGACTTCCCACTGCGGTCCGCCGTGGACGGCGCCGTAGAACAGTTCGGTGCGGGCGACGAACTCATCCTGCCCGGTGGCAGCGGCATCGTCGGGCCGGACGGTGAATGGATCACACCACCAAAAGCCGGAGAGGAGACAATCGTCTATGGCGAAATCAACCTCGACCGAGTCGCAGAAGAGCAGCTAGCCCTCGACACTGCGGGACACTACAACCGACCAGATATCTTCCGTCTCACCATTGACAACAGTGTGAGGACCCCTTTCTCGGTGCTTCCACCCGCGGACCTCGCTGTAGCGAAGAGAGTAGGGCCAATCAGTGGGGTGGCCAAGGTGAAGTAGAGCACCCTGGGGTTTCTTCAACCTGACTGAAAAGGCTGGCGCAGCGATGGCTGAACTGGTGATCGTTTGACTGCACTCTCAACGTGCGTCGCCCATCACGAGTCCTTCCCGGCGCGGGTCCGCGCCGCCCACCCAACCTGGTTGTGCGCGCATGATCACCGAGAGCCCGCTCGACTGGTCGACCAGGTCGACGCGGTGACCCAGCTTGCGCAGCCCGGCGACCAGGGGATCGTGATCGCCCTGAACCCCCGGTGGACCGGAGGTGTCCACGGCGGGATGTTCGCCACCGATGTTCGTCTCGGGAGTGTTGTCAGCACCGAAATCGACCATGGACACCGCCTGCTGCGGATCCAGGCCCCAATCCAGCACGCCGACAACGGTTTTCACGATGAACTGGATGATCACCGAGCCGCCCGGAGAGCCCAGCACCGCGTAGAGTGGCCCGCGCCGTACACCGGTCTCGTCGAACACCAGGGTCGGTGCCATGGAGCTGCGCGGCCGCTTCCCCGGCTGCACACGGTTGGCCACAGGGACACCTTCCGGACTTACCGGGTCTGCGGCGAAATCGGTGAGCTGGTTGTTCAGCAGGAAACCGTCCACCATGTGGAACGAGCCGAACGACGATTCGATCGTGGTGGTCAGTGACGCCGCGTTGCCGTAGCTGTCAACGATGCTGATCTGGCTGGTGCCGTGCTCTGGGGCCGGTGCCCCGGTTGCCTGCGGAGCGCCGAAGTCACCGGGTTGTGCGGTGCCCATGGTGTGCTGGGGTGAGATGAGCGCCGCACGTCCCGTCAGGTAGGCGCCGCCGAGCAAGGTGTCGGGGGTGCCGCCCGGCAGTGACACGAAGTCGGTGTCGGCGACATAGCGGTCCCGGTCCGCGTACGCCAGCCGCTCGGCCTCGGAAATCAGATGTACGCCCAGGACGGTGGGGTGCCCGCCGTTGAGGTCGACGTCGGTAGGTCGGTATGCACTCATCGGGAAATGCTCGAGGATCCCCAACGTCGCAGCCACAGCCATTCCGCCCGACGAGGGCGGCGGCATGCCACAAATCTCCCGGCCGCGGTAGCCCGTGCACAGCGGTGAGCGCTCCTTGGCGGTGTAGCCGGCCAGGTCCTGTTCGGTCATCAGACTCGGCGTGCGGCCGCCCGCAGTGTTGGTCGCTGCAGCCACGATGGCCCGGGCGATGTCGCCGGTGTAGAACGCGTGGGCGCCACCGGATGCGATGGCGCCCAACGTCTTGGCGTATGCGAGATTGGTCAGCCTGGTGGCCACCGGTTTTGGGGTGCCGTCCGGTTCCAGCAGATATGTCGCCGCGGCGGGGTCGATGCGCAGCTGGGGTGCTGCTTCGGCGATGGCTTCGGCCATCCGCGGGCTGACGTCGAAGCCGTCGTCGGCCATCTGCACGGCGGGATCAAAAAGCTCCCGCCAGGGCTTCTTCCCGAAGATGCGGTGGACGTCGTCGAGCAGGCGCACGATGCCGGGCACGCCGATCGAGCGGCCCGAGGCTCTGGTGTCGGGGCGGGGCTCGGTGCGGTCGGTATCGGACACCCAGCGCAGGTAGTTCTCGGTGGCTGCGGCGGGCGCTGTTTCCCGCCCGTCGAAAGCATGCACCGCTCCCGACGCGGCGTCGTAGTACAGCAGGAAGCCGCCACCGCCGATGCCGGACGATTGTGGTTCCACGAGGCCCAGCACGGCCTGCGCGGTCACCAGGGCGTCGGCGGCGGTGCCGCCGTTGCGCAGCACCTTGCACGCTGCCTCGCTGGCCAGGGGATTCGCGGTGGCCACCGCGTAGCTGGCGGTGTGGACGGCGGTCATATCGCGGCGGTAGCCCGTGGAGACTTCGGGGGCGGCGGCCAGGTTCGCCAGAGTGGCGGGCGCGGGAGCCACCGGAGTCTTGGGGACCGGTGTGCCATTGGAGGCCACGGTGCAGGGCATGGCGGCGGCTGTGGAACGGCGCTGACCGTCGCCGGCGCATCCGCCGAGGACCAACACGACGCCAGTGAGCAGCGCGATGACCAATCGCGTGGACGCCGGCATCCGCACCTCTCGACGGTAGCGGAGATCTGTCTGATCGCGGCAGTAACCTGGAATCCGTGCCCGATCCAGCGACGTACCGCCCGGCGCCCGGATCGATCCCAGTTGAACCGGGTGTCTACCGGTTTCGCGACCCCCACGGGCGGGTCATCTATGTCGGTAAGGCCAAGAGCCTGCGCGGCCGGCTGACGTCGTACTTCGCCGACATCGCGAGCCTCGCGCCGCGCACCAGGCAGATGGTGATGACCGCGGGCAGCGTCGAGTGGACCGTGGTGAACACCGAGGTCGAGGCGCTGCAGCTCGAGTACAACTGGATCAAGGAGTTCGATCCGCGCTTCAACATCCGCTATCGCGACGACAAGTCCTATCCGGTGCTGGCCGTGACGCTCAACGAGGAGTATCCGCGGTTGATGGTGTACCGCGGTCCGCGCCGCAAGGGTGTGCGCTACTTCGGTCCGTATTCGCATGCCTGGGCCATCCGGGAAACCCTTGACCTGCTCACCCGGGTGTTCCCGGCCCGCACCTGTTCGGCCGGAGTGTTCAAGCGGCACAACCAGATCGACCGTCCGTGCCTGCTCGGCTACATCGACAAGTGCTCGGCCCCGTGTGTGGGCAGGGTCACCGCCGAGGAGCATCGGCGGATCGTCCTGGACTTCTGTGACTTCCTGGCCGGCCGCACCGACCGGCTGGCCCGCGATCTGGAACAGCAGATGGTCGCCGCCGCCGAGGATCTGGATTTCGAGCGGGCGGCGCGCTTGCGGGACAACATCTCTGCGCTCAAGCGGGCGCTGGAGAGGCAGGCGGTGGTGTTCGGCGACGGTACCGATGCCGACGTGGTGGCCTTCGCCGATGACGATCTGGAGGCCGCCGTCCAGGTGTTCCACGTCCGTGGGGGCCGGGTGCGGGGTCAACGCGGCTGGATCGTGGAGAAATCGGGGGACCCGGAGCAGTCCGGGCAGGAGCAGTTGGTCGAGCAGTTTCTCACCCAGTTCTACGGTGATCAGGCCGAGCTGGGCGGGGCCGGCTCGACCGAATCCTCTTCGCCCGAGGGGCTCATCGACGAAGCGACCAATCCGGTGCCGCGACAGGTGCTGGTGCCCGTGTTGCCGCCCAACGCCGACCAACTGACTGTCTGGCTGTCGGGGTTGCGCGGCTCACGGGTGGCGTTGCGGGTGCCGGTGCGCGGCGACAAGCGGGCGTTGGCCGAAACTGTGCAACGCAATGCGCAGGAGGCGCTGGCCCAGCACAAGCTCAAGCGGGCCGGGGATTTCAACGCCAGATCCGAGGCTCTGCAGAGCATTCAGGAATCCCTGGGATTGGCCGAGGCGCCACTGCGGATCGAGTGCATAGACATCAGCCATGTCCAGGGCACGGACGTGGTGGCGTCGCTCGTGGTGTTCGAGGACGGGCTGCCACGCAAGAGTGACTATCGCCACTACGCAATCCGGGAGGCTGCCGGGGACGGACGCTCCGACGACGTCGCCTCTATCGCCGAGGTCACCCGACGGCGTTTCCACCGTCATCTCGCCGACACCAAACCGGATGCGACGGCGGCGGCCGAGCAACGGCCGCGCCGGTTCGCCTATCCGCCCAATCTGTTCGTCGTCGACGGCGGCGCCCCCCAGGTCAACGCCGCGGCCGCGGTGCTCGAGGAACTCGGCATCCACGACGTCGCGGTGATCGGTTTGGCCAAGCGGCTGGAGGAGGTGTGGGTGCCCTCCGAACCGGATCCGGTGATCCTGCCGCGCACCAGCGAGGGGCTGTACCTGTTGCAGCGGGTGCGCGACGAGGCGCACCGTTTCGCCATCAGCTACCACCGCAGCAAGCGGTCCAAGCGGATGACGGCGTCGGCTCTCGATGCGGTACGTGGGTTGGGAGAGAATCGGCGCAAGGCACTGGTGGCGCATTTCGGATCGGTGGCGCGCCTGAAAGAAGCGACGGTGGAGGAGATCACCGCTGTGCCGGGGATCGGCGTCGCGACGGCACGGGCTGTCCGTGAGGCGCTCAGGGGACAGGATTCCGGCGCACCGGCAGCCGTTATCCAGGATGATCAACCGAGGGGCGGCGCGATGACAGGGGGCGGACATGGATAACAGTGAGCGGCAGGCGGATCGCGCGTGACAGAACAGCCACATCGGGATCCTCTCGACTCCACCGGGGCGGTTGGCGATTCCGGCATCGACGTGGTTTTGGTCACCGGTTTGTCCGGGGCAGGACGCGGCACGGCGGCCAAGGTGCTCGAGGACCTCGGCTGGTATGTCGCCGACAACCTGCCGCCCGAGCTGATTGCCCGGATGGTCGAGTTCGGTCTTGCAGCGGGGTCGCGGATCACTCAGCTGGCGGTGGTGATGGATGCGCGCTCGCGGGGGTTCACCGGGGACCTGGACTCGGTGCGCACCGAGCTCGCCACACGGAACATCACCCCGCGGGTGCTGTTCCTGGAGGCGTCCGACACCATCCTGGTACGCCGCTACGAGCAGAACCGGCGCAGTCACCCGTTGCAGGGCAATCAGACCCTGGCCGAGGGGATCGCCGCGGAGCGCGCGATGCTGGCCCCGGTCCGCGCAGTGGCCGACCTGGTCATCGACACCTCGGCGCTGCCGGTGCCCGCGCTGCGGGCGAGTATCGAGCGGGCGTTCGGCAGCGAGGCGGTGTCCGAAACCAACGTGACAGTAGAGTCGTTCGGCTACAAGTACGGGCTGCCGATGGACGCCGACACGGTGATGGATGTGCGGTTCCTGCCCAATCCGCACTGGGTGGACGAGTTGCGCCCGCACACCGGTCAGCATGCGGCGGTGCGGGACTATGTCCTCGGTCAGCCCGGAGCTCACGAATTTCTGGAGACCTACCATCGGCTGTTGGACGTCGTGATCGACGGATACCGCAGGGAGGGGAAGCGCTATATGACCGTGGCCATTGGGTGCACCGGCGGCAAACATCGCAGCGTGGCGATTGCCGAAGCCCTGGCGCAGCGGTTGGCGGGCGGCGACAAACTCACGGTGCGAGTGCTGCACCGGGATCTGGGTCGCGAATGAGCCCGCCCCGCATCGTCGCTCTGGGCGGTGGACACGGCCTGTATGCGACGTTGTCGGCGGCCCGACGGCTCACGCCGCACGTGACCGCGGTGGTGACGGTGGCCGATGACGGCGGCTCGTCGGGCCGGCTGCGCTCCGAGCTGGACGTGGTCCCACCAGGCGATCTTCGAATGGCATTGGCAGCTTTGGCGTCCGACAGTCCGCACGGCCGGCTGTGGGCAACCATCATCCAGCACCGGTTCGGTGGCAGCGGTGCCCTTGCCGGGCACCCCATCGGCAACCTGATACTGGCAGGGCTCAACGAGGTCCTGGCCGATCCGGTGGCAGCGCTCGACGAGCTCGGCCGGATTCTCGGGGTCAAGGGCCGGGTGCTGCCGATGTGCCCGATCGCGCTGCGGATCGAGGCCGACGTGGCGGGGCTGGAATCCGACCCCAGGGTGAGCCGGGTGATCCGCGGTCAGGTGGCCATCGCGACCACCGTCGGGCAGGTGCGCCGGGTCCGGTTGCTGCCGGGCGACCCGCCCGCCACCCGGCAGGCCATCGACGCGATCATGGCTGCCGATCTGGTGGTGCTCGGCCCGGGCTCGTGGTTCACCAGCGTCATCCCGCATGTGCTGGTGCCCCAGTTGGCGGCGGCACTCGACGCGACCACGGCCCGGCGCGCGTTGGTGTTGAATCTGGTGGCCGAGCCTGGCGAGACGGCGGGCTTCTCGGTAGAGCGGCACATTCACGTACTGGCCCAGCATGCGCCGGGCTTTACGGTGCACGACATCATCGTCGACGCCACCAGCGTGCCGAGTCAGCGTGAGCGTGAGCAGCTCAGCCGAACGGCCAAGATCCTCGACGCCCGCGTAGAGTTTGCTGACGTCTGCCGACCTGGTACACCTTTACATGACCCGGCGAGGTTGGCCGCGGCCCTGGAAAGCGTCGGCCTGCGTGCCACCACACCTGACGGCAGCATCGTGCAGGAACCGACTCTTCCCACGTCCGTCGCCGGGCCGGTCGATGTCCTGCGGCAGGAACCGGCACCGAACAGATCGAGAGGGGACGATCCGTGGCGATGACAGCCGAGGTGAAGGACGAGCTGAGCCGACTGATGGTCAATTCGGTGAGTGCCCGCCGCGCCGAGGTCGCCTCGCTGCTGAGGTTCGCCGGCGGTTTGCACATCGTCGCGGGGCGCGTTGTGGTGGAGGCCGAGGTCGATCTCGGCATCATCGCGCGCCGGCTCCGCAAGGACATCCACGACCTCTACGGCTACAACGCAGTGGTGCACGTGCTGTCGGCCAGCGGTATCCGGAAGAACACCCGCTACGTGGTGCGGGTGGCCGCGGATGGCGAAGCGTTGGCGAGGCAGACCGGCCTGCTCGATCTGCGGGGTCGCCCGGTGCGGGGGTTGCCCGCCCAGGTGGTCGGCGGCAGCGTGGCCGATGCCGAAGCCGCCTGGCGGGGGGCGTTCCTGGCGCACGGCTCACTGACCGAACCTGGTCGCTCATCGGCGCTTGAGGTCAGTTGCCCGGGACCTGAGGCAGCATTGGCCCTGGTGGGCGCCGCGCGGCGGTTGGGTGTCAATGCCAAGGCTCGTGAAGTACGCGGCAGCGACCGGGTGGTGGTGCGAGACGGCGAGGCGATCGGCGACCTGCTGACCCGGATGGGTGCCCAGGACACCCGGCTCACCTGGGAGGAGCGCCGGATGCGCCGGGAGGTTCGGGCGACGGCCAACCGGTTGGCGAATTTCGACGACGCGAACCTGCGCCGGTCGGCGCGGGCCGCTGTCGCCGCTGCGGCGCGGGTGGAGCGCGCGTTGCACATCCTCGGCGACGGGGTGCCCGACCACCTTGCGGCAGCGGGCAAGCTGCGTGTCGAGCATCGACAGGCTTCGCTCGAGGAGCTCGGCCGGCTCGCCGATCCGCCGATGACGAAAGATGCTGTGGCAGGCCGGATTCGGCGATTATTGTCGATGGCCGACCGCAAGGCCAAGCAGGACGGCATCCCCGACACCGAGTCGGCGGTCACCCCGGATCTGCTCGACGAAGCCTGAGCCGGACGTGACCCGTCACGGCGTCGCGTAGTCCTGCGTCGCACAGTCCTGCACTGACCAGATCGCGCGCGCTGAGACTGGCACCACTAGGCTGTTGCGCGAGCAGTCCACCGGCGACGTAGGGAGAAATCACGTGACCATCCGGGTAGGTGTCAACGGCTTCGGCCGCATTGGCCGCAACTTTTACCGGGCCGTTGCGGCGCAGCAGGCCGAGGGTCAGAACACCGATATCGAAATCGTGGCGGTCAATGACCTCACCGACAACGCCACCCTGGCGCACCTGCTGAAGTTCGATTCCATCCTGGGCCGGCTGCCGCAGGATGTCAGCCTGGAGGGCGATGACACCATCGTCATCGGCGACAAGAAGATCAAGTCGATGGAGGTCAAGGAAGGTCCGGCAGCCTTGCCGTGGGGTGATTTAGGAGTCGATGTCGTTGTGGAATCAACGGGCATCTTCACCAACGCCGCCAAGGCCAAGGGGCACCTCGATGCGGGGGCCAAGAAGGTCGTCATCTCGGCGCCGGCCACCGATGAGGACATCACCATCGTGATGGGCGTCAACGACGACAAGTACGACGGCAGTCAGAACATCATCTCCAACGCATCGTGCACCACCAACTGCCTGGGCCCGCTGGCCAAGGTCCTCAACGACGAGTTCGGCATCGTCAGGGGCCTGATGACCACGATCCACGCCTACACCCAGGACCAGAACCTGCAGGACGGCCCGCACAGGGATCTGCGCCGCGCCCGTGCCGCCGCGCTGAACATCGTGCCGACCTCCACCGGTGCCGCCAAGGCCATCGGCTTGGTGCTGCCCGAGCTCAAGGGCAAGCTTGACGGCTACGCCATGCGCGTGCCGGTCCCCACCGGTTCGGTGACCGATCTGACGGCCGAGTTGGCCAAGTCCGCCACCGTCGACGAGATCAACGCCGCGATGAAGGCCGCTGCCGCGGGGCCGCTCAAGGGCATTCTCAAGTACTACGACGCGCCGATCGTGTCGAGCGACATCGTCACCGACCCCCACAGCTCGCTGTTCGACTCGGGCCTGACCAAGGTCATCGACAACCAGGCCAAGGTCGTCTCCTGGTACGACAACGAGTGGGGCTACTCCAACCGCCTCGCCGATCTGGTCGCACTGGTCGGCAAGTCGCTCTAACCCGATGGCTGTCAAGACTCTCGAAGATCTGTTGGCCGAGGGTGTCGAGGGTCGGGGCGTGTTGGTCCGCTCCGATCTGAACGTCCCCCTCGACGACAAAGGCGCCATCACCGATACCGGCCGTATCGTCGCCTCGGTGCCGACGCTGAAGGCACTCGCCGAGGCAGGCGCCAAGGTCGTTGTCACAGCACACCTGGGTCGTCCCAAGGGTGGGCCGGATCCCAAGTTCTCACTGGCCCCGGTTGCCGCGGCGCTGGGGGAGAAACTTGGCCGGCACGTCCAGTTGGCCGGTGATGTGGTGGGCACCGACGCGCTCGCCCGGGCTGAGGGGCTGACCGACGGCGACGTGCTGCTGCTGGAGAACATTCGGTTCGACCCACGCGAAACCAGCAAGGACGACACCGAGCGGCTGGCGCTGGCCCGGGAATTGGCCGCCCTCGTCGAGGGCGCCGACGGGTCGCCCGGTGCATTCGTTTCCGACGGCTTCGGCGTGGTGCACCGCAAACAGGCTTCGGTGTATGACGTCGCGACGCTGCTGCCGCACTACGCCGGCACGTTGGTGGCCGCTGAGGTCAAGGTGTTGCAGCAGCTGACCAGTTCGACCGAACGTCCCTACGCGGTGGTGCTCGGCGGCTCCAAGGTGTCCGACAAGCTGGCGGTGATCGAGAACCTGGCCGGCAAGGCCGACAGCCTCGTCATCGGCGGTGGCATGTGCTTCACCTTCCTTGCCGCGCAAGGGGTTTCGGTGGGAACATCGCTGCTGCAAGAGGAGATGATCGATACCTGCAAGCGGCTGCTCGACACCTACGGCGATGTCATCCATCTTCCGGTCGACATTGTTGTCGCCGACAAGTTCGCGGCTGACGCCGAGCCCGAGACGGTCGCTTCGGACCGCATCCCGGACGGCAAGATGGGCCTCGACATCGGCCCGGAATCGGTGAAGCGGTTCACCGCGCTGCTGTCTAATGCCAAAACGGTGTTCTGGAACGGCCCGATGGGCGTCTTCGAGTTCCCGGCGTTCTCGGCAGGCACCAAGGGCGTGGCCGAAGCCATCATCGGTGCCACGGCCAAGGGTGCCTTCAGCGTCGTCGGCGGCGGTGATTCGGCCGCGGCCGTGCGTCAGCTGGGCTTGCCCGAGGATGGTTTCTCGCACATTTCCACCGGCGGCGGTGCGTCGCTGGAATACCTTGAGGGCAAAGATCTGCCCGGTATCGAAATTTTACAGTAGTTCGTCCACTCACGATCAACGAGGAGACCCGTGGCCCGTACGCCGCTCATCGCCGGCAACTGGAAGATGAACCTCAATCACTTCGAGGCCATCGCCCTGGTACAGAAGATCGCATTTGCCTTGCCGGACAAGTACTTTGACAAAGTCGACGTCACCGTCATCCCGCCGTTCACCGATCTGCGCAGTGTGCAGACGCTCGTCGACGGGGACAAACTGCGGCTGACCTACGGCGCGCAGGATCTGTCGCAGCACGATTCCGGTGCCTATACCGGCGATATCAGCGGCGCGTTCCTGGCCAAGCTGGGTTGCAGCTACGTCGTGGTGGGGCACTCCGAGCGGCGGACGTATCACCACGAGGACGATGCGCTGGTGGCCGCCAAGACCGCCGCGGCGCTGAAGCACGGCGTCACCCCGATCGTCTGCATCGGTGAGCAGCTCGAGGTGCGTGAAGCCGGCGACCACGTCGAGTTCAACGTGAACTCGTTGCGCGGCTCTCTGGCCGGGCTGTCGAAGGAGCAGGTCGGCCAGGTTGTTATCGCTTACGAGCCTGTGTGGGCCATCGGCACCGGCCGGGTGGCCAGTGCGGCCGACGCGCAGGAGGTCTGCAAGGCCATCCGCGACGAACTTGGCAACCTGTCGTCGCCGGAGCTCGCCGCGGACATCCGGGTGCTTTACGGCGGCTCGGTCAACGCCAAGAACGCCGGTGAGATCGTCGCCCAGCCCGATATCGACGGCGCGTTGGTGGGTGGTGCCTCGCTGGACGGTGAGCAGTTCGCCACGCTGTCGGCCATCGCCGCAGGTGGGCCGCTGCCGTAACCCCGGGGCCGGGCCCGGCACGCTGACCAGGTACTCTGACGGCCATGCAATTGGCGCTGCAGATCATCCTGGTCGTGACCAGTGTGCTGGTCGTGCTGTTGGTCCTGCTGCACCGTGCCAAGGGTGGCGGTCTGTCCACCCTCTTCGGCGGCGGCGTCCAGTCCAGCCTGTCCGGTTCCACGGTGGTGGAGAAGAACCTCGACCGGCTGACGCTGTTCGTCACCGGCATCTGGCTGGTGTCCATCATCGGCGTCGCGCTCGAGATCAAATACAGCTGATACCGGACGCCGGGCTCTGGCGGTAGGGCACGCCGCCTACGACCCCGTAGGCGGCGCCCACCCGGCATGCGCCGCGTTCTGAACCACGTCGATACTGGAACCCATGACGGATGCCTCCGATACCACCTTGTTGCCCATCGGCTCGGTGTACCGCACCCAGGTAGGTCGGGAAGCCACCGAACCGATGCGTGAGGACATCAGGCTGCTCGGCGCCATCCTCGGTGACACAGTGCGCGAACACAACGGTGAGGCGGTGTTCGACCTCATAGAGCGGGCGCGGGTGGAATCGTTCCGGGTCCGTCGCTCCGAGATCGACCGCGCCGAGTTGGCCGGACTGTTCGCCGGAATCGACGTCCACCAGGCCATCCCGGTGATTCGGGCGTTCACTCATTTCGCGCTGCTGGCCAACGTGGCCGAGGACATCCACCGGGAACGGCGCCGCGCGGTGCATGTGGCGGCCGGGGAACCGCCGCAGGACAGCAGTCTGGCTGCCACCTATCTCAAGCTGGACTCGGCTGAACTCGACTCTGCTGCCGTCGCCGATGCGCTTACCGGCGCGCTGGTCTCACCGGTCATCACCGCGCATCCCACCGAGACCCGTCGCCGGACCGTCTTCGACACCCAGCACCGGATCACCGAGCTGATGCGGCTGAGGCTGCACGGCCACACTCACACCGCCGACGACCGCGATATCGAGGTCGAGTTGCGGCGGCACATCCTCACGCTGTGGCAGACCGCACTGGTGCGGTTGTCGCGGCTGAAGATCTCCGACGAGATCGAAACCGGGCTGCGCTACTACCCGTCGGCCTTCTTTGACGTCATTCCCCAGGTCAACGCTCAGGTGAGAGCCGCGTTGCAGGCCCGCTGGCCCGATGCCGGGTTGCTGCAGGATCCGATCCTGCGCCCCGGATCGTGGATCGGTGGTGACCGGGATGGCAACCCCAACGTGACATCAGAGGTCGTCCGGATGGCCACCGGCAGCGCAGCCCACATGGCGCTGGCCCGCTACTTCACGGAGCTCACCGCGCTGGAGGAAGAGCTGTCGATGTCGGCGCGGCTGGTCCGTGTCAGCCCCGCACTGACAGCTCTCGCCGATGCCTGTACCGAACCGGCCCGCGCCGACGAACCGTACCGCCGGGCGCTGCGGGTGATCCATGCGCGGCTCACTGCGACGGCCGTGGCGATCCTCGACGAGCAGCCCGAGCACATGCTCGACCTCGGGCTGACCGCGTATGCGTCGCCGGCAGAGTTGCTCACCGACCTCGACACCGTCGACGCCTCGCTGCGCGGACACGGCAGCGCCGTAGTGGCCGACGACCGGCTGGCCCGGTTACGGGAATCCGTGCGGGTCTTCGGTTTTCATCTGTGCGGCCTGGACATGCGGCAGAACTCGGAGGTGCACGAGGAGGTCGTCGCTGAGCTGCTGGCCTGGGCCGGGGTGCACGCTGACTATGCATCGTTGCCCGAGGCGCAGCGGATCGAACTGCTCGCCGCCGAACTGGCCACCCGACGGCCGCTCATCGGAGAGAACGCACAGCTTTCAGAGCTGGCACACAAGGAACTCGGCATTGTCGCCGCGGCGGCGCGTGCGGTCAAGGTGCTCGGGCCGCAGGCGGTACCCAACTACATCATCTCGATGTGTCAGTCGGTATCCGATCTGTTGGAGGCCGCAGTGCTCCTGAAAGAGGCTGGGCTGCTGGATGTTTCGACCGGCTACTGCCCGGTGGGCATCGTGCCGCTGTTCGAGACCATCGACGACCTGCAGCGCGGCTCGGCCATCCTGGAGGACGCCCTGAACCTGCCGGTGTACGGCGAGATCGTCACCGCACGCGGTCGGCAGCAGGAAGTGATGCTCGGCTACTCGGACTCCAACAAGGACGGCGGTTATCTGGCGGCCAACTGGGCGTTGTACCGGGCTGAGCTGGACCTGGTCGAATCGGCGCGCAAAACCGGAATCCGGTTGCGGCTTTTCCATGGTCGCGGCGGCACCGTCGGCCGTGGCGGCGGTCCCAGCTATGACGCCATCCTGGCGCAGCCGCCGGGTGCGGTGAAGGGATCGCTGCGCATCACCGAGCAGGGGGAGGTGATCGCGGCCAAGTACGCCGAACCCCGGATCGCACACCGCAATCTCGAGACCCTGCTGGCCGCGACCCTGGAGTCCACGCTGCTCGACGTCGAAGGGCTCGGCGACGAGGCCGGCCCGGCATATGCGGTATTGGATGATCTCGCTGCCCGTGCTCAGCGCGCGTATGCCGAATTGGTGCACGACACACCGGGTTTCGTTGACTACTTCAAAGCATCCACGCCAGTGAGCGAGATCGGTGCGCTCAACATCGGTAGTCGCCCCACCTCCCGCAAACCGACCACCTCGATCGCCGATCTGCGCGCGATCCCATGGGTGCTGGCCTGGAGCCAGTCGCGAGTCATGCTGCCCGGTTGGTACGGCACCGGGACGGCGTTCGAGGACTACTTGTCGGCGGAAGGTCCGGAAAACGCGGATGCTCGGCTGGCGGTGTTGCAGGACCTCTACGAACGCTGGCCGTTTTTCGCGACCGTACTGTCGAACATGGCTCAGGTGCTCGCGAAGTCGGATATGGGTTTGGCGGCGCGGTATTCGGAGCTGGTCGACGATGAGGACTTGCGAGCCCGAGTATTCGACAAGATCGTCGCCGAACACGAGCGCACCATCCGCATGCACCGGTTGATCACGGGTCAGGATGATCTACTGGCCGACAACCCGGCCCTGGCCCGGTCGGTATTCAACCGGTTCCCGTATCTCGAGCCGCTCAACCATCTGCAGGTCGAACTGTTGCGGCGCTACCGTTCCGGAGACACCGATGAGCGGGTCCAACGTGGCATCCTGCTCACGATGAGTGGGCTGGCCACCGCTTTGCGGAACAGCGGTTGATCGCGTTGCCGCAACGGCTGTCAGCGTCTTGATCCGCAGGGCACACCTGTCGCCTCTTTCTGCCAGGACAGTCGGTATGGAACCGAGCGGGGCTCCGGTGCGTCTGAACCGGTGTGGCGAAATACTGTTCGTACCGCTGGCAATCGAGGTGTGAGCGCACTCCCGAGCCGGCTCTGTCCGACTACCTGGCGGGGTACGCCGAGGCGCTGGTCGACGCGCAGTGCGACCGGCGCCCCGGGTCCACCGTCGAGGAAGCGTGAATGGTCAGATCGTGAAGCTAGTCACGGACCAGCACGTGACGCCCGGCCTGGACCATGTCCTCACGCGGAACCACCTTGACGCGCTCGCGGCCCTGCACCTCGCCCAGCGAGATCTCGTGTGCGTCAAGGCGTTCCCACTCTTCCCAGGTGGTGTAGTCGACGTCCTTGGCGGACAGGTGCGTGAATATCGCGTCGGGATCGGTGATCTCGGGCACACGCAGCCCGGGCAGGTCGCTGAGCAGGCTGTTGACGGTTTCGGCGGCATCGGACTTGGTGTGTCCGATGAGCCCGACAGGACCCCGCTTGATCCAGCCGGTCACGTAGGTCGCGTCGATGAGCGTGCCGTCGATGTCGAGCACGCGGCCGGCGTCGTGCGGGATGACCCCGGCGTGGTGATCGAACGGTAGGTCCGCCAGATGCGTCGACAGATAGCCCACCGCGCGATACACGGCCTCGACCGGCCAATCGGTGAATTCGCCGGTACCGCGCGCGGTTCCGTCCCCGATCAGCTCGGTGCGTTCGGTGCGTAGCCCCTCGACCCGATCCGTGCCCAGCACCGCGACCGGTGCCTGGCACAGGTGGATGTGAATGCGGTGCGCTGCCCCGGTGGATTCGCGCTCCAGATACTTCATCATCGTGTCGACGACGAGCTTGGTCGACTTGGTGCTGTTGATGGCGCGCTGGCTGGCCTCGTCGATTTCGAAACCCTCCGGATGCACGATGACATCAACGTTCGGAGAGTGTGACAGCTCACGAAATTCCATGGGGCTGAACTTGATCTGCGCCGGTCCCCGGCGGGCGAACACGTGCACATCGGTCGCCTCGTTGGCCGCCAGGCCCTGGTACACGTTGCCGGCGATCTCGGTCGTGAGTTGTTCGTCGGCGGGTTTCGCGAGCATGCGGGCGATGTCCAGGGCGACGTTGCCCGCGCCGAGCACCGCAACATTTTTCGCGGTGAGCGGCCAACTCCGTGGCACGTCAGGATGTCCGTCATACCAGGACACGAAGTCGGCCGCACCGTAGCTGCCGGGGAGTTCGATACCGGGGATGTCCAGGCTTCGATCCGCGCGCGCACCGGTGGAGAAGATCACCGCGTCGTAGTGGCGGCGCAGTTCGGGCAGCGTGACATCGGTGCCGTAGTGCACGTTGCCGATGAATCTGATCTCGTCCCGCGAGAGCACCCGGCGCAGCGCCTTGATGATCTCCTTGATGCGCGGATGGTCAGGGGCGACCCCGTACCGGACAAGGCCGTAAGGTGCTGGGAGACGGTCGAATACGTCGACGCGCGCGTGTTCGTATTCCTTGGTCAGGGTGTCCGCGGCATAGATTCCTGCCGGGCCTGCACCGATTACCGCTATCTGGATCGTCCTCATAACCGCCTCACGTATTAGGTAAGGCAAGCCTAAATTACTACCAGGTGTACCTGGCAAGTTTTAAGCGGGAGATCCGCGTCACAAAACTCAGGCGGGCAGCTTGGCGGCGGCCTGCCGGTCGAGCAGCCACACCGTCCGCTTCCGACCGGTTGCGCCCGCCGCGGGCACGTCGACCGGATCGGCTCCGCCCACTGCGGCGGCCACCGCATCGGCCTTCTCGGCGCCGGCCACCACGAGCCATGTCTCACGGGCCCGGTGCACGGCGGGCAGGGTGAGGGTGATGCGCCGGGGTGGCGGCTTGGGTGAGTCCGTCACCGCGACGACCAGCCGGGTGGTCTCCCGCACGGCCGGGGTGTCCGGGAACAACGAGTTGACGTGTCCCTCGCCGCCCATCCCCAGCAGATGCACATCGAATTCCTGGGGCAGCGCCTTCTCGTATGCCGCTGCGGCGCTGTCGATGTCGTCACCGAACTCGCCGTCGCTGGCGGCCATGTGATGCACGTTACCCGCGGGGATGTTGATGGACTCCAACAGTGCCTCGCGGGCCTGCTTTTCGTTGCGGTCGGCGTCGTCGGCGGGCACGAAGCGGTCGTCGCCCCAGAACAGGTGAACCTTCGACCAGTCGATCTCGGCCCCGGCGACATGGCGCAGCAGCGCAATGCCGACGGTGCCGCCGGTGAGCACGATGGCCGCCTCACCGCGGCGCGCTATCGCCGACGTGATCGCGCCGACCAGTCGAGCGCCCGCCGCGGCCGCCAACTCGTCTGCGTCGACGTACGTTTCGATCACCTGCTCAGACATACGTCACCTTGTCGATTCCCTGCAGCGCTTCGAAATAGATCTCGTCGGCGTCGAGCCGTCGCATATCCTCTGCCAGGCAATCGCGAGTTTCCCTGCGGGCCAGCGGAATTCGGGCATCCGGCGCCCCGGTGCGGGTCAACGTGGCGGTGACCCCCTGCTGCGGCCGAGTCAGTGTGATCGTCTCACTGGCCCGGGTCAGCTGAACCTTCAGCTCGCCCACGGCGCGAGTCACCGGACAATCGATGCGGCTGGCCAGCCACCCGGCCATGATGTCAAGCGCCGGTTCGTCTTTCAGGCCGGACACCAAAACGGAGGTGATCGGCTCGAACGGTGCCTGGTCCAGCGTCGCGGACAACAGGGCCCGCCAGTAGGTCACCCGGCTCCACGCCAGGTCGGTGTCACCGGGGGAGTAGCCGGCCAGCCTGCTCTTGATGCAGGCCAGCGGATTCTCACCGTTGGTGGCATCGGTGATGCGGCGGACGGCCAACTTGCCCAACGGGTCCTGTGCGGGAACCTTCGGCGCGAGGTCCGGCCACCACGTCACCACCGGGGTGTCGGGGAGCAGGAACGGGATCACCACACTGCTGGCATGGTTGGCCAGCGGTCCGGACAACCGCAGCACCACCACCTCGTTGGCGCCGGCGTCGCGGCCCACCCGTAGCTGGGCGTCCAGCCGGCCCTCGGTGGTCAGCCGGTCGCCGGGGAGGACCACGATGACTCGGCAGGGATGCTCCCGGCTGGCCGCGTTGGCCGCCTCGATCGATTCCTCTAGCAGCGCTTCGGTATCGGGGGCGATGACCAGTGTCAGCACCCGGCCGAGGGTGATCGCGCCACCCTCCTCGCGCAACGCGACGATCTTCTTGTTGATGGCACCGGTATTAGTGTCGGGTAGATCGACGATCATTTGAGTCCTTGGTTCCTCACGGGAGCCCTTCTCACGGGCGCCTCCATTCGCGGCCGGTTCGCTGCAGCATCTCGAATGCAGACTCCGGGCCCCAGGTACCGGCTTCGTACGGGTCCGGCTTGCCATGGGAGGCCCAGTAGTCGAGGGCCGGATCCAGGATCTTCCACGACAATTCGACCTCGGCATTGACCGGGAACAGCGACGGCTCACCCAGCAGCACATCAAGGATCAGCCGCTCATAGGCCTCCGGCGATTCCTCGGCGAACGCCGACCCGTAGGAGAAGTCCATGCTGACATCGCGGACCTCCATGATGTGGCCGGGAACCTTCGACCCGAACCGCAGCGTGATGCCCTCGTCAGGTTGCACCCGGATCACCAGCGCGTTCTCGCCGAGTTCATTGGTCATGGTGGCATCGAACGGCAGGTGCGGCGCCCGCTTGAACACCAATGCAATCTCGGTGACCCTGCGGCCCAACCGCTTTCCGGTGCGCAGATAGAACGGCACACCGGCCCAGCGACGGGTGTCCACCTCCAGCGTGATGGCCGCGAACGTCTCGGTCGTCGACGTCTTGGAGAAGCCCTCCTCGTCCAACAGGCCGACGACCTTCTCGCCACCCTGCCAGCCGGCGACATACTGCCCGCGAGAGGTCGTTTCGTCCAACGGCTCCACCAGCCGCGTCGCCGCGAGCACCTTGATCTTCTCGGACTGCAGCTCGGCGGGGGAGAAGTTCACCGGCTCCTCCAACGCCGTGAGCGCCAACAGCTGCAACAGGTGGTTCTGGATGACGTCGCGGGCGGCACCGACACCGTCGTAGTAGCCGCCACGCCCGCCGAGCCCGATGTCCTCGGCCATGGTGATCTGCACGCTGTCCACATAGTGCGAGTTCCACACTGGTTCGAACAGTTCGTTGGCGAAGCGCAGGGCCAGGATGTTCTGGACGGTCTCCTTGCCGAGGTAGTGGTCGATACGGAACACCGACGACTCCGGGAAGACGCTGTTGACCACGCCGTTGAGTTCCTCGGCGCTCTTGAGGTCATGGCCGAATGGCTTTTCGATGACCACCCGGCTCCAGCTGCCCTCCGGTTTGTCGGCCAGCCCGGACCTGGAGAGTTGTTCGCAGACCTGCGGGAACGCATTCGGCGGGATCGACAGGTAGAACGCGTGATTACCGCTGGTGCCGCGCTCCACGTCGAGCTTGTGCAGAGTGTCCTTCAGACGCTCGAAAGACGCCTCGTCGTCGAACGTGCCCTGCACGAACCGGAAACCCTCGGCCAGCCGGTCCCACACCTCCTGACGGAACGGGGTGCGGGCGTGCGCCTTGACGGCGTCGTAAACGATCTTGCCGAAATCCTCGTCCGCCCAGTCGCGCCGGGCGAACCCGACCAGCGCGAAGCTGGGTGGCAGCAGGCCGCGGTTGGCCAGGTCGTAGATCGCCGGCATCAGCTTCTTGCGGGCCAAGTCGCCGGTGACGCCGAAGATGACGACCGCACACGGACCCGCGATGCGGGGCATGCGCTTGTCACGCTTGTCCCGCAACGGGTTACGCCAGATCGTCGGTGTTTCCGTAGCGCTCATTTCTTCGCAGCGTCAAGCTGGCCCTGGGTTGCGTCGAGCAGTTCCTGCCATGACTTCTCGAACTTGTCCAGGCCCTCGTCCTCGAGAAGCTTGAACACGTCGGCCAGATCGATGCCGACCGCGGCGAGCTTGTCGAAGGTCTCCTGCGAGGCCGCAGCCGTGCCGGAGATCGTGTCCCCGGTCACGACACCATGGTCGGCGACGGCCTCGATGGTCTTCTCCGGCATGGTGTTCACGGTGTTGGGGGCCACCAGCTCGGTCACGTACAGCGTGTCCGAGTAGTCCGGGTTCTTCACACCCGTCGAGGCCCACAGTGGCCGCTGCACCCGCGCGCCGTCGGCCTTCAGCGCCGCGAAGCGCTTACCGCCGAACACCTCTTCGTAGGCGGCGTAGGCCAGGCGAGCGTTGGCGACACCGGCCTGTCCACGCAGCGCGAGGGCCTCCGCGGAACCGATCTTCTCCAGCCGGGCATCGATCTCGGTGTCCACGCGGGAGACGAAAAACGATGCGACGGAATGGATCTTGGAAAGGTCGTGACCGGCTTCGCGAGCCTTCTCCAGACCCTCCAGGTAGGCGTCCATGACGGCCCGGTGCCGCTCGACCGAGAAGATCAGCGTGACGTTCACCGAGATACCCTCGGCGATCACCGCGGCGATGGCCGGCAGGCCGGCCAGCGTCGCGGGGATCTTGATCAGCACGTTGGGCCGGTCGACGATCTTAAACAGCTCGATCGCCTGCAGGATCGTCTTGTCCGTATCGTGGGCCAGCCGCGGGTCGACCTCGATGGACACCCGGCCGTCCACGCCGTCGGACGCCTCGTACGTCTTGGCCAGCACGTCGCACGCGTTGCGTACGTCGTCGGTCGTGACGGTACGGATCGTGGCGTCCACATCGGCGCCCCGCTGCGCGAGCTCGGTGACCTGCGCGTCGTAAGCGGTGCCCTTGGACAGTGCGGCCTGGAAGATCGACGGGTTCGTGGTGACGCCGACGACGCTGCGGGTGTTGATCAGGTCAGTGAGGTTGCCTGACTGCAGCCGCTCACGCGACAGGTCGTCGAGCCAAACGGACACGCCCGCGGCACTCAGCGCCGCGAGATTCGGGTTCTGAGTCATGATTCGCCTTCTTTACTAGTTGTTCAGGGATCGTTCCGCTGCGGCCACCACGGCTTCGGGGGTGAATCCGAACTCGCGGAACAACGTCTTGTCGTCGGCCGATGCGCCGTAGTGCTCGATGGACACGATCTCACCGGTGTCACCGACCAGCTTGTGCCACGGCTGGGCGATACCGGCCTCGACCGCGACCCTCGCCGACACGCTCGGTGGCAGCACCGAGTCGCGGTACTCCTGTGGCTGGTTCTCGAACCATTCCACACACGGCATCGACACCACGCTGGCCGTAACGCCCTTGTCGGCCAACGACTTCTGCGCCGCGACCGCCAGCTGCAGTTCCGAGCCGGTGGCGATGATGACCACGTCGGGGTCCTCGTCGGAGGCGCCACCGAGCACGTAGCCGCCGCGGGCCACGCCCTCAGCGTCGGTGCCCTCCAGTACCGGCACACCCTGCCGGGTCAGGATCAACCCCACGGGTCCGGTGTTGGCCCCGCGCTCCAGCACGGCCTTCCATGCGTAGGCGGTCTCGTTCGGGTCGCCCGGGCGCACCACCGACAGGTTCGGGATCGCCCGCAGCGCCGCCACGTGCTCGATCGGCTGATGGGTCGGGCCGTCCTCGCCCAGCCCGATCGAATCGTGCGTCCACACGTAGATCGGGTCGATGTCCATCAGGGCGGCCAGCCGCACCGACGGGCGCATGTAATCGGCGAACTGCAGGAACGTGCCGCCGTAGGCCCGGGTTGGGCCGTGCAGCACGATGCCGGCCAGGATGGCGCCCATCCCATGCTCGCGGATGCCGAAGTGCAAGTTGCGGCCGTACCAGCTCATGGTCCAGTCATGGGTCGACTGCGACGGCGGGCCGAACGACATGGCGCCCTTGATGATGGTGTTGTTGCTCCCGGCGAGGTCGGCCGAACCGCCCCACAGCTCGGGCAGCTTCGGCCCGACGGCGGACAGCACCGCACCGGAGGCGGCGCGGGTGGCCACCGGCTTGGAGTCGGTTTCCCAGTGCGGCAGGTCGGCGTCCCAGCCCTCGGGCAGCTCACGGGCCAACAGGCGGTCCAGCAGCGCCTTGCGCTCCGGTTCCCGCTTGGCCCAGGCGTCGAAGGAGACCTGCCACTCGTCGTGCGCCTGCTTGCCGCGGGCCACGAGTTCGCGAGTGTGGGCGATGACATCGGCACGCACATCGAAGGACTTGTCGGGATCGAAACCGAGGACCTTCTTGGTCGCCGCGACCTCATCGGCGCCCAGCGCCGCGCCGTGCACGTCGCCGGTGTTCATCTTGGTGGGCGACGGGTAGCCGATGATGGTGCGCACCGCGATGAACGACGGCTTGTCCGTGACCTTCTTGGCCTCGGCGATGGCCGCTTCGATGGCTACGACATCCTCGCCACCCTCGACCTCCTGGACATGCCAGCCGTAGGCGCGGTAGCGGGCCGGGGTGTCCTCGGTCAGGGCGATCTGGGTGTCGTGCTCGATGGAGATCTTGTTGTCGTCCCAGAAGACGATGAGGTTGCCCAGCTGCTGCGTGCCGGCCAGCGACGACGCCTCGCTGGTGACGCCCTCCTCGATGTCACCGTCGGAGGCGATCACATAGATGTAGTGGTCGAACGGGCTCTCGCCGGGAGCAGCGTCCGGGTCGAACAGGCCGCGCTCGTAGCGGGCGGCCATGGCCATCCCGACCGCGGAGGCCAGGCCTTGACCCAACGGACCGGTGGTGATCTCGACACCCTTGGTGTGGCGGTACTCGGGATGTCCCGGGGTCAGCGAACCCCAGGTGCGCAGTGCCTCGATGTCGGCCAGTTCCAGGCCGAAACCGCCGAGGTACAGCTGGAGGTACAAGGTCAAGCTGGAGTGCCCACACGACAGCACAAACCGGTCGCGGCCGATCCAATGAGTGTCGCTGGGATCGTGGCGCATCTGGCGCTGGAACAGCGTGTAGGCCAGGGGAGCCAGACTCATGGCGGTACCCGGGTGCCCGTTGCCCACCTTCTGCACCGCGTCGGCGGCCAGCACGCGGACGGTGTCGACGGCGACCGAGTCGAGGTCCGTCCAGTCGTTCGGGTGGTTCGGGCGGGTCAGGGCGGAGATCTCTTCGACGGTGGTCACTACGTCGCTCCTAAAGTTCTGAATCGATTATGCCGAGCCGTGCGCGGTCGAGCGCACGGCTTCCTGAGACACCTTAGCGTGAGTCCACCTGATGAGCTGAGATCAGCCCAGATTCAGCCCGGATTCGGTCGTGGCGGATCGTGATTTTCGCTTTGTGAGCGTGCCGGGACGCTGCTCTGGCCAACTTTTCCGCTTTGTTCGGGTCGGGCCTCGCGGCGGATTGTGAGGCGGCGGTCGATTCAGGTCGCGGCCGGGATCCAGCCATCACCGCCTATATAAGCCCACCAGATGCTCATCGGACACCGACTCGAGTCGGCGGGCATGACCGAACATGAACTCGCGCAACAAGGTTGCGACTGACCGGAGGCGCCTTCTCTTGAACCGGGCTACTGCTGCTTCAGGAGAGCCGATGATCCCAGCTCAGGCAGCGCGACGCCGCCCGTGTCCGCCGAAATCGGTCGTTGGGTCGACGCTTGGTGCTGCGGGCTCATCCGAGGTAGGCCCGTTGGCCTGCGATCACCCGGCCGTTTACCTGAATCGACCCTGCGGTGACGGGCACTCAGGCTCGCGGTCTACCATCGTCCGTAGTAGAAGTCGCTTGCTGTCACCCGAGGAGTTATTTGCGTGAGCATTCGCGAGCGCCGTTCCCTCGGTGGCGCGCCGAGCCGCATACGCACCACTTTTCTGGCGTATCTGGCACTCACCAAGCCGCGTGTCATCGAACTGCTGCTGGTGACGGCTATCCCCGCGATGCTGTTCGCGCATCGCGGTGTCGTTGACCCACTGCTGATCCTGAACACGCTGATCGGCGGCATGATGGCCGCTGCAGGTGCCAACACGCTCAACTGCGTGGCCGATGCCGACATCGACAAGGTGATGAAGCGCACCGCCCGCCGGCCACTGGCCCGGGCTTCGGTGCCCACCCGCCACGCGCTGATCTTCGGCTTGGTGCTCACGGTGGCGTCGTTCGCCTGGCTGTGGTGGACCACCAACCTGCTGTCGGGGCTGTTGGGCCTGGCCACGATCGCGTTCTACGTCTTCGTCTACACCCTTCTGCTCAAGCGGCGCACCTCGCAGAACGTGGTGTGGGGTGGTGCGGCCGGATGCATGCCGGTGATGATCGGCTGGTCGGCGGTCACCGGAACCATCCAGTGGCCCGCGTTGGTGATGTTCCTGGTCATTTTCTTTTGGACGCCGCCGCACACCTGGGCACTAGCGATGCGCTACAAGGATGACTACAAGGCGGCCGGGGTGCCGATGCTGCCCGCAGTGGCCACCGAGCAGCACGTGACCAAGCAGATCGTCATCTATACCTGGCTCACCGTGGTGACGACGCTCGTGCTGGCGCTGGCCACCGGCTGGCTGTACGCGTCGGTCGCGGTGCTTGCCGGAGCATGGTTCCTGGTGATGGCTCATCAGCTGTACTCCGGAGTGAAGCGCGGCGAGCCCGTCAAGCCGCTGCGGCTGTTCCTGCAGTCCAACAACTACCTCGCGGTGGTGTTCTGCGCGCTGGCCGTGGACTCAGCGCTCGCCTTGCCGACACTGTTCTGATCCGGCAATCCCCGGGGCGAAACCCCGAGCGTATTCGGTCAACGCTGCCGATTCAGGGCACCAGGACGATCGAACCCACGGTCTTACGACCCTGCAGGTCCGTGTGGGCCTGGGCCGCTTCGGCGAGCGGGTAGCGGCCACCGACGGTGATGTTGATGGTCCCGTTGGCGATCGCATTGATCAGTTCTCCGGCCCGCCACGAGAATTCGTCGGGCGTGCGGGTGTAGTGCGCCAGTGTCGGCCGGGTGAGGAACACCGATCCCGACGAGTTGAGGCGCTGCGGGTCAACCGGCGGAACCGGACCGCTGGCCGCGCCGAACAGAGCAAGCGTGCCGCGCACCGCCAGGCTGGCCAGGCTCGCGTCGAACGTGGACTTGCCGACACCGTCGTAGACAGCGGCGACCCCGAGACCGCCGGTGAGGTCGCGGATCTCCTCGGCGAATTCTGCCGGGTCATCGGGGTAGTCGAGCACCTCGACAGCACCGGCCTGCCGGGACAATTGGGCCTTTTCCGGTGTCGACGCCGTGGTGATCACCCGGGTGCCGATGCTGGTCGCCCACTGCGTGAGGATCAACCCGACGCCGCCGGCGCCCGCGTGCAGCAGGACGGTGTCCGACGGCTGCACCGGATAGGTCGACTTGATGAGGTAGTGCGCGGTCATACCCTTGAGCAATGCGGAAGCCACCGCGTCCGGAGCCACGCGGTCCGGTACGTAGGCACTGAAATCTGCCGGGGCAACGCAGTACTCGGCATAGGCCCCGGTGGCGTTGGCGGTCACCACCCGGTCGCCTACGGCGAGTGCCGCCACATCGTCACCGATTGCGGCGACCGTGCCGCACACCTCGGTGCCGACGACGAACGGCAGCTCGCGCGGATAGAGGCCGGACCGGAAGTAGGTGTCGATGAAGTTGACGCCGATTGCCTCGGCCTTGATCAGTATCTCGCCCGGGCCAGGGGTGGGCTCGGACAGTTCGATGAACTTGAGGACCTCGGGTCCACCGGTCTCGGCGACTTCGATCGCGTGCATGCTGACCATCCTGCCAAGTGCTGGCAGTTCCCGTGCTCCGCGACGCGCAGCCAGGGCCCGTGACACCCTTGTAAGTGGCCCGTCGACCGGTACCGACCATGGAGGCTTGTGTGAAGCTCGCCCGTCCGGACATCTTCCATCCGCGCATCGTGTTCGCCAGTTGCCCGGCACTGCCCGACGGCGACGGTGACGACGACGGTCTCATCGCGGCGTTGCGCACGCGAGGGCTGCATGCCCGGTGGCTGCCCTGGGACGACCCTGCGACGCGGGATGCGGATCTGGTGGTGCTCCGGGCAACCTGGGACTACGTCGACCGGCTCGACGAGTTCCTGGCGTGGACCCGCTCGGTGCGTAACCTCATCAACGCGCCCAGCCTGGTGGCGTGGAACACCGACAAGCATTATTTGATCGACCTGGAGGCTACGGGGGTGCCGGTGATTCCCACGCGGTATTTCCCGGTCGGCCATGCGGTGACCGTTCCGGCGGGCGAGGTGGTGGTGAAACCCGCCGTCGGTGCGGGTTCGCAAGGGGCGCAACGGTTTGTCGACGCCACGGCCGCCGCGGCTCATGCCGCGGCCTTGCACGCGCAGGGGCGGGCTGTTCTGGTGCAGCCCTATGACCCCAGGATCGCCGCGGGCGAGTCGGCCCTGGTGTTCCTCAACGGCGAGGAATCCCACGCGTTCACCAAGGGCCCGATACTCCCGCCGGCAGGTAGCGGCCCGGAGTTCGAGGAGACCGGAACCTTCGCGACCGAATCTCTGTCCGCGGCCGAACCCGAGGACGAGGTCTGGGAAGTCGGACGGCTGGCGATCGCGGCGGTGACGCGGATGTTCGACATCGACCCGGGCGACCTGCTCTATGCCCGGGTGGATGTGATCGGCGGCGCCAGGGCGAGCGCAGCGACGGGGCAAGGTCCCGACAATCCCCGACTGCTGGAACTCGAACTCGTCGAACCGTCGCTCGGTTTCCGGCAGCTAAGCCCCGTCAACCGAGCTGACGCCGAACGGCAATTCGCGCTCGGCGTCGAATCGGCCTTGGAGCGGCTCGGGCTCGGCCCGCTCTCGCATCGACGCCCATAGCGCCGCGGTCGCGGCCGTGCACGCAGCCGCCCCGGCGACGTGCACAGCCACCAGCGCCGCAGGCACCCCCGTGTAGAACTGCACGATCCCCACCAGCCCCTGGCCGCACACCAGGATCAGCAGCACACCCAACCGGATCATGACCGGCCGCGGCGCATGCACGGCGGTGAGCGCAAACCCCAGCGCGATGAGCAGCGACAGATACGCGACCAGCAGCGATGAATGCGCATGCACCAGGGTGGTGATCTCGACCTGCAGGCGCGGCACCACGCGGTCGAGGCTCTTGTCCCCGGCGTGCGGGCCTGCGCCGGTGACAAGGGTGCCCGTCACCAGGATCGCAGCCAGAATGACGGCGCTCAGTGCGGTCAACTGCCGTAATGGCTTTGTCACCCGCACGGTCGGCATTCCGTCGTCGGGCTGGCCGACCTTGACGTACAGCAGAACGGAGAGCCACACCATGGTCATCGAGGCCAGCAGGTGGATGGCCACGGTCCACCACAGCAGGCCGGTCCGGACGGTGATACCGCCGATGACGGCCTGCACCACCGTGGACGCGGGCATCAGCCAGGCGTAGATCAGCACCTCGCGACGGCGTCGGGCCCGGGTGACTGCCAGCACGGCCGCCGCGGCGGTCAGCACCACCAGGAAGGTGATCATCCGGTTGCCGAATTCGACGACCTGATGCACCACGGCGACCTCGGCATGGGGAACCGGGGTGAAACTTCCAGGGAAGCACTGCGGCCAGGTCGGGCACCCCAAGCCGGAAGCCGTCACCCGCACGATCGCGCCGGTCACCGCGATACCGCCCTGGGTCAGGATCACCAGGAATGCGACGATGCGCTGGGCCCGCAGGCTCGGTTCGGGCAGCACATCGACCAGTCGCAGAAGAAGGCGTCCGACGGTCACGGGCTGATCGTAGATGAACCGAAACTACAGTTCGTAGTAGGGGCTGGTGGGCTCATCAGGTGAACCGGAACCAGCGCATCGCGCACACCGCGGCGACCGCGCCCCACACCACCAGCACGATCACGCCGAACCAGTCCACCGACAGGGACATTGCTCGGGTCAGCGCTTCGGTGAGGGCACCCGACGGGGTGAGCCGGGCCGCCCACCGCAGTGTCGACGGCACCAGGCCGCCATCCAGCGTCAGCGCTCCGAAGCCAGCAAAGACGAACCACAGCAGATTCGCCAACGCCAGCACGATCTCGGCCTTGAGTGTGCCGCCCAGCAGAAGCCCCAGCGCAGCGAAACTGGCCGTGCCGAGCGCCATGATCACCGCACCCAGCGCCAGACCCGCAGGCGCCGGGCGCCAACCGAGCGCAAAACCGATGGCGCCCAACAGGATCGCCTGCAGGAACACGACGGTGATCACGGCCAGCGCCTTGCCCGCGATGATGCCCCACACCGGTAGCGCGGTCGCGCCGAGCCGCTTCAGTGCGCCGTAGCGGCGATCGAACGCCACAGCGATGGCCTGCCCGGTGAAGGCCGTGGAGATCAGGGCCAACGCCATGATCGGCGGGGTGAACGTGGCGGCGCGATGCTCGCCGAACGACCCCAGCGGCAGCAGGGTCATCCCGATCAGCAGCGTGATCGGGATAAACATGGTCAGCAGCAACTGCTCGCCGTTGCGCAGCAACAATTTGAGCTCGAGCTCGTACTGCGCGGCCAGCATCTTCTGCACACTGGCCGGCCGGGGGTCGGGGGAGAACGTTCCGGGCTCGAAGCGGTTGGCCGTCGTCATCTCGTTATCCGTCATATCGTTGGTTCCTCGCGCAAGCGCTCGTCCGTATCATTGGTTCCTCGCGCAAGCGCTCGTCATCCGCGTAGCTCGCGTCCGGTCAGGTCCAGGAACACGTCCTCCAGGCTGCGTTGCTCCACCCGCATGTCGGTGGCCAGCACGTCCAGCCGCGCACACCAAGCCGTCACGGTGGCCAGCACCTGCGGATCGATGTGCCCCTCGACCAGGTATTCACCCGGTGCGCTCTCGATGGCCTTGTAGTTCTCCGGCAGCGCCCCGACCAGCAGGGACAGGTCGAGCTTGCGGGGTGCGCTGAAACGGAGTTGGTTCTCCGCGCCGCTGCGCATCAGTTCGGCGGGTGTGCCGGTGGCCACCACCACACCGTGGTCGATGATCACGATGTTGTCCGCGAGCTCCTCCGCTTCGGCCAGCTGATGCGTCGTGAGCACCACTGTCACACCGTCACGACGGAGGGCATCGATCAACTCCCACACCACGATTCGGGCGTGCGCGTCCATACCTGCGGTCGGCTCGTCGAGGAATACCAACTCGGGACGGCCGACCACCGCGCACGCCAGGGCCAGCCGCTGCTGCTGCCCGCCCGAAAGCCGGCGGTAGGTGGTGCGGGCGGATTCGGTCAGCCCGAGGGTGTCCATCAGCCAGGCGGGGTCCAGCGGGTTGGCCGCATACGACGCCACCAGGTTGAGCATTTCACCGGCACGCGCGGCCGGGTAGCCACCGCCGCCCTGCAGCATCACGCCGATCCGCTCGCGCAGCCGATCGTTGTCGGTGACGGGATCCAGGCCGAGGATCTCGACGGTGCCGCCGTCGGGCTGGATGAAGCCCTCACACATCTCGACGGTGGTGGTCTTGCCTGCGCCGTTGGGGCCGAGCAGGGCCAGTACCTGGGCCCGGTGGACCTGCAGGTCGAGACCGGACACCGCCGTCGTCGAGCCGTACAGCTTGGTGACGCCGCGCAGCAGCACGGGTATTTCAGACGGGGAGCCATCAGAGCCGGAACGCGAGTTCACGGGGACCCAGCGTAGGCGTCGGATGTGGCCGCCGGTGCCGCCGGTGGCCTCGTGGCCGGCTGGGGCAACCCGCGCCACGGCAACCTGCGCCAAGTCAGCCCGATCAGGATCAGCACGATCACCGCGCTCGCAAGCGTCGCCATGACAATCTGGAACAGCGCAAACCGGTCGCCGTTGGCCGTGGGGCCGAAGATGCCCACGACGAGTGTCAGCACGATGGTGGCGCCGCGGAAGCCGGGGCGGGTGGCCCAGGCGGCGAGCGGAACGATCGCCCACAGCAGGTACCACGGCTGCACCACGGGGAACAGCAGGACGGTGGCGCCCAGGGCGACTCCGAGACCGCCGACCGGATGCAGGCGACCGCGCATCACCGCCAGTAGTAGCAAGGTGACGACAACGGCGATGATCGAGACGCCGATCGCGCGGGTCAACGCCAGTACCGCGGTGGTGTGGTCGCCGAGACCAAGCAGGATGCCCACCTGCCCGGTGCCCAGCGCCAGCAGGGTCGGGGGTGACATCCAGCTGCGCA
The DNA here is from genome assembly GCF_000382405.1 of Mycobacterium sp. 141. Taxonomy (GTDB): domain Bacteria; phylum Actinomycetota; class Actinomycetes; order Mycobacteriales; family Mycobacteriaceae; genus Mycobacterium. The sequence goes on from NZ_KB908255.1 coordinate 274,746, forward strand.
CCACGTTCGCGGTGCCCAGGGTGAACAGCCAGCCGAAGCCCAGGCCGCTGGCCCAGCCGATGATCACCATCACCACCAGCGACACCGCGCCCAACGAGAAGCTCGCGAGGAAGAACGCTTTCACAGTGCCGCCCCAGCGCCACGCCAATGCCATCGCGACGAATCCGAGTGCCAGCAGCGAGGGAAGTTTGACCTGCGACGACATGGTGATCAGCACCGCACCCAGGAGCAGCATCGCCATCGGTTGCCAGCGGGCCCAGTCGGCGGCGGTGCGCGGCCAGGTGTGTGAGGGGATCAGTGGGCGGCTCGAATCGATGCCGCGCAGCGCGAACTCGGTGCCGGCGAGCATAAGGCCGAGCATCAGTGCCTCGTTGTGGATGCCTGCGACGAGGTGCATGAACAGCAGTGGGTTACACGGGCCCAGCCACAGCGCGCTGACCTCGGCGACACCGCAGCGGTGGGCCAGTCGAGGGGTAGCCCACACGATGAGTCCGACGCCGACCAGCACCACTAGCCGGTGGCACAACACGGCCGCGACGATGTTCTCTCCGGTGATCCCCGAGATGGTTTGTCCGATCCAGAGGAACAGCGGTCCGTAGGGCGCCGGGGTCTCCCGCCACAGGCTGGGCACGGACAGGGTGAAGACGTGGTCGAGGCCCAGACCGGTGGCGGGGCCCACACGGTATGGATCGAGCCCGAGCAGCGCGATTTCACTCTGGGCCAGGTAGGAGTAGACATCCTTGCTGTACATCGGCGGTGCGATCAGCAGCGGCAGCATCCACAGCATCAGCGTGCGGTCGAGCTGGCTGCGCGACATACGGCGCGGGCCGAGCGCGAACCGGCCCAGCATCAGCCAGGCCAGCGCCATCATGACTGCGCCGGTGGTGGTCATCGTCAGCGACACCGTCTGGATGCGGGACGGCAGGTTGAGCAGCCGCACTCCGAACGTCGGATCCTGCACCACCGGACGGGCGCCGGCGCCCAGCGCCCCGATGGCCATCAGGACGGTGCCGGTGGCGCCGAACAGCCTCGTCCGGCGCAGTGCGACGACTTCGGCATCGTGGAGAGGCGAGCCGACCGCACGTTCGTCGCCGTGCCACCGGGCGATCGACGAGCTGACGGATGACAGGCGGCTGGCCATCAGAGCAGCGTAACCGTCAATGTTGGGTGGTCCGGGCAGGCTCAGGCCAGGCAAGGGCCGGGTAGGGGTGGCTCAGATCACGTAAGGTTACCCTTGCTAGAACCGCTCGCTGAATTCCGTCACAATAGTGTTGTGAAAATCCGTTCGGGCGGGATGCGTGAGGCTGGGGCCGGTTCGTCGGCCCCTGTCGGCGTTGCTGGCGTCTCCGACGGTCAGACGCGCAGCGCCATCATCCAACTGCTGCTCGAGGGCCCGGTCACTGCCGGGCAGATCGGTGAGCGTCTCGGCATTTCGGCCGCGGGAGTACGTCGCCATCTCGACGCCCTCATCGACGCCGGCGATGCCCAAGCCAGTGCCGCCGCGCGCTGGCAGCACACCGGCCGCGGCCGGCCGGCCAAGCGCTACCAGCTGACATCGGCCGGGCGGGCCAAGCTCGGCCACACCTACGACGATCTGGCGGTCGCGGCCATCCGGCAACTACGCGAGATCGGCGGTAAGGATGCAGTCCGGACTTTCGCGCGGCGTCGTATCGACACCATCCTGGCGGGTGTGACCGTGGGCTCCGGCAATGTGGCGGAAGCCGCGGATCGGGTGGCCGCGGCGATGACCAAGGCCGGGTACGCGACCACCACCAACCCGGTCAGCGGGCCTGTCCGCGGCGTGCAGATCTGCCAGCACCACTGTCCGGTGTCCCACGTCGCCGAGGAATTCCCCGAACTGTGTGAGACGGAACGCGAGGCGTTCGCCGAAATCCTGGGAACCCACGTGCAGCGGCTGGCCACGATCGTCAACGGTGACTGTGCCTGTACCACCCACGTCCCACTCGATCACGACAATTCATCCGACGTTCGGAGCGCAGCCCACGCCCGGACCGCCACCACTATCGATCAAGGAGCGGCGACATGACCATCACGCCCGATATGCCACTGACCCAGGAAGAGACCATCGCGTCGCTGGGGAAGTACGGCTACGGCTGGTCGGATTCCGATGCCGCGGGCGCCAGCGCGCAACGCGGTCTTTCTGAGGCCGTCGTACGTGATATCTCGGGGAAGAAGAACGAGCCGGAATGGATGCTCGAGACTCGGCTCAGGGCGCTGCGCACGTTCGACAAGAAACCGATGCCGCACTGGGGTGCCAATCTCGACGACATCGATTTCGACAACATCAAGTACTTCGTGCGGTCCACTGAGAAGCAGGCTGCGTCCTGGGAGGAACTGCCCGAGGACATTCGCAACACCTACGACCGCCTGGGTATCCCAGAGGCCGAGAAGCAGCGGCTGGTGGCGGGTGTGGCGGCCCAGTACGAGTCGGAGGTGGTGTACCACCAGATTCGCGAAGACCTTGAGGCCCAAGGCGTCATCTTCCTTGACACCGACTCGGGGCTACGCGAGTACCCGGAGATCTTCAAGCAGTACTTCGGCACCGTGATCCCGGCAGGCGACAACAAGTTCTCCGCGCTCAACACCGCGGTGTGGTCGGGCGGATCGTTCATCTACGTGCCTCCGGGCGTGCATGTCGACATCCCGCTGCAGGCCTACTTCCGGATCAACACCGAGAACATGGGCCAGTTCGAGCGGACACTCATCATCGCGGACGAGGGCTCCTACGTGCACTACGTCGAGGGATGTACTGCGCCTATCTACAAGTCGGATTCGCTGCACTCGGCCGTCGTCGAGATCATCGTCAAGCCCGGCGCCCGGGTGCGCTACACCACGATCCAGAACTGGTCGAACAACGTCTATAACCTGGTCACCAAGCGGGCGCGGGCCGAAGCCGGCGCCACCATGGAGTGGATCGACGGCAACATCGGCTCCAAGGTCACCATGAAGTACCCGGCCGTGTGGATGACCGGCGAGCACGCCAAGGGCGAGGTGCTCTCGGTGGCGTTCGCCGGTGAGGGTCAGCACCAGGACACCGGCGCCAAGATGCTGCACCTGGCGCCGAACACGTCCTCCAACATCGTGTCCAAGTCGGTGGCGCGCGGTGGCGGCCGCTCCTCCTACCGAGGTCTGGTTCAAATCAACAAGGGTGCACACGGATCGCGATCCAGCGTGAAATGCGATGCGCTGCTGGTCGATACCATCAGCCGCTCGGACACCTACCCGTACGTCGACATCCGCGAGGACGACGTCACGATGGGCCACGAGGCCACGGTGTCGAAGGTCAGTGAGGATCAGCTGTTCTACCTGATGAGCCGCGGAATGACCGAGGACGAGGCGATGGCAATGGTGGTGCGCGGCTTCGTCGAGCCGATCGCCAAGGAACTGCCGATGGAATACGCACTTGAGCTCAACCGGCTCATCGAGCTGCAGATGGAAGGCGCGGTCGGCTAGTGGGGAATCTGACAGAGGCCGTTGAAGGTACCAACTCCGGCTCGACGTTGGCTGCCGACAATAAGGGTGAGATCTTCACGTCCTTCGACGTCAACGCCTTCGAGGTGCCGCATGGCCGCGACGAGATCTGGCGGTTCACCCCGCTCAAGAGGCTTCGCGGCCTGCACAACGGGTCCGCCCCCGTGACCGGCAGTGCGCTGATCGAGGTGTCCGAGCGTCCCGGCGTCACCGTCGAGACCGCGGAGCGTGGCGATGATCGGCTGGGGCAGGGCGGCGTGCCCGCGGACCGCGTTGCAGCCCAGGCATTCTCGTCGTTCGGCCACGCCACGATCGTCACGGTTGGGCGGAATACCCAGGTCGCCGAGCCGATCGAGATCATCGTCAACGGCCCCGGCGAGGGTTCGACGGCCTACGGGCACCTGCAGGTGCGGGTCGAGGAGCTCGGCGAAGCCGTGGTGGTCCTCGACCAGCGTGGCGGCGGAACCTACGCCGACAACGTCGAATTCGTCGTTGGCGATGCTGCGCAGCTGAAGGTTGTGTCGATCGCCGACTGGGATGACGACGTCGTGCATGTCAGCACGCATCACGCGACGCTGGGCAAGGACGCCGTGCTGCGGCATTTCGCGGTCACCCTCGGCGGCGACGTCGCGCGGCTGACCGGACGGGTGCGGTTCACCGCCCCCGGCGGGGACGCCGAACTGCTCGGCCTGTACTTCGCCGACGACGGTCAGTACTTCGAATCGCGGCTGCTGGTTGATCACGCCTATCCGAACTGCCGGTCGCACGTCACGTACAAGGGTGCGCTGCAAGGGGATCCGTCTTCGAAAAAGCCCGACACCCACACCGTGTGGATCGGTGACGTGCTGATCCGCGCCGAGGCCACTGGCACCGACACCTACGAGGTGAACCGCAACCTGGTGCTCACCGACGGCGCGCGCGCCGACTCGGTGCCCAACCTGGAGATCGAGACCGGCGAGATCATCGGCGCCGGGCACGCCAGCGCCACCGGCCGATTCGACGATGAGCAGCTGTTCTACCTGCAGGCCCGCGGTATCCCCGAGGAACAGGCCCGGCGCCTGGTGGTACGCGGATTCTTCGGCGAATTGATCCAGAAGATCTCCGTCCCCGCGGTCCGGGAGCGCCTCACCGCGGCCATCGAACACGAACTTGAGCAAACCGAAGGAACCACGCACGCATGAGCACTCTGGAAATCAAGGACCTCCACGTCAGCGTCGCGGCCAAGGATGCCGCCGAAGAGATTCCCATTCTCAAGGGCGTCGACCTCACCGTGAAGTCGGGCGAGACGCATGCGGTGATGGGGCCCAACGGATCCGGCAAGTCCACGCTGTCCTACGCCATCGCCGGCCACCCCAAGTACGTTGTGACCTCCGGTTCGATCACCCTCGACGGCCAGAACGTGCTGGAGATGACCATTGACGAAAGAGCGCGAGCTGGCCTCTTTTTGGCGATGCAGTACCCGATCGAGGTACCCGGCGTGTCGATGTCGAACTTCCTGCGCACCGCGGCCACCGCGGTCCGCGGCGAGGCACCGAAGCTGCGGCACTGGGTCAAGGAAGTCAAGGCCGCGATGAGCGATTTGGAGATCGACCCGGCGTTCGGTGAGCGCAGCGTCAACGAGGGCTTCTCCGGCGGTGAGAAGAAGCGCCACGAGATTCTGCAGCTGAGCCTGCTCAAGCCCAAGATCGCAATCCTCGACGAGACGGACTCGGGCCTGGACGTGGACGCGCTGCGGGTCGTCAGCGAGGGTGTCAACCGTTACTCGGAAGAGACCCACGGCGGCATTCTGCTCATCACGCACTACACCCGGATCCTGCGCTACATCCACCCGCAGTTCGTGCACGTGTTCGTCGGCGGGCGCATCGTGGAATCCGGTGGGCCCGAGCTGGCCGACGAGCTCGAAGAGAACGGATACGTGCGCTTCACCCAAGCCGTCGGAGCCTGACATGACGCGGACGCGAGGAGCAAGATAGTGACGCGGACGCGAGGAGCAAGATAGTGACGCGGACGCGAGGAGCAAAATAGTGACCGCGGCAGCGCAGACGCTCGATCTGGCCGAACTGTTCAGGATCCGCGCCGATTTCCCCATCCTGAGTCGCGTGATGCGTAGTGGAAACCAGTTGGCCTACCTGGATTCCGGGGCGACCTCGCAGAAGCCGCTGGCCGTGCTCGATGCCGAACGGAACTTCCTGACTACATCCAATGGAGCGGTGCACCGCGGTGCTCATCAATTGATGGAGGAGTCCACCGACGCTTACGAGCAGGGCCGAGCCGACATCGCGGCATTCGTCGGCGCCGACCCGGACGAGTTGGTGTTCACCAAGAACGCCACCGAATCGCTCAACCTGGTGGCGTATGTGCTGGGGGACAAGCGGTTCGAGCGGGCCGTCGGACCGGGCGACGTGATCGTCACGACCGAGCTGGAACACCACGCCAATCTGATTCCGTGGCAAGAGCTGGCGCAGCGCACCGGGGCGACGCTGAAGTGGTACTCGGTCACCGAGGACGGCCGTATCGACCTGGATTCGCTGGAACTCGACGAGCGCGTGAAAGTGGTGGCGTTCAGCCATCATTCGAACGTGACGGGGGCGATTGCCCCCGTATCCGAGCTGGTGTCGCGCGCCAAGGCAGTCGGGGCACTGACGGTGCTGGACGCCTGCCAGTCGGTGCCGCACCAGCCGGTCGATTTCCACGCGCTCGACGTCGACTTCGCCGCGTTCTCCGGTCACAAGATGCTGGGACCCACCGGAATCGGTGTGCTCTACGGCCGGTCGGAGCTGCTGAACTCGATGCCCCCCTTCATCACCGGCGGATCGATGATCGAGACCGTCACGATGGAGAAGACCACTTACGCCCCGGCGCCGCAGCGGTTCGAGGCCGGCACACCGATGACGTCGCAGGTGGTCGGATTAGCCGCCGCCGCACGTTATTTGACCGCGATCGGGATGCCCGCGGTCGAGGCGCACGAAGCCGAGCTGGTGGCTGCCGCCCTGGAAGGACTAGCGGGGCTGCCGGACGTTCGCATCATCGGACCGACGTCCATGGAACTTCGTGGATCACCTGTGAGCTTCGTAGTCGACGGCATCCACGCCCACGATGTCGGGCAGGTGATCGACGACGATGGCGTGGCGGTGCGGGTCGGGCATCACTGCGCCTGGCCGTTGCATCGCCGGTTCGGCATCGCCGCGACCGCGCGCGCATCGTTCGCGGTGTACAACACACTCGACGAAGTGGACCGGTTGGTGGCCGGGGTGAAACGCGCCGTGGAGTTTTTCTCGTGAGAATGGAACAGATGTACCAGGATGTCATCCTGGACCACTACAAGCATCCCCATCACCGGGGGCTGCGGGAACCGTTCGCAGCCGAGGTACATCACGTCAATCCCACCTGCGGAGACGAGGTGACCCTGCGGGTGACGCTGTCCGACGACGGCGACACCGTCACCGATATCTCATATGACGGGCAGGGCTGTTCGATCAGCCAGGCGTCCACCTCGGTGCTGACCGATCAGGTGATCGGACAGAGTATCGGCGACGCACTCGGTACAGTCGCCGCGTTCACCGAGATGATTTCCTCCCGCGGCAACGTCGAGGGGGACGAAGATGTCATTGGTGACGGCATCGCGTTCGCCGGGGTCGCCAAGTACCCGGCGCGGGTGAAGTGTGCGTTGCTGGGTTGGACAGCCTTCAAGGCCGCGCTTGCCGAGGCCAACGATTCGCACAGGGAGACGGCATGACCGAGACCACCAATGACGAGCTGCTGGCAGACGTCGAGGAGGCCATGCGCGACGTCGTCGATCCGGAGCTGGGGATCAACGTCGTCGACCTCGGCCTGGTGTACGGCTTGAACGTCGAAAAAGAGGACAGTGGCACCGTCGCGCTGATCGACATGACACTGACATCGCCGGCCTGCCCGTTGACCGACGTGATCGAGGATCAGTCGCGGACCGCTCTGGTGGGCGCCGGGCTCGTGGATGAGCTCCGGATCAACTGGGTGTGGAACCCGCCGTGGGGCCCCGACAAGATCACCGACGAAGGTCGTGAACAGCTGCGCGCGCTCGGTTTCACCGTCTAGTACTGCAACGGCACTTGAGTGAGTGGGTGGCCTCGTCGTCGGTAGTGACTATGTCGAGCTTGGTGTTGGCGTCGGCGGCGCCATCGCGACCAGATCCACACATGCTCGGGTGTGTCGGCGTGTCGCAGCATCAGGTGCACCGGCAAGCGGCGGATCTCCGGCAGCGTCAACGCGATCATGTCCTGACTGGCGGCGCCGGTTCCCCTTTTACGGCAAGGGTTCTCGTGGCAGACAGCCAGGCCAGCGCGAGCATCGACAGCGTGATGTGGGCGTACCACGCACGCCAGGTGCGGGCCTGGTAGTGGTCGAGCCCGGCCTCGTTCTTGGCTTGCTGGAAACATTCCTCGACGTGCCAGCATGATCCCGCGGCCCAGGCCAGAACGGCCATGGTCACCCGGCGGGGTCCGCAGCAGACGTAGTAGGCGATCTCGTTCGGGTCGGCGACCGAGCGCCGGGCTGGTAGCCAGTGTCCGCGTTCGGGCGCCCAGCCGATGCGGATCCGGACCCGCGCCCAGTCGTAGATCCTGGGGCCGTACGCGCCAGCGCCGGCCGAAATACGTTGCCACGCTTGTGGTACCAGCCTGGCGGTCAGGGTGTCCGCGCGGACCTCGCCGCTACCGGTAGTGATCATCGTATCGTTTCGGCGGGTGGCCAACACGTAGGCGGCGTCGTGGGTCTCCAACCATAACCGCAGGTACTTGACCTGACCGTATGCTTCGTCGGCGGTGCCCCACGCAAACGGCACCTTGGCATCTAGAGCGCGGGCGAGCATGGCGATGGCCTGGCGCGGGTTAGACGGTGTGAGGGGCTGGGGCCGCTCACATATGAACGTGGGTTGCCGCGATGGTGCAGAGCATCACACGGCCATTGGGTTCGCCCATCGCTCACGGTTCCATCCCGTACCAGGTGAGCATGTCCTCGGTGTCGTAGTGCCGCGAGTGGGATCTGCCGAGGACAGACCCGCGCAATGGTCGCCAGGCACCCATGGACAGCGACCTTGCCCGGAAATGGCGTCGCCCCAGTCGCATTCGACAGGGGCGACCCAGTCAAGCGTGGTTAGGCGCTGGTGGCCATCTGATGCTGTGCGAGGCGCTGGCGCGCATGTTTCTCGACGAACAGCGGGACGAAATCACGGATGGGGCGGCGATCAAACCGGGCGTAAGCGTCGCTGACAGCGGCATCGACATCAGCAGCAGCGACCCCGGGGAACTCCTGGTGCAGCCTACGTTTGACCTCTGCGAGCGCGATCTGCTCGACAACATTGCTCATCGTCTACCAGAATCCATGCCCACCCGCTTGCCGTCAACCACTCGTTACATGAACTCTGCGGGAGCGGCAGACGTCACAGCAGGCAGGCCCGAACCGTTGGGTGAGCGTGCACACTCTGGCGGTGGCACGATAATCGCCGTGACCGATCCGAACGGCGCCCAGGCCGCGGTACTGATCGCTGCACTCACCGAGCAGCTCCTCGACATGACCCCTAAGCTGCTGACCGCCGAGCGCCAAGCCGACAGGCGACACGCCATCCGGGCACGAACAATGCGCCAGGTCGCTGCTGAACTGCGCCGCGACCAGTTCCTCATCACCCGGCTGCGCCACCGTTTCCCCGCCGCCGAGGCCGCGGTTACCAATGAACTGCCCGACACGGACACCGCGACCGCCAGCGTTGACGGCACCCGCCCAAGTACACACTCAGCAATGACGAGCGCAGAGTCGCCACCGGCTGTGTTGCGGCAGCGGTTCCACGCCGCTCTCAACGATGCGATCATCCGAGGACGGGCCCCAGATCATCACATCGGTCTCGGACCCCACACTCTCGCAGCAGTCACACTCGTCGCCAGAGACCACCCTGACGCCACCGCCGAGCTCATCGCCGACGCCAGCGACACCTTTGACCGCGAACACCGCTGACCGCCGCACAAGAGCGGTAGCCGCGACCGCGCCGGTGGAGTGTGCACAACGATGCCGCGACGCGATAGCTGGTTTGTCGGCTATCGCGATCCGGGCGATGAACCGAATCTATCCGCGACCGCGGACCGCGTGGTGTTCGCGATGGATGCGGTTGTTGACGATGTGCTCGACAAGGATCGGCACGAATGTTTGGATGCGGGCGTCGTCGAAGCGTTCCGCGGCCTCACCACACCATCGCAGAATCTGAGCGTTGCGCTGCGGGCTGTTCAATCCTTCGTGATCGGCCAACTTCTTGGCGACGTCGGCCAGCGATCGAGCCATCGGCGCGTTGGTGCGTTGAGACGGGGCTCGCCGCGGTATCTGGTCGAGTATTAGCCCGGCTTCCTGCGGCTCAGTATCCGGATCGACGACACGCAATGTCAGATGGTGGCCGTCCTGGCCGATGAGAATGACCGCGCCCGGCTCGTCACTCTCGAAACCGACCACCTCGACCGGCTGATGATGGTCGCCCAGACTGATCCGGGCCGGCGGGGCGATCCATCCATCACGGCTGTAGGCCACCAGCACCACCGACGGCAGGTATCGCTCGATGGCGGCGACGAGGTCAGGTAGCTCATCCTCAAGACGTTTGGAGGCCGGCCACCACGCCCCGTCGATGTGTTCGGCAATTTCGCGACGGCCCGACAAGCGCAGCCGATCACATCCCCGCGAATAGCGAACTGCATCGACGCCCTCGTCGGGCAGCGCCGGCATCTGATGTGTTTTGTCCATGCCCTAACTGTGCCCTGTTGCAGCCGGGGGCAATACGGCCATTAGTCCCTCAGTTCTGCGCAAAAAACGCTCTGTCACAACAAAATTGAACTATTGATAAACGAGATGCCAATAGAACGTTGATGTTCGCTCACTAATTCGGCGTGACTCTGTTGGCGCTCAGGAAAGAGCGCGAGTTCGGTGGGGTGTCAGCATGTGCCACCTGCAGTGTCATGCCGGTGACCAGATGCGTTGCCTTGTCGGTTGTTCCGATGAATGCGTCGAGGCCCGATGGAGAGCTGCCCGGCTGCAGATGGCGCGTCGCACCACGAACGTCGCGCATCCGCACCACGTCACTGTCGCACCGGCGAGCCAGACACTGCGCGGAGACCGGCCGCGTCGTCGTCCCGGCGGCCCTAGCCAACGGCTTGGCAGGGTGCGGCCCAGATGATCTCCGTCACGTGTGCCTGAGTGCGGGTGCGGATTCTACCTGACCTACTCACAGCCCCAGCGGATCGGACAGGCCCAACTCAACTGACACAGGCTGCCGACCAAATCGTCCTGTTCGGTGGTCGCGGTCACTGCGGACCTCCTCGGAACCGACGGGTGATGTCGGCTGCCAGCGGTGCGCATGCCGGCACGGCCGCCGCGTCTGCCTGGGCGACGAAGCGCACTGCGCCGATGTCAAGGGCACAAAGTCCCTAACTATCAAGGCCGTCCGTATCTTGCCGATGCAGAGTGCCGCGCGGAAAACTGTGGGTCCTGACCTGCACCACTGTCGGCGGAAGTGTGAGGCCACACCTGGCGCTACTGCCGGAATCGCGGCGGCCGGATGTGCACGCTCACGCCGACCCAACGATAGGGAGACCTGGTGAGTGCCCAAGCGCCCCCAATCGGAGAACTCGAGGCGCGTCGTCCTTTTCCGGAACGGATGGGCCCCAAGGGCAACCTGGTCTACAAGGTCATCACGACCACCGATCACAAGTTGATCGGCATCATGTACTGCGTCGCATGCTTTACCTTCTTCTTCATCGGTGGGCTGATGGCCCTGTTCCTGCGCACGGAACTGGCACTACCCGGCCTGCAGTTCCTGTCCAACGAGCAGTTCAACCAGTTGTTCACCATGCACGGCACCGCAATGCTGCTGTTCTACGCGACGCCGATCGTGTTCGGGTTCGCGAACCTGGTGCTGCCGCTGCAGATCGGTGCGCCCGATGTGGCGTTCCCGCGGTTGAACGCATTGTCGTTCTGGCTGTTCCTGTTCGGTGCGCTGATCGCCCTCTCGGGGTTCATCACCCCCGGTGGTGCAGCCGATTTCGGCTGGACGGCCTATTCGCCACTCTCGGATGCGATCCACTCGCCCGGCGTGGGTGGTGGCCTGTGGATCATGGGTCTGGCCGTCGGTGGTCTGGGCACCATCCTCGGTGGCGTCAACATGATCACGACGGTGGTGTGCATGCGTGCCCCGGGTATGACGATGTTCCGGATGCCGGTGTTCACCTGGAACATCCTGGTCACCTCGATCCTGGTGCTGATCGTCTTCCCGATCCTGACCGCCGCGCTGTTTGGCCTGGCGGCCGACCGCGTGCTGGGCGCGCACATTTATGACCCGGCCAACGGGGGTGTCCTGTTGTGGCAGCACCTGTTCTGGTTCTTCGGCCACCCCGAGGTCTACATCATCGCGCTGCCGTTCTTCGGCATCGTGTCGGAGATCTTCCCGGTGTTCAGCCGCAAGCCCATCTTCGGTTACACCACGCTGATCTACGCCACCATCAGCATCGCGGCCCTGTCCATCGCGGTGTGGGCGCACCACATGTACGCCACCGGCGCGGTGCTGCTGCCGTTCTTCTCGTTCATGACGTTCCTGATCGCGGTCCCGACCGGGATCAAGTTCTTCAACTGGATCGGCACCATGTGGAAGGGTCAGTTGACGTTCGAGACGCCGATGCTGTTCTCGGTGGGCTTCCTGATCACGTTCCTGCTCGGTGGTCTGTCCGGTGTGCTGTTGGCCAGCCCGCCGATCGACTTCCACGTCACCGACAGCTATTTCGTTATCGCGCACTTCCACTACGTGCTGTTCGGCACCATCGTGTTCGCCACCTACGCGGGCATTTACTTCTGGTTCCCGAAGATGACCGGACGCCTGCTCGACGAGCGCTTGGGCAAGCTGCACTTCTGGCTGACCTTCATCGGCTTCCACACCACCTTCCTGGTGCAGCACTGGCTGGGTGATGAGGGCATGCCTCGCCGCTACGCCGACTACCTGGCCAGCGACGGCTTCACCACCCTCAACGTGGTCTCCACCATCGGGTCGTTTATCCTGGGCGTCTCGACGCTGCCGTTCGTGTGGAATATATTTAAGAGCTGGCGTTACGGCGAGCCGGTGACCGTGGACGATCCGTGGGGTTACGGTAACTCGTTGGAGTGGGCGACCTCGTGCCCGCCGCCGCGGCACAACTTCACCGAGCTGCCCCGCATCCGGTCGGAGCGTCCGGCGTTCGAGTTGCACTACCCGCACATGGTCGAGCGCATGCGCGCCGAGGCCCACGTGGGTCGCTCACACCACCCTGAACTCGAAACCGTGGACCAGTCCAGTTGACGGTTAACGACATTCGGGGGTGGGCTACGTCGAGCTGATGGGCACTTCACGTAAGCACTCATCGCTACTCATCACTGTCACCGGAGTCGACCAACCGGGCATCACTTCGGCCCTGTTCGAGGTGCTGTCCCGGCACCGGGTGGAGCTGCGCAACGTCGAGCAGGTCGTGATTCGCGGCCGGCTCACGTTGGGTGTCCTGGTGGCTGCGCCGGCCGAGGTGGCCGACGGTCAACTCCAGGCCGACGTCGAGGAAGTGATTCATCGGGTCGGCCTGGACGTGACAATCGAGCGCAGCGACGACCTACCTGTGATGCGCGAACCGTCGACGCACACCATCGTGGTGCTGGGCCGTCCGATCAGTGCCGAGGCCTTCACCGTGGTGGCCCGGGCCGTGGCGGATCTGGGAGTCAACATCGACTTCATCCGAGGTGTCTCAGACTATCCGGTGACCGGCCTGGAACTGCGGGTCTCGGTGCCTTCCGGCGGCGTCTACCCCAAGCTGCAGGCGGCACTGGCTCAGGTGGCGGTGGACGAAGGTGTAGACATCGCGCTCGAGGACTACAGCCTGTCGCGGCGCGCCAAACGGCTGATCGTCTTCGACGTGGATTCGACGCTTGTCCAGGGCGAGGTCATCGAGATGCTGGCCCAACGCGTCGGCAAGGAGGCCGAAGTGGCCGCCGTGACCGAGGCCGCCATGCGGGGCGAACTGGACTTCGCGGAATCGCTGCACCGCCGTGTGGCGACGCTGGCCGGATTACCCGCAGAGGTACTCGACGACGTCGCCGAGCGGCTTGAGCTGACGCCCGGCGCCAGGACCACCATTCGCACCCTGCGCCGGCTCGGTTTTCACTGTGGGGTGGTGTCCGGCGGATTCCGCCAGGTGATCGATCCGCTGGCCGCCGAACTCATGCTCGACTACGTGGCGGCCAACCAGTTGGAGGTCGTCGACGGGAAGCTCACCGGCCGGGTGATCGGTCCGATCGTGGACCGGCCCGGGAAAGCCAAGGCCCTCCGGGATTTCGCCAGCCAGGCCGGCGTGCCGATGGAACAGACCGTTGCCGTCGGTGACGGCGCCAACGACATCGACATGCTCGCCGCGGCCGGCCTTGGGGTGGCGTTCAACGCCAAGCCGGCGTTACGTGAGGTTGCCGACGCGTCGCTGAGCCACCCCTACCTGGACACCGTGCTATTCATCCTGGGCATCACCCGTGGCGAGATCGAAGCGGCCGACGCCATCGACGGCATGGTGCGCCGGGTCGATATCCCCGAAGACTGATGTGGCCTGCTGGGGTCGGGTTCTGTCTGCCTCCGGCGGCGCCGTCACGTAGGGTGTCGGCATGGCGAAGGTGAAGCGCGCAGTTCTGTTCGGTGGTTTCGCGGTTGCGGTGACCGTGGGACAGCTGGTATTCGCCACGCAAGCCCAGGCCAAGCCATGCCCGTCGGGCACTGTGCCGTCCAAGTTCCCCGGAGTCTGCGTCAGCGGCCCCTCGGGCGGTGGCGCGATACCGGTACTCACGCCGGCCAGCGAGGGGTCGAGCGTCACGAACGCGCCGGGCCAGCTTCCATCGGTCAGAGGTATTCCGTGCACCCCCGAGAATTACGGCACCTGCCTGGCGCTGTCTCAGTATCAGTAAGGAGTGCGCTAAACCACCAGCGTCGGCTGCTGCGGGCCAGTTAACCCGGTGATGCTGCGCCACGCGCGCGCCAGCAGCTCGACCGCTTCCTTTAGCTGCGGCTCGGGCAGGGCATACGGCAGCCGGATGAAGCGTTCCAGCGTGCCGTCCACCCCGAATCGCGGACCAGCCGGCAGATCCAGGCCGAGCCGTGAAGCACTCGCGGACAGTGCCGTACTCATCGGTGCAGGCAGCCGCACCCACAGCGACATTCCGCCGCGGCCGACACCGGGGCACCAGTCCGGTAGTTCGCGGGCCAGCAGGGACACCAGGTACCGCCGACGGTTGTTGAGCAACTCGCGACGTTCCGGCAGGACCTCTGCGCGTGCTGCGAGAAGCCTTGCCGCGGCAAGCTGTTCGAGAATCGGCGTGCCGAGATCGAGGGATTGCCGGATGGCGGCGACAGTTGCCAGGGTTGCGCGATCGGCGCGGATCCAGCCGACCCGCAGACCGCCCCAGAAGGACTTCGACATGGAGCCGATGGTCAGCACCAGGTTGTCGCGGGCCACCGAGGCGGCCAGTGGTTCCGGTGGTGGCTCGTCGATCCACATGTCGGCGATCGATTCGTCGATGATCGTGCGGGTGCGGGTCTCGGAAATGATCTGTCCCAACCGTTTCCGGCCCGCGGTCGGCAAGGTGAACCCGGTGGGGTTGTGACAGTCGGGTACCAGGTAGGCCAGGCTCGGTGCGAGCTGACGCAACGCTGCGTGCACGGCGTCGAGTTCCCAGCCGTCCTCGGTGAGCGATACCGGTACCGGGCGTGCTCCGGCTTGCGTGATCGCCGACAGGGCACCGTGGTACGTAGGTTGCTCGACGAGCACCCGGTCACCGGCTTGGGTATGGGCGGCCAGGATCAGGCCGATCGCGTGTTGGGCGCCGCTCGTCACCATGATCTGGTCCGCATCGGTGGGGAGTCCGCGCTCGCAATATCTCGCGGCGATCGCCTCACGGAGTGAATTGACCCCGGTGAGCTCGTGACCCGGCTCGTGCAGATACGGGGTGATGTCGTGCGCAGCCTCGGCGAACGCGTCCAGCACCGCGGCACACGGCGCGGACAGTGCGGCCGCAGCCAGGCTGATGGCCGGCTGAGTCGGTTCGGCGACCAGTTCCGGTCGCAGTGGCAGCGCGGCGGTGCTGCGCGCGCCGCGGCGGGCGTTGAGGTAGCCGTCGTCGCGCAGCTGAGTGAACGCCGCGGTGACGGTGGTGCGTGAAACCCGCAGCGCATCGGCCAGCGCTCGCTCGCTGGGTAACCGCGACCCGACCGGCAGCCTGCCGTCGACGATGAGCAGCCGGATGGCATCGGCCAGGCCCAGATATGCGGGGCCACTCAGACTGGAAGTACGCCAGTTGCCGAGCTCGCGGGCCAAAAGATCTACATCTAACGCGCGTGCGGCCATTACGTTACTCATGATAAGGCCAGTATCCGTCAACTGGCTATTGATGATCAAGCCAGTTGGTCGGAATGATCGCAGCATGCGAACGAATTGGATATCTCGGCTCGCGGAAAATCTCCGCCGTGTGTACGACCCGCGCAACGGCATCGCAGAGTGTGACGCAGACGCGCGCCGGGTACGCAGCGAGCTCGACGCTATCCGTGTGCGATTCCCGGACCACGCCTGATGACCGCGCTCAAACGGGGCACGCTGCTGCTGATCGGCCTGTGCGGCTACGGCGTGTCGATGGGCATGATGATCCGCGCCGGCTTGGGCCTGGACCCCTGGGATGTCTTCCACCAGGGGCTGACCCGGCATACGCCGCTGACCATCGGGCTCGCATCCGCCCTCGCCGGGGTCGTCGTGCTACTGGCCTGGATCCCGCTGCGCAACAGGCCGGGTATAGGCACCGTCGCCAACGTTATCGTCATCGCCGTCACCGTCGACACCACACTCGCCGTGCTGCCCGCACCCGCCGCCATGCCGGCACGTATCGCAATGATGCTCGGTGCTGTGGTGCTCAACGGCGTCAGCACTGTGCTCTACATCGGCGCCGGGCTCGGCCCGGGCCCGCGAGACGGTCTGATGACCGGTCTGGTCGCCCGTACCGGGCTGTCGATCCGGTTGGTGCGAACCGCGATTGAAGCGACTGTGCTCGCGGTGGGCTGGCTACTCGGCGGCTCGGTCGGGGTCGGCACCCTCGTCTATGCGTTCGGTATCG
Organism: Mycobacterium sp. 141; assembly: GCF_000382405.1. Taxonomy (GTDB): domain Bacteria; phylum Actinomycetota; class Actinomycetes; order Mycobacteriales; family Mycobacteriaceae; genus Mycobacterium. The sequence continues at coordinate 291,399 of NZ_KB908255.1, forward strand.
GCCCGTTGGTACAGCTGTTCCTGAGGCTCACCCCGCGCGCCATGCTGTTCCACGATTTCAGCGGCGGGCGCGACCGAGAGCCTGTCGCCGGCATCACTACGATGGTCGAGTGCCCGAATCCGGAGAAGACGCAGCAGACAGTGCCGGCAGCGAAGACCTGCTGATCGACTTCGCCAGGGTCACGCTCCGCAGGGGTGGCAATACTCTTGTCGGGCCGATCACCTGGGCCGTCGAACTCGATGAACGCTGGGTGGTGATCGGTCCCAACGGCGCGGGCAAGACGTCTCTGCTGCGGATCGCCCCCCCCACCGAACACCCGTCCTCGGGTACCGCGTACGTGCTGGGGGAACGGCTGGGCCGCACTGACATGGCCGAGCTGCGTTCCCGTGTCGGGCTGAGCAGTTCGGCACTGTCACAGCGGATTCCCGATGACGAGCTCGTGCGCGATCTGGTGGTGTCGGCGGGCTATGCGGTGCTGGGCCGGTGGCGCGAGGACTACGAAGAGGTCGATTACGCGCAGGCCGTGGACATGCTGGAGAGTGTCGGCGCCGAACATCTCGCCGAACGTGCCTACGGCACCCTCTCGGAGGGCGAGCGCAAGCGGGTGCTGATCGCCCGGTCGCTGATGACCGACCCGGAGCTGCTGCTACTCGACGAACCCGCAGCGGGACTCGACCTGGGCGGGCGTGAGGAGCTGGTGGCGCGGCTGGCCGATCTGGCCGCCGACCCCGACGCGCCGGCGATCGTGCTGGTCACCCATCATGTCGAGGAGATCCCGCCCGGCTTCAGCCACGCGTTGATCCTGTCCGAAGGCCGCGTTGTCGCCGCCGGGCTCCTCGCGGATGTGCTGACGGCGGAGAACTTGTCCAAGGCATTCGGCCAGTCGATCGCTCTGGACGTGATCGACGGGCGGTACTTCGCGCGCCGGATCCGGAGCCGGGCGGCGCACAGGAGACGGGTATGACCGCCCCTTTGGTCCCGAGGCCTGCGGCGACGGTGATGCTCGTGCGTGACGTGCACCGACGAGCGCTTGCGCGAGGAGCCGATGAGCACCGACGAGCGCTTGCGCGAGGAGCCGATGAGCACCCTGGTGCGGCCTCGGAGATCGAGGTGTTTCTGATGCGCAGGCACACGGCGATGGAGTTCGCCGGTGGCGTCATGGTGTTCCCGGGCGGCGGAGTCGACGAGCGCGATCGCAACGCCGACATCGCCTGGTACGGCCCGGAACCGTTGTGGTGGGCGCAGCGACTCGGAGTGGAGACCGCGCTGGCCGAGGCACTCGTGTGTGCCGCGGCGCGCGAGACGTTCGAGGAGTCCGGGGTGCTGTTCGCCGGCCCTGACAGTGGCTCGGGCGCTCCCGGCATCATTTCCGACGCATCGGTGTACCGCGACGCCCGGGTCGCGCTGGCCGGCAATGCGTTGTCGTTCGCCGACTTCCTGCGCGAGGAGAAATTGGTGCTGCGGGCAGATCTGCTGCGCCCGTGGGCGAACTGGATAACTCCCAAGGAGGAACGCACCCGCCGTTACGACACCTTCTTCTTCGTCGCTGCCCTGCCCGAGGGGCAGCGCGCCGATGGTGAGAACACCGAGAGCGACCGCGCGTTTTGGAGCACGCCGCAGGCCGGGCTCGACGACTTCGCCGAGGGACGGTCGTTCCTGCTTCCGCCGACGTGGGCCCAGCTGGATTCGCTGAACGGCCGCACGGTCGCCGAGGTGCTGGCGGTCGAACGCAAGATCGGCGCCATCGAGCCGAGCCTGGCCGTCAACGCCGGCGGCTGGGAGATCGAATTCTTCGACAGCGAGCGTTACAACGCGGCGCGCAGCCACCGCTCATCTTTCGGTGAGCCCGCTGCGGGCGGCGCGTCGTGAACGAGTTCGTCAGCGTCGTCACGAGCGACACGGAGCCCCGGATTGCGACGCTGCTGCTGTCGCGCCCACCGACCAACGCTCTGACCCGACAGATGTACCGGGAGCTCACCACGGCCGCAGGGGAACTGGCCGAGCGGCCGGACATCGCGGTGGTCGTGCTGTTCGGCGGTCACGAGATCTTCTGCGCAGGTGATGACGTACCCGAGTTGCGCACACTCAATACCGACGAGGCCGCCGTGGCCGAGGGTGTGCTGCGCGACTGCCTGGATGCCGTAGCCGCGATCCCGAGGCCGACCGTCGCTGCGATCACGGGATACGCACTGGGCAGTGGACTGGCGTTGGCACTGGCCGCCGACTGGCGGGTCAGCGGGGACAACGTGAAGTTCGGCGCGACCGAGATCCTGGCCGGGTTGGCGCCCCGCGGTGGTGCGGGCCAGAGGCTGGCCGCAGTCATCGGCAGCGGTAAGGCCAAGGAGCTGGCTTATAGCGGTCGTTTCGTCGGAGCCGAGGAAGCTGTCGCGTTGGGCCTGGTCGACGAGATGGTGGCACCCGATCACGTCTACGACGCCGCGCTGGCATGGGCGCGTCGGTTCGTCGACCATCCGGTTACGGCGCTGGCAGCGGCAAAGGCGGCGGTAGGCGGGCGTACCGACCGGACCTGACCCGCGTCGCCGACTATTAGGCTGCCCTGTATGACAGAGATCAAGGAATCCGGCACCGACGCTGACATGCCGGCTCCTAACCCGCACGCCACGGCCGAACAGGTCGAGGCAGCGATGCACGACAGCAAGCTCGCTCAGGTGCTCTACCACGACTGGGAAGCCGAGACCTACGACGAGAAGTGGTCCATCTCGTACGACCAGCGCTGCATCGATTACGCCCGCGGCCGCTTCGACGCCATCGTGCCCGAGGACGAGCAGCGTCAGCTGCCCTACGGCCGGGCGCTTGAGCTGGGCTGTGGCACCGGCTTCTTCCTGCTCAACCTGATTCAGTCCGGTGTCGCCCGGCGTGGTTCGGTGACCGACCTGTCGCCCGGCATGGTCAAGGTGGCCACCCGCAACGGGCAGTCGCTCGGCCTGGACATCGACGGGCGCGTCGCCGACGCCGAGGGCATCCCGTACGAGGACAACACCTTCGACCTGGTGGTAGGGCATGCCGTGCTGCACCACATTCCGGACGTCGAGCTTTCTCTGCGCGAGGTGGTGCGCGTACTCAAGCCGGGCGGCCGGTTCGTCTTCGCCGGGGAGCCTACGAAGGTCGGCAACCGCTACGCGCGCGAACTGTCCACCCTGACCTGGCGCGCGACCACCAATGTCACCAAGTTGCCGGGCCTGGACGGCTGGCGCCGCCCGCAGGCCGAACTCGACGAGTCGTCCCGGGCAGCGGCCCTGGAGGCGGTGGTGGACCTGCACACCTTCGATCCGGCGGATCTGGAGCGGATGGCCACCAACGCCGGCGCGGTCGAGGTGCGGACGGCCAGTGAGGAGTTCACCGCGGCGATGCTGGGCTGGCCGGTGCGGACGTTCGAGGCCGCGGTGCCGGCGGGTCGACTCGGTTGGGGCTGGGCCAAGTTCGCATTCAACAGCTGGATGGCGCTGAGCTGGGCGGACAGCAACGTCTGGCGCCGCGTGGTGCCCAAGGGCTGGTTCTACAACGTCATGGTCACCGGGGTCAAGCCGTCGTAGTTTTCGGTACTGCCGATGTCGCGTATCTGCGGTCGGAGGCAGGCCTGCAGGCGTTGGCCCAGGTGGCCCGACGCCAGTTGTCGGGCGCCAATCTGGTCAGCGATATCACCGCTCTCCGAACACAATTCGGGGACCGGGCGACGATACTGGTCGAGACCGTCCAGCTGCGCCGCCGGGCCGTCGCCAAGTTCGACGACCCGTCGCGCTGGTTGTTCACCGATGAGGCGCTGCAGCAGGCCACCGCGGCGTCGGTAGCCGCGCACCGCGCTCACCGGTTGGCCGGCGCACGAGTGCATGACGCCACCTGCTCGATCGGCAGTGAGCTTGTGGCACTGCGGAATTCGACGGCGGACCTGGTGGGCAGTGACATCGATCCGGTGCGGCTGGCGATGGCTGCGCACAACGTGCCCGGTGTCGCATTGTGCCGCGCCGATGCACTGCAGCCGATCACCCGCGACGCCGTGGCGATCCTGGACCCCGCACGCCGAGCGGGTGGGCGCAGGCGGTTCGATCCGCGCGCCTATACACCGGCGCTCGACGCTCTGCTGGACACCTATCGCGGTCGTGACACCGTCGTAAAGTGTGCTCCCGGAATAGATTTCGACGAGCTCGCGAAGATGGGGTTCGAGGGCGAGATCGAGGTGACCTCGGTGGGCGGGGGAGTGCGGGAGGCATGTCTGTGGTCGCCGGGGCTGGCCGGAACCGGTGTTCGAAGGCAGGCCACCCTGCTCGACCGCGATGAACAGATCACCGACGCCGAGCCCGACGACTGTGCGGTCGCACCGGCTGGGCGCTGGATCGTCGATCCCGACGGTGCCGTGGTGCGGGCGGGGCTGGTCCGGCACTACGCGGTCCGGCACGGTCTGTGGCAACTCGACCCCGACATCGCCTATCTGTCCGGCGACGAGCTACCTGTCGGGCTGCGCGGTTTCGAGGTGCTCGAACAGCTTGGCTACCACGAACGGCGCCTGCGTGAGGTGCTGGCGGCCCGCTCGGTCGGCGCCGTGGAGATCCTGGTCCGCGGTGTTGACGTGGATCCAGATGCGTTGCGGCGGCGGCTCCGGCTGCGCGGTTCGCAGCAACTGTCGGTGGTCATCACGCGGCTGGGCTCGGGTGCCGCGAGTACCGCAACAGCATTCGTTTGTCGGCCGTCTCGGTGACCGCCACGTACCCTGTGAGTTGACGTGCCGGAGTCGGACCGGCCTGAGTTGATCGCCTGCGAGGACGACTGACAATGCGACTTTCCCCTGTAATAGCTGCTCTGGGCGCCGGTGTGCTGGTCGGCTGGCTTTCTACGCCGGTAGCGACGGCACAGAATGCATGTGCCGATCTCGACGGCACGGTCGATCTGAATCAGACCTGCACCGTGCACACTGCCAACGCGGCATACACGCTCGACTACACATTCCCGGTCGACTATCCGGATCAGCAGGCGTTGACGGACTACCTGACACAGACAAGAGATGGATTCGTCAACGTCTCACAGATGCCGGGATCGCGTGACCAGCCCTACGTGCTGGATGCCAAGGGAACCCGCTACAGCTCGGGTCTACCGCCGCGTACCCAGAGCCTGGTGTTCGAGGTGTACCAAAACGTCGGTGGGGCGCACCCGCAGACCTGGTACAAGGCGTTCAACTACAACCTCCTGACCCGGGCGCCGATCACGTTCGACACGCTGTTCAAACCGGGGACCAAGCCGCTCGACGTGATCTACCCGACCGTGCAGCGCCAACTGCAGAAGCAGTCCGGTGTGGAGCAGGCGATACCGTCGAGTGTCGGGCTCGATCCCGCGCACTACCAGAACTTCGCGATCACCGACGATGCGGTGATCTTCTTCTTTGGCCAGGGTGAGCTGCTCGCCGAGGCGGCCGGTGCCACACAGGCGTCTGTGCCGCGAGATGAGTTGGCGGACTTACTGGCATGACCGCCGGCGCCTCATGCCGGAGCGAAGCCGTACACCTGACCGTCGCTGGTCGCGGCGATCACCAGGCGATCGTGACCGATCGATACGCCGACGGGCCAGCCGGTGGCGTCGGGCAGCGGATAGCTGTTGAGAGTGCGCCCGTCGCCGGTATCGAACACCATCAGCGTCTGGCCGTGCCCGCCTTCACGCGCCACGGTGTACCCGATGCCGGCGGCTCGGCTCGTGGTGGTCAGCGGTGTGACGTCGTCGCGGGTCCACACAATGTCGCCCTTGTCACCGTTGTCGCGGACCCCGATCAGTTTGGCGTCCGGACCGCCGCCCGCCACGATGAGCCCGTCGGGTGACACTGACGGCGGCGTCTGGGCCAGGAAGTTCAGTGGTACAGACCACTTCGCCTTGCCATTAGCGGTATCGATCGCCCAGAGGCGTTGGTCGCGGCCGTTGACGTACGCGGTCGATCCGTCCGCGGAGAGCACCGGGCTGGCCAGCGGTCCCTGGCCCACCGCGGTGCTGGTCCACTCGCGGTTCAGCATCGGTTTCTGGTTAGGGCGGTACCGCAGGCCGACGAGTACGGGGCTTTCGGCGCCCGGCTCCCACAGGCTCAGCACCACGATGTTTGTGGCCTTGGAGAAGGCGGGTGCGGCCGCCACGGGGCAGCCGCGCCCGCCCTGCGGGCAGTCGCCCAGCCCGCGTTGCGAATCGGTTGGATCGACGCCGGTGACCAGGTCGAGCGGGGTGCCGACCACGGTGCCGCGATGGCTGTCGAACACCAGCACCTGCCCCAGATGGGTCACCACCAGCAGTTGGCCGTCGTCGAGGAGGCGTGGGGTGGTCGGCATGCCGATCACCGGTTGGCGCCACCGGATCCACTGCGTCGGCGGAAATGACAACATGGTGCCGGGCTGACCGACGTAAAGGTTGTCGAAGCCGTCGAACAGCGGACTGGACCAGCCGCCGCCAAGCACCAGCCGGGTGCACCAGCGCTGGCGCGCGTTGTTGTCGGACTCCCAGACCATCAACGAGCAGCCGCCGGCGGTCTGGCCGTTTGCGGCGAGGTAACCGGTCGCGCCCAGCGCCACCTGGGCGCCCAGATCACCCTTGACCGTGCGGCTCCAGGCCGACTTCAACGTGTCGGCCCCGTGCACCGCGCTGTAGCTGCTGTTGGCGGCGTCGGCGTACTGCGCGGACCAGCCCGACGCGGGATGTGCGTTGACCCATGAATCGGTGTTCTCACACCCGGCGAGCACGCCCGTGAGCAGCGCCGCTACCGCCAGCGCAAGGTATCGGCGGATGACGGTGTCCTTTCGTCCGGGGCTCGGGCGGATCGGCACGCACAGTCGGTGCGCCCGGTCCGGCACCCGTGTTTCGCGCGTGTGGTCCAGCTGAGGGTAACCGTTGCGAATGTGAGGCGGCAGGAGCGGAGCGACTCCGAATTCGGTCGATGCCGCTCGCGTAGGCTCTCGGGCCATGACGACGATGTGGGGCGCCCCGATTCACAAGCGTTGGCGGGGGTCACGGCTGCGCGATCCTCGCCAAGCCAACTTCCTCACCTTGGACTCCCTCAAGTGGGTCATCGCCAACCGCGCCTACACGCCGTGGTACCTGGTCCGGTACTGGCGGCTGCTGAAGTTCAAGTTGGCCAATCCGCACATCATCACGCGCGGCATGGTGTTCCTGGGCAAGGGTGTGGAGATCCAGTGCACCCCGGAACTCGCGCAGATGGAGATCGGCCGCTGGGTGCACATCGGTGACAAGAACACGATCCGCTGCCATGAGGGCTCGCTGCGGATCGGCGACAAGGTGGTGCTGGGGCGCGACAACGTCATCAACACTTACCTCGACATCGAGTTCGGCGAGTCCGCGTTGATGGCCGACTGGTGCTATGTCTGCGACTTCGACCACAAGATGGACAGCATCGAGCTGCCGATCAAGGACCAGGGCATCGTCAAGGGTCCGGTGCGCATCGGCCCCGACACCTGGATCGCCGCCAAAGTCACGGTGCTGCGCGGCACCACCATCGGCCGCGGCTGCGTGCTGGGCGCACACGCCGTGGTCAAGGGCGACATCCCCGACTACTCCATCGCCGTCGGGTCCCCGGCGAAGGTGGTCAAGAACCGCAAGCTGGCCTGGGACACCTCGGCGGCACAGCGGGCCGAACTGGCTGCCGCGCTGGCCGATATCGAGCGCAAGAAAGCTGCGAGCAACTGAGCGAACGAACTGGCGACCAAGCAGGCCCCTGTCCGGATGAAGCGCAGGAGCTCGATTACCGCTTCACGCTTGCCAACGAGCGGACGTTCCTGGCCTGGCAGCGCACTGCGCTCGGGCTTCTGGCTGCCGCGGTAGCCGTCATCCAGTTCGTGCCCGAACTGGGCGTGCCCGAGGTGCGCCACATCCTCAGCCTGCTGCTGACGATCCTTGCCACGCTGACCTCCGGGATCGGCCTGTGGCGCTGGCGGCAAGTGGAACGTGCGATGCGCACCGGCACGTCGTTGCCCCGCCACCCCACGCCGGCGTACCTGGCGGTCGGGTTGTGCCTGATCGGTGTGCTGGTCCTGGTTGTCGCCGTGGTCAGGATTGCCAGCCAATGACTGCTGTCGATCCCGGCCTGCAGGCACAGCGGACCGCGCTGTCCTGGACGCGCACGGCGTTCGCGGTGCTGGGCAACGGGGCGTTGCTCATGCTCCATGACATTCAGCACCACGAGGCCGGATTCGGGTTGGTGGCAGCAGGTGTCGCGGCCGCGGTCGCGCTGCTCGTCTACGCGGTGGGGCTGCGCAGGCAACGCGTGCTGGCCCGCCATCCGCTGCCGAACCGGATCACCCCGACGCACGAAGTCCATGTGATGACCGTCGGTGTGCTGATTCTCATTGCGGTGTCGGTTCTTTCGTTGCCGCACTAGGCCTGCGGGTCACACCGGCCAGTCGATGCCGAAGTCGCGGGCCAGCGCGGCGCGGCCGGCGCTGGTCACTTTCAGTGCGCGGTGCTGTGGTGCGCGGCGCAGCCAGTCGGCTGTCAGGAAGCGGTCGAGCACGGCGCGGCCCAGACCGCCCGCCAGGTGGTGGCGCTGCTCGGTCCAGTCGATGCAGTACCGCACCAGTGGCCTTGAGCCCGTGGGTAATTCAACACCTATGTGGCGCATGCGGTCGGCGCCGGCGGCGGTGAGTTCGTAGTGCACATCGCGTCCCGGACTGCTCAGCCGGTCGGAGTCGCCGTCGTGGAACTGGCCGTCCCCGCCAGATAGCACGTCCTGGTCGATGAGGCTGCTCATGATCTGGACACCGAGCCGCCCGGCGATGTGGTCATAGCAGGTACGTGCGCTGCGCAGCCGCGCTGCGCGGGTGCCTTCGCGCAGTGAGGTCACCGGGCGGGCGGGCGCGAGCCGGCCCAATTGCTCGATCAGTTCCCCTATTTCGGGTCCGGACAGCCGGTAGTAGCGGTGCCTGCCGTGGGTCTGCACGGTCAGCAGGCCGGCTTGGGTCAGCTTGTTGAGGTGGCTGCTGGCGGTCGAGCGGCTGATGCCTGCTTCGTCGGCGAGCACGCTGGCCGGCAGTGCGCGGCCATCATCGAGGGCCAGCAGCACCCGGCACCGAGCCGGATCGGCGAGCAGGGCGGCCAGCGCGGCGATGTCGACATCCGCCGTCGACGGCAGATCGGGGAGATCACGCATGGGACGGCTCCTTTCCCAGCGCCCGGACCGCGGGAAGCTGCGCCAACCGCAGCGCGGCGGCTGCCCCGGCCAGCTGGCACAGCCCACCGAACACCAAAGCAATACGGACTCCGAGGTCACCGCCGATGGCCGCCATGGCACTACCTAACACCGCAACACCGACAGTGATACCCAGCAGCCGGGACAGATTCACCACCCCGGCGCCCAGCCCTGAGCGCTGTACCGGCATCGCCGACATCGCCAGCGACACGGCGGGTCCCGTATTCAGCGCCAGGCCGGCGCCCGCCAGGACGAGCGACAGCTCCAGCAGCCACACCGGTGCCGTCGGGCCTACCGCGGCGTACAGCAGCAGCCCTGCTGCCATCAGTCCCAGGCCGGCGGTCATCGCGGTGCGCGCGCCGCTCCGCCGGGCCAGCCCGTTGGCCGTCGGGATCAACGCCAGGTACGTGGTCGGCAGCGGCAGGAACCACACCGCGGTCGCCAGCGCGCTCAGTCCGCGTTGCTGCTGGAACGCGAAACTGTTGACCAGCAGCAGGCCGTAGATGCCGAAGGTCATGGTGAACGTCGCGAGCAGGGCACCGACGAGGTGGCGACTGCCGAACAGGTCCAGCGGCAGCATCGGCCGGACGCTGCGACGCTGCACGGCGACGAACGCAGCGAGGGCGCATGCTGCGACGAGGGCGACCGGCACGATGCACCGCCACGGCCAGGTGTGTCCCTCGACGAGCACCAGCGTCAGCGCGGCCAGGCCCAGTACTGCCAGGCACTGGCCCGGTATGTCGATGCGGGCGGCGGCCGGGTCACGAGATTCGGGCAGCTGCCGCAGGCTCAGGATCAGGGCCAGCGCGCCCACCGGTGCATTGGCCCAGAAGATCCACCGCCAGCCCGCCGTGTCGGCCAGGACGCCGCCCAGCAGCGGGCCGATCGCGGTACTGCTCGCGGCGGCGAACGCCCATGCCGCGGTGGAGCGGGCCCGGTCCGCGGGGTCCGGAAAGGCGGCCGAGGTGATGGCCAGGCCCTGCGGCAACATCACTGCCGCGCTCAGGCCCTGAACCGCGCGGGCGGCCAGCAGAGCGGGCAGTGCCGGTGCCAGTGCACACGCCACCGAGGCGGCGATGAACAGCGTCAACCCGATCCGCAGCAGTCGGCGCCGGCCGAACCGGTCGCCGAGCGAACCCGCGGTCAGCAGGGCCGCGGCGAAGGTGATGTTGTACGCGTCGATGGTCCACTGAGCACCGGCGATGCCGCCGCCGAGGTCGTCACGGATTGCCGGCAGCGCCAGGTTGACGGCGTTCGCATCGATGAGTCCGACGAACAGGCCCAGGTAGGCGGCGACGAGGGTGAGGACTGCGGCTCGTGTGAGTGCCATACCCGCACGCTAGGGCCGAAACGATTCGACGCCCGTCGAATCGTTGTGGGCTCAGCGGTCGGGCAGGGCGTGCTCGACGATGGGGCGGCGCGGATGTGGTTCGCGTTCACCGCGTTTGGCCGCCAGGTACACCTTGGCGGTCTCGGCGGCCACGGTGTGCCAGTCGAAATCGGAGGTCAGCCGGTCTCGGGCGGTGATAGCCCGCTGCTGCGCCGCGTCGGGGTCGTCGAGCACAGCGCGGACCGCGTCGGCCAGCCCGGTCACGTCCCGTGGCGCGAACGACATTCCGGTCTGGCCGTTGATCACCGCCTCACCGAGCCCGCCGACGTTGGAGGTGACCAGTGGTATGCCGGTGGCTGCGGCCTCCAGCGCCACGATCCCGAACGGTTCGTAGTGGCTGGGCAGCACCGCAGCGTCTGCGGCATGCAATGCGGCCACCAGCTCGTCGTGGCCGAGCCGGCCGACGAACCGGGTGGCCTTGAGCACCTTGTGTTTTCGAGCCTGGTCGACGAGCCACTGCTGCTGCGTGCCCTCGCCGGCGACGGTCAGGGTGGTGCCGGGATGGGCGCGCCGGATCCGGGGCAGCGCTGCGATCGCGTCGTGTACGCCCTTCTCGTACTCGAGGCGCCCGACGTAGAGCAACTGAGCGGGGCCCTGGCGCGGACGGCGCCGCGCGAACGGCCATAGCGCGGCGTCGATACCGTTGCGGATCACCCGGGTCTCGGCGAGCCCGGGCCCGAACAACTCGGTGATCTCCGCGCTCATCGAAGCCGAACACGTGATCAGCGAATCGGATTCATGCGCCAGCCAGGACTCCACGGCATGTACCTGCTGGCTGATCGGGCCCGACACCCAGCCGGAGTGCCTGCCGGCCTCGGTGGCATGGATGGTGGAAACCAGTGGCACATCAAAGTATTCGGACAGGGCGATGGACGGGTGAGCGACCAGCCAGTCGTGCGCATGTACCAGATCCGGCTGCCACGGCCCGCCGGTATGGTCCTTGATGCCCAGGCCGGCGCGCACCATCGCGTGCCCCATCGCCAGCGTCCAGGCCATCATGTCGGTGCCGAAGCCGAATTCGTGCGGGTCCTGCGCGGCGGCGACGACACGGACACCCTCGCTGACCTCGTCGGTTGACGGATGCGTGCTCGGGTCGGTGTCCGATGGTTGACGGCTCAGCACCACGACTTCGTGGCCGGCTGCGACGAGCGCAGTGGCCAGATGATGCACGTGCCTGCCGAGACCGCCGACGACCACCGGCGGGTACTCCCACGACACCATCAGGATTTTCATGGCTGGTGCTTTCTCCGGCGGGTGGTCATTTGGGGAGCCGGCGTGCGTCGAGGGCACCGAACAGTCCGTCGGCCCTGTTCCAGCCGTCGGCCAGGCGGCGGGCGTGCTTGAATCGGCCCGATGCCAGCGCATCGCAGATTTCCCGCGTGGCGTGGGCGTGCAGGTGCGCTCGGTAGCGTGCGTAGTCGGCCGCGGAGTTCTTGCTGACCATGAACGACCAGTCACTGGACACCGTGAGCAGGGTTTCTCGCAGGATCTGGTCGGCGACATGATCCCGCGGGGTGGGGGCCCCTACCGCGGTGTTCTGGGCGAGGGCCTTGTCCACCGCGCTCAGCGCGGTGTCGACGACCTCCGTGTTGAGCTGGACGAGGTCGCTGACTGCCGGACCGTTCCAGACCTGCCAGTCCTTGCCCGAACCCCATGAGCTGGGCGGTAATTCGACTGGGGCGCCGACGAATCCGTCGGCCTTGGCATCGGCGAGGGTGCCCACCCGGATGCCGGCCTCGGGCAGTGCCCGCAGCACCCGCTCGAGCCACACCGGGCCCTCGTACCACCAGTGGCCGAACAACTCGGTGTCGAATGCCGCGATCACATGGGCGGGTCGGCCGATGCGCTCTCCCTCGCTGAGCAGTCGCCGACGCACGATCGCGACGAAGTCAGTGACGTGGTCGTCGATGGCGCGGTCGGCGCGCTGTGGGTCGTAGGGCGCCTTGTCCTCGGAGGGCGTGTTGCGTCCCGTTACCCGGGCCGGTTTCAGGCCCGTGGTGTAGTCGTAGGTGTGGAAGTCGCGGTAGGCGGCGTGCCCGGGATAGCCGGACTTGGGGGACCACACGCGATAGCTGACCTGCAGGTCGCGTCCGAACGCGATGACGTCGGAGTCGCCGACCGGGCGGCCGAGTGCCGTGTCGCCGTGCAGCGACGGGCCGTCGACCATGAAGTGGCCCACACCCGCTGCGGCATAACCGGTTTCCATGCCCGGCGCGTACGCACATTCGGGCGCCCAGATGCCGCGCGGGGTGTGCGCGAAGCGAGCCTGGGCATCTGCCAGTCCCTCCCGCAGCGCGAACTCACGCAGTCGCGGATTGAGCAGCGGCTGGAACGGGTGGGCCAGCGGGCCGCCAAGCAGTTCGATCGTGTCTGCGTCGATCAGTTCGCGCAGCGTCGGGCTGGCACCGTGCCGCCACCGGTTGGAGAAGTCCTCGACCGCCGCGGCGGCTTCGGCATGCTCGCGAAGCCCGAACTCGCGCAACCCTTCCGGGCTGCTCAGTGTTGTCGCCTCAAGCGCGCGCAACTGCCAGTTGGCCAGCCAGTGGTGCATACCGGTGAGGCAGTACGGATCGTCGAGCTGTGCGGTGACCACCGGTGTCATGCCCAGCGTGATCAGGTGGCTGCGGTCCTCGGCGGCCAGGGTGTGCAGCACCCGCATCAGCGGTAGGTAGGCCGCTGACCAGGACTGATAGAGCCACTCTTCGCCCACCGGCCAACGGCCGTGATGGGCCAGCCACGGTAGGTGCGTGTGCAGGACCAGGGTGAACAGCCCTGGTACGGGCTCGGGATGTGAGCTCGGGGCAGTCACGGGCGTACCGCGACCGCGAGCAGGTCGAGGCTGTCGTCGATGTTGCGTTCGGTGGCCGGAGTGATGTCGAAGTCGTCGGTGGTTACACCCGCGACGTCGGCGAGCAGCTGCTCGGGCCAGGGTGCGTCGGCGACCGCGCGCGCCACCTGGGCGTCGATGATCGAGCCGCCGTGGCGGGCATCGAGTTCGGCCAGACCCGGTCCGTGGAAAACTCCGTACACACCCTCGATCTGGAACCCGGCGTCTTCGAGCAGCTCGGTGAGCTCGGCGGCGTTGAGTTCGCGGGTATGGAACGGGTTGAGCGGGGTGTCGCGGCCGGGGGAGAAGGTGATCCGGTTCGGGGTCGATACCAGGAACACACCGCCGGGGCGCAGCACCCGGTAGCACTCGGCGATGAATTGTGCTTGGTCCCATAGGTGTTCGATGACCTGGAAGTTGACCACGACGTCGACCACGCCATCTGGCAGGGGCAGTTCGGCGAGGTTGCCGTGCCGGATGTCGACGCGCGGATAGCGGGCCCGGACATGGGCGACCGTTGCTTCGTCGTAGTCCATGCCGATGACCTTGCGGGCGACGTTGGCGATCAAGTCGGCGCCATAGCCTTCGCCGCAGCCGGCTTCCAGCACATCGCGCCCCGCGCAGCGCTCGGCGAGTCGCTGGTACACCACCTCGTGGCGGCGGAACCAGTAATTCTCCTCGGCCAAGCCGGGGATGGTCCGCTCGCCGGTCAGTGGCAGGGCGTCTTCCGGACCGTCAACAAATGTGCTCATTGCAAGGCAGGCTAACCCAGTCGACCGGTTGGTGGCCTACTCGTGAACGGTTCCCTTATCACCTTGTGTGATAGTGGTCACCGCAGGCCAAGCTCGACCAGCTATGGTGTTCCTGCGAACTACCATAAGTTACCCATCAGTAACATGGGGTTAGCTGCAAAGAACGTAATATGGCAGGCCGGTCTCCGGCCTCACGAGGAGGACGAACCAGAGTCATGACGAACATCGTGGTCCTGATCAAACAGGTCCCAGACACTTGGTCGGAGCGCAAGCTGTCCGACGGCGATTTCACCCTCGATCGCGAGGCCGCCGACGCCGTGCTCGACGAGATTAACGAACGTGCCGTTGAGGAGGCACTGCTGATCAAGGAGCGCGAGGGGGGCGACAGCACGGTCACCGTGCTGACCGCGGGCCCGGAGCGCGCCACCGAGGCCATCCGCAAGGCTCTGTCGATGGGGGCCGACAAGGCTGTGCATCTCAAGGACGACGGCATGCACGGGTCCGACGTGATCCAGACGGCGTGGGCGCTGGCCCGTGCGCTGGGCACCATCGAGGGCACCGAGCTGGTCATCGCCGGTAACGAGGCGACCGACGGCGTCGGTGGCGCGGTCCCGGCTGTCATCGCCGAGTACCTGGGCCTGCCGCAGCTCACCCACGTACGCAAGCTGACGGTCGAGAACGGCAGGGTCACCGCCGAGCGCGAGACCGACGACGGTGTCTTCACCCTGGAGGCCGCGCTTCCGGCTGTCGTCAGCGTCAACGAGAAGATCAACGAGCCCCGCTTCCCGTCCTTCAAGGGCATCATGGCCGCGAAGAAGAAGGAAGTCACCGTGCTCACCCTCGCCGAGATCGGCGTCGACGCCGACGAGGTCGGTGTCGCCAGCGCCGGGTCGAAGGTGCTGTCGTCGACCCCGAAGCCGCCGAAGGCCGCTGGCGAGAAGGTCGCCGACGAAGGCAACGGCGGTACCAAGGTTGCCGAGTACCTCGTTGCTCAGAAGCTCATCTAGCAGCTGCTCCCATCGAATCTAACGAGACGCGAAAGACATAACGAGAAACCCATGGCTGAAGTACTTGTGCTCGTTGAGCACTCCGACGGTGCCCTGAAGAAGGTCACCGCTGAATTGATTACCGCCGCCCGAGCGCTGGGTGAGCCTGCCGCCGTCGTGGTGGGCAAGCCCGGCACGGCAGCGCCGCTGGTAGACGACCTCAAGGCCGCCGGTGCGGCCAAGATCTACGTTGCCGAATCTGATGACGTCGAGAACTACTTGATCACCCCGGTGGTCGACGTGCTCGCCGGTCTGGTCGAGACTGCCGCGCCCGCAGGCGTGCTGCTCGCCGCGAGCGCCGACGGCAAGGAGATCTCCGCACGGTTGGCGGCCCGCATCGGTTCGGGTCTGCTGGTCGACGTGATCGAGGTCCGCGAGGGGGCAGTAGGTGTCCACAGCATCTTCGGTGGCGCTTTCACCGTCGAGGCACAGGTCACCAGCGACACCCCGGTGATCACCTTGCGTCCCGGCTCGATCGAGGCCGTCCCTGCCGCCGGTGCCGGTGCGGTCGTCAACGTCGAGGTTCCGGCTCAGGCCGAAACCGCCACCAAGATCACCAAGCGCGAGCCCGCGGTGGCCGGCGACCGCCCAGAGCTCACCGAGGCCACCGTCGTGGTCGCCGGCGGGCGTGGTGTCGGCAGCGCGGAGAGCTTCGCGATCGTCGAGGCGCTGGCCGACTCGCTCGACGGCGCCGTCGGTGCTTCGCGTGCCGCAGTCGACGCGGGCTACTACCCGGGCCAGTTCCAGATCGGGCAGACCGGCAAGACCGTGTCGCCGCAGCTGTACATCGCGCTGGGTATCTCCGGGGCGATCCAGCACCGCGCCGGTATGCAGACGTCGAAGACGATCATCGCGGTGAACAAGGACGAAGAGGCGCCGATTTTCGAGATCGCCGATCTCGGTATCGTCGGCGACCTGTTCAACGTCACCCCGCAGCTCACCGACGCCGTCAAGGCTCGCCAGGGCTGATTTTCTCGCGTTTTCTCGCGCGAGCAGACGCAGAACTGCCCCTTTTCTCACGAAAAGGGGCAGTTCTGCGTCTGCTGAGCAGTCCGGCGGTCCAATTCGTCACCTAGCGATCACGGACATGTCACGCTGCCGACGCCGGCCGGCGACCCGGCTGGACGACCGTGCTGGCTATGAGCACTTCATCCGTACTCATCGCCGCCGACCGTCCTACCCCGTCGGCGGATTCGCCACGCTATTCGCTGTTGTTGTCCACCGACGCCGAGCTCATCTACGCAGCGCAGCGGCTGCGCCACGACGTGTTCGCCGCCGAGCCGGGATTCGCGTTCAAGCGTGACGGCCACTCCGCTGGCCTGGATGCCGACCGCTTCGACGAGTACTGCGACCACCTGCTGGTACAGGACGAGGACACCGGCGAACTGGTCGGCTGCTACCGCATGCTGCCGCCGCCCGGCGCGATCGCCGCCGGCGGGCTCTACACAGCCACCGAGTTCGACGTGACGGGCCTCGATGCGCTGCGGCCGTCTCTGGTGGAGATGGGCCGCGCCGTCGTGCGCAATGACCACCGCAACGGTGCGGTGGTCCTGCTCATGTGGGCGGGCATCCTGGCCTACCTCGACCGCTGCGGCTACGACTACGTCACCGGCTGCGTCTCGGTGCCCACAGCGGGCAACGCCGACGGCCCGCCCGGCACCCAGATCCGCGGGGTCCGCGATTTCGTGCGCCGCCGTCACGCCGCACCGCTGGAGTTCACCGTGTACCCGTACCGACCCGTAGTGCTCGACGGTAAGAGCCTTGATGACATCGCCCCGCCGGCGCGGATCTCGGTGCCGCCGCTGATGCGCGGCTACTTGCGGCTGGGTGCGCAGGTGTGCGGAGAACCAGCCCACGACCCCGACTTCGGGGTGGGTGACTTCCCGGCGCTGCTCGACAAGCGCCGGGCCGACGTCCGCTACCTCAAGCGACTGCGCTCGGTGTCCGCCGCAGCCGACATGGCCGACGGGATGGGGTCGTGACCAGTCCCCGCACCGACGCAGGCCGCGAACACCCATGGCTGCCCAAGGCATCGTGTGATGGCAGCTGCGTGCAGGCCGGCAGCGCCGACACCGGCCGCAGATCGGTCGTCTGGGTCCGCACCACCGTGCGGGTCGCCATGGCGGTTCTCCTGGCACCCGGCGTGCCGCTGCTGGCGGTGCCGCTGCCCGGGCGCTCACACATCCAGCGGTTTTACTGCCGGTTGATGCTGCGGTGCTTCGGCGTGCGAATCACCGTGTCGGGTGACCCGATTCGCAATCTGCCGGGCGTGCTGGTGGTCAGTGGGCATGTGTCCTGGCTCGACATCTTCACCGTCGGGGCGGTGCTGCCGGGATCCTTCGTCGCCCGCGCCGACCTGGTGGAGTGGCCCGCGCTGGGCCGGCTGGCCCGGATCATGAAGGTCATTCCCATCGACCGAGGGAGCCTTCGTCGGCTGCCATCGGTCGTGGACACCGTCGCGCAGCGCCTGATCGACGGGCACACCGTGGTCGCGTTCCCGGAGGGCACCACCTGGTGTGGGCTGGCCCACGGCCAGTTCCGTCCGGCGATGTTCCAGGCCGCCATCGACGCTGCCCGCCCCGTGCAGCCGCTGCGACTGACCTACCGGCACCGCGACGGCCGGCTGTCCACGGTTCCGGCCTTCGTCGGGCAGGACACCCTGCTGCAGTCGGTCCGCCGGGTCATCACCGCGCGTCGTACCGTGTGCCACGTGCACGTCGGGTCGCTGCAGCTGCCCGGTGAGGACCGTCGCGACCTGGCCGCACGCTGCGAGGCGGCGGTGCGTGGGGAGCAGATTCTGCCTGCCACGTCCGCTCACGCTCTGGTCGCCTGACCGGTATTCGGGCAGATAGCCGGTCGCGGCTATCCTGGGAGCGTTATGGCTGCCTCACCGACCGTGTCCTCGGGTGCGCAGGTCTACCTCGATCACGCCGCCAGCACCCCGATGCACCCTGCTGCCATCGAGGCGATGACGACTGTGCTGGCCACCGTGGGTAACGCATCGTCGTTGCACGGATCGGGCCGGCTGGCCCGGCGCCGGATGGAGGAGTCCCGCGAGACGCTGGCCCAGCTGCTGGGAGCGCGGCCCTCGGAGGTCATCTTCACCGCCGGCGGCACCGAAAGCGACAACCTGGCGGTCAAGGGCATCTACTGGGCCCGCCACGATGCCGAGCCCACGCGGCGTCGGATCGTGACCAGTCCGGTGGAACACCACGCGGTGCTCGACGCCGTGGAGTGGCTGGTCGAGCACGAGGGTGCCGAGGTCACATGGCTGCCGGTCGGCCCGGACGGTGCGGTGATCCCCGAAGCTCTGCGGGCTGCGCTGCAGGAGCACGACGACGTGGCGCTGGTATCGATCATGTGGGCAAACAACGAGGTCGGCACCATCATGCCGATCACCGAGCTGGCAGCGGTCGCCACGGAGTTCGGGGTGCCGATGCACAGCGATGCCGTGCAGGCGGTCGGTCAGATCCCGGTCGACTTCGGGGCCAGCGGGCTGGCGGCGATGAGCGTGGCCGCGCACAAGTTCGGCGGGCCTGCCGGCACCGGGGTATTGCTGTTGCGTCGGGACGTCGCATGCGTGCCATTGCTGCACGGCGGTGGCCAGGAACGTGACATCCGTTCGGGCACACCGTTTGTGGCCGGCGCTGTCGGCATGGCGGCGGCTGCGAAGGTGGCGATCGACGGGATGGCGGTCAACAGCGCACGGCTACGCGCGTTGCGGGATCGGCTGATCGAGGGCGTATTGGCCACCATCGATGACACCCACGTCAACGGTGCCGCTGACACGGGACGACTCCCCGGCAACGCGCACTTCACTTTCCGTGGTTGTGAAGGCGATTCGTTGTTGATGCTGCTCGACGCCAAGGGCATCGAATGCTCGACCGGATCGGCCTGCACGGCCGGGGTGGCGCAGGCCTCTCATGTGCTGATCGCAATGGGCGCCGACCCGGCCACGTCCCGCGGATCGTTGCGACTGTCGTTGGGGCACAACAGCACCGACGCCGACGTGGACGCTGCACTTGAGGTACTGCCGGGCGCGGTGGAGCGAGCCCGGCTGGCGGCGCTGGCAAGTTCCGGAACGGCCCGCTCATGAGGGTGCTGGTCGCGATGAGCGGTGGAGTGGATTCGTCGGTGGCGGCCGCCCGTATGGTCGACGCCGGCCATGAGGTCGTCGGCGTGCATTTGGCGCTGTCGTCCGCGCCGGGCACCCTGCGCACCGGATCGCGGGGATGCTGTTCCAAGGAGGATGCCGGTGACGCCCGTCGCGTCGCGGACGTGCTCGGGATCCCGTTCTACGTCTGGGATTTCGCCGACAGGTTCAAAGACGATGTGATCGACGACTTCGTCGAGGCCTACGCTCGCGGTGAGACCCCGAATCCGTGCGTGCGGTGCAACGAGCGGATCAAGTTCTCCGCACTGTCGGTCCGGGCCTTGGCACTGGGTTTCGACGCCGTCGCGACGGGTCACTACGCGCGACTGGAAGACGGCAGGCTGCGCCGCGCGGTCGACGCTGACAAGGATCAGTCGTACGTGCTGGGTGTGCTGACCGCCGAGCAGCTTCGACATGCGCTGTTCCCGATCGGTGACACGCCCAAGCCGCAGATCCGTGAAGAAGCTGCCGCCCGTGGGCTGGCAGTCGCCGAAAAGCCCGACAGCCACGACATCTGCTTCATCCCGTCAGGGGACACCCAAGCTTTTCTCGGCGCGCGTATCGGGGTGCGCCGCGGCTCGGTGATCGATTCCAGCGGCACAGTGCTCGCCGAACACGAAGGCGTGCACGGTTTCACCATCGGTCAGCGCAAGGGCCTGGGCATCGCAGGGCCCGGCGCCGACGGCAGGCCTCGGTATGTGACCGCGATCGACGCGGAAACCGGCACCGTCCGCGTCGGATCGGCCGAGGACCTCGAGGTGCGGCAGCTGTCGGGAGAGAACCCGGTCTTCACCAGTGGCGTCGCTCTGGACGGACCTGTGGAGTGCCAGGTGCAGGTGCGGGCGCACGGTGGGATCGCCGACGTCGTGGCAGAGCTGATCGACGGCCGCCTGATAGTGAACCTGCGGACACCGCTGCGGGGCGTCGCACCTGGGCAGACCATGGTGCTCTACCGTCCCGATCCGGACGGCGACGAGGTCATCGCCAGCGCCACCATCACACGCCCGTGAGCGCTTTCGCCGCCGCGACCGGTATCGGGTCCTGGCCGGGCACCGCCGCGCGGCCGGCCGCCGAGGTCGTCGTCGGCGAACTGCACACGCTGACCCATCTGGTGGAACTGCCCGCCCGCGGCATCGGCGCCGACATGATCGGTCGGGCGGGGGCGCTGCTGGTCGACGTCGGCATCGACACCGTGCCGCGCGGCTACCGCATCGCATCGGGCCGCAGTGCCGCGCTGCGCCGCGCGGTGAGTCTGCTGGGCGAGGACGTCGATGCGCTCGAGGAGGCCTGGGAAAAGGCCGGGCTGCGCGGCAGCGGGCGCATCGTGAAAGTCCAGGCGCCCGGGCCCATCACGCTGGCCGCACAGCTGGAACTGTCCGGCGGGCATCGGGCCATCACCGACCCGGGTGCGGTACGCGACCTCGCCGCATCTTTGGCCGAGGGGCTGGCGCAGCATCGGGCCGACGTCGCGCGGAGGTTGGACACGACCGTGGTGGTGCAGCTCGACGAGCCGTCGTTGCCGGCCGCGCTGGCAGGTCGGTTGACCGGGGTGACCAGCTTGTCGCCGGTGCATCCGGTCGACGAAACCGTCGCCATGGGTTTGCTCGACGGCTGCATCGAGCGTGTCGGCGCCGAGACCGCCGTGCACAGCTGCGCTCCGGGCTTACCGTGGAAAGGCTTGCTGCGCAGCACTGTTCACGCTGTTTCCGTCGATCTTTCGACCCTGGCCCCGGCTGATCTGGACGGTATCGGCGAGTTCGTCGACGCCGGACGCACAGTGCTGCTCGGGGTGGTGCCGGCCACCGTGCCCGAACGCAGGCCGTCGGTCGAAGAGGTCGCCAAGGCGGTCGTGACGGTCACCGACCGGCTGGGTTTCGCCCGTGAGGTGTTGCGGGACCGGATCGGCATCACCCCGGCGTGCGGACTGGCCGGTGCGACGCCCGAGTGGGCGCGGGTCGCGGTCGAGCTCGCGCAGAAGACCGCCGACGGCTTTGCGCAGGATCCGGACGCCATCTAACGCCCAATAGGCAACCGAAAGGTTGCGTATAGCAGCGCAGATCGGATCGAAGAGCCTCCCGCTGCCCCGATTTGTCACGCTGGAGTGGCTCTCGACATCGAGAGCCACTCCAGCGTGACAAAGTGGGTGTGGTTCGGCGCTAACGCACGGCGACTTCGGCGCTAACGCATCACCGACGCCCGATGACGCGCGCGACCAGTGCACCGACATCGGCAACAGGGCTCGCGGAACTCATGGTTCGTCCAGTCGGCGTTCGTCGAGTTGCTTGATGAGCTTGCGGGAAGCCACGAGCCGGAACGAGGCGTCGACCAGCTCGGTTACTTCGGCCCAATCCACCTTCGTCGCAGTGAAATCCAAACCCAGCCAGCCATGGGGGCCCATGTAGGCCGGGAAGAAGAACCGGCTGTCCTGCTCCAGTGCCCGTCTGTCGCTGTCGTCGACCTTGATCAGCAGCGAGTACGGATACGGCACCATCCCCTTACTGGCCTTGACGTTGCCGCCGTACATGGCGAACATCTTCGGCGCGCAGAACACCGGCCTACCCCACGACACTTTCTCGAACGCCTCTGGTAAGTCCAGCGCGATGCCGCGTAGCTCGGTCAGTCCCGGATCGTTGTCGCCGAACATGATCGGATGCGGCATGTCGCCACCCTAGCCGGAGCCGCTAAAACGCTGTCGCAAACCGGTGCGCAGTGCCACGCTGAAACGATGATCGACCGGCGGTGTTTTCTGGTGCTGTCGGCGGTCGGGGCGGCAGGTCTGGTGGGCGCCTGCTCGTCGCGAAACGCAACCCCTACGGCCACGAGCAGTGCCCCGGGCAAGCCGGTCGAAGTCGCATTCACGGCCGCCGAATCCGATGTCGACCTCGGGGGCGTCGCGGTCCGAACCTGGACCTACACCGGCACGGTGCCCGCCACAGAAATTCGGCTCCGCAAGGGCCAGCGGCTGCGGGTGCCGGTGACCAACCGGCTGCCTCAGGAAACCACCGTGCACTGGCATGGTCTGGCAATCCCGAACGACATGGACGGGGTGCCGGTGCTGACTCAGCAGGCAATCGCCCCGGGCTCGAACTTCACCTACGAGTTCGTCGTCCCCGATGCGGGCACCTACTACCTGCACTCGCACGTCGGGACTCAGCTGGACCGTGGCATGTACGGTCCGCTCATCATCGAAGATCCGGCGGATGGTGCGGACTACGACGATGAGCTCGTCGTGGTGCTCGACGACTGGATCGACGGCACCGGCACCAATCCGGATCAGGTCGCCGAGAACCTCAAGATCAACGGGATGAGACCGATGGCCGGTGGGGGACCGATGGTGACTCCGACGATGCCACTGGGCGATGACGGCGGCGACGTCACCTATCCGTACTTCCTCGTCAACGGTCGCACCACCAAGGACCCGCAGATCGTCGATTACCGTTCCGGACAACGTGTTCGGCTGCGGATCATCAACGCGGGCGCCGACACCGCGTTCCGCGTCGCGGTGCCCGGCTGCGAGCTCGATGTCACTCACACCGACGGTTATCCGATGCACCGGCACCGTACCGAGACGGTGATCCTCGGCATGGGTGAACGCGCCGACGCGATCGTGACACTGACCTCATCGGTGCCGCTGATCGCCGCGGCGGAGGGCAAGGACGGCCATGCACAACTGAACCTGCGGGTGGACGCCAAGTCGTCGAGCCCCGACGTCGCCGGGTTGGTGAAGACGCTGCGCACGCAGCAGCCGCTGAACACCGCCACCCTCACACCGGCCGCAGAAGTTGTTCTGCCACAAAGAAATCCAGACCAGATCGTGGAGCTGAGGCTGGCCGGTCCGATGGCCGGCTACACCTGGCCGATCAACGGCAAGCTCTACGACCCGCCCAACAACGGCATCGGGCTCACGAAAGACAAGCGGGTCCGGATCCGATTCGTCAGCGATTCGATGATGTTCCATCCCATGCACCTGCACGGCCATACCTTCCAGGTCGTCGGTCCGCAGGGCCCTCGGGCACGCAAGGACACCGTTCTGGTGCCGCCTGGGCAGACCGTCGAGGTGGACTTCGACACCGACAACCCCGGTCGGTGGATCGTGCATTGCCACAACGACTACCACCTTGGCGGCGGTATGGCGACATTCTTCGCCTACGACGCATGAGTCTGCTGTCAGCAAGCTCCGATAATCTGCGGAGGTGACCTCGAGCGACCCTGAAGACGCTGACCTGCGACGACGTTGGCAGGAGCTGGCCGACGAGGTACGTGAACACCAGTTCCGCTACTACATCAGGGATGCGCCGGTCATCTCCGACGCGGAGTTCGACGCGATGTTTCGCGAACTGCAGGCGCTCGAGGACACCCACCCCGAGCTGCGAACCCCGGATTCACCGACCCAGCTGGTCGGCGGGGCGGGTTTCGCCACCGACTTCACGCCAGCCCAGCATCTGGAGCGCATGTTGTCGCTGGACAACGTGTTCGATTCCGACGAGTTGTCGGCATGGGCGGCCCGGATCAGTGGCGAGATCGGTGATGCCGCGCATTATTTGTGCGAGTTGAAGATCGACGGAGTGGCACTGGCGCTGGTCTACCGCGACGGACGACTGGTCCGGGCCGCCACTCGCGGTGACGGTCGCACCGGCGAGGACGTCACCCTCAACGCACGCACCATCGACGACATCCCCGAGCGGCTCACGCCTTCCGATGAGTTCCCGGTGCCCGCGGTGCTCGAAGTGCGTGGTGAAGTGTTCTTCCGGGTCGCCGACTTCGAAGATCTCAACGCCGGGTTGGTCGCCGAGGGCAAGCCGCCTTTCGCCAACCCGCGCAACAGTGCGGCGGGATCGCTGCGGCAGAAGAATCCGGCGGTGACCGCGCGGCGCAAGCTGCGGATGATCTGCCATGGTCTGGGCCATATAGAAGGCAATGGGGGCTTCCCGTTCAAGACGCTGCATGACGCCTACCGCGCCCTGGGGCAATGGGGATTACCGGTCTCGATTCACACCACCAAGGTTTCCGGCGTTGCCGCGGTCGCCGAGCGCATCTCCTACTGGGGCGAACACCGGCACGAGGTCGATCACGAAATCGACGGTGTGGTGGTCAAAGTCGACGAGGTGGCACTGCAGCGCAGGCTCGGCGCCACGTCGCGTGCTCCGCGCTGGGCCGTGGCCTACAAATACCCGCCCGAGGAAGCCACGACCAAGCTGCTCGACATCAGGGTCAGCGTCGGCCGCACCGGCCGGGTCACCCCGTTTGCCTACATGGAACCGGTCAAGGTGGCCGGTTCCACGGTCGGCCTGGCGACCTTGCACAACGCCACCGAGGTCAAGCGCAAGGGCGTGCTGATCGGCGACACCGTCGTCATCCGCAAGGCCGGCGACGTCATCCCCGAGGTGCTCGGCCCGGTCGTCGACCTGCGGGACGGCTCCGAGCGTGAATTCGTCATGCCCACACACTGTCCCGAATGCGGTACCCGCCTGGCGCCGGCGAAGGAGGGCGACGCCGACATCCGCTGCCCGAACACCCGTAGTTGCCCAGCGCAGCTGCGGGAACGGGTGTTTCATGTCGCGGGCCGTGGCGCGTTCGACATCGAGGGGCTGGGGTACGAGGCCGCGACGGCGCTGCTGGCGGCCGGGGTGATCACCGACGAGGGCGATCTGTTCACTCTGACCGCCGACGATCTGCTGCGCACCGAACTGTTCACCACCAAGGCCGGTGAATTGTCCGCGAACGGCAAACGCCTGCTGGCCAATCTCGGCAAGGCGAAGGCCCAGCCGTTGTGGCGGGTGTTGGTCGCACTGTCCATTCGTCACGTCGGGCCGACCGCGGCGCGAGCACTGGCCACCGAGTTCGGCAGCCTGGACGCCATCGTCGCGGCGTCAGAGGAACAACTCGCCGCGGTCGAAGGCGTCGGACCTACCATTGCCGCGGCGGTGGTGGAGTGGTTCGCCGTCGACTGGCACCGGGCAATCGTCGACAAATGGAGTGCAGCCGGGGTACGAATGGCCGACGAGCGCGACGCCAGTGTCGAGCGCACGCTGGAAGGCCTGTCGATTGTGGTCACCGGTTCGTTGCCCGGGTTCTCCCGCGACGAGGCCAAGGAGGCCATCATCGCCCGCGGCGGCAAAGCCGTGGGTTCGGTATCGAAGAAGACGGCCTATGTCGTCGCCGGGGACGCACCCGGATCGAAATACGACAAGGCGGTCGAACTCGGCGTTGCGATCGTCGACGAGGACGGATTCCGGAAGTTGCTCGCAGAAGGGCCCGCACCTGAAGGCGGTGCGGAGTAGCGGCCCGACCTCACCGCAGAATCGTCCCCACGATCCCGGCCAGGTAGCCCAGCCGGGCCACCTCTGACGGCCGGAAACCGGGTCCGCCGGGGCGCCCCAGCAGCACCGCGGTGTCGTGGTCGCCCAACGGTGCGGCAGCCAGGGTGGTAGCCATGTCCCGCCACAGCTGTGGTACCCAGTCCGCGGTGCCGTTCAGCGTCTTGGCATGTTCCAGCGGCAGCCAGGGTGCGGACGGGAGATGGGTTTCGGGTGCGCCGCGACTGCCGGCGAGTCGCTCGACGCCGGTTGCGGTCGCCCGCAGCACCGTGCACCAGCCGACCCGCAGCACCGGGGCCGCCTCCTCGGCGAGAACCTGAAGCCGCGCGGCGCGTCCTGTGGCGGCCGCCACGTGGTCGATCAGTTCGAGTTCTCGGTGCGCCTCCAGTAGGCCGGTGTGTGGTCGGATGCTGTCGACGTAGACGCCGGTCAAGTTCTCGGCCGCGGTGATCAGGGCGTCGGGCATGGACCCGGCGGGCAGTTCGACCACCAGATCGTCAATCGCGAATCCCGCACTGCGCTCGACGACGTCGAGCGACAAGATGTCGGCACCTACGGAGCCCAGCGCGACCGCCAGTGAACCGAGACGGCCTGGACGATCCTCCAGCTGGACCCGCAGCAGATAGGAAGGCACGCGCAACACTGTTGCACAACGGTGCGCCGCGGGCATTCCGAGCGGCCCGCGCGCGACCGCTTCGCTCGTGCCCGCTGCCACCAGCTCAGGCACAGTGACTAGGCTGCTTTGTCGTGTCGCAGATCTCCCGAGACGAGGTTGCCCACCTGGCGCATCTGGCCCGGTTGGCGCTGACCGAAGACGAGTTGGACAGTTTCGCCGGCCAACTCGACGCCATCCTTGGCCACGTCGGCCGGATCCAGTCCGTCGACGTCACCGGCGTCGAAGCCACCGACAACCCACTCAAAGCCGTCAACGTCACGCGGCCCGATGTCGTCGCACTGAGCCTGACCCAGGACCAGGCGCTGGCCGCGGCGCCCAGGGCAGAGGACGGGCGGTTCGCGGTGCCGCGGATCCTGGGGGAACCTGAATGACCGATCTCACCCGCTGTGACGCAGTGACCCTCGGCACCCAGATCGCTGCCGGCGAGGTCACCTCCACCGAGGTCACCCAGGCACACCTGGACCAGATCGCCGCCACCGATGAGCGCTTCCACGCGTTCCTGTACGTCGGTGCCGAGCAGGCGCTGGCCGCCGCCGCCGCCGTCGACCGTAAGGTTGCCGCGGGCGAATCACTGGCCTCGCCGCTGGCCGGTGTGCCGCTCGCGCTCAAGGACGTCTTCACCACCAC
The DNA here is from genome assembly GCF_000382405.1 of Mycobacterium sp. 141. Taxonomy (GTDB): domain Bacteria; phylum Actinomycetota; class Actinomycetes; order Mycobacteriales; family Mycobacteriaceae; genus Mycobacterium. Next base: position 318,371 of record NZ_KB908255.1, read on the forward strand.
CGATGCGCCGACCACGGCCGGGTCGAAGATCCTTCAGGGCTGGCGCTCGCCGTACGACGCGATGGTGACCGCCAAGCTGCGCGCGGCCGGTATCCCGATCCTCGGCAAGACCAACATGGACGAGTTCGCCATGGGCAGCTCGACCGAGAACTCCGCATACGGCCCGACCCGCAACCCTTGGAACACCGACCGGGTGCCGGGCGGCTCCGGCGGTGGCAGCGCCGCGGCACTGGCGGCGTTCCAGGCGCCGTTGGCCATCGGTACCGACACCGGCGGGTCGATCCGCCAGCCCGCCGCGCTCACAGCCACTGTCGGCGTCAAGCCCACTTACGGCACGGTCAGCCGGTACGGACTGATCGCGTGCGCATCGTCGCTGGACCAGGGTGGTCCGTGTGCCCGCACCGTGCTCGACACCGCGCTGCTGCACGAGGTCATCGCCGGCCACGACCCGCGGGATTCCACCTCGATCGACGTCCCGGTGCCCGATGTGGTGGGTGCGGCCAAGGCCGGCGCACAGGGCGACCTCAAGGGTGTTCGGGTCGGTGTGATCAAGCAGCTGCGTGGTGAGGGCTATCAACCCGGTGTGCTCGCGTCGTTCAACGCGGCTGTCGAGCAGATCACTGCGCTCGGCGCGGAGGTCACCGAGGTGGACTGCCCGAACTTCGAACATGCGATGGCGGCCTACTACCTGATCCTGCCTTCGGAGGTGTCCAGCAATCTGGCGCGCTTCGACGCCATGCGGTACGGCCTGCGGGTCGGCGACGACGGCACGCACAGCGCCGAAGAGGTCATGGCGCTGACCAGGGCCGCCGGTTTCGGTCCGGAAGTCAAGCGCCGCATCATGATCGGCACCTACGCGTTGTCGGCCGGGTATTACGACGCGTACTACAACCAGGCCCAGAAGGTCCGGACGCTGATCGCCCGCGACCTGGAACGCGCCTACGAAAGCGTCGACGTACTGGTCTCGCCGACGACCCCGACCACCGCGTTCGCGCTGGGGGAGAAGGTCGACGATCCACTGGCCATGTACCTGTTCGACCTGTGCACCTTGCCACTGAACCTGGCCGGGCACTGTGGCATGTCGGTTCCGTCAGGGCTCTCGCCCGACGACGGCCTGCCGGTCGGACTGCAGATCATGGCCCCGGCACTGGCCGATGACCGGCTCTACCGGGTCGGCGCTGCCTACGAAGCGGCTCGCGGCCCGGTTGTGGGCGCGCTCCAGGTGCCGCCGGACCGCGATCTGGGTACAGTTTCGGCGCTCGCCCAGCAGGCACCTGGCCGGCCGGGCAAGATAGAGCACATGCGCACACAAGGAGCAGATGAGTAGATGCGTATCGGAGTCCTGACCGGCGGTGGCGACTGCCCTGGTCTGAACGCGGTGATCCGTGCGGTGGTGCGTACCTGTGATGTGCGGTACGGATCGACTGTCGTCGGCTTCCAGGACGGCTGGCGAGGTCTGCTGGAAGACCGGCGGGTCCAGCTCAAGAACGACGACCGCAACGATCGGTTGCTCGCCAAAGGCGGCACCATGCTGGGCACCGCGCGGGTGAATCCCGACGAACTGCGGGCCGGGCTACCCCAGATCAAGCAGACGTTGGAGGACAACGGCATCGATGTGCTGATCCCCATCGGCGGGGAAGGCACGCTGACCGCGGCGCACTGGCTGTCCGAGGAGAAGGTCCCGGTGGTGGGCGTGCCCAAGACCATCGACAACGACATCGATTGCACCGACGTCACTTTCGGCCACGACACGGCGCTGCAGGTCGCCACCGAGGCCATCGACCGCCTGCACAGCACCGCCGAATCTCACCAACGGGTGATGCTCGTGGAGGTGATGGGTCGCCACGCAGGGTGGATTGCCCTCAACGCCGGCATGGCCTCCGGCGCGCACATGACGCTGATTCCCGAGCATCCGTTCGACGTCGAAGAGGTCTGCCGGTTGATCAAACAGCGCTTCGTGCGCGGTGATTCGCATTTCATCTGCGTCGTCGCCGAGGGCGCCAAGCCCGTCGAGGGGTCGATGGAACTGCGCGACGGCGGTATCGACGAGTTCGGCCATATCCGGTTCACCGGCGTCGCCCACCAACTGGGTATGGAGATCGAGAAGCGGATCAAGAAGGAAGTGCGCACCACGGTGCTCGGTCACGTGCAGCGCGGCGGGACGCCGACGGCCTACGACCGGGTGCTGGCCACCCTGTTCGGGGTTAATGCCGCCGACGCTGCGCACGCCGGTGAGTACGGGATGATGGTGTCGCTGCGGGGTGAGGACATCGGCCGGGTGCCATTGGCCGACGCCACCCGTCGACTCAAGCTGGTGTCGCAGAGCCGTTACGACGACGCGGCCGAGTTCTTCGGCTGAGCGAGCCTGCGCTGAGTTCCTCAGGCGAGCAGACACTGCGGTACTCGAAACCCGGCGTGTCGGGGACCGCCATGTCTGCTCGCCGAGCTGACTCCGGGAGTGCACCCGGCGCCGGCCTGAACCTGCCCAATTAGGATCGTGTCCATGTCTGTTGCCGCGGAACTTCTTGACTACGACGACGTACTCGCCGCCTATGAGCCCGTGATGGGTATGGAGGTGCACGTCGAACTCGCCACGGCGACCAAGATGTTCTGTGGCTGCGCAAACCGGTTCGGTGCCGAGCCCAACACCCAGGTGTGTCCCGCGTGCCTCGGCCTGCCGGGTTCCCTGCCGGTACTCAACGAGGCCGCGGTGGAGTCGGCGATCCGCGTCGGGCTCGCGTTGAACTGCCAGATTGCACCGTGGGGCCGGTTCGCCCGCAAGAACTACTTCTATCCCGATCAGCCGAAGAACTATCAGATCTCGCAGTATGACGAGCCGATCGCGGTCAACGGCTATCTCGACGTTCCGCTCGACGACGGCACCACCTTCCGGGTGGAGATCGAACGCGCCCACATGGAGGAGGACACCGGCAAGCTGACCCACCTGGGCAGTGACACCGGCCGGATCGCCGGGGCCACCACATCGCTGGCCGACTACAACCGTGCCGGAGTTCCGCTGATCGAGATCGTCACCAAACCCATCGAGGGCACCGGGGAACACGCGCCGGAGATCGCACGCGCCTACGTCACCGCGCTGCGGGACCTGTTGCGCGCGCTGGGCGTCTCCGACGTGCGGATGGATCAAGGGTCGATGCGCTGCGACTCGAACGTGTCGCTGAAGCTCAAGGGCGCACCGGAGTTCGGGACCCGGACCGAGACCAAGAACGTCAACTCGCTCAAAAGTGTCGAGGTCGCGGTGCGCTACGAGATGCGTCGGCAGGCCGCCGTGCTGCAGGCGGGTGGCATCGTGACGCAGGAGACCCGCCACTTCCACGAGGACGGTTACACCACCGCGGGCCGCAGCAAGGAGACCGCGCAGGATTATCGCTACTTCCCCGAGCCCGACCTCGAACCCGTCGCGCCGAGCGCCGAGTTGGTGGACCGACTGCGGACCACCATCCCCGAGCTCCCGTGGTTGGCGCGCAAGCGAATTCAGCAAGAGTGGGGTATCTCCGACGAGGTGATGCGCGATCTGGTCAATGCCGGTGCCGTCGAACTCGTCGCCGCCACTGTCGCGCACGGCGCGTCCAGCGAGGGTGCGCGTGCCTGGTGGGGCAACTTCCTGGTGCAGAAGGCCAATGAAACCGGGGTGGCCGTGTCCGACTTACCGATCACCCCGGCGCAGGTCGCGGCGGTACTGAAGCTGGTCGACGACGGAAAGCTCTCCACCAAGCTGGCCCGTCAGGTGGTCGAGGGTGTGCTGGCCGGCGAGGGCGAGCCCGAACAGGTGATGAATGATCGCGGCTTGGCGCTGGTCCGTGACGATTCGCTGATCCAGGCCGCCGTCGACGAGGCGTTGGCGGCCAATCCCGGTATCGCGGAGAAGATCCGCGGTGGCAAGGTCCAAGCCGCGGGTGCGGTCGTGGGTGCGGTGATGAAGGCGACCAAGGGTTCGGCCGACGCGGCCCGCGTGCGGGAACTCGTGCTGGCGGCCTGCGGACAGGGATAGTCGCTCAGCCCGCCCCCCGGCGAACGAGACCGCCGCGGGTTGAGGCCGTCGGCCGAAAGATCCGCAGGTATCCGCGCAAGCGCGGCGTTGGATATCAGGTCTTGTCGGCGTTGCTGCGGGGGAAGCCACCGCCCTGTGGGAACAGTGGGAAGACGACGTCGTCGAGTTTCTCGGCGTCGCCGGCGGTCCGGTTAACCGTCGCGCCCCACACGTTGCCGTCGGGGGAGAGCTGCAGGGCCCAGGCGTGGCCGCGGGTGTTGTCCCGAAGCACTTCGGGCTCCCCGGTGACCGCGCCGGTGTCCTTGGCCAACCGCACCGCGACGGTCTGCTTGGTGTTGACCAGGTTGACCAGCACCGTGCCGTCGAGGGCTGCGCATCCGGCCACCCCCGGCTTGTCCGGCCAGGTCCACACCGTCGACACCTTGGAGTCCTTGGTGATGCGCTGCAGCCGATCGGCGGTCGGGGTGCGGTCGGTGACGTACAGCGAGCCGTCGGTGGGGTCGATGCACATTCCGCCGCCGGCGCCCAAGCCGCTCAGCGCCGTGGTCACCGGGGCCTGGTTGACCGTCGTGGGCTGTTCGATGCGCAGCACCTTGCCCGCGAGCGAAGCCGGGTCGGCCGCCGCGGCCGGGTCACCTGCGTCGCCGGTCTGTACCAGCAGGGTGGTGGGACTGGTGAAGATCAGCGACCCCGTGTTGCCGGTCGCGCCTTTGGGGATTCCGGTCAGGATCGGCTTGGGCGGATCGGTGTTGGCGATACGCACGACGCGGTTGTCGGTCGGCGTGCTGATGTAGGCATACATCAGCCGGTCCTGGGCGTAGGTGGGCGACAGGACGATGTCGAGCAGGCCGCCGTCCCCGGTCGGGTCGACCGGGATGACCAGCTTGACCTCCGGTTCGGACTTGGTGGACACCTCTTTGACGGCGCCGGTGAGGCGTTCCGCGACGAGCGCCGACTGGCTGTCGGGGCCCATGATCAACCCGCTGGTGGTGTCGAGGCACCCTTGCATCACCCCGGGTGCGGGGCATGCCTTGGGGAATGGTTTGGCGGGCAGCGGCGGCGGGGGTGGGGGTGACGATGATGGCGGCGGCCCCATCTGAGGCTCGGTGGTGAACGGCTCCGACTGGGCCGCGTTGAACCGCGCACATCCCGAGCCGGCCAACATCACGGCACACACAACGGCGGCCACCACCGATATCCGCCGACGCGATTCCATGCCGCCAGGTTACGGATCGTGGCTGAGTGCCTGCCACGCTGGGCAACGGTGTCCGGTGCCGTGACGGTGCTTCAGGGGCTAATACCAGGCAGAAGCGCCGGGGTAAATACCCGGTTCCGGCTTGACTTGCACTTACCCTGGGCTGCGTGACCAGTCACTCGCAGGACCCACTCGCTTGGCAGAGACCAGATAGTTCGGGCACCGGCGACTCCGCCAGACCTGCCACGGCGAGCCTGGTCGACCCCGAAGACGATTTGCCATCGGCGTCGTACGGCGGTGATTTCGAGACCACCGCCATCCCGCGGTACGACTCCGCCAAGTCGGATGACCAGCCAGTTTTCCCGTTCATGGGCGAGCCGGAGCCGCTGCCCTACGTGCAGCCCGCCCCCCCGCCCCTCGGGTCGTACGGCGCTGAACCCACCGAGATCGAACGCGACGGTCTGCTCGATGACCGGATCAAAACAGCAGGTCGACGCGGCACCCAGGACCTAGGCCTGCTGATCCTGCGCGTAGCCGTGGGCGGGCTGCTGATCATCCACGGCTTGCAGAAGGCATTCGGCTGGTGGGGCGGCCCCGGCCTCGACGGGTTCAAGACCTGGCTGCAGCAGGCAGGCTTCCAGCACGCCGACATCGTGACCTACGCCGCGACCGGCGGCGAGCTGGCCATCGGTGTACTACTGGTTCTCGGCCTCTTCACCCCGGTTGCCGCGGCCGGCGCACTGGCCTACCTGATCAACGGCGTGCTGGTCGATGTCATGGCCGCGCATAACGATGCCCGCCTGTCGTCCTTCCTCACCGACGGTCACGAATACCGGCTGATCCCGGTTGTCGTCGCTGCCGCGCTGGTCCTGACCGGCCCGGGCCGGTACGGCTTCGATGCCGGACGCGGCTGGGCGCGGCGCCCGTTCGTCGGCTCGTTCGTGGCGCTCTTGGTGGGCATCGGTGCCGGTGTCGGTTTGTGGGTGCTGCTCAACGGCGGAAACCCGCTGCGCTGAGCGTCACGCGTACGGGTTGGGTACCCGTCCGCCACTCACCTCGGCCAACAGCGGCAGCGTCGCGAACGTGACCGCGGGCAGGCGCAGATCCGACCCGTCGCGCAGGTGAGCGATGGCCCACGACGACCGGTCGAAACGCAGGCCGTCGATCTCCGACCACGCTACGTTCCGGCTGCCCAGCAGCGAGCGGGCGGTCACCGTGTCGTGATCGGCGATGGTCCGGTATCGGATGATCGCGTAGGACAGCCCGATCGGCAGGATCAACAGGGGCATAGCCCACATGGGATTGGTGAGCACCAGCGTCAGGAGTCCGAGCGCAAAGAATCCGACCGCGATGTGCGCCATCGGGGACATTCGGATGACGACCGGTTTGGTTGCGGATCGAGAACTCACGTCGTCCATCCTTACATTGGGCGGCGTCGGATTCGGCCCGGTGTCCGGCCGGTCGCCTGGGGCCTCGCCGCAATTTGACCTTCGACCAGTACGGCAGCTACCGTCAATGGTTATGCAGATCCCGGGGATGCTCGTAGTAATTGGTTGGCGCGTTGATGCCGCGCTGGCCCTCTGCCGGGCATAGCCACAGCATCGACGCGCCACCCTCGTACAGCAGCCTGCTGACGGGGGTTTTTTGTTGCCCCCAGCGCGCCAGACATCATTGACAACCGAGATTTCCGCGAAGAGAACGTGAAGAGGAAACCGTGAGCGCACCGACAACGCGACCGCCGGAACATTCGGCCACCCCGGCCAACGGCGCGTCAACCGCCGCATACTCCACGCAGCCGCAGTCGAAAAGGGTTGCGCCACACCAGCTGACCGGTGCCCAGGCGGTCATCCGTTCGCTGGAGGAGATCGGCGTCGACGTCATCTTCGGCATCCCCGGTGGCGCGGTGCTGCCCGTCTACGATCCGCTGTTCGACTCGCAGAAGCTGCGCCACGTGCTCGTCCGCCACGAACAGGGTGCCGGGCACGCCGCGAGCGGGTACGCGCACGCCACCGGCAAGGTCGGCGTGATGATGGCCACGTCCGGTCCGGGGGCAACCAATCTGGTGACGCCGCTGGCCGATGCTCAGATGGATTCGATTCCGGTGGTGGCAATCACCGGTCAGGTCGGCCGCAGCCTGATCGGCACCGATGCCTTCCAGGAAGCCGACATCTGCGGCATCACGATGCCGATCACCAAGCACAACTTCCTGGTGCGCAACGGCGACGACATTCCCAAGGTCATCGCCGAGGCCTTCCACATCGCCGCAAGCGGACGGCCCGGAGCAGTTCTCGTCGATATCCCCAAGGACGTCCTGCAGGGCCAGTGCACGTTCAGCTGGCCGCCGCGCGTCGACCTGCCCGGCTACAAGCCGAACACCAAGCCGCACAACCGCCAGATCCGCGAAGCCGCCAAGCTCATCTCGGAGGCCAGCAAGCCGGTGCTCTACGTCGGCGGCGGCGTCATCCGCGGTGACGCCAGTGAGCAGCTGCTGGAACTGGCCGAGCTGACGGGCATTCCCGTGGTGACCACGCTGATGGCCCGCGGCGCGTTCCCGGACAGTCACCCTCAGCACATGGGTATGCCCGGCATGCACGGCACCGTTGCGGCGGTCGCGGCGCTGCAACGCAGCGATCTGCTGATCGCGCTGGGCACCCGCTTCGACGACCGGGTGACCGGGCAGCTGTCCTCGTTTGCGCCCGAGGCCAAGGTCATCCACGCCGACATCGATCCCGCCGAGATCGGCAAGAACCGGCACGCCGACGTCCCGATCGTGGGCGACATCAAAGCCGTCATCACCGAGCTGACCGAGGCGCTGCGCAAGATCGGCACCAGTTTCGGCGGGCAGGAGCGCAGCGACGGGGGGCTCAGCGGAGTGACGCTCAAACTGGACAGCTGGTGGCAGTACCTGTCCGGCATCAAGTCCACCTATCCGCTGAGCTACGGGCCGCAGAGTGACGGCAGCCTGAGCCCCGAGTACGTGATCGAGACACTGGGCAAGCTGGCCGGCCCGGATGCCGTGTACGTCGCCGGCGTGGGTCAGCACCAGATGTGGGCCGCGCAGTTCGTCAAGTACGAGAACCCGCGCACGTGGATCAACTCAGGTGGTCTCGGAACGATGGGCTTCGCGGTGCCTGCGGCGATGGGTGCGAAGTTCGCCCGTCCGGAGGCCGAGGTGTGGGCGATCGATGGCGACGGCTGCTTCCAGATGACCAATCAGGAGTTGGCCACCTGTGCGCTGGAGGGTGCACCGATCAAGGTTGCACTGATCAACAACGGCAACCTCGGCATGGTGCGGCAGTGGCAGACACTTTTCTACGACGAGCGGTACAGCCAGACCAACCTGGCCACGCATTCCCATCGGATCCCGGACTTCGTGAAGCTGGCCGAGGCGCTGGGCTGCGTCGGATTGCGTTGTGAGCGTGCCGAAGACGTCGAGGATGTCATCCGCCAGGCTCAGGCCATCAACGACCGACCGGTGGTGATCGACTTCATCGTCGGTGCCGACGCGCAGGTGTGGCCGATGGTCGCCGCAGGCACCAGCAACGACGAGATCATGGCGGCCCGGAACATTCGGCCGTTGTTCGACGACGAAGACGGCGAGGGGCATGCCTGATGAGCGCTCGCGCGAAGAAGAGAGAGCACTGATGATGAGTAGCGGAACGCCTACCCACACCCTGTCGGTGCTCGTCGAGGACAAGCCTGGCGTGCTGGCCCGCGTGGCTTCGCTGTTCTCCCGCCGTGGTTACAACATCCAGTCGCTTGCGGTCGGTGCCACCGAGCAGAAGGACATGTCCCGGATGACCATCGTGGTCAGCGTCGAGGACTCTCCGCTGGAGCAGATCACCAAGCAGCTCAACAAGCTGATCAACGTGATCAAGATCGTCGAGCAGGACGAGGACAATGCGGTGGCCCGCGAGTTGGCCCTGATCAAAGTGCGGGCCGATGCCTCCACCCGTAGCCAGGTGATCGAAGCGGTGAACCTGTTCCGCGCCAAGGTTGTCGACGTTTCGACCGAGTCGTTGACAGTTGAGGCCACCGGCACACAGGAGAAATTGGAAGCCCTATTGCGCGTCCTGGAGCCGTACGGTATCCGGGAGCTCGCGCAGTCCGGTGTGGTGTCGGTGTCACGCGGTCCGCGCGGCATCGGGACCGCAAAGTAGCGTCAAGATCAAAGCGGTAGAGCTAGAAAGAGAAGGAACTTACTTATGGCAGTCGAGATGTTCTACGACGATGACGCCGATCTGTCGATCATCCAGGGTCGCAAGGTCGGTGTGATCGGCTACGGCAGCCAGGGCCACGCGCATTCGTTGTCGCTGCGTGACTCGGGCGTGCAGGTCAAGGTCGGCCTCAAGGAAGGCTCGAAGTCCCGCGAGAAGGTCGCCGAGCAGGGCCTCGAGGTCGACACTCCGGCCGAGGTGGCCAAGTGGGCCGACGTCATCATGGTGCTGGCTCCCGACACCGCCCAGGCCGAGATCTTCAAGAACGACATCGAGCCGAACCTCGAAGACGGCAATGCGCTGTTCTTCGGCCACGGCCTCAACATCCACTTCGGCCTGATCAAGCCGCCGGCCAATGTGACCGTCGGCATGGTCGCCCCCAAGGGTCCGGGCCACCTGGTGCGTCGTCAGTTCGTCGACGGCAAGGGCGTGCCCTGCCTGATCGCCATCGACCAGGACCCCAAGGGTGAGGGTCAGGCGCTGGCGCTGTCCTACGCGGCTGCCATCGGTGGCGCCCGTGCCGGTGTCATCAAGACCACCTTCAAGGAAGAGACCGAGACCGACCTGTTCGGTGAGCAGGCCGTGCTGTGCGGTGGCACCGAGGAATTGGTCAAGACCGGTTTCGAGGTCATGGTCGAGGCCGGCTACGCCCCCGAGATGGCCTACTTCGAGGTGCTGCACGAGCTCAAGCTCATCGTCGACCTGATGTACGAGGGCGGCATCGCGCGGATGAACTACTCGGTGTCCGACACGGCGGAGTTCGGTGGCTACCTGTCCGGCCCGCGCGTCATCGACGCCGACACCAAAGAGCGGATGCGGGCGATCCTCAAGGACATTCAGGACGGCACCTTCGTCAAACGACTGGTCGCCAACGTCGAGGGCGGCAACAAGGAGCTCGAGGGGCTGCGCAAGCAGAACGCCGAGCACCCGATCGAGGTCACCGGCAAGAAGCTGCGCGACCTGATGAGCTGGGTCGACCGGCCGATCACCGAGACGGCTTAGTTCTTCACCGCGAGCGTGCGTGTCTGCTGCCCGGCACTTCGTGATCGGGCAGCATTACACGCACGCTCGCGGTGCGGGGGGTTGGTTATGGCGCCAGCTGAGGCAGTGTGGTGATACCGAATTCGCGTTTCAGCACAGTCCGGGCGGCGTAGTAGCCGGACATACCGTGCACCCCGCCGTTCGGCGGAGCCGCCGCCGAACAGAGATAGGCCTTGGGGATCGGGGTGCTCCAGGGAACCAGTCGCAGCGTGGGACCGGCCAGTGCGCGCCATGCGCTGTTAGCCCCGCCGGTGATGTCCCCGGCGGTGAGGTTGGCATTGTGCTCGGCCAGCTGCGACGCGGGGACGCTGCGGGCTGCCACCACGATGTCGCGGAATCCGGGCGCGAAACGCTCCATGATCTCGATGACCGCGCCGGTCTGGTCGACGGGCGAGTCCTGCGGCACGTGTACGTAGCTCCAGAACGGTCGACGACCTTGGGCATCAATTCGTTTCGGGTCGGCGACGTGCGGCGACGCACCCAGCACCATGGGCCAGTCGGCGTGCCGGCCGCGGGCGATCTCACGTTCCGCCCGCGCCATCTGTGGGCGGTCGCCGCCCAGGTGGAAGGTGACGGCGTGGGCCAGCCGGGCGTCGCACCAGGGGATTTTGTCGGACAACACGAAGTCGACCTTGGCCACTCCGGGGTTTGGGCGCAGCCGACGCAGCACCGCGGCGTACCGCGACGGCAGCCGACGGCCGTAGACGTTCAACAACGCCTTGGCCGGGGTGTCGTAGAGCACCACGCCTTCGGGCGGTTCCGTGACCGGTTCGCCGAGCACCAATTCGCCGCCGTGGCTTAGGAAATCGGCAATCAAAGCGTCAGCGATGGCCTGACTGCCTCCGGTCGGTACCGGCCATCCGACCGAGTGCGCAAGCACTGCCAGCATCATGCCCAGCCCGGAGGACGTCATCGACGGCATGTGCGAAACTGCGTGTGCGGCAACGCCACTGAACAATGCGCGGGCGTCCTCACCGCGTAGCAGCCCCCAGGCCGGGGTGCCCTGCGTCAGCGTCCGCAGCACGAGCCTGGCCGAGGTCAACAGGTCGGGCGGCAGGGATCTCTTGTCGCCCAGCACGAACGCGGCCGCCGCCTGACTGTGGTCCACCATCGGCCCCAGCAGCCATCGCCACGACGCCCCGTCGCTCAGCTCGGCACAGGTGCGGTTGAGGTCGCGGTAGGCCAGTGCTGCCGGCTTTCCGGGCAGCGGATTGGCGTACGAGATCTCCGGCACGTTCAAATCGATACGATCCGTCAGCCCGAACTCCGTGAAGAACGGCGACGCGTACGCCAACGGATGTATCGCTGAGCAGACATCGTGGTGGACGCCGGGGTATTCGGGGTCGGCTGTGGTGCGCGTGCCGCCACCGGCCGTCGGCTGGCCCTCGATCACCCGAACCGACAGGCCGGCGCGTGCGCAGATGACGGCTGCAGCCAGACCATTGGGGCCGCTCCCGACCACGGTGACGTCCACGCCACCAGTAGACCGCACGCGGTGCGGGTGTGGTAAGCCGCACACACTAGGCTGTCCGCGTGAGTCTTCCCGTTGTACTGATCGCTGACAAGCTCGCCGAATCCACCGTCGCCGCTCTCGGCGACCAAGTCGAGGTCCGTTGGGTCGACGGACCGGACCGCGAGAAACTCCTGGCTGCTGTGCCCGAGGCCGATGCCTTGCTGGTCCGTTCGGCCACCACCGTCGACGCGGAGGTGCTCGCCGCCGCGCCCAAGCTGAAGATCGTCGCCCGCGCCGGTGTCGGTTTGGACAACGTCGACGTCGACGCTGCCACCACTCGCGGTGTCCTGGTCGTCAACGCTCCTACCTCGAACATCCACAGCGCCGCCGAGCATGCGCTGGCGCTGCTGCTGTCAGCGGCCCGGCAGATCCCTGCCGCCGACGCGACCCTGCGCGAGCACGCCTGGAAGCGCTCGTCGTTCTCCGGCACCGAGATCTTCGGCAAGACCGTGGGTGTTGTCGGCCTGGGCCGCATCGGTCAGCTGGTTGCCCAGCGCCTGGCGGCGTTCGGTGCGCACATCGTGGCCTATGACCCTTACGTGTCGCAGGCGCGTGCGGCCCAGCTCGGCATCGAGCTGGTGACCCTCGACGAGCTGCTCGGCCGCGCCGACTTCATCTCGATCCACCTGCCCAAGACGAAGGAGACTGCCGGCCTGATCGGCAAGGAGAACCTCGCCAAGACCAAGCTGGGCGTGATCATCGTCAACGCTGCGCGCGGTGGCTTGATCGATGAGCAGGCGCTGGCCGATGCGATCACCAGTGGCCACGTGCGGGCCGCCGGTCTCGACGTGTTCGCCACCGAGCCCTGCACTGACAGCCCGCTGTTCGAGCTGCCGCAGGTCGTCGTCACCCCGCACCTGGGTGCTTCAACCGAGGAAGCCCAGGACCGGGCCGGCACCGATGTCGCCGCCAGTGTGAAGTTGGCGCTGGCCGGAGAGTTCGTGCCGGACGCGGTCAACGTCGGTGGCGGCGCAGTCGGTGAAGAAGTGGCTCCGTGGCTGGATCTGGTGCGCAAGCTGGGCTTGTTGGTCGGTGTCCTGTCCGATGCGCCGCCGGTGTCGCTCGGCGTTCAGGTCCGTGGCGAATTGGCCTCCGAAGACGTTGAGATCCTGAAGCTTTCGGCGCTGCGCGGATTGTTCTCGGCGGTGGTCGACGAGCAGGTGACGTTCGTCAACGCACCCGCGCTGGCCGCCGACCGCGGGGTGGCGACCGAGATCAGTACTGCCACCGAGAGCCCCAACCACCGCAGCGTCGTCGACGTGCGCGCGGTCCACGCCGACGGTTCGTCACTCAACGTGGCGGGCACGTTGTCCGGGCCTCAGGAGGTGGAGAAGATCGTCCAGATCAACGGTCGCAGCTTCGACCTGCGTGCCGAGGGCTACAACCTCATCGTGAACTACACCGATCAGCCGGGCGCACTCGGCAAGATCGGCACGTTGCTCGGCAGTTCCAACGTCAACATCATCGCCGCCCAACTGAGCCAGGACACCACCGGTAACCACGCCACCGTGATGCTGCGTCTGGATCAAGACGTCCCCGACGATGTGCGCGCCGCGATCGCTTCGGCGGTCGGTGCCACCACGTTGGAAGTGGTTGATCTGTCGTGAAACTAGCGATCATCGCCGGCGACGGCATTGGTCCGGAGGTCATCGCCGAGGCCGTCAAGGTCCTCGACGCGGTTCTTCCCGGTGTGGAGAAGACCGAGTACGACCTGGGCGCGCAGCGCTACCACGCGACCGGCGAACTGCTCACCGAGGAGACCATCGAGGAGCTGCGCGGCTACGACGCCATCCTGCTCGGCGCCATCGGTGACCCGTCGGTGCCCCCCGGCGTGCTGGAACGCGGCCTGCTGCTGAAGCTGCGTTTCGCGCTCGACCACCATGTCAACCTGCGGCCGGGACGGCTGTATCCCGGTGTCAGCAGCCCGCTTTCGGGCGTGTCTGACATTGATTTCGTCGTGGTCCGCGAGGGCACCGAGGGTCCCTACACCGGTAACGGCGGTGCGCTGCGCGTCGGTACACCGCATGAGGTGGCCACCGAGGTCAGCGTCAACACGGCATACGGCGTGGAGCGGGTTGTGCGTGACGCGTTCGTTCGGGCTCAGGCGCGGCGCAAGCATCTGACGCTGGTGCACAAGACGAATGTGCTGGCCTTCGCCGGGGGCCTGTGGTCGCGCGTGGTCGCCGAGGTGGGCCAGGAATTCCCAGACGTCGAGGTTGCCTACCAACACATCGACGCGGCCACCATTCACATGGTCACCGACCCGGGCCGGTTCGATGTCATCGTCACCGACAACCTGTTCGGCGACATCATCACCGACCTGGCCGCCGCGGTGTGTGGCGGTATCGGACTGGCGGCCAGCGGCAACATCGATGCGACGCGAACCAACCCGTCCATGTTCGAGCCTGTGCACGGCAGCGCGCCCGATATCGCCGGGCAGGGCATCGCCGATCCGACCGCTGCGGTGATGAGCGTGGCGCTGCTGCTGGCTCATGTCGGGGAAACCGATGCGGCCGCACGGGTGGACAAGGCCGTGTCCGAACATCTGGCCACCCGCGGCGACACCAAGCTGTCCACCAGTGAGGTCGGCGAGCGGATCTTGTCGCTGCTGTAGTTGTGGCGGCGTTCGGTCGGCCTGGCCGCAGAGTTGCCCGCACACCCTGACGCACCGGAAGACATAGCCGGGGCTGGCTCAGACCTCGGTGTCACTACCAGGTCAGGAGAGTGAAGCCGACGTTGCGGGACACATCATCGTTGGGCGGCTGGATGTTTGCGTCATCTTGTGCTTCTCGTGGCGCATCATCCGGCGACGTGTCGGCACCACCGGGGACGAGTCGCAAGTGACCACGCACGCGTTCGGTGCGTCGGCCGCTGGCCCGATCAATGTCACTTTCGACACCATTGTGTGGCATGCCAATCTCCTTCGAATGCGTCTGTAGGTCACCTTCTCGCGTTTGGCGGGGGATGCCATGAGTAGCGGACTACTCAATTACGCGTGGGGTCTGCCGAGGATGGTCGCGTGACACGCCCTAACTGCACTGCTCGCCGGCGCCCGACGGGGCACCACGGTCTGAGCCAACTGAGCATCCGTTCGGCAAGGCTCGGTGAGGTCTTGTCATAGTAGAGCGTGCCGCCGTTGAATTCATCTGCCGAGCAGGCGAGCGGGCGCAATTACCTTCTCCAGCGTATGGCCCGCAAACGCGTTGACACCGACGGTGTGCGGCGCTGAAAAGTGTCCAGACCGCGTCCGAGGTTGATCCGCCATCCCGAGTTGGCAAAGATCCACCGGTCGTGGATTTTGGGATCCCACTTTACGTCCAGGTTTATGCCGGCGACAATGGCTCCTTGCTTCACTCGCACCAACAACTCCATCTGCTTTCGGAGTCTGTCGGGGCCGTCTGTGGTCTCACCGGTTACGAGTGTGACGTTGAGTTCATCAGCGGGATCTTTGACCGTTGCGAGGGCTTCGATCAATTCCATCAGATTCCGCGCCTGGTGAAATTGCCGGATGTAGCCGGCTCTATCGAGGTAGCCGAACTTCACGTCCGCCATCGTGGTGTCGATGCGCAGGATCTGGTCTTTGACGCGCTTGCGGCCCTCGATGGCGAAGCGCAGGATTTCCTCCTTGGTGGTTTCCCCGTGCGGGGTACCTGATTTTCATCAGGCCAGAGATGGTCTTGTGGATGCCGTCGCGGTCACGCGTGGAGATGTCCGAGCCGGGCGCGGTGGAAAGCGCCGATCCGAGTAGTCCGCGGCACGCATGGATTTCAGGATCTCGGCGATGTAATCCACGACGAATCCGTAGCCGGCGGAGAACATCTCACCGCGGATGGTGTCGACCTCCCACCCGGGTTGTAGAAGTGTAGGCGGTCGAGGTAGGCGGAATCGTGGTAGCTCTCGGGCAGTTCGTCGAACAGGTCCGAATGCTTGAGCATGTAGGGCACGTTGTGAGAGGTGTTGCCGACGAAGACCATCGAGGCCTCGGCCCCAGGGCACCGGCGAGTCGCACATCTTCTCGGAGTTCTCTGTGCGCCCCACGATGTAGCTCTCAAAATCGAAGTTGGACAGCTGAATCGGTTTGATCGACCCGAGAATCCACGGAACTACCTTGGCGTTGTCGCTGTGGAAGTACTCGATGTCGCAGATGCACCACACCCCGCCGCCGAGGAGCTTCGGGGTGCGCGGTGATGGTGGCGGGCTCGACCACGGCCTGTTTGATCCCGAGGCTGGCGAAGGTGGCCGCAATCACTATCAGCTGCTCGAGCGCGGACTGAGCAACCGCAAGACCAAGCGTCCAGCGAACCCGCGGTTGTCGATGCTCGTCGCACTGAGTGAGGTGCTCGGAGTCTCGGTGCCGAAGTTGATCGACGCCATCTTCGCCGATTCGAACTAGGCAGACGCGTGCGTAACGCCACGGCGGGAAAACGGGTCTGACACCGCCGCAGCGTTACGCACACGAGCTCGATCGGAAAGCGTTCGACGGTCGCCGGCGACACTGTCGCTCGCCAGGGCGGCCACGCCAGACGTGTGGTACCGCCGGCGATATCACCTTTCGAGCAGAGGTGTCGACGACCGCGCAGGTGCCAAAGTGACAGGTGTGACTCGCGGCAAAAGGCGCAATCGCTACACCGGTAGCCGCCGGTTGATCAGCAGGGCGCTCACCGCAGCCGCCAAAGCAGTCAATGCACCTGCCCGTAGCCACCACCCGCGATCGGGACCAGTGATCGTTTGATAGCCGATCTGCTGCTGGATGGTCTGATAACTGTGGGTCAATTCATCGACGGTCGTGGCGTTGTAGGACTGTCCGCCGGACAGATCGGCGATGTGCTTGAGCATGTTGTCGTCGACGGGCACCGGAATGTGCTCGTCTTTGAGTTGGACTACTCCGTCTTTGGTGCCGAAGGCGATGGTGGACACCGGTACCCCTTGGTCTTTCGCGGCACGCGCGGCGGTGTAGGCGCCACGCGGATTGTCCGGATTCGCCGGTTTATTGGCCGCACCATCGGATTCCAGCACGATGCGCGCTGGCGGGGCGTCGGTGCTATCGGAGCTGAGCACTTCGGCTACCGATGAAATCGATTGCAGTGCAGTGAATATCGCTTCCCCGGTGGCTGTGGAGTCCTCAAGGCTGAGGTGGTCGAGCGCTGCTACGGTGGCCTTGTGATCCGGTGTGGGCGACACCAGCAGCGCGGCATTTCCGGCAAACGCGACAAGGCCCAGATTCACTCCGGGCGTGAGTTGGTCGGCGAACTGCTTGGCGGCTGTCTGAGCCGCGGCCAGGCGTGTCGGTGCAACATCGGTTGCTCCCATCGATCGCGACTCGTCGATGACCAGCATGATTACCGCGCGGTTGCGGGGTATGCGGATTTCGCGCGTGGGCCCCGCGAGCGCAACGATGAGCAATACCGTGGAGCAAAGTGCCAGCACCAGAGGCACGTGTCGGGTCCACCGTCGCGGCACGGTGGCACCGGTGAACCGGTGGAACCGTCGCTGCCGGCGAAACTGGATGACGACGTAGAGCACCAGCAGTGCGATCGGCACCAGCAGCACGGCAAGTGCGCCGGGTATGGCAAATGTCGTCATGGTTACCATCCATTCTGCGCGGTAGACCCGTATCGAGTCACCGGGGGCACTGCCACCTCAGTTATATACTCAAGCAAACGTTTGATCGTGGTGGTGGCATCGGAAGGTCGGAATCCTCATGCTGAATGAGCTGAGCCTCTCCGGGTTCGCCCACCCGTGGTATTTCCTGTGCTTCCTGGCAGTCGTGGTGATCGTCGTCGCGTATCTGTGTGTGCAACGGGCGCGGCGTAAGCGGGTGCTGCGGTTTGCGAATATGGCGGTGCTGGAGCAGGTGGCCCCCGCGCAGTCAGCGAGCAGGTGGCGGCACGTACCTGCCGCACTTCTGGTCGCGGCGCTGGCTCTGATGACCACGGCCATGGCCGGCCCCACCGACGATGTCCGCGTCCCGCGCAACCGCGCGGTGATCATGCTGGTCATCGATGTTTCAGAATCGATGGCCGCCACCGATGTGGCGCCGAGTCGGATCGAAGCGGCCCGGACCGCGGCGACGCACTTCGCCGACCAATTGACACCCGGCATCAATCTCGGCCTGGTCAAGTTCTCGTCGAGCGCGGTGATGCTGGTGGCTCCGACCGCGGACCACGATGTCGTCAAGCGCGCGATCAGCACGCTGCAACCTGAGCCGCGCACTGCCACCGGCGAGGGCATCTTCACGGCGCTGCAGGCCATTGCGACCGCCGGAGCGGTGATGGGCGGCGGCGACGGCCCGCCGCCGGCACGGATCGTGCTGGAGTCCGACGGTAAGGAAACGGTGCCTACCGATCCGGACGAACCGCGGGGTGCGTTCTCCGCAGCCCGCGCGGCCAAGGCCCAGAACGTGCCGATCTCGACCATTTCGTTCGGGACTCGGTACGGCACAGTCAATCTCGACGGCCAGGATATTTCGGTTCCGGTCGATGACTCGACTCTGCAGAAGATCGTCGAGATCACCGGCGGGCAGGCGTATCACGCGGGCAGTCTCGATGAGCTCGATTCTGTCTACTCGGCGTTGGAGCAGCAGGTGGGCTACCAGACCGTGCGCGGGGATGCCAGCGCGAGCTGGATCGGCCTGGCGCTGGTGGCCCTGGTTGCCGCGGTTGCCGCGGGCATCCTGGTCAACCGACGACTACCGTTGTGAGACATGGTGTTGACGCGTCGGATTCCTGGCATCCGGGATGCTCTGCGTCGGCGTTGGCTGCAACCCGCGGCGGTCCTCGCCGCCACTGTCATCGTGCTGGCTTCGAGCTGCAGCGGCCACTTCGGTTCACCGATTCCCGAAGGGATTCCACCGCCGCTTGGTGATCCGGTGCCCGACATCGATATTTCGGCCCGGGGCCGCCCCGCCGACCAACTTACGGCGTGGGCCACCCCTCGCGCCGCCGCGCTGGGATTACCCGTTGCCGCGTTGGAGGCGTACGCGTATGCGGCCAAGGTGGCACAGGTGGTCAATCCGCGTTGCCACATCGGCTGGACCACGCTGGCCGGGATCGGCACGGTGGAAAGCCGTAACGGCACCTACCGGGGAGCCAGGATCACGCCGAACGGCGACGTGGTTCCGCCGATCCGCGGGGTGAAACTCGATGGCACCAACGGCAATCTGCGGATCGTCGAAGACGCCGGTACCGAAGACCCCGAATACGCGCAAGCGATGGGGCCGATGCAGTTCATCCCGGAGACGTGGCGGCTCTACGGTGTCGACGCACACAACGACGGTGTGGTCAATGTGGACAACATCGACGATGCTGCCCTGGCCGCTGCGGGCTATCTGTGTTATCGCGGACGCGATTTGGCCAAACCGATCGGCTGGATGGACGCGATACTGGCGTACAACAATTCGGGGCTTTACCTGCGCACGGTCCGTGACTGGGCGACGGCCTATGCGGCCGGGCATGCGCTCTGAAGCCAAACCCGGTCAGTCCGAAGCGGCTTGGCGGAGTGGTTCGGCCATGACCGGCACCAACGGCACGGCCAGCGCGGGCAACACTGCGCACACTGCGAACGCCGCCGGGTAGCCGGCCAGGCCGATCAGCCCGCCGAAGATCGGCGAGGTGAGTCCGGAAGCCAGGAGCTGACTGGTGTTCTGGGTCCCCAGAGCGCGCCCACTCCAGAACGGCCCGGCGATCTCGGCGATACCGGTGAACGCCAAACCGTTGTCGGACACTGTGATCACCGAGGCAATCACCATCAGGGCGACGCTGATCGGTGAGCCGAACCAGTCGGTCAGTGCGAGCAGGGCCATGGTGATCGAGGCTGCCACCGCGATTGTGCGAATCGGGCGCAACCGGTCGCCGACGATGTCGGACCAGCGGCCCGCGGCGACGCGGCCGCCGGCACCCAGCAGCTGTGCCAGCGTGACCATGGCCCCGGCCGATGCGGGCGACCATCCGCGGTCGGCGATCAACCAGGTCAGCGCGAACGTCCACAACACCGCTTGCGGCACCACCAGCAGCACCGACGTGGCATGGATGCGCCACAGCAGCGTCGAACCCCGGTACGGGTTGGCCAGGTGTTCGGCCGGGGCTTCGGCCCGCGGCGGGCGCGGCGGGTCGATGACACCGACCGCGCTGACCACGGCGGCCACCGCGCAGACGATCGCGGGAAACAGCAGGGCCGGCCCGACGCCGTGCGCCTGGGCCAGCCGCGGAATCACCAACGCGCCCAAGCCGACTCCCAGCGGAGTCGCGGTCTGTCGGATGCCCATCACCAGGCCGCGCTGCTCGGGTGGGAACCAGCCGACCACCAACCGGCCGCTGGCCGAATTGCTGCTGGCGGCGGCCATGCCGCCGAGAAACAACAGAACCCCGGTGGCCACAAGCGAATCCACCGACGCGGCGCCGAATGCGGCCGCCGCGGTCAATGCCGACCCCAGGGCCAGTACCAGCCGCTCGCCGAACCGGTCCACCACATAACCCCAGGCGATGAGCGTGGTCACCATGCCGAAACTCGGCATCGCCGACAGCAGGCCGGCGTGGGCCAGGTCGAGGTGTCGTTCGGTGTGCAGGGTGGGTATGAGGAAGGCGGCACCGTTGATGAACACGTTGGCGAACGTCGTCGAAGACAGGGCGATCACCAACATGGACCAGCGGCGCGCGGTTCCGAGCGTTGTGCGTGCCACCTGGCCATAGTCGCACCACGATCCCAAAATATCGAACTGACATCTCAAAATATGAGAATTCTTGCCAAAGACCATAGTCTGTCACCGTGACACTACGGTTGATGGCGGGTGCTGCGGCCCTGGTCTGCGCCCTGTTCTCGGGGTCGGCTCCGGTCGCCATGGCAGCAGAGGCACCCGATTGGTCGGGCCTGGACGCCCGCGGCTACGCCGGCCCGATCCCAGCTCCGGGCTCGCTCATCGCGACAGTGCCGCTCGATCCAGCACTCTCGGTGACAGGCGCGGCGCGCGCTTATCGGATTCTGTATTCGACGGTGAACCAACGTGATTCGCCGGCAGTCAGTACCGCGGCCGTGTTCGTTCCGCACGGAGACGCACCGCCTGGAGGCTGGCCGACGGTCGTCTGGGCGCACGGCACCGTCGGCCTCGGCGACGACTGCACACCGTCGGCACACCCCCGTAGCGACCGGGACAACGAATATCTGACCCACTGGCTTGACCAGGGGTACGCCGTGGTGGGTTCGGACTACGCGGGTCTCGGCACGCCGGGGCTGATGAGTTACCTCAACAGCGTGGCCACCGCGCACAGCGTCGTCGACTCGGTGATCGCCATGCACCACATGGATCTGCCGCTATCGCCGAAGTGGGCGATCATCGGCCAATCCCAAGGCGGTGCGGCGGCCGTCGACAGCGCCCGGTGGGCAACCGAATTCAGCCAGGGGAGCGGGCTGGACTATCGCGGTGTGGTAGCCACCGGCACTCCGGCCAATGTCGAGAGCATCGTCAAGCAGGCCGGTCCCGACATGGCCCTGCCGCCGAATCTGGGACCTGCGGCCAACAGCTATGCCGCCTACATCCTCGCCGGACTCCGGGATGCGCGGCCGGACCTCGACGTGAACAGTGTGCTGACCCCGGCCGGGCTGGATGCGGTGGCGAAGGGCGAGACACTGTGTAAGCCCGACCTGGACCGAGCGCTGGCGGGGATGACCCCGACCGGATTCTTCCGTGCTCCGCTGGCGACCCTGCCTGGTATGTCCGATGCGCTCGACATCTACATGGGAACCCCGCCAAATGGCTATGACCGCCCGATCTTCCTCGGTGTGGGCCTGTTGGACCGTGATGTGCCGCCGAAGCTCTCGATCGACTTCGACCAGCAGCTCGTCGATCACGGACAAGACGTCACCCTCAAGATCTATCCCGACGGGGATCACTCGGGCACGGTGCTGGCGTCGATGCGTGATTCCACTCCATTCGTGCGGGCGCTGTTCGACGGGAGCTGATGGCAGTCGACCAGCGAGCCGTTACTACGCTGGCAGCATGCGTCTAGGTCGAATCGCCAGCCCCGACGGGGTTGCCTTTGTAAGCATCGAGGGCGAAGGGGCAGACGCGGTCTGCAAAGAGATCGCCGAACATCCGTTCGGTACGCCGAATTTCACGGGGCGTAGCTGGCCGTTGGCCGATGTGCGGCTGCTGGCTCCGATCCTGGCCAGCAAGGTGATCTGCATGGGCAAGAACTACGCGGCACATGCCGCGGAGATGGGCGGGGCGGCGCCCGAGGATCCGGTGATCTTCCTCAAGCCCAACACCGCGATCATCGGGCCCAATGTGCCGATTCAGCTGCCCGCCGATGCCTTCCCCGTACATCACGAGGGCGAACTCGCCGTCGTCATCGGCCGGCCGTGCAAAGACGTGCCCGCCTCGCGCGCCGCGGAGAACATCCTCGGCTACACGATCGCCAACGACGTGTCGGCCCGCGATCAACAGAAGAAGGACGGGCAGTGGATGCGGGCCAAGGGGCACGACACGTTCTGCCCGGTGGGGCCGTGGATCGACACCTCGATCGACCCTTCAGATCTGGAAATACGTACCGACGTGAATGGCGAACTGCGTCAACGCAGCCGAACCTCGTTGATGATCCATGACATCGGCGCGATCGTGGAGTGGGTCTCAGCGGTGATGACGCTGCTGCCCGGCGATCTCATTCTTACCGGAACACCCGAGGGCGTCGGCCCGATCGAGGACGGCGACACCGTCAGCATTACTGTCGAGGGCCTCGGTACGCTCACCAATCCCGTTGTGCGCAAAAAGAAGTAAGGATGTCGATGACTTCTCCCTCTGGTCCGGTCCGGGTCCGGTTCTGTCCGTCGCCGACGGGAATCCCGCACGTCGGCCTGGTCCGTACGGCCCTGTTCAACTGGGCCTACGCGCGACACACCGGCGGCACGTTCGTGTTCCGCATCGAGGACACCGACGCCGCGCGCGACAGTCAGGAAAGCTATGACGCGATCCTCGACGCGCTGGGGTGGCTCGGGTTGGACTGGGACGAGGGGCCGGTGGTCGGTGGCCCGTACGAACCGTACCGGCAATCGCAGCGCAGCGAGATCTACCGCGACGTGATCGCGCGGCTGTTGGCGGCCGGCGAGGTGTATGAGGCCTACTCGACGCCCGAGGAGGTAGAGGCGCGACACGTCGCCGCCGGGCGAAACCCCAAACTGGGCTACGACAACTACGACCGCGACCTCACCGATGACCAGCGCGCCACGTTCGCCGCCGAAGGACGCAAGCCGGTGCTGCGACTGCGGATGCCAGACGAAGACTTGTCCTGGAACGATCTGGTCCGTGGCCAGACGACGTTCCCGGCCGGTTCCGTGCCGGATTTCGCCATCACCCGGGCCAGCGGAGATCCGTTGTATACCTTGGTCAATCCGGTCGACGACGCGTTGATGAAGATCACCCATGTGCTGCGCGGGGAAGACATCATGCCGTCCACGCCGCGTCAGATCGCGCTGTACCGCGCCCTGATGCGCATCGGCGTCGCCGAGTGGGTCCCCGATTTCGCGCATCTGCCAAGCGTTCTCGGCGACGGTAACAAGAAGCTGTCCAAGCGGGACCCGCAGTCGAACCTGTTTCTGCACCGCGACCGCGGGTTCATCCCCGAGGGACTGCTGAACTACCTGGCACTGCTGGGGTGGGGCATCGCCGACGATCACGACGTGTTCAGCCTCGGCGAGATGGTGGCCGCGTTCGACGTCGCCAACGTCAACTCCAACCCGGCCCGGTTCGACCAGAAGAAGGCCGACGCCATCAACGCCGAGCACATCCGGCTGTTGAGCCCGGAGGAATTCACCGCGCGGCTACGGGAGTACTTCGTCACCCACGGCCACGACACGAGCCTGGACGACGCGTCGTTCGCCGAAGCTGCGGCACTGGTCCAAACCCGCATCGTCGTGCTCGGGGACGCGTGGGGGCTCTTGAAGTTCTTCAACGACGCCGACTACGAGCTCGACGAGAAGTCTGCGGCCAAGGAGCTCAAGCCCGAGGCCACCGCGGTGCTCGCTGCCGCACTGAGTGCCTTGGAAAGCTTGGAAGAGTGGACGACGGCCGCGATCGGGGATGCATTGAAGGCCGCGTTGGTGGACGGACTGGAGCTCAAACCGCGTAAGGCCTTCGGTCCGATCCGGGTCGCGGTGACCGGAGCGTCGGTCAGCCCGCCGCTGTTCGAGTCCATGGAACTGCTCGGCCGGGAGCGGAGTTTGGCCCGCTTACGGGCCGTGGCGGACCGCGTGTGAAAAGTGGGTCAGAATCTTTGGTAGTCTGCTCGTCGGCCCGATAAGCAAGGCGGGGAGCCCCCGCCGAGCGGTTCGAGCCGAGAATGCCCGTGACCTGCGGTGATGGGCAGCCAATGGGGTATGGTGTAATTGGCAACACAGCTGATTCTGGTTCAGCCATTCTAGGTTCGAGTCCTGGTACCCCAGCCAATGCGTCGATTAGGTCAGCGTGATCAGCTGAGCTATGCTGACCATCGCCGAAGTTCTAGCCCCCGTCGTCTAGCGGCCTAGGACGCCGCCCTCTCACGGCGGTAGCGTGGGTTCGAATCCCATCGGGGGTACACACACGAAAGGCACTCAGTCCGTACGGGCTGAGTGCCTTTCTCTTTGCGAGAAGGGGCGCGTAGTCGCTTGCGCGTCATTGAGTAGTTCGCGCCGCGGCAGGCCGAACTTCAGGTAGCGATGCACGCGCCTCGCGGAAGGTGCGCCGACCTAGATTGGCATCCGAACGCCAAACCCGTCACGGGGACAACCGCTCCGGCGACCGGCACGACTGTGGCACGCGGCGGGGTTACCGGTGGCGCCGTACGAGTCCGACCGAAAAGCACTACTCGGACAGGAGGAGTCATCGGATGAAGGCAACGTTGAAGTATTTCGGGGCGCTCACCGTCACCGCTGTGGGGCTGCTGGTCGGCGCTGGCACCGTCGCCCATGCTGACCAGACGGAATGCGCCCAGGTTCAATTATCGAGTGGCATTGTCATGCAAGGTCATGGCCCGACGCCGGTGGACGCGTTGCTCGACGTGTTGAACAAGGCCAAGCGCTTGGGGATAACCGGGCGGCCCACCGTGCTGCCGTCGTGTACGTGGTAGGGATTCTGCGATCGGGGTCTTCGGGCCGGTCGTTGTGACACTGCTATAGCCGGCGGGTCAACGCGTCCGCGGCGGCGAGAAGGTCGGCCGCCCAGCGCGCTCCGGGGCGGCGGCCCATGCGGTCGATCGGCCCCGACACCGACACCGCGGCGATCACGTTGCCTCGCCCGTCGCGGACGGGGGCCGACACACTCGCCACCCCGGGTTCGCGTTCGGCCGCGCTCTGCGCCCACCCGCGCTTGCGCACCTCGGCGAGCGTGCGGTCGGTGAACATGGCGGTCGGCAGCACCGCCTGCTGTGTCGCCGTGTCGGCGTAGGCCAGCAGTACCTTGGCGCCCGACCCGGCCGTCATCGGAAGCAGCGTGCCGACCGGCACCGTGTCACGCAGTCCCGCCGGTGGCTCCAGGGCCACCACACACACGCGGGAGAGCCCTTCCCTGCGGTACAGCTGCACGCTCTCACCCGTGACCTCACGCAGCCGTGGCAGCACGGTGGCGCCGGCGGCCAGGAGCGGATCGTTGACGTGGGAGGCCAATTCGGTCAGGGCCGGGCCCAAGCGCCAGCGGCCGTCGCCGTCGCGTGCCAGCAGCCGGTGGGTTTCCAGCCCGGCCGCCAGCCGGTGTGCGGTCGCGCGCGGGAGCCCGGTCCGCTCGCACAGTTCGGCTAGCCCACACGGAGACTCGGCCACTGTGTGCAGCACACCCACCGCTTTGTCGAGCACGCCGATGCCGCTATTATTTCTCACAGTGAGATACTAACGTCTCGTATACTGAGATGGTGACTGTAGCTCCCAGCCATTGACTGCAGCCCAGCAGTACCCTGAACCGAATCGAGTAGTAGCGATGGATCAATCGACACCGACGTCTGTAAAGCCGCGCACCATGGCCGAAAAGGTGTGGGCCGACCACGTTGTGGCCTCCCAGGAGGGCGAGCCCGACCTGATCTACATCGACCTGCACCTCGTGCACGAGGTCACCAGCCCGCAGGCGTTCGACGGACTCCGGATGGCCGGGCGGCCGGTGCGGCGGCCCGATCTGACTATCGCCACCGAGGATCACAACGTCCCGACGATCGACATCGACAAGCCGATCGCCGACCCGGTCTCGCGAACCCAGGTCGAGACATTGCGGCGCAACTGCGAGGAATTCGGCATCCGGCTGCACTCGATGGGCGATGCCGAACAGGGCATCGTGCACATCATCGGGCCGCAGCTCGGTCTCACCCAGCCCGGCATGACGGTGGTGTGCGGCGACAGCCACACCTCCACCCACGGCGCGTTCGGCGCGATCGCCATGGGAATCGGCACGTCAGAGGTTGAGCATGTGCTGGCCACGCAGACCTTGCCGCTCAAGCCGTTCAAGACCATGGCGGTCAATGTGGACGGCGTGCTGCCGGCCGGTGTGAGCGCCAAGGACATCATCCTGGCGGTGATCGCCAAGATCGGCACCGGTGGCGGGCAGGGGCATGTCATCGAATACCGGGGCAGCGCCATCGAATCGCTGTCGATGGAAGGCCGGATGACGATCTGCAACATGAGCATCGAGGCCGGGGCGCGGGCCGGAATGGTCGCCCCCGACGAGACGACGTTCGAGTTCCTCAAGGGTCGGCCACACGCCCCGCAGGGCGCCGACTGGGACGCCGCGGTAGTCGCCTGGAGCCAATTGCGCACTGACGAGGGTGCCGAGTTCGACACCGAGATCTACCTGGACGCCGCGACGTTGAGCCCCTTCGTGACCTGGGGCACCAATCCCGGCCAGGGGGTTCCGCTGTCGGCGTCGGTGCCCGATCCTGAGCTGATCGGCGACGACGGTGCGCGTCAGGCTGCGGAAAAGGCATTGGCCTATATGGACCTTCGCCCCGGTACGGCCATGCGGGACATCGCCGTGGACACCGTGTTCGTCGGCTCATGCACCAACGGCCGAATCGAGGACCTGCGGGTGGTGGCCGACGTCCTACGGGACCGCAAGGTCGCCGACGGGGTGCGGATGTTGGTGGTGCCAGGCTCGATGCGAGTCCGTGCCCAAGCCGAATCCGAAGGTCTGGACCG
This sequence comes from Mycobacterium sp. 141, assembly GCF_000382405.1. Classification (GTDB taxonomy): domain Bacteria; phylum Actinomycetota; class Actinomycetes; order Mycobacteriales; family Mycobacteriaceae; genus Mycobacterium. The sequence goes on from NZ_KB908255.1 coordinate 345,487, forward strand.
GGTATTCACGGCGGCCGGAGCGGAGTGGCGCCAGGCCGGCTGCTCGATGTGTCTCGGCATGAATCCCGATCAGCTTTCGCCTGGGCAGAGGTGCGCCTCGACGTCCAACCGTAATTTCGAGGGCCGCCAAGGCAAGGGCGGCCGGACCCACCTCGTGTCGCCTGCCGTCGCCGCAGCCACTGCCATCCGTGGCACGTTGGCCTCGCCGGCCGACCTCCCCGCCACAACCGCCCGCTAGAGGAGAAGACGATGGAAGCCTTTCACACCCACACCGGCATCGGCGTCCCGCTGCGGCGGTCCAATGTCGACACCGACCAGATCATTCCGGCGGTCTACCTGAAGCGGGTAACACGAACGGGTTTCGAGGACGGGCTGTTCGCCGCTTGGCGCACCGATCCGTCATTCATCTTGAACCTAGCGCCATTCGATAAAGGCTCGGTATTGGTCGCCGGGCCCGATTTCGGCACCGGCTCGTCGCGCGAGCATGCCGTCTGGGCGCTTATGGACTACGGCTTCCGGGTGGTCATCTCATCCCGCTTCGCCGATATTTTTCGGGGGAATGCGGGTAAGGCCGGGTTACTGGCTGCCGAGGTCGCCCAGGACGATGTGGAGCTGCTCTGGAAACTCATCGAGCAGAATCCGGGCTTGGAAATTACTGTGAATCTTCAAGATCGCAACGTCACTGCGGGAACGGTAGTGGTGCCGTTCAGGATTGACGATTACACCGCCTGGCGACTGCTCGAGGGGCTTGACGATATCGGCCTCACGCTGCGGAAACTCTCCTCGATCGAGGCCTATGAGCAGGGCAGACCGGCCTGGAAGCCCCGTACTCTGCAGGCCTGATCGCGGGCCTCGGGAGGCGAATTCGCCGCCCATCAAACCGGTTCTGTACCCTCCGGACAGGAGTTCAAGGGCGGCAAGCGGATTGCCGGAATGTTCGCTAGCTACCCCCGAAATTGCGCGTGGCTCTTGGAAATCAACGGTCACAGGGTTTACCGTGTCCACTAGTCGGTTCAAAGTGGACCACTGGTTTCGGAGGTTTTGGATGAACAAAGCGGAGCTCATCGACGTACTCACAACCAAACTGGGCACCGATCGTCGGCAGGCTACCGCCGCGGTGGAGAACGTTGTCGACACCATTGTGCGCGCGGTGCACAAGGGCGAGAGCGTGACGATCACCGGCTTCGGCGTTTTTGAGCAGCGCCGCCGCGCTGCCCGGGTCGCGCGCAATCCGCGCACCGGCGAAACGGTGAAGGTCAAGCCCACCTCGGTGCCGGCGTTCCGCCCCGGAGCGCAGTTCAAGGCGGTTGTCTCTGGCGCGCAGCGTCTTCCGGCGGAAGGCCCCGCGGTCAAGCGTGGTGTGACCGCAGGACCAGCCAAGCGCACGGCAGCCAAGAAGGCTCCCGCCAAGCGGGCCGCGGTCGCCAAGAAGGCCCCGGCCAAGGCTGCCGCGACCAAGGCTCCGGCCAAGAAGGCTGCGACCAAGGCTCCGGCCAAGAAGGCTGCGACCAAGGCTCCGGCCAAGAAGGCTGCGACCAAGGCTCCGGCCAAGAAGGCTGCCGCCAAGGCTCCCGCTAAGAAGGCTGCCGCCAAGGCTCCGGCCAAGAAGGCTGCCGCCAAGGCTCCCGCCAAGAAGGCCGCGACCAAGGCTCCCGCCAGGAGGGGCCGCAGGTAGATTTCCAGTCAGGCACGCCGTGAGTCGCTAACGCGCTCACGGCGTGCCTTTTTGTGAGAGCGTTACTTCTTCGTGGGCAGCGGACTGCCCATGTGGTCGGCAGCCACCAGTCGGCCATCGACCAATGACAGCACCCAGGTGCTGCCCTTGCGATTGCCCGTCGTCTCGGGGCGCACGCTGTCGCGTTCGCACCACCAGGCGATCAGATCGGGAATTACCTTGCCCTGTGTGCAGATAACCGGGGTGCCGGCTCGTGCGGCGATCTCGACGACTCGGTTCCGCGTCGCCTTTTGATCACGCGCGTAGGCTTCCTCGGTCAGCGTGGGCTCGTTGTGGATGTCCACGCCGAGTTCCTGCGCGAGCGGCTCGATTGTCTGGTGACATCGCACTCGGTCGGCGGCGTGGAGCGTGCTGGCGCCGAATGACAACAGCTGGCCCACCAGTGACTCGGCCTGGGCCCGGCCGTGCTTGTCCAACGGCCGCCGCCGGTCGTCACCCTTATAGCGAGACCGACGACCGGCCGTGGCGTGCCGAACGATGAGCACTGTCTTGGTTTCCGGTGGGTATTTACCAAAGCGCCGCAACACTTTTCGGTCATACGGATACTGCAGCTGCTCCATTGCGGCATGGACGGGAAGCCAGATCAGCTTGTCCACTTCGGCGTTGGGAGCGAAGTCTCCACCGGTAGCCTGGGCCGCCCAGTACCAGACTCGTTTCGTGCCCGGGGGGATGGCGTAGGACACCGATCCAAGCCTGCGGCCGAGCCGCGCGGTGTAGCCGGTCTCCTCGTAGACTTCACGCACCGCGGTCACCGGTTCGGTTTCGCCGGGGTCGACCTTGCCCTTGGGTAGCGACCAGTCGTCGTACCGGGGCCGGTGGATGACGGCGATCTCGACGGAGGCCGGATCGCTTGCGACATCGCTGCTGCGACGCCACAGCACCGCGCCGGCGGCGGGCACAACCTTCTCGCCGGTGGCCGTGTTGTTGTTCGACACCTCAACTCCTGCAGGTCATTCTCCGGTACCGCCGCTGGCTCGTACCCGGACCCGCTCAGGGATGCCGGTGGCGTTCCATCAGCGACACTTGGTGGTCGCGTACCGTCTGGCCCTCCTGCGGCAGTGCCGCCCAATGGCCGTCGTGCTGTAGTTCCCAACACCGGGTGGCAGGATTCATGGCTGATTCGAAAATGTCGTTCAGTTTCGCGGTAAGCCGCGGGTCCTTCACCTGAGCCATGACCTCGACACGTCGGTCGAGATTACGATGCATCATGTCGGCGCTGCCGATCCAGAACTCGTCGATGGCGCGGAAGTGAATAACTCGTGAGTGCTCCAGGAAGCGGCCGAGGATCGAACGCACCGTGATGTTGTCGGAATAACCGGGGCCGCCGGGGCGTAGCGCGCAGATGCCGCGGACCACGATCTCCACGGGGACGCCTGCCTGGGATGCCCGGTACAGTGCGTCGATCACCTGCTCGTCGACCAGTGCGTTGGCCTTCACCCGAATACCGGTCGTCGCGCCGTTCCGGTGAGCTGCGATCTCCTGGTCGATCCGATCGATGATGCCCTTGCGGATGCCGCGGGGAGCCACCAACAGGTTGCGGTAGGAATCCTTGCGGGAATAACCGGTCAGCGAGTTGAACAGATCGGTGAGGTCCGCACCGATATCGGGATCGGCCGTCAGCAGGCCCACATCCTCGTACAGGCGTGCGGTTTTCGGGTTGTAGTTACCGGTCCCGATGTGGCAGTAGCGCCGGATAGCCGAGCCTTCGCGGCGGACCACAAGACAGGTCTTGCAGTGTGTCTTCAAGCCGATCAAGCCGTAGACGACGTGCACACCCGCCTGCTCCAGTGCCCGGGCCCACTTGATGTTGGCCTGCTCATCGAACCGTGCCTTGATCTCCACCAGAGCGACTACCTGCTTGCCGGCTTCGGCGGCGTCGATGAGCGCGTTGACGATCGGCGAGTCGCCCGATGTCCGATACAGAGTCTGCTTGATAGCCAGCACATTCGGATCGGCGGCGGCCTGTTCGATGAAGCGTTGCACCGTGGTCGAGAACGAATCGTAGGGATGGTGGACCAGGACGTCGCCGTCGCGCAGCGTGGAGAAGATGCTCTTGGGGGTCTCGCGCTCACCGAACGCCGGTGGGGTCGCGGGCACGAACGGCCGGTCCTTGAGATCGGGCCGGTCGACACCGTAGATCTGCCATACCGCTGACAGGTCGAGGAGCCCCGGCACCTGGATGACGTCGCCGGGATCGACGTCGAGCTCCCGCAACAACAGCTCGAGCATGTTGTCGGTCATGTCGTCGGCGACTTCCAGGCGCACCGGCTTGCCGAAGCGCCTGCGGGCCAGCTCACGTTCCAGCGCTTGCAGCAGATCCTCGTCGCGATCTTCCTCGACCTCGAAGTCCGCGTTGCGCGTGATCCGGAAGGCATGGTGTTCCACCACTTCCAGACCCGGGAACAACACCGGAAGGAACGCGGCGATGAGTGCTTCCATCGGCAGGAATCGCAACACCTGCGGATTGTCGGCCGGCGGGGGAAGTTGGACGAACCGATCGACGTTGTCCGGCACCTTGATTCGGGCGAAGTGCTGGCCGCCGTCGTCGGGATGGCGGACGGTGATCGCCAGGTTGAGGCTCAGCCCGCTGACGAACGGGAAGGGATGCGCGGGGTCGACAGCGAGCGGGGTGAGGACCGGGAAGACCTGATCGAGGAAGTAGGTCGAGAGTTTCTCGCGTTCGGCCTGGCTGAGTTCGGCCCACGTGACGATGACGACGCCTTGCTCGGCCAACCCCGGGCGCACCGAATTGAGGAACACCGCGGCGTGGCGGCTGGCGATCTGCTGCGAGCGCTCATTGATCCGGCGCAGTTGCTCGCGGGGGGACAGTCCGTCGGCCGACCGCACCGACAACCCCATCTCGTCGCGCCGTTTCAGGCCGGCGACCCGGACCATATAAAACTCGTCGAGGTTCGAGGCGAAGATCGCCAGGAACTTCAAGCGCTCCAACAGCGGCAGCGACTGGTCGGCCGCCAGCGCCAGCACGCGGGCGTTGAAGTCAAGCCAGCTCAGCTCGCGATTGAGATAGCGGTCCTCAGGCAGTGCGTCGTCGACGGCCGGGGAGGTGGCCGCCGGCGGTGCCTCGGGTGTCGCGTCGGCACCGGCCGACGATCCCGACCCGTTCGAGGTGTCGTCGCGATCGGTGTCGTCGGTCCGCAGGATCGGCTCGGCTTCGGTGGCTTCGCTCACCTGTCCGATCATTCCTTATGCGCCAGCTCTGCGGCTACCCGTGCGAGCGATGTCGGGCGAGTGATTTTGTGGTGGCCGGTCCGACTCCCAGCCGGCGGGCAGTAGACAGATCGTCCGGTGTGTCGATATCGCAACGCAGCCCCGGCCACGCGCCGGTGAGTTCGATCGCTCCGGAGTGCCGGTGGCGCGCAGCGGAATCGGCACCGAACTCCGGTTGCAGCGGCACTCCGAACGCGAACAGCGCCGAGGTCCCGGTGCCGTGCCGGTCACCGACGAAGCTGCGCGGGTGTGCTTGTGCCGCGGTCAGCGCCCCGGATAGCTCCTGGGGTTGTAAGGCGGGCAGATCCCCTTGCAGCACAGCGATATTCGTCGTAGACCTACGTAGCTCGGCCTCTGCCACGGTGATGGCGTTGTTGAGCGGGTTGTGGTGCCCGGCTGGCGTCGGATCGATGATCACCGTGGCGCCGACGGCCAGCGCGGCCTCGGCCGCGTCCTCGTCGGGGGTGACGACGGTGACCGTCGCGACTGCCGAGGCCGCGGTGATGGTGTCGACCAGCATCGCCAGCACCACCGCCTCCCGGGTGGGGGCGGAAAAGATCGGTGCCAGACGGGTCTTGGCCGCGGTGAGGCGTTTGACCGCGATCACCAGTGCGACCTCGGCGCCCGACGTAGTGCCGGCGGGGTGGATGCCGCTCATGGCAGCCATCCTGCCAGCCGGGCTGCTGCCGCGGCTCGCGCGCATACAACGGCTAGGGTGATGCCGTGGTGGAGGCTGCGGTGATGGGCGCGGGTGCGTGGGGCACGGCGATCGCTAAGGTGCTGGCGGACGCGGGTAACTCGGTGACGATATGGGCACGCCGCCCCGAGGTCGCCGACGAGATCAACACCGAGCACCGCAACAGCGACCACCTCGGCGATGTCGTGCTGCCGCCCACCATCCGTGCCACCAGTGACCCGGCCGAGGCGCTGGCCGGGGCATGCACGGTGCTATTGGCAGTGCCGGCACAACAACTGCGCAACAACCTGGAAGGCTGGAAGCATCTGATCGGTGCCGACGTCACGCTCGTGAGCCTGGCCAAGGGTATCGAACTGGGCTCGCTGCTGCGCATGAGCCAGGTCATCGCGGCGGTCACCGCGGTCGATCAATCCCGGATCAGTGTGGTGACCGGACCGAACCTGGCCAGCGAGATCGCTGCCATGCAGCCGGCCGCGACGGTGGTCGCGTGCAGCGATTCCGGCCGCGCGGTCGCGTTGCAGCGCGCGATGGCTACCGGATACTTCCGGCCGTACACCAACGCCGATGTCGTCGGTGCCGAGATCGGCGGCGCCTGTAAGAACGTCATCGCGCTCGCGTGTGGCATGGCGGTCGGCGTCGGGCTCGGGGAGAACACGCTCGCCGCGATCATCACCCGTGGGCTGGCCGAGATCCTGCGCCTGGGCATCGCCCTGGGCGCCAAGCCTGCCACGCTGTCCGGGCTGGCAGGCGTCGGCGATCTGGTCGCAACGTGTACTTCACCGCGCTCGCGTAACCGGACGTTCGGCGAGCGACTGGGCAGGGGCGGCACCATGGAGTCGGCACTGCTCGCGGCAGGCGGACACGTCGCCGAGGGGGTGTCGTCGTGTGAGTCGGTGTTGGCCCTGGCTTCCAGCTACGACGTCGAGATGCCGCTGACCGAAGCCGTCCACCGGGTGTGTCACAAGGGGTTGTCGGTAGACGAGGCCGTTGCACACCTGCTGGGACGCAGCACCAAACCGGAGTAGAAATGATCGAAGGTACGTACGGCGATTCCACTCGCAGCGTCAAAGCCGTTGGGTCCGAATCAATCCCAGGCGTTCCGGTGGCGCCGATGCCCATTCCGGCGTCGACCTATCACCTCTCGCCCGACGACACCGAACCGCAGGACAGCTACGGGCGTAGCTCCAATCCGTCCTGGCGGCAACTGGAAGCGGCGCTGGCGGAACTGGAGGGAGCATCGGCGGCGCTTACCTTCGGATCCGGCATGGCGGCCATCACGTCGGTGTTGCGGGTGCTGACCAAACCGGGTTCGACGCTCGTCGTGCCTGCCGACGGCTACTACCAGGTCCGGCGGTATGCAGCAGAATACCTTGCGCCACAAGGGGTTGATGTCATCGAGGCGGCAGTCGGCGAGATCTGCCAAGCCGCGTCGAACGCAGACGTGGTGCTGGCTGAAACGCCGGTCAATCCCGCGCTGGACGTCGTCGATCTGCACAGGCTCGCGCTGACCTGCCGGGGCCGCGGCGCCACACTTGTCGTCGACAACACCACCGCGACCCCGCTGGGCCAGCAACCGCTGTCGTTGGGCGCGGATCTGGTGGTGGCCAGCGCCACCAAATCACTGGCCGGCCACAGCGATCTCATCGCTGGTTACGTCGCGGGCAGTCAGCCCGAACTGATGGCCGCGGTGGAACGCGACCGGCTGCTGGCCGGGCCGATTCTGGGAGCCTTCGAGGCCTGGTTGGTGTTGCGCAGCTTGGGCAGCGCGGGGTTGCGCTTCGAACGGCAGTGCCAGAACGCGCAGGCGCTCGCGGTGATGCTGCGCAAGCATCCGGCCGTGCGGTCGGTGCGTTACCCGGGGCTGCCCGAGGACCCGTCGCACGATCTGGCCGCCACACAAATGCAGCGGTTCGGTGGTCTGGTGTCTATCGAACTGGCCGACGCCGCGGCGGTGCATGCGCTGGTCGAGCGCAGTGGGCTGCTCATCGCCTCGACCAGTTTCGGCGGGATTCACACCTCGGTGGACCGTCGTGCCCGCTGGGGCGACGCGGTGCCGGCCGGATTCGCCCGGATATCGGCCGGCATCGAGGACACCGACGATCTGATCGCCGACGTCAACCAGGCGCTCAGGTAGAACCGCAGGTCAGGACGCACTGAAGGGTGAAGTCCGGCCGGGGCGGTAGCCTCTCTAGGTTGTGACTGCCCGCAATCAGCCCGGATCCCGCGTCCGCGTTGCCGTTGTCTACGGCGGACGTAGCTCCGAACATGCCATTTCCTGTGTGTCGGCGGGCAGCATTTTGCGCAACCTCGACCCGGAACGCTTCGAGGTGGTGGCCGTCGGCATCACCCCCGAGGGTTCCTGGATGCTCACCGACGGCAGTCCGGAGACCCTGGCCATCACCGATGGCCAGCTGCCCGGTGTCACCGACACCTCCGGTACCGCGTTGGCACTGCCCGCCGATCCGTGCCGCAGCGGCCAGCTGTTGTCGCTGGGCTCCGGTCCCGGGCGGGTGCTGGCCGCCGTCGACGTGGTGTTCCCCGTGCTGCACGGGCCCTACGGCGAGGACGGCACCATCCAGGGTCTGCTCGAGCTGGCCGGGGTGCCCTACGTCGGCTCCGGGGTGTTCTCCAGTGCCGCCGGGATGGACAAGGAATTCACCAAGAAACTGCTTGCGGCCGAGGGGCTGCCCATCGGCGATCATGCCGTACTGCGGCCCAAAGACGCCACTGTAGATCTGGAGCAGCGCGAGCGGCTGGGTCTGCCAGTGTTCGTCAAGCCATCCCGCGGTGGATCCTCGATCGGTGTCAGCCGCGTGACCACATGGGACGAGCTACCCGCGGCGATCGAGCTGGCTCGCCGCCATGACCCGAAGGTCATCGTCGAGGCTGCGATCCCGGGGCGCGAACTGGAATGTGGTGTCCTCGAATTCCCTGATGGCTCTGTGGAAGCCAGCACCGTGGGGGAGATCCGGGTGGCCGGGGTGCGCGGTCGTGAAGACGGCTTCTACGACTTCGCCACCAAATATCTCGTCGACGCCGCCGAACTGGATGTACCGGCCAAGCTCGATGACGACATCGCCGAGGAGATCCGCCGTCTCGCCGTGCGCGCGTTCACGGCGCTCGACGGCCAGGGACTCGCGCGTGTGGATTTCTTCCTCACCAACGACGGGCCGGTGATCAACGAGATCAACACCATGCCCGGATTCACCACCATCTCGATGTTCCCGCGGATGTGGGCGGCCAGTGGGGTGGACTATCCGACCCTGCTGGCGGCCATGGTCGAGACGGCGCTTGCCCGCGGAACCGGCCTGCGCTAGCGCACGTGAGGAGCGAATTCGGGTTCGGCGCACGTGAGGAGCAAGTCGGCTTCAGCGCAGCGGCCCTGGATCCGGCGCCCGGGCCGGCATGGTTCGGGTGATCTGCGCCGAGATCAGTTGAATGGGCGTCGGACCGGAACCTGCGGGCAGGGTCAGCGCCACGTAGACCGGTCGGTCCACTGCGTACCACGTGCTCCTGGCCTGCTCCGGTGTGCCCGCAGCGGCGGCGCCGGGTGCCGCGCCCTCGTCGCTGACCTGGAACCACTGCACGTCATCGACCATCTGCACCGGAGCGCCGACGATGAAGTCGCCGGGCCGTTCCAATCCGCACCTCAAGACGACCGGTTCGGTGCCCGACTCGCCCTGCCACGCCGCCGTGCCCACGGGAGTGGGGTCGACGGTCGGCGCACGCAGGAAGTCGCCCAGCTGTTCGGGTAGGCCATCGAGCAGGGCACCGCATTCGGGGCTGTTGGCCTGCGGAGCCGGGACCGAGGAGATCGCCACCGGCGGGTGTTCCGGGGAACGCTGATGTGCCGCTGCGATCCCGAGCACAGTGATCAACACCGACACCGCCACCACAACTGCTGCGATGAGCAGGGCACGGGGCGGGCCGTCGGCGGTCTGCTGGTCGGTCACGCCGCCAACTCTATGGCTGCGCTCCGTTGGCGATCGGGCAGGTCAGCGTCCGGGTGATTCCGGCGACCTGCTGCACATTCGGGACCACGTCGGGCTGCAGGGCGGCCAACGTGGCCGCGCCGATGCGCAGCACCACGTCGTAGGGTCCGGTGACGTACTCCGCCGACTGCACGCCGGGGAGCGTCGCAAGATGCTTGGCGACGACCTCGGCGCGACCCACCTCGGTCTGGATCAGCATGTAAGCCTCTACCACCCGCTGTCTCCTCCGTATCCATGCATAGACTCAGTCGCCGCAGGCACCAAACGTACCGCAGGGCCGCCCGGTGTTTCAGGGCACAGCGGCGACCAGCAGGAGGCGATATGGCCGGCGAGAACAATCCGGATACTCTCGCGGGGGTCGGCGAGTTCACCGTCATCGACCGGTTGGTGGCGGGGCGGGAACAGCCCGCGACGGTGGCGCTGGGACCCGGCGATGACGCCGCAGTGGTGCGCGCTGACGACGGCCGCACCGCAGTGTCGGTCGACATGCTGGTGCAGGACCGTCATTTTCGGCTGGACTGGTCGACGCCACATGACATCGGGCGCAAGGCCATCGCGCAGAATGCCGCCGACATCGAAGCCATGGGCGCTCGGGCCACGGCGTTTGTCGTCGCGTTCGGCGCACCCGCCGACACCGCCAGCGCGGCGGCTGTCGAACTCGCCGACGGGATGTGGGACGAAGCGCATCGGCTCGGTGCGGGCATCGTCGGCGGTGATCTGGTGCGGGCCCCGTTGTGGGTGGTATCGGTCACGGTCCTGGGTGATCTCGAAGGCCGGCCCCCGGTGCTGCGCAGTACCGCCCGCGCCGGTGACACCGTCGCGGTGGTCGGTGAGCTGGGGCGATCTGCCGCGGGATATGTACTGTGGCACAACGGTATTGACCAGTATCCTGAGTTACGGCGGCGGCACTTGGTACCTGTGCCGCCGTACGGCCAAGGGGCGGCCGCAGCCCGCGCCGGTGCCACCTCGATGACCGATGTGTCCGACGGGTTGCTCGCCGATCTCGGCCACATCGCGACGGCTTCGGGGGTCGTCATCGACCTGTGCGCCGACGCGCTCACCGCCGACTGCGCCGCGGTCGCTGCCGCCGCGTCGGTCACCGGTGCCAATCCGTTGGACTGGGTGCTCGGTGGTGGCGAGGACCACGCGCTGGTGGCGACCTTCGCCGGAGCTGTGCCGGACGGGTGGCGGGTGATCGGCCGGGTGATCGACGGTCCGGCGCGGGTGCTGGTCGACGGCGACGCGTGGGTGGGAAACCCGGGATGGCAGTCGTTCGATTAACGGCTCAGGCTAAGTTGGTTTTTCGTGACGGCGGACGCGAGGAGCCAATGATGACGGCGGACGCGAGGAGCCAATGATGACGGCGGACGCGAGCAGTTCAACAACGGCACGGCCTCTGAGTGAACTTGTCGAGGCCGGCTGGGCGCGGGCTCTTGAGCCGGTAAGCCCGCAGGTGGCGCAGATGGGGGAGTTCCTCCGCGAAGAGCTCAGCTTCGGCAGGCGTTATCTGCCGGCCGGGCAGAATGTCCTGCGCGCCTTCAGTTTTCCATTCGACCAGGTGCGGGTGCTGATTGTGGGACAGGATCCTTACCCGACGCCCGGGCATGCGGTGGGCCTGAGTTTCTCGGTTGCCCCCGACGTGCGGCCGCTGCCGCGCAGCCTGGCCAACATCTTTACCGAGTACACCGAGGACCTCGGTTACCCCCAGCCCAGTACCGGTGATCTGACGCCGTGGGCGCAGCAGGGCGTGCTGCTGCTCAACCGTGTGCTCACCGTGCGGCCGGGCACTCCGGCATCGCATCGGGGCAAGGGATGGGAAGCGGTCACGGAATGCGCGATCCGGGCATTGGTGGCTCGGCAGCAGCCGATGGTGGCGGTGTTGTGGGGGCGCGATGCGTCGACCCTGAAACCGATGCTGGCCGAAGGTGATTGCGCGACTATCGAGTCCCCGCACCCATCACCGTTGTCGGCGTCGCGCGGATTCTTCGGATCCCGGCCGTTCAGCCGCGCGAACGAACTCCTGCAGCAGAAGGGTGCCGAGCCGATCGACTGGCGGCTGCCCTGAGGGGATTCCCGCTCATGGCATTCCGGGCGACCCAGGAATCGCCGGAGGTGCAGGATGACTGGCGGCGACGGAACCACGACAGTGTCGTTCCAGTCGCTCGGCGTGGTGAACCCAGTGGTCGGCTGATCGCCGGACTTGCTGCCCCCGCACGCCATCAGGGCCGAAGCCACCGCTAACGTACAGGCGCATCCGTACAGGAATCGGACGAACAGTGAAGAGAATTCATGCCGGCAGGAGGCACTCTGCCGGGCCCCACAATCAAACGGCCGCAGCGCTGCTGACTAACCAGCTCAGCCGTGCCGGTTTTCGTCTTCGCGCAAGCGCTCAGCCGCGCCGGTTTTCGTCTTCGCGCAAGCGCTCAGCCGCGCGAGACCTTGCCGGCCTTGATGCAGGACGTGCAGGCGTTCACACGCTGCTTGTTGCCACCCGGGCGTGCCACGGCACGCACCGACTGGATGTTCGGATCCCAGCGCCGATTGGTCCGCCGATGCGAATGCGACACCGACTTGCCGAATCCCGGCGCCTTCCCGCAGATATCGCACACGGCAGCCATATCAACACTCCTCGAAATCAGTACTTGGGGGTCTGGGCCTGGTCACCGCAAATCAACGCGGCTCGACCCGACAACCCGATCAGAATACCGGCCGGCCAGGGTATCGCCAAAATCGTCGATCAACCGCGTGTCAGGTTATGCACAGGGCCCGGTGCTCTGATCAGCATTGTCGCTGGCACTGGCTAGGCTGACGCGCACAGCGGCCACGCCGCACGGTGCCTGTTCTCGGCTGGGAACGGCTCGGGATTGGAGGGGGTTCGATGGCTGCTCGCCGGCTTGACGCCTCCGCTCTGCGCGCGTGGGCCCACACTGCCGTCGAAGAGCTGATTGCGCACACAGACGAGATCAACCGGCTCAATGTGTTCCCGGTGCCCGACGCCGATACCGGCACAAACATGCTGTTCACGATGCGTTCGGCGTGGGCGCAGGTAAACGGGGATCGGGCCGGTGACGTTGCGCAGGTGGCAGCCGCGCTGGCTGCGGGCGCGCTGCAAGGAGCCCGCGGAAACTCCGGGGTGATCCTCTCGCAGATCTTGTCGGCCGTTGCCGAGGTGATTGCGTCCGCCGCGCTCCAGCGCGAAGGTGATCTGGCCGACATCGACGGTGTGCTGTTTGGCGCGGCTCTGCGACACGCCGTCGCACTCGTGGTCGCATCCATGGACGAGCCGGTTTCGGGCACCATCGTCTCGGTGCTGCAGGCGGCTGCAGGCGCCGCCGAGCACTGCGCCGCCGACGGAGCCGACATCGCCGCGGTCAGTCTGGCCGCAGCAGAAGCCGCCGGCGCGGCGCTGGACCGGACGCCGCATCAACTCGACGTGCTCGCCGAGGCCGGTGTGGTCGATTCCGGCGGCCGCGGCCTGCTGGTACTGCTGGACGCGATGACGTCCACGATCGCGGGATGTGCGCCGCACCGGCCGGCGTACCAACCATCGGCTCAACCGACTCGCCCCGCCACCGCGGCCCCGCCACAGTTCGAGGTGATGTATCGGCTCAGCGGATGCGGCCCTGGCGCCGTCGAAGGGCTGCGCGCCGGGCTGGAGCAACTGGGCGAGTCGGTGACTATCGCCACCTTCGGCGGTGCCGAGTACTCGCTCCACGTCCACGTCGATGACGCCGGAGCAGCCGTCGAGGCGGGTTTGGCAGTGGGGACGCTCAGCCGTATCCAGATCACGGCACTGCTGGGCGGTGCCGGGGCGATCCCCGCCGCTGGCTGGTCGCGGGAGCGGGCGGTGCTGGCGGTGGTCGACGGCGACGGCGGTGCCGAGCTGTTCGCCGGTGAGGGGGCGGCGATATTGCGCTCCCGGGACGCTGAGCCGATCAGTGCCAAGCAGCTGCTGCGGGCTCTCGTCGACACCGGGGCCGCGCAGGTGATGGTGCTGCCCAACGGCTACGTCGCTGCCGAAGAGCTTGTTGCGGGCTGTACAGCTGCCATTGGATGGGGCATCGACGTGGTGCCGGTGCCGACCGCCTCCATGGTGCAAGGGCTGGCCGCGTTGGCCGTCCACGACGGCGCCCGTCAGGCCGTCGACGACGGTTACGCCATGGCCCGCGCGGCTGCGGGGGCGCGGCACGGCGCCGTGCGGGTAGCCACTGAGGAAGCCCTGACCTGGGCCGGTACCTGCAAGCCCGGAGACGGACTCGGCATCGCCGGCGACGAAGTGCTGATCGTCGGTCCAGATATCACGGCCGCGGCCGCCGGGCTCATCGATCTGCTGCTGATGGCCGGCGGTGAGCTCATCACGGTGCTGACCGGCGACGGAGTCACCTGCGAGGTGGGCCGAGCACTGCAGGAGCACGTGCACAGCAAGCATCTCGGGGCCGAGTTGGTGACCTACCACACCGGGCACCGCGACGACGCCCTGCTGATCGGAGTCGAGTAGTGGCCGGCCTCTCCGACCGGCTGGACCTGGTAATCGGGGCCAAGTCGGCCAAACCGCTCGAGGAGCACTTCGGTATCCGCACCGTCAACGATCTGCTGCGGCACTATCCCCGCAAGTACAGCGACGGTATGACGGTCCGCGGTGAGGGTGAAGCCCTCGACCTGGAAGAGGGCGAACACGTCACCTTCATCGAGGTCGTCACCGAGACCAAAGAAGGGACCATGAAGCCCGTCTTCGACAAGAAGACCGGGCGGCAGAAGACCCGCAAGTGGCTGCGTGTCACGCTCGGCAAGCACCGGCCCGCCGTCACCGCAACGTTTTTCAATGCGGGGTGGATGGTGGACAAGCTTCCGGTCGACACCAGGCTCATGCTCTCCGGTGAGGTCAAGTACTTCCGTAATACCCTGCAGCTGGACCATCCGGCGTTCCTGGTGCTCGACTCGCCGTCGGGTAAACAGTTCGGTACCAAGTCGCTGAAAACCATCGCGACGGCCTCCGGCGCCAGCGGCGATGACATGCTGGCCGCCTTCGAGCGGGAGTTCTTCCCGATTTATCCGGCGTGCGCCAAGGTGCAGAGCTGGGATATCTACTCCTGCGTGCGTCAGGTGCTCGACGTCCTCGACCCCGTACCCGACCCCCTACCGGAATCATTTGTCCAACAACGGAATCTGATGTCCGAAGACGAAGCGTTGCGGGCCATTCACCTGGCCGAGAATGCGACGCAGCGCGACCGGGCCGCCGAACGGTTGACCTATGACGAGGCGATCGGGCTGCAATGGGGCCTGGTGGCCCGGCGCCACGGCGAATTGAGTGAGTCAGGTCCGCAGGCGCCGTGGACCGACGACGGGCTGGCCGCCGAGTTGTTGCGGACGCTGCCGTTCGAGCTGACAGCGGGCCAGCGTGAGGTGCTCGACGTGGTGTCGGCCGAACTGGCCTCGACCCGCCCGATGAACCGGATGCTGCAGGGCGAGGTCGGCTCCGGCAAAACCATCGTGTCGCTGTTGGCGATGCTGCAGATGGTCGACGCCGGCTACCAGTGTGCACTGCTGGCGCCCACGGAAGTGCTTGCTGCCCAACATGCCCGGTCCGTGCGTGAGGCGCTGGGGCCGCTGGCGATGGCAGGCGAGCTCGGTGGCGCCGAGCACGGTACCCGGGTGGCGCTGCTGACCGGATCGATGTCGGCGGCGCAGAAGCGACAGGTGCGCGAGGAGGTCGCCTCCGGTGCGGCCGGCATCGTGATCGGCACCCATGCCTTGCTGCAGGACGCGGTGGAATTCGAAAACCTCGGCATGGTGGTGGTCGACGAGCAGCACCGGTTCGGCGTGGAGCAGCGGGACACATTGCGTGCCAAGGCTCGTGAGGGTTTCACCCCACACCTGCTGGTGATGACGGCCACGCCGATTCCGCGCACCGTCGCGCTCACCGTGTACGGCGATCTGGAGACGTCGACACTGCGTGAACTGCCCCGCGGTCGTCAACCCATCACCAGCAACGCCATTTTCGTGTCACAGAAGCCGGCGTGGCTGGATCGCGCGTGGGCGCGGATCCGCGAGGAGGTTGCCGCCGGCCGCCAGGCCTATGTGGTGGCGTCACGCATCGACGAATCCGACAAGGATCCCAAGGAGTCAAAAGACGGCAAGCAGGCCGGCCCGCCCCCGGTCACCGTCGTCGACCTGTTCGACGGGCTGCAGCGCGGGCCACTGTCGGGGCTGCGGCTGGGTCTCATGCACGGTCGGCTGCCCGGCGATGAGAAGGATGGGGTGATGTCGGCTTTCCGGGCCGGTGAACTCGACGTCCTGGTGTGCACCACCGTGATCGAGGTTGGTGTAGACGTGCCCAACGCCACGGTGATGGTAGTGATGGACGCCGACCGGTTCGGCATCAGTCAGCTGCATCAGCTGCGCGGCCGGATCGGTCGCGGGCAGCATCCGAGCCTGTGCCTGCTAGCCACCCGGCTGCCGGAATCTTCCAAAGCGGGGGAGCGGATCAAGGCCGTCGCCGGCACCCTCGACGGCTTTGCTCTCGCCGATCTCGACCTCGACGAGCGTCGCGAGGGAGATGTGTTGGGGCTCAACCAGTCCGGGCGGACCATCAATTTGCGGTTCCTGTCGCTGCGCGAGCATCTGGAGGTGATCACCGATGCGCGGGAATACTGCGAATCGTTCTATGAGCAAGACCCGAACAATGCCGGGATGGGCCTGCTGGCGGCCCAGTTCATCGAGACCGACCGTGTCGAGTACCTGGACAAATCGTGAACCGGCTGGCGTGGTTGGCGATCGCGGTGGCATTGACGGTCGTCGTCGCCGTCCAGGTGACGCAGTCTGCGCAGAGGTCCAGCCGGTTCGTCGCAGAAGCCGACATACCGACCCTCGCGGCCGGAACCGATGTGCTGGGTGGAATCCCTGAGATTCCGGTTCGGCTGCACGGCAACGACTATCGCCGCGCGGCGTTCGGCGAGGCCTGGGACGACGACAACAGTGCACCCGGTGGGTACAACGGCTGCGACACCCGCAACGACATCCTCAACCGCGATCTCACCGACAAAACGTACGTCGCGATCAAGCGGTGTCCTACCGCCGTCGCGACCGGCACCCTCCACGATCCCTACACCAACGCCGTCGTGGCCTTCGTCCGTGGCAACCAGGTCGGGGCCTCGGTCCAGATCGACGACATCGGATCTGTAATTTTGACAAATGGAGCAGGCGTTTGTAATGGTCAGAGGGTAGATTATATGCCGCTGACAGTGGCTGATGTTATGCCGGTGCGGGCGGTGGTCTGATGGGCCGGCGGAGGGTGATGTGGCTGGGGGCGGCCGTTCTGGTGGCGTTGGCGGTAGCCATTCAGACTGTGATGTCGTCGACTGATCGATCGGCGATGGTTGCCGCTGACCCGAATGTGCCGACGGTGGCTGCCGGGGTTGACGTTCTCGCCGGGGTGGCAGTCGTGCCGGAGCGCTCCCGGAGCGGCGATTACCGCCGTGCGGCCTTTGGGGAGGCGTGGACTGATGACAACGACGCTCCGAGTGGTCATAACGGGTGCGACACCCGCAATGACATTCTCGACCGCGATCTCATCGACAAGACATTCGTGTCGATCAAGCGTTGTCCACGTGCTGTGGCAACGGGTGTGCTGCATGATCCTTACACAGGTAAAACGATAAACTTCTTGCGCGGCAACAAGACTGGCGCAGCTATACAGATCGAGCATATCGTGCCCTTGGCCTACGCATGGGACCAAGGGGCGCGGGGTTGGCCCGAATCGCTTCGCATTCGGTTTGCGAATGATCCCGCGAATCTCCTTGCAGTAGAGGGGCAAGCGAATCAGGACAAGGGCGATCAGGAGCCCGCGGACTGGCTGCCGCCTAACGCGGCGTTCCACTGCCAATACGCGATGCAGTTCATCGCGGTTCTGCGTGGCTACGCGCTTCCTGTTGACGAGCCCTCCGTCCCAGTCCTGAGGGAAGCTGCATCGACCTGTCCGATGGGCTGACGACTGTGTCATGTTGGGGTGATGTTGATGTCGGATCTGCCAGGCGATGACCGGCACGATGTGGAATGGGTGCGGGACGTGGTAGCTGGCTTGACCGACGAGGGCTTCGCCCGGCCATCCGCTGGCTAGTTAGCTTAGCTAGCGAGTATCGGTTGTGCGGGCGGGGGATGACAGCGAACCCGACCGTACGAAGGACGAAGGGCCGCACCAATGACGGCAACGCTGATGCTCATGCTCCGCACCGGCGTCCCGTGCGCGCTTTGAGGAACTGATCACGCTCGGCCGCCACACTTGACACCCTGCGTTTGCATCAGAAGAATAAGCACCGCTCATATGTGGATTGGAAGTGCACACGATTGCATCCATACTTCCGCATATTGGAGCAAATTTGATGGCTTCGGCCACGTAGACGGCAGGAAAGGAGCGTGTGTCATGGGGGTTAATTTGGCGCGTTCCGTTCATCTGCCAGTCGGTGGTCGGTAGTTTTCTCTCGCTCATCGCGAATCGCGTCCTAGCTTCTGGCCAGGTCGCGGCAGGACTTATGCGCGATATTCGGTTTTGAGTTCACTCGGCTACGTCTGTCAGATGCGTTGAACCCTTGTCGATGTCTAGCTCGTGATCGTCGCTGGTCCCAGGTTCAGATCTCGCGTCTTGTGACGTGAGCGGTATGTCGCTTTTGAGCTCGCAGCTAAATCGACCGCTGCTGTAATTGCCTGGGTCTCTGCTAGATGTTCTCGGCCAAGGACCCAAAACGATGCCTTGTGTCGTTAGTTGATTGCACAAGCCTCTCAAAAGGGTCCTCGACCGTTCGGTGCCTTATTTCGATGGCACCACATGTTCCCTTTGTCGTGCCCAATTCCCGTCTATTCAGCACACCTTGAAGCGCAAATTTTGCTGTAGTCATTCGCGCGCGGCGAATCCCGCTGATGTTGAGCTGAAGCAGACTGCAGCACTTCTCGACAACACGACCAGGGGGAGTTGTATTGAGCGAGGGAACGGGATCGGGCGCCGGGGTGCAGTCAATGCCTCCTCGTCCATCCGCAGTCCAGCAGTGCCGTCCCGGCTCTGCGTTGCACGGCCATGCCCGCGTGATTCTCGAAAGGACGATCGCCGATGACAGCCGACCCGAACAGGTAGCGATCGCGTCGCTGAAGGTCGGGGACTCGCCGCGACTGCGCGGCGAGGATCCAAGCCATACTCTGTTGCTCGCGGAGGCGGGCGATGTGCTGCCACCCATCATCGTCCACAGGGACACGCGACACGTGGTTGATGGGGTACATCGTGTGTACGCAGCTCTGATGAATGGGCGGGATTCGTTGCAGGCCTACTATTTCGATGGTTCACCAGAGGAGGCCTTCGTTCTTGCTGTCGCCTTGAATGTCGGACATGGCCTGGCGCTGGCACTTCCAGATCGCAGGGCCGCGGCAACGAGGATCATGCAGTCCTACCCGCAATGGTCTGACCGGGCTGTCGCCCAGTCAACAGGGTTGTCGGCGACCACGATCGCAGCGATCCGGCGTTCAACTGTCGGAGTTGGGCAGTTGAACGTCCGGCTGGGTCGGGACGGCCGGGTTCGGCCGCTCAATGCCGCCAGTGGAAGACGCACGGCCGCAGAGTATCTGATTGCCCATCCTGAGAGTTCATTGCGAACTGTTGCCAGGGTCGCCGGCATCTCCCCGGCGACGGTGCGAGACGTGCGTAACCGGCTTTTGCGCGGGCAGAGTCCAGTCCCGTCACACGCCCGAGGAGAACACGAATGCGATGAGACCGAGAAATTCGCGAGCAATACAGGTCCACACGCCGACGACCACGTTCGGCTCCGCGGGCTAGCCGGGCCTTCGGCCCCGTGCCCCGCTGACACCCTTGCGGCCTGCGCGCACTGCCTCCAGAATCTGAACTGTCCAGCCGGGCTGCGCGATAAGTCGCCGCGCACGGCGACCAGTCTGAGCTAGCGCGACAGGCGTTGCAGCACAGCCACACCCACGCCGATGTGCGAGACGAAAGGGATTACCATTTGATGAGCACCGCACTTTGGTCCTCACTGAATGACCAACTCACGGTTGCTGAGGTGCTCTACGGTGCCGCGTGTGGCCGCGAGCTGCTCGGTGCGTGGCTAGACGAGCAGGAAGAACGGGTCGACAACCCAGCCTTCGGCAACGAGTTCGCACAGCATGTCACCTTGCCCGGCATACACCCGACCGACTATTCGCACCGTCGTGTGCACTGCCGGCACGGCAACGCGCTCGGGGGGATACGGTTCTTCCGTCGCGACGTCACCCGCCCCTTCGTCGAGATCATCGCGCACACATTCGACGACCTCGGCCAACTCCGTGATTGCGTAGCTGCGGAATGGGCAGCCTTCAACCCGCACCACCTACGCCTACGCACCAGGCCAGGCCGGCTCGCGGGGCCTCACGTTCGCCTCGACGTCACAATCCATGCCGCAGAGTACTGTGCGATGAGCCGGCCGGCTGCAACCGTCTCCCTGCAACCGTTCGACAACGCTGACGACGCGATCGCGATGGTCCATCGCCGATTCGACGATATGAAGATCAACCAGCCCCTGCTACACCGTGACATCAGCCCGGCACAGTCCGAGGACATCCGCGCGTGGCACCGGGAGGGCCATCTGATGGCGATTGTTGCCGCAGACCGAGTAGTTGGGCTACTCGCGGTTGCGCCGGGCTGTGTCGAATGGGTCGAAGGCGACGTGATCAACGAAGAGATCGTTGAGGGTGCGTCGCGAGGCCATGGCTACGCGGCCGCTGCTCAGGCAACATGGGCGGCCAGTGCACACAGAAGACCCGAGACGCTCTTGATCGGGACTATCGACCGCCTCAACACGGCCTCCCGAAAGACTGCGCAACGGGCCGGCCGCCCAATCATCCTCGAAGACCACTTCATTCGACTCGCATAATTACCTAACGAACTGCTTTACACTCAGCGCAGATCAGATCAACCTTGCGTTGGCGGTATCCACCGGGGCCTACACATCAACCGGGCCTGAGTTTAGGGGTATCGGGCAATTGACGCCCACCACGCGCTTTCTGAGCGGCGTTGAGTGCCTTTTCCCGCCACATCGAGTCAGCGGCACGTTGTTGTACCGACAGCTCCGTGGTGTGGTGTTTGACTGTGGTGCGGTCCTCGGCACGCGCGCCTTCGATCGCCCTTCTAGCATCTGGGTTTTCGTAGAGAAATGTTCGTGAAACACCTGCCATGCGGGCGATGGTGGCCACATTCGGTCTGCACGTATTGACGTTGACAGTCCTTGAGGGTCTGGCGCAATCGTTGGAGCTTGAGGGCTACGTCTACGTGCGCACGTCTTGCCGCATTGGCCGCGACAATTGTGTAGGCCTTCATGCTCAGGTGTCCACTTCATCTGCTTGCGGTTGATTGAGGAAGAGTCGATGGGACGAAATACGGTGTTCCACAACCGATTGAAGTGGGCCTGCGGGCACCGCAGGCCCAAAGACGACGTATCGTCGAGTAGCCCCAGCGCTGCCAATGCACGCTACGGAGTCGCTTGTACTTGGGTTCATCGGCCTCGTAGGTGGCGAGTTTTCGTCGTAGCACAAGATTTTCGCCGTGTGCGACGGCGAGTGCCTGGCGCAGCGACGCGTCTCGGCGTGGTAGTTGCGCCGTAGCTCCTTCAACTGTGCAGACAACGCCCGCACCGGCGCGGATTGGCTGGCGGCAGTGTCGTCGGCTGGTGCGGGTGCAGTGTTTGGCGAATGGGGCTGGCTGTGCATCTGCTGAATCTTGCTGCGCAGCACGGGCTGGCGGTAGAGGAAATCGGTCGAGATGCCCGCCTTGCGGGCGATGCTGGCGAAGGTGATCGGCGCGCCCGCGGCCGACAGGGTGGCGAGCGCATTGGTCGCTCGCTGCAAGCTTTGTTCGTGTCTGCGACGAGCAGCGTCAGCCAGGTGCTGAGGCATGATCGCGTCGGATCCTTTCTACGCAGTCTGATGGTTGACACCGGCGCCGCGGACGGCACGGTCGGTGATGTCGTTGATGGACAGCAGTATTCGGTTCAGCGATGCGATTTCGTCGCGGCGGCCTTTGAGCCAGATGTTGTCCTCGCCCATCGGGGTGCCGTACTTGGCGGTGAACGCGGTCTGGCGGGTGTCAACGAGTCGTTCGGTCGCGCCGAGTTGTCGCCGCAGTTCGGTGGCGTGGCTGGCATCGGTGACGAAGACCGAGCAGCTAAAGCAAGCGTTTCCCTTGTGACACAGTTGTTTCGGCGGAAAAGTGCACCACCCGTCGGGCAGGATTCGGTCGGCACGTTTGTCGATGTGGAGCAGCTCGTAGAGGTCGCCCGAAGTACCGCATGACGACGTGCAAGGGAACACCGGCATTCAACAGGTTGGTCGCGGCGGTGTGGCGGAATCGGTGGGTCTGGCTGATCGCCACCGGCCGACCAGTGGAGTCCGTGATCGCCAGGGGCCTCGGTGAGTTCACCCAGGTGTAGATGCAGGGTGCCGGCCGGATAGGGGTATGGTGCCGAGCCGGTTCTTGGTGGTCCGCAGAAACAGATACTTCGGCGTGCGGTCGGGTTCACGGGCGGTGGCCAGGAACTCCCGCGCAAAGTCCTGCTGGGCCTTGACGATCGCCACGATCTCGGCGTCGACCGCTACGGATAACACATCGTGCCGTTGGCGTTGGCCTGGGATCTGGGCGCCCGCGACTGGACCGATGACATGCGGTTGCGGTTCGCCAACGACCCGGCCAACCTGCTGGCTGTGCAGGGGCGGGCCAACCAGGACAAAAGCGACCAGGAACCGGCCTATTGGATGCCGCCCAACCACTCGTTCTGGTGCCAGTACGCCGTGGCGTTCGTCGCGGTACTGCGGGGGTACGCGCTACCCGTCGACCTGTCCGACGGGGTGACGGCTTACCCGCGAGCAGACTTGAAATCCCCTGACACGCGGGTTTTCGCGGCATTTCACGTCTGCTCGGCGAGGCCGACGTCTACAGTTCAAGGAGCCAGTGTTGGCCGTTGAGGTTTTGGCCGAAACTGTGGTGAGATTCTTCGTCGACGAGCCGAAACCCGAACCCCTGGTAGATCTTTCGAGCTGAGGTCAGCACGTCATTGGTCCACAGTGTGACCTGCCGGTAGTCGGCGTGACGGGCGAACCGCAAGCACTCCTCGACCAGTTGCCCACCCAACCCCAGGCCCCGAGCCTGAGGTGTCACCAAGAGGATCCGTAACTTCGCGACTCCGGGCTCGTCTCCGGCCACGCAGAAGATGCACCCCGCGCGTTCGCCGTCGACTTCGGCGATCCAGCCGGCTTCCCGTACCGGATCGTGTTCTGCGGCATAGTCGGCCACAATTCTGGCGACCAGAGCCTCGAACTCGGTATCCCAGCCGAATTGCTGATGGTAGATCTCGCCGTGCGCCATCACCACCCAGCCGAGATCGCCCGGACGCTCCACGCGACGCACCACGATCCGTGCCTGCTCGACACCCAACGACATCGACGCACCTCCGATCCGGTACCGAAACAAATCACTGACACACTCGTTTCAGTGGGGCTAGGCTACCAACGTGACCACCGGTCCGACAACCCCGTCCGCCCGCCAGGTCGAACTTCTGGAGAGCGCCTATCGGTACACGCTGACCCATGGGCTGGCAGAGATGTCGCTGCGACCATTGGCGACAGCGATCGGCTCCAGCCCGCGGGTACTCCTGTTCCTGTTCGGCAGCAAGGACGGCTTGGTACGCGCCCTGCTGGCGCGGGCACGCAGCGACGAAATGGCAGTGCTGGACCGGCTACGACAGGCCGCCGACACCGATCGCATCGGGCTGGGCGCAGCCGTTGAGCAGATCTGGGAATGGCTCGCTGCCGACGATCATCAACCGTTGCTGAAACTGTGGGCAGAGGCCTACGCTCGCTCTCTCGTCGAACCCGACGGGCCATGGGCGGGCTTTGCCAATACCACGGTCCAGGATTGGCTTGATGTGCTGGCGAAATGCCAGCCGCCACAAGAGAAGCGCAGCGCCGAGGGGATCGCACAGCGCACTCTGGCGCTGGCCGTGCTCCGAGGTGCACTGCTCGATCTGCTGGCGACCGGCGACCGGAACCGTGTCACGCGAGCGCTCCGCCTACACCTTGGCGCGTTGGGTGCCGAATGATGGCGAGCAGGCGTGAAAGTCCCCGAAACGCCGAGGTTTCAGGGACTTTCACGTCTGCTCGCCGGTACTGCTCGCGGGTATTGCTAGCCCGTGTAGGTGGCGGGGTCCGGCCGGAACCGCGTGCCGTCGTCGAGGCCGTTGAGGGTTGTCATCTCGCCGTCGGTGAGGGCGAAGTCGAACACGTCACGGTTGGAGGCAATCCGTTCCGGCTTGGTCGACCGGGAGATCACGATGTTGCCCAGTTGGATGCTCCAGCGGATCAGCACCTGGGCCGCGGTCTTGTCGTGGGCCTGGGCGATGGCGGTGACGGCGGGGTTGTCCAGAAGGTTGCCGACCCCGAGGGGGCTGTAGGCCTCGGTGGCGACGTCGCTCGCGGCGTTGGCGGCGCGCCAGGCGCTCTGATTGAGCAGCGGGTGTAACTCGATCTGGTTCACCGCCGGCGTGTAGAAGGTCAGGCCGATGATGGTGGACAGGTCCTCCGGACTGAAGTTTGCAACTCCCACGGAGCGGGAGAGGCCGTCCTCCTTGATCTTTATCAGGGCGCCCCAGCTGTCGACGTACTTGCTGGTGTCGCCGCCGGGCCAGTGGATGAGGTAGAGGTCGACGTAATCGAGGCCGAGCCGTTCGATGCTGGCGCGGGCAGCGTTCTGCGAGGACTGGTAGCCCTGATCGGGCGTGGCCAGCTTGGTGGTGACGTAGATGTCTTCGCGCGGGATGCCTGATGCGGCGATCGCACGACCCACGCCGGCCTCGTTCCCGTAGGCGGCGGCGGTGTCGATCAACCGGTAGCCCGCTTGCAGCGCGGCCGAAACCGCCTGTTCGGCTTCGGAATCCGAGAGCGCTCCGACACCGAGACCGATAACCGGAATCGCGTGGGCGTCATTGAGCGCGACAGTGGGAATCGCTGCCCCGTCGGATGGGGTCATGTCACCTACCCTGTGAAGTTGAAGGTTCGAGGATCGGGTCCCAACCGCGTTCCGTTCTCGAGTGACGCGATGGATGCCATGTCCTGCTCGCTCAGCTCGAAACCAAACACGTCGAAATTGCTCGCAATCCGTTCGGGGTTCACCGACTTGGGGATGACGATATTACCCAGCTGGATATGCCACCTGATCAGAACCTGCGCCGGTGTTTTCCCATGTGGTGCGGCGATACCGGTGATCTTCGGATCAGTCAGCAGCGAGCCCTGCCCCAGCGGGCTCCACGCCTCGGTGGCGATCCCGTACTGGGCATGAACCTCGCGCAGTGCGTGCTGCGGCAACAGCGGATGCAGTTCGATCTGGTTGACCGCGGGCACGATGCCGGTGGCGTCGATCAGAATCTTCAGGTGCTCCGGTTCGAAGTTGCTGACCCCGATCGACCGGATGCGGCCCTGATCCCGCAGGTGCGCAAACGCCTTGAAGGTGTCGACGTAGGCGTTCTTGGCGGGCACCGGCCAATGGATCAGGTAAAGGTCCAGGTAATCCACAGCGAGCCGGCTCAGACTGGCGTCGAATGCGGCGAGCGTGGCGTCGTACCCATGGTCGCCGTTCCACAGTTTCGTGACGAGGAAAATGTCCTCGCGCGGCACTCCCGCACCTGCCAGCGCCAGACCCGTCTCAACCTCGTTCTGGTAGGCAGCTGCAGTATCGATGTGGCGGTAGCCGGCCTGAAGGGCGGCCGTCACGGCTCGTTCGGTGTCGTCTGGAGGGGTTTGCCAGACACCCAAGCCGACCTGAGGTATCGAATTGCCGTCGTTGAGAGTGACGCGCGGATTCACAGAGGGAGCTGCCATGAGGGAAAGTCTGCCAGGCCGGGGCAATGCCGAGCAGATCCTGCTCCGCCGGGCGATCAAGTTCACCTTCGCTGCGCTGCCCCGTATCCCCGAACGGAGCAAGCGTCTTCTGCTGGGCGGGCGTCCCGTCGAAATCGACGGCAACACGCTGGACTCCACGCTGCAGATGCTGCTGTTGGCGCAGCGTGCGGCCGGGCTCGGCGGGCTGGTCGGTGACTTCCGGCCCGACGGAGGGGTGGCGTCGTCACGCGCCCAGCTGCGGGCACAGGCGGCCCTGCTGAGCCCACCGATCCGCGCCGACGTCACCGAGATGTCGATACCCGGGCCGGCTGGACCGATACCCGCGCGGCACTACGTCCCGGACGGATCTGGCCCGACTCCGGTGCCCGCGCTGCTGTTGTTCTTCCACGGCGGTGGCTTCGTGCTCGGCGACCTGGACACCCACGACAGCCTGTGCCGGCTGATCTGCCGTGACGGTGGCATCCAGGTGCTGTCGGTGGACTACCGGCTGGCTCCCGAGCACAAGGCCCCGGCCGCCCCCGACGACGCCTACGCCGCCTACCAGTGGGTGTTGCAGCACGCCCCGGGGATGGGTGCGACGCGGATCGTCGTCGGCGGGGACAGTGCCGGCGGGAACCTGGCCACCGTCGTCGCCCAGCGGGCCCGCGCCGACGATCTGACACTTCCCGACCTGCAGCTGCTGCTCTACCCGGTCACGGATTTCGCGAGCCAGACCCGTTCGCGGACGTTGTTCGCCGATGGCTTCTTCTTGAACAAGCGCGATATCGACTGGTGTTTCGACCACTATCTGGGCGGCGCCGACATCGCACCCGAGGACCCGGTCGTCTCGCCGCTGCTCACCGAAGACCTGTCGGGACTGCCTCCTGCGCTGGTCTTCACGGCGGGGTTCGATCCGCTGCGCGACGAGGGCAACCGCTACGCGGCGGCCATGAAGGAAGCCGGTGTTCTGGTCGACCTGCGGGAAGAGCGGTCACTGATTCACGCCTTCGCCAGCTTCTTCCCGCTGGGCGGCGGCAGCGCTACGGCAACCACGGCGATGATCTCTGCCGTGCGGGCACATCTCAGCCACGCCTGAGGTCGACACCCGAAGTGCCCTGGAAGGCCGCCGGTACGCTTAACGCCGTGGCCAAACCCAAGAAGACCGCTAAATACGACTTGAAGGCAGCGGATCGTAAACGAAACCTGCTGATCCAGATCGGTCTGACCGCCGTTGTGGTGGTGTTCGCCGCGGTGCTGGTGTTCTACATCGTCATGAACGGGAACAAGAAGCCCGCGACGGGTGAGGCCAAGGCCATCCGGGTGGCGTCGAGCAACGTGATCACCAAAGAAGGCACCAGCGAACCCAAGGTGGTGCTGTCGTTCTACGAGGACTTCCTCTGCCCGGCCTGCGGTGCCTTCGAGCGTGCCTTCGGTCCGACCATCAACAAGATGATCGACACCGGCGCGGTGGCCGCCGACTACCACATCGTGGCCATCTTGGACCGCTCCGGCGACGGGTATTCGTCGCGCGCCGGTAATGCGGCCTACTGCGTCGCCGACGAGTCCATCGAGGCGTTCCGACGTTTCCACTCCGCGCTCTACACCAAGGAGCTGCAGCCGCAGGAAGGTGGCGGCATCTACCCGGATAACGCTCGGCTCATCGAGCTCGCCCGCCAGGCCGGTGCAGTCGGCAAGGCGCCGGACTGCATCACCAAGGGTACCTACGTTGACATGGTGAAGGGCATGGCCGCGGCAGCGGGCATCAACTCAACACCGACCATCCGGATCAACGGCGAGGACTACCAGCCCAGCACGCCCGATGCGATGGTCGCGAAGGTCAAGGAAATCGTCGGTGACGTGCCCGGGCTGACCGCCGTCACCCCGCAGGCCCCGGCGCCCACGGCTCCCGCCGCGGGCGCGCCGGCCGCACCGCAGGCGCCCGCCGTCCCGGCGGTGCCCGGGTCATGACCGTGACCACGCAGTCGCAGGCCGAATCCGGGCGATCCGCCGGACGGCCGGGCGTCGAGGTCTCCAAAGCCAGTGCCCTATGGGTGGTGATAGCCGGGGTGGTCGGCCTGGCCGCCGCGCTGACCCTGACGTACGAGAAGATCGAACTACTGATCAACCCGAAGTACGTCCCTTCCTGCAGCATCAATCCGGTGCTGTCCTGTGGCTCCGTGATGGTCACCCCGCAGGCGTCGGTGTTCGGTTTTCCCAATCCGATGATCGGCATCGTCGCGTCCACCGTCGTCCTGGTCACCGGCGTCCTGGCAGTCGCGAAGGTGCGCCTGCCGCGGTGGTACTGGGGCGTTCTGGCCGTCGGCACCCTGCTCGGTGCCGTCTTCGTGCACTGGCTGATCTTCCAAAGCCTGTACCGCATCGGCGCGCTGTGCCCGTACTGCATGTGTGTCTGGGCGGTGACCATTCCGCTGCTGGTGGTGGTCTCCTCGATTGCTCTGGAGCCGTTGCACGACAACACGGTCCTGCGAGTCGTCCACCAATGGCGCTGGTCGCTTGTGGCGTTGTGGTTCGCCGCGTTGATCCTGTTGATCATGGCGCGGTTCTGGAACTACTGGTCGACGCTGCTGTAACAGCGCCGGTGTGCATCCGGGTGACAGTGGTGAAGCTAGGGTTACCCGCGTGATTTCCAAACTCCTGGTGGCCAACCGCGGCGAGATCGCGATTCGTGCGTTTCGTGCGGCGACCGAGATGAACATTGCCACGGTGGCGGTCTATCCGTATGAGGACCGCAATTCGTTGCATCGACTCAAGGCGGACGAGTCGTATCAGATCGGTGAGACCGGCCATCCGGTCCGGGCCTATCTGTCGGTGGACGAGATCATCCGGGTCGCCCGCCACGCGGGGGCCGACGCGGTATATCCGGGGTACGGGTTCCTGTCGGAGAATCCAGAGCTGGCTTCGGCGTGTGCGGAGGCGGGGATCACCTTTGTCGGCCCGTCGGCTGAGGTTTTGGAGTTGACGGGTAACAAGGCCCGCGCGATCGCCGCGGCCCGGATGGCGGGGTTGCCGGTGTTGGCGTCCTCGGAGCCGTCGGCCTCGGTGGAGGAGTTGGTCGCGGCGGCCGCGGGTATGCAGTTCCCGTTGTTCGTCAAGGCGGTCTCCGGTGGTGGTGGTCGTGGTATGCGCCGGGTGAGTGATCTGGCCGCGCTGCCCGAAGCCATCGAGGCGGCCAGCCGTGAGGCCGAGTCTGCGTTCGGTGATCCGATGGTCTATCTGGAGCAGGCGGTGATCAATCCCCGCCACATCGAGGTGCAGATCCTCGCCGACACGCAGGGCAACGTGATTCATCTTTTCGAGCGTGACTGCAGTGTGCAGCGGCGTCACCAGAAGGTGATCGAGCTGGCCCCGGCGCCGAACCTGGACCCTGCGGTGCGGGAGCGGATTTGTGCCGATGCGGTGGCGTTGGCGCGGCAGATCGGCTACTCGTGTGCGGGCACCATCGAATTCCTGCTCGATGAGCGCGGGCATCACGTGTTCATCGAGTGCAACCCGCGGATTCAGGTGGAGCACACGGTGACCGAGGAGATCACCGATGTGGACCTGGTGGCCTCCCAGTTGCGGATTGCCGCTGGGGAATCGCTGGAAGATCTTGGGCTGAGCCAGGATTCGGTGCGTATTCGCGGGGCGGCGTTGCAGTGCCGGATTACCACGGAGGATCCGGCCAACGGGTTCCGTCCGGACACCGGCCGGATCACGGCGTACCGGTCGCCGGGTGGTGCCGGTGTCCGCCTGGACGGTGGTACGCACACCGGTGCGGATATCGGGGCGCATTTCGATTCGATGCTGGTGAAGCTGACGTGTCGGGGCCGGGATTTCGCGACCGCGGTGGTGCGTGCTCGGCGTGCCCTGGCAGAGTTCCGGATTCGTGGCGTGTCGACGAACATCCCATTTTTGATGGCGGTGCTCGACGATCCGGATTTCCGGGCCGGTCGGGTCAACACGTCGTTCATCGATGAGCGTCCGCAGCTTCTCACGGCGCACACCCCGGCCGACCGGGGCACCAAGATCCTCAACTATTTGGCCGACGTGACGGTCAACAAGCCGCACGGACAACGGCCGTCGACGGTGTACCCGAACGACAAGCTTCCGGTGCTGGACCTGGCGGCGGTCCCGCCGTCGGGGTCCAAGCAGCGGCTGACCGATTTGGGGCCCGAGGGGTTCGCGCGCTGGCTGCGCGACAGCCCGGCGCTGGGGGTGACCGATACGACGTTCCGGGATGCGCACCAGTCATTGCTGGCGACCCGGTTGCGTTCGTCGGGGTTGTTGAGGGTGGCACCGTATGTGGCCCGGATGATGCCGCAGCTGCTTTCGATCGAGTGCTGGGGTGGGGCGACTTACGATGTGGCGCTTCGCTTTTTGAAGGAGGATCCGTGGCAGCGGTTGGCTGCTCTGCGCGAGGCCGTGCCGAACATCTGTCTGCAGATGCTGCTGCGGGGCCGTAACACCGTCGGCTACACGCCGTATCCCGAGTTGGTCACCTCGGCCTTCGTCGAAGAGGCCACGGCAACCGGCATCGACATCTTTCGGATCTTCGACGCGCTCAACAATGTCGAATCGATGCGCCCGGCGATCGACGCGGTGCGCGAAACCGGTACGGCCATCGCCGAAGTCGCGATGTCCTACACCGGTGATCTGTCGGATCCGGGGGAGAACCTCTACACCCTGGACTATTACCTGAGGCTCGCCGAGCAGATCGTCGACGCCGGGGCACATGTGCTGGCCATCAAGGACATGGCCGGGTTGTTGCGTCCGCAGGCTGCCACGGCGTTGGTGTCGGCGTTGCGGTCGCGGTTCGACCTGCCGGTGCACGTGCACACCCACGACACCCCGGGCGGTCAGCTGGCGACGTATCTGGCTGCCTGGCAGGTGGGTGCGTCTGCGGTGGACGGCGCAGCCGCCCCGCTGGCAGGGACCACGAGCCAGCCGGCGCTGTCGGCGATCGTCGCTGCGACCGCGCACACCCCGTACGACACCGGTCTGTCGCTGAGTGCGGTATGCGATCTGGAGCCGTACTGGGAGGCGCTGCGAAAGGTGTACGCGCCCTTTGATATTGCGGCGTCCGGTCCTCCTTTCCCGACCGGGCGGGTGTATCACCACGAGATTCCGGGCGGGCAGTTGAGCAATCTGCGCCAGCAGGCCATCGCACTGGGGTTGGGCGATCGTTTCGAGGATGTCGAGAATGCCTATGCCGGTGCTGACCGTGTGCTGGGCCGGCTGATCAAGGTCACGCCGTCGAGCAAGGTGGTCGGGGACTTGGCGCTGGCCCTGGTCGGTGCGGGTGTGACGGCCGATGAATTCGCCGCGGACCCGGCGAAATACGACATCCCCGATAGTGTGATCGGTTTCCTGCGTGGCGAACTCGGCGATCCTGCCGGTGGTTGGCCGGAGCCGTTGCGCACCAAGGCGTTGGCCGGGCGGGGGCCGGCCAAGCCCGAGCAGCAGCTCTCTGCCGCCGACGAAGCTCTGTTGGCCACGCCGGGGCCGATACGCCAGGCCGCCCTGAATCGTCTGCTGTTCCCCGGGCCCACACGGGAATTCGAAGAGCATCGCGAAGAGTACGGCGACACCTCCCGGCTGAGCGCCAACCAGTTCTTCTACGGGCTGCGCCAAGGGGAAGAGCACCGCGTGCAATTGGAACGGGGTGTGGAACTGCTCATCGGGCTCGAAGCCATCTCAGATGCCGACGAGCGTGGAATGCGTACGGTGTTGTGCATTCTCAACGGGCAGTTGCGTCCGGTGCTGGTGCGCGACCGCAGCATCGCCAGCGACGTTCCGGCCGCGGAGAAGGCCGACCGCACCAATCCGGACCACGTGGCGGCCCCGTTTGCCGGTGTGGTGACCGTCAACGTCGCCACCGGCGATGCCGTGGAGGCCGGAGCGACCATCGCCACCATCGAGGCCATGAAGATGGAGGCCGCGATCACCGCACCCAAGGCCGGCACCGTGGCCCGCGTCGCCGTCGCACCCACCGCCCAGGTGGAAGGCGGCGACCTCCTGGTGGTGGTCGGTTCGGCGGGTAGGAGCGAAGCGACCGGGGAATCAACCTGACCCGCATCGTCTCCGGCCGCTACGGCGGGCGCCGCATCGCGGTGCCCGCCCGGGGCACCCGGCCGACCACGGACCGCGTGCGCGAGTCGTTGTTCAACGTGCTGTCGGCTCGTCTCGATCTCGCGGGCGTCGCCGTGCTCGACCTTTACGCCGGCTCGGGCGCCCTTGGGCTGGAGGCACTTTCGCGCGGTGCGGCATCGGCGCTGTTCGTCGAGTCCGATCGTCGGGCGGCCGCGGTCATTGCCGACAACATCGCGGCGCTGGGAGCGGGCGCAGCAACCGTGCGGTGCGCGCCGGTGGCCGGCGTGCTTGCCGGCGCCGCGGCACGTCCGGTCGACCTGGTATTCGCCGACCCGCCTTACGAGGTTGCGGTCGCCGAGGTGGAAGCGCTGGTGACGGCGTTGGCTGACGGCGGTTGGGTGCGGCCGGGCGCCGTGATGGTCATCGAGCGCGCGGCGTCGGGGCCTTCGGTGCGTTGGCCTGACGGCTGGGAGCCGTGGCGTGAGCGACGCTACGGGGACACCCGCGTGGAGTTCGCCGAATTCGCGTAGCGTGCTGCGTCATGAGTGGCGCCGTATGCCCAGGATCCTTCGACCCTGTCACCCTCGGCCATATCGACATCTTCGAACGGGCCGCAGCGCAGTTCGACGAGATTGTGGTCGCGGTTCTGGTGAATCCCAACAAGAAAGGGATGTTCGACCTCGACGACCGCATCGCGATGATCGTCGAATCGACCGCGCACCTGCCGAACCTGCGGGTCGAATCGGGGCAGGGCCTCGTGGTGGACTTCGTGAAATCGCGCGGGCTCACAGCCATCGTCAAAGGACTGCGAACCGGCACCGACTTCGAGTACGAGCTTCAGATGGCGCAGATGAACAAGCATGTGGCCGGGGTCGACACGTTCTTCGTCGCCACCACCCCGCAGTACTCCTTCGTGTCGTCATCGCTGGCCAAGGAGGTCGCCTCGCTCGGCGGCGATGTCTCGGAGCTGCTGCCTGAACCGGTCAATCGCCGGCTGCGGGCCAAACTGGCCGCGCGGTGACCTGAGGCGGGTCCACCGGGTGCGAGCAACGCCTGACAACCTGCTGGTGGCAGCGACACACCGACAATGCTCCGCAGTCACAGGGGTAACACCAGGCACACTGGTAACTAACAACGACGCCTGGAGGGTATAGCCGTGTACCGAGTTTTTGAAGCGCTAGACGAGCTGGGCGCCATCGTCGAAGAAGCGCGTGGCGTCCCGATGACCGCGGGCTGCGTGGTTCCACGCGGCGACGTCCTCGAGCTGATCGACGACATCAAGGACGCCATTCCCGGCGAACTCGACGACGCGCAGGACGTGCTCGATGCACGGGATTCGCTGCTACGAGAGGCCAAGGAACACTCCGAGTCCGTGATGGCGAAGGTCAACGCCGACGCCGACGGCATGATCAACCATGCCAGATCCGAAGCCGACCGGCTGTTGGCCGACGCCAAGTCGCAGGCCGACAGGATGGTTGCTGAAGCCCGCCAGCACAGCGAACGAATGGTCGGTGAGGCGCGTGAAGAAGCCGCACGGGTGAGCGCTGCGGCTAAGCGAGAATATGAGGCGAGCACCGGGCGGGCCAAGGCCGAAGCCGACCGACTCATCGAAAGCGGCAACCTGTCCTACGAGAAGGCCGTCCAGGAGGGCATCAAGGAGCAGCAGCGGCTGGTGTCGCAGACGGAGATCGTCTCGACCGCAACCGCAGAGGCAAACCGCTTGGTCGATGCGGCACATGCCGAGGCTGACCGGCTGCGCGGCGAGTGCGACATTTACGTCGACAGCAAACTGGCTGAGTTCGAGGAGTTCCTCAACGGAACGCTGCGCTCGGTCGGCCGCGGCCGCCACCAGCTACGCACCGCAGCCGGGACGCACGACTACGCGACGCATTGATCCCCGCGGGCGGTGTAGGCGTTATTTTTAGCTGACGGGGGTCGCCGTAGGATTGCTGCATGGCGACGCGCGCAAACGTGGGGAGGCACCGCAATTCCCGGTCGCCGCTGGTCATCAACATCTCCCGACTCGGCCGGCGTCCCGGCTCGATGATGACTCACCGCGAGACCGTGCCGAGCCCGGTTCGCATCGGTGTGGAACTCGTCGCTATCGAAGCGGGCGCACCACTTGAGCTGGACCTGCGGCTGGAATCCGTCTCGGAAGGTGTGCTGGTGACCGGAACGGTCGCTGCACCGACGGCAGGCGAGTGCGCCAGGTGCCTGACGCCGGTCACCGGCGACATCGAGATCGACCTCACCGAACTGTTCGCCTACCCCAACAGCGCCACCGACGAGACCACGGAGTCCGACGAGATGGGCCGGGTCATCGACGATTCTGTCGACCTCGAACAACCCATCATCGACGCCGTCGGCCTGGCGCTGCCGTTCTCCCCGCTGTGCGGGCCGGACTGCGTAGGACTGTGCCAGCAATGCGGCGTCCCGTTGGCTGCCGCCGAACCCGGACACCACCACGAACTGCTCGATCCGCGCTGGGCGAAGTTGGCCGCGATGCTGCCGCCGGATGAGGATCAGCACCGCGTATGAGTCGTCGGGGGGAAGCGGAGCGCACCGCGCATGAGGGTCAGCGAGAAGCGGAGCGGATCGCGCATGAGGGTCAGCGAGAAGCGGAGCGGATCGCGCATGA
>NZ_KB908255.1:379860-537369 GCF_000382405.1 Mycobacterium sp. 141
CGCGCATGAGGGTCAGCGAGAAGCGGAGCGGATCGCGCATGAGGGTCAGCGAGAAGCGGAGCGGATCGCGCATGAATGAAGCTCATGCGCAGCTGCTGGAGGCACTCGGGGTCGTGCTTCCCAGTGAATTGCTGACCATTGCGTTGACCCATCGCAGCTACTCGTACGAACACGGTGGGCTGCCCACCAACGAGCGACTGGAATTCCTCGGCGACGCCGTGCTCGGGCTCACCATCACCGAGGAGCTGTATCACCGCCACCCGGACCGATCCGAAGGCGACCTGGCCAAGCTGCGGGCCAGCATCGTCAACACCCAGGCGCTGGCCGATGTCGGCCGTGGGCTCAGCGATGGTGGCCTCGGCGCCCACCTGTTTCTGGGCAAGGGGGAGGAAAACTCCGGTGGCGCTGACAAGTCGAGCATTCTCGCCGACGGTGTCGAATCACTGCTCGGGGCAATCTATGTGGAGCACGGCCTCGACATCGTCCGCGAGGTGATCCTGCGGCTGTTCAGTGAACTGCTCGACACGGCACCGACTTTGGGCGCTGGTCTGGACTGGAAGAGCAGCCTGCAGGAGCTGACTGCCGCGCGCGGCATGGGTGTGCCCGTCTACCTGGTCACCTCGACCGGTCCCGATCACGACAAGGAGTTCACCGCGACCGTGGTGGTCGGCGAGGTCGAGCACGGCAGAGGAGTGGGCCGCACCAAGAAAGAAGCCGAACTCAAGGCTGCCGCCGCTGCCTGGCAGGCGCTCGACGATGGGTGATCGGTGCCCGAACTCCCCGAAGTAGAGGTTGTTCGGCGGGGGCTGCAGGAGCATGTCGCGGGCAAGACCATCACCGCGGTACGGGTGCATCATCCGCGTGCGGTGCGCCGGCACGAGGCCGGCCCGGCCGATCTGACTGCCCGACTGCTCGATGTGCAGGTCACCGGTACGGGACGGCGCGGAAAGTACTTGTGGCTGACGCTTTCTGACGGGTCGGCGTTGGTCGTGCACCTCGGCATGAGTGGCCAGATGCTGTTGGGTCCCATCGCCGATGACCGGCATCTGCGGATCGCCGCCCTGCTCGACGACGGCACCGCGCTGAGTTTCGTGGACCAGAGGACGTTCGGCGGCTGGCAGTTGACCGACCTGGTCGAAGTCGACGGTTCTGAGGTACCCCAGCCCGTCGCGCACATCGCCCGCGACCCGCTCGACCCCCGCTTCGATCGGGACGCTGTCGTTACGGTATTGCGGCACAAGCATTCTGAGATCAAGCGCCAACTGCTGGACCAGACTGTGGTGTCGGGCATCGGCAACATCTATGCCGACGAGGCGTTGTGGCGGACGAAGCTTCACGGGGCGCGGTTGGCGGCGTCGCTGCCGCGGGCCCGGCTCGGCGAGTTGCTCGATGCAGCCGCCGCGGTGATGGGCGAAGCGCTGGCGCAGGGCGGCACGTCGTTCGATTCGCTCTATGTCAACGTCAACGGGCAATCCGGGTATTTCGCACGATCACTGGACGCCTACGGCCGCGAAGGGCGACCCTGCCGCCGGTGCGGTGCACCGATGAACCGGGACAAATTCATGAACCGGTCGTCGTTCTACTGTCCGAAATGCCAGCCCCGCCCGCGAACGCGGGCGGTAGGTCGGCGGTGATCAGGTCAGGGCAGCCCGGGCAGAGAGGACAGACCGAGCGCATCGGTGGTGCACAGCTTCCAGTCGCCGCTTTCCTTGCGGAAATAGATGGTGCTGGTGTTGCCATTGACCTCGACTTTGGCCGTGGCCCGGTCGCCGTCAACCTTGATATCGCTGACCTTTGCTGATTCTGACGGGGCCTTGATCGTGGGCTTGGGCACGTTGATGCCGTACTTTTCCAAGCCGCTGTTGTCGATAGCGTCGAGAATCTTGCGGTCGCCCGCGCAGACGTACTTCTTCATGTCCGACATGCTGTTGCCGGAATTGCTGATGTTCTTGAGCAGTTGCCCGATCGCGCGCTCGTCACCAGAGGGCATCATCACGACGATCACGATGCCGATGATCACCACCAGAGCCACTGCGGCCGCGGCGATACCGCCGATGATCAGCACTTTGCGGTTGCCTCCGGGGGGCTGCGGCGGCATGCCGTAGCCGTAGGGCGGTTGGCCGTAGAGAGGTGGGCCGTATTGGGGCGCGCCGTACGGTGGGGCGCCGTATTGCGGCGCGCCGGGGTACTGCTGCGGACTCCCGTACTGCTGGGGCGGCCCGTACTGCTGAGGCGGCTGCTGCTGTGCCCACGGGTCGGGCGGTCCAGACGGAAATGTCATCGTGCTCCTCGGCAGAACGGCGGTTATGTCGAGTTTATCGTCCGCACGCCGCACCCCGCGGGTGCTGAGTCGGGCCGTCTCGCGGATGTGAGGAGCAAAACGGGTCTGCAGACGTGAGGGACAAGACGTGAGGAGCAAATGGTTGAGGGAGCCTTCCTGCGGGAACAGCCGATCGTCGCGGCGTGTAGAAATACCGCATGACCGAACTGTGGATGGAACGCACCGGCGTGCGCCGTTACACCGGGCGCAGCTCCCGGGGGGCTGAGGTGTTGGTTGGCAGCGAGGACGTCGAGGGTGTGTTCACCCCCGGCGAGCTGATGAAGATCGCCTTGGCGGCGTGCAGCGGGATGAGTAGTGACGGTCCGCTACGGCGCCGGCTCGGCGACGACTACGACGCAACCATCCGGGTCTCCGGGCCTCCAGACCGCGAGCAGGAGCGGTACCCGCTGCTCGCCGAGAAGCTCGAGGTGGACCTGTCCGGTCTCTCCGAGACCGAGGTGGCCAGGCTGTTGACGGTTGTCGAGCGGGCCATCGAC
The DNA here is from genome assembly GCF_000382405.1 of Mycobacterium sp. 141. Taxonomy (GTDB): domain Bacteria; phylum Actinomycetota; class Actinomycetes; order Mycobacteriales; family Mycobacteriaceae; genus Mycobacterium. The sequence goes on from NZ_KB908255.1 coordinate 382,678, forward strand.
CAGGTCTGCACTGTCGGCCGGACGTTGAAATCGGGCACTGAGGTGACCTTCGAGATTGTGGACAAGGTCACCACGGCGTGACCCGACCGGAAGACCAGGTGCGGCTCAACGCTTGGGTGCACGGCCAGGTCCAGGGGGTGGGGTTCCGCTGGTGGACGCGCGCGCGGGCGCTGGAACTGGGCCTGACGGGGTTTGCCTCCAACCGACCCGACGGCCGCGTCCACGTGGTGGTGCAAGGTCCGCGCGCGGGCTGTGAGCGACTCCTTGACCTGCTGCAGAGCGGTCAGACTCCAGGTGTTGTGGACAACGTCGTCGTCGATTGGTCTGACGCGGGCACACCGATGACGGGCTTTCACGAGCGGTAGCCGACTCGGCGGTAGGGTAAGTCGACGTGCACCTCAAGAGTCTGACGCTGAAGGGCTTCAAGTCCTTCGCCTCGCCGACGACTCTGCGCTTCGAGCCGGGTATCACCTGCGTCGTCGGCCCCAACGGGTCGGGTAAATCCAACGTCGTCGATGCGCTGACCTGGGTGATGGGCGAGCAGGGTGCCAAAACACTGCGCGGCGGCAAGATGGAAGACGTCATCTTCGCCGGCACCAGCTCACGGGCACCGCTGGGCCGCGCCGAGGTCACCCTGACCATCGACAACTCCGACAATGCGCTGCCGATCGAGTACTCCGAGGTGTCTATCACCCGCAGGATGTTTCGTGATGGCGCCGGTGAATACGAGATCAACGGCAGCAGCTGCCGGCTCATGGACGTTCAGGAGCTGCTCAGCGACTCCGGCATCGGCCGGGAAATGCACGTCATCGTCGGGCAGGGCAAGCTCGCGGAGATCCTGGAATCGCGGCCGGAGGATCGGCGCGCATTCATCGAGGAAGCCGCCGGGGTGCTCAAGCACCGCAAGCGCAAGGAAAAAGCGGTCCGCAAGCTCGACTCGATGGCCGCCAACCTGGCCCGGCTCACCGATCTGACCACCGAACTGCGCCGCCAGCTCAAGCCGCTGGGTCGCCAAGCCGAGATGGCCCGCCGAGCCGCAACCATCCAGGCCGATCTGCGCGACGCGCGGCTGCGGCTGGCAGCCGATGACTTGGTGACGCGGCGTGCCGAGTTCGAGAACACCAACCAAGCCGAGACGACGCTGCGCCGCGAGCATGAGATCGTCGCCGCGCGGTTGGAGGCGGCGACCGTCGAGCACGACGCCCACGAAGCGGCCGTCGCCGAACTGACGCGCCGCGCCGAGGCCGCGCAGCAGACCTGGTTCCGTGCGTCGGCACTGGCCGAGCGCGTCAGCGCAACCGTGCGCATCGCCACCGACCGGGCCCAGCTGCTCGAGGCCGAGCCGGAGGCGTCTTCGGGGCGTGACCCCGAGGAACTGGAGGCCGAGGCCGAAGAGGTCGCCGAGCTCGAAATGGAGTTGCTCGGCGAACTGGAGATCTCGCGCATCGCCTTGGAAACCGCGCGCGCCGAACTCGCCGACCGGGAACGCGTGGCCGCCGAGGCCGAGCGTGCCCATCTGGCCGCGGCCCGCGCCGAGGCCGACCGGCGTGAAGGACTGGCTCGGCTGGCCGGTCAGGTCGACACCATGCGCACGCGGGTCGAGTCGATCGACGAAGGCCTCGTGCGGCTTTCGGTCAGCATCGAAGAGGCTGCCGCCCGGGTACATCAGACCACGGCCGAGTTCGAAACCGTGCAGGGCCGCATCGGTCAGCTCGACGCCGGGGAAGTGGGTTTGGACGATCACCACGACCGCACCATGACCGCGCTGCGGCTGGCCGACGAACGGGTCGCCGAACTCCAGGCCGCCGAACGCAGCGCCGAACGTCAGGTGGCCTCGTTGCTGGCCCGTATCGAGGCACTCTCGGTCGGGCTCGATCGTCGCGACGGCGCTGCTTGGTTGCAGAAAAACCGGAGCGGCTCAGGTCTGTTCGGTTCGATCGGCGAGTTCCTCAAAGTACGCGGCGGATATGAGGTCGCCGTGGCGGCGGTGCTCGGAACGGCTGCCGATGCCCTCGCCGCCGAAGACTTCGGTGCCGCGGCGTCCGCGGTCGCCGCGCTCAAGGAATCCGACGGCGGCCGGGCTGCTCTGCTGCTCGGTGACTGGCCCGCGAACGGCTCGGAGCCGGCGGTGCCGCTGCCCGACGGCGCGATCTGGGCGGCCGACGTGGTGACCGTTCCCGATCGGCTGCGGGGTGCGATCACCGCGATGCTGTCGGGTGTAGCCGTGGTGGCCGACATGTCGGCCGGGCTGCGCCTGGTCTCGGGGCGGCCCGAGTTGCGTGCGGTCACCGCGGACGGGGACCTGGTCGGTGCCGGTTGGGTGAGCGGGGGGTCCGACCGTAAGCCCAGCACCTTGGAGATCGCCGCGGAGATCGACAAGGCCCGCCATGAGCTCGAAGCAGCCGAGAGACAGACGGCAGAGCTGGCGGCTGCCCTGTCCGGCGCGTTGACCGAGCAGTCGTCGCGCCAGATTGCCGCCGAAGAGGCGCTGGCCGCCCTCAATGAGTCTGATACCGCGATCTCGGCGATCTACGAGCAGCTGGGCCGGCTTGGTCAGGACGCGCGTCTCGCCGACGACGAGTGGCGGCGGTTGATCAAGCAGCGCGACGAGCTGGAAGCCGGACGCACCAAGACCGTTGAAGAGCTGGTCGAACTCGAGGCTCGGTTGCGCGGGGCCGAACAAGTCCCGATGTTCGAGGCAGAACCGGTGGACCGGCAGGAGTCCGTGGTTGCCGCCGAGGCAGCTCGATCGGTCGAGGTGGAGGCCAGACTGGCAGTTCGCACGGCCGAGGAACGCGCGAATGCTGTTCGTGGACGAGCGGATTCACTGCGTCGCGCGGCCGCTGCCGAACGTGAGGCCAGGTTGCGGGCGCTGCGGGCGCGCGAGGCGCGCGAACATGCCGCCAAGGTCGCCGCGGCCGTCGCCGAGTCGGGACGTCTTGTGGCCCAACGCTTGAGCACCGTGGTGGCGGTGGCCTCCCGAGCCCGCGACGAGCTGGCCACCGAGCGTCAGATCCGCGGCTCCGCCCTTGCCAAAGCACGCGAAGAGGTCAGCGAGCTCGGCGCCAAGATCAGCCAGTTGACCGATGCGCTGCACCGTGACGAAGTGGCGAAAGCTCAAGCCTCTCTTCGCATCGAACAGTTGGAAGCCCAGGTGCTCGAGCAGTTCGGGATGCCGACGGGCGATCTGATCGCCGAGTACGGACCACACGTGCCGCTGCCGCCCACCGAGTTGGAGCTGGCCGAATATGAGCAGGCCCGGGAACGCGGCGAACAGGTCACCGCACCGGCGCCCATGCCGTTCGACCGCCCCACCCAGGAGCGCAGGGCCAAGAAGGCCGAGCGCGAGCTGACCGAGCTGGGCCGAGTAAACCCGTTGGCGTTGGAGGAGTTCGCTGCGCTGGAAGAGCGCTACAACTTCCTGTCCACGCAGCTCGAGGATGTCAAGGCGGCCCGGCAGGACCTTCTCGACGTCATCGCCGACGTCGACACCCGCATCCTGCAGGTGTTCACCGAGGCCTACGCCGACGTGGAACGCGAATTCGAACAGGTCTTCGCCACCTTGTTCCCCGGCGGCGAGGGCCGGCTGCTGCTGACCAATCCCGACGACATGCTCACTACCGGCATCGAGGTCGAGGCTCGTCCGCCGGGTAAGAAGATCAAGCGGCTTTCGCTGCTCTCCGGTGGCGAGAAGTCGCTGACCGCGGTGGCGATGCTGGTGGCGATCTTCCGGGCCCGGCCGTCGCCCTTCTACGTGATGGACGAGGTTGAGGCCGCCCTCGACGACGTCAACCTGCGCAGGCTGATCAGCCTGTTCGAGCAGCTGCGGGAGCGTTCGCAGCTCATCGTGATCACCCATCAGAAGCCCACCATGGAGGTCGCCGACGCGCTCTACGGGGTGACCATGCGCGGTGACGGCATCACCACGGTGATCTCCCAGCGGATGCGCGGCCAGGAGCTGGTCGCCAACTCCGGCTGACCGCCGGATCGGCAGCTGCGTTCTGCTTTCCACCGCGCAGTGGGCGATCGGTTTCCCGTGCGCTCTGATTGTGATGCGGTCGTGCTCGACCACGGCCTTGGCGGGGCCGATCGTCCGTCGGCGACACCCCTGAGACAATGGCTTCCGTGTCGGAAGGTCTCTGGATCGCGATAGCGGTCATTGCTGTTCTGCTGGTTACCGCGCTTGTCGTCGGGCTGGTCCGCTACCGCCGTGGGCGGATCAGCTTGTCCGGTCCGGACGAAGCCAAACCGATCGACCGGTCAGGCGGGTATTCGGCTTCTTCTGGCATAACGTTCAGCCAGTCGCCGACCGCTCCACCGGAGCCCCCGAAAGTGCGACGCATCGACACCAGCGGGCTTCCCTCGGTCGGTGACGATGCCACGATCCCGCGCGACGCGCCGAAGCGTCCCATCTCCGACGTGCGGCTGCCTGAACCCCCCGTCAAGGAGGCTGCACCTGCGCCTGAGGCTGCACCGGAGGAAGCGCCACCCGCGCCTGAGGTCACGCCGGTTCAGGATGCAGCACCGGCACCCGCCGCACCGGTGGCACCCACCGCACCGGTGGAACCCGCCGAGCCGGAAGCCCCTGCCGAGCCGCAGGTACCGGCCGAGCCGGAAGCCCCTGCCGAGCCGCAGGTACCGGCCGAACCGGAAGCCCCTGCCGAGCCGCAGGTACCGGTCGAACCGGAGGCGCCCGCCGCGGCTGTGCTCGAGGAGATTGCGCCCACGGACGGGCGTTTGGACCGCCTGCGCGGGCGGCTGTCGAAGTCACAGAATGCGCTGGGTCGCAGCATGCTCGGCTTGCTCGGCGGCGGCGATCTGGACGAGGACTCCTGGGAGGAGGTCGAGGACACGCTGCTGATCGCCGACCTCGGGCCGGTCGTCACCGAATCCGTTGTTGCCGCGCTGCGTTCGCAGATGGCCAGCAAGGGCGTGCGCACCGAGGCCGAGGCGCGAGCGGTGCTGCGTGACGTTCTGATGTCCGAGCTGCGGCCCGAGCTGGACCGCTCGATTCGTGCCCTGCCGCACGCCGACAAGCCGTCGGTGCTGCTGGTGGTCGGGGTCAACGGCACCGGCAAGACCACCACGGTCGGCAAGTTGGCGCGTGTTCTGGTGGCCGACGGTCGGCGGGTGGTGCTGGGTGCCGCCGACACGTTCCGGGCGGCCGCTGCCGATCAGCTGCAGACCTGGGCGGTGCGCGTGGGTGCCGACGTGGTGCGCGGTGCCGAGGGCGCCGACCCTGCGTCGGTGGCGTTCGACGCCGTCGATGAGGGTATCTCCACGGGCGCCGACGTCGTGGTCGTCGACACGGCCGGTCGGCTGCACACCAAGACGGGCCTGATGGACGAGCTGGGCAAGGTCAAGCGGGTGGTGGAAAAGCGTGCCGCCGTGGACGAGGTGTTGCTCGTGCTGGACGCGACCATCGGGCAGAACAGCCTGCCGCAGGCCAAGGTGTTCGCCGAGGTCGTTGACATCACCGGCGTGGTGCTGACCAAGCTCGACGGGACGGCCAAGGGCGGCATCGTCTTCCGCGTGCAGCAGGAGCTCGGCGTACCGGTCAAGCTCGTCGGTCTCGGCGAGGGACCCGACGACCTGGCTCCGTTCGAGCCCGCCGCATTCGTCGACGCCCTGCTCGGCTGAGGTCCGCAGCGGAAAACGCACGGTGTAACACCGGCGAAACGCGACTCGTCTATCCGTTCACGCGAGCGAAACACGACGGCGCTGTAGCTGAAACATCCACTCAGCATTGTCTTGGACCAGGTCAACGGTTCGTAAACCCTTGCGGCCGTGGCGTGGTGAAGGAGGAAACTGCGAGTGGAGCAATTCCCGTTGATGGGCGCACCGGATACCGGTGATACAGCGTGGATGTTGGCCAGTGCGGCGCTGGTGCTGTTGATGACGCCAGGTTTGGCCTTCTTCTACGGCGGTATGGTGCGCGCCAAAGGTGTGCTCAACATGATCATGATGAGCATCGGCGCCATGGGCGTCGTGACCGTGTTATGGGTGCTGTACGGCTACTCGGTTGCCTTCGGCGACAACACTGCCGGTGTGATCGGTGACCCGGCCCAGTTCTTCGGTCTCAAGGGTCTGATCGGAACGAATGGGACGGCCGATGCGCCAATCGCGCTTGCCGGCACCATTCCTGCCACCGTGTTCGTCGGCTTCCAGCTGATGTTCGCGATCATCACCGTCGCGCTGATCTCCGGCGCGGTCGCGGACCGCTTGAAATTCGGCGGATGGCTGCTGTTCGCAGGGTTGTGGGTCACGATCGTGTACTTCCCGGTGGCGCACTGGGTGTTCGACTTCGATGTCAAGGATCCCAAAACCGCAGCGATCATTCACCACGGTGGCTGGATCGCCAACCAGCTCAAGGCAATCGACTTCGCCGGTGGCACCGCGGTGCACATCAATGCCGGTACCGCAGGCTTGGTCCTCGCGATCATCCTGGGCAAGCGCCTCGGCTGGCCGGGTACGCCGATGCGCCCGCACAACCTGCCGTTCGTGATGCTCGGCGCCGGCCTGTTGTGGTTCGGCTGGTATGGCTTCAACGCCGGATCCGCGGTGTCGGCGAACGGGGCCGCTGGTGCGACCTTCATCACGACCAGCGTGGCGACCGCCGCGGCGATGTTGGCGTGGCTGCTCACCGAACGCATCCGCGACGGCAACGCGACTTCGCTGGGTGCGGCTTCTGGCATCGTGGCCGGACTGGTCGCGATCACCCCGTCGTGCTCCTCGGTGAATGTCTTGGGCGCGCTCGTGATCGGCGCGGCCGCAGGTGTGTTGTGCGCGTTGGCGGTCGGGCTGAAGTTCAAATTCGGGTTCGACGATTCTCTCGACGTCGTGGGTGTCCACCTCGTTGGCGGCATCGTCGGCACGTTACTCATCGGCCTGGTGGCCACCAAGGAAGCACCCGCCGGCGTCGCCGGGCTGTTCTACGGCGGCGGGTTCGACCAGCTGTGGCGACAGGCGGTCGGGGCCGGTGCGGTTCTACTCTATTCGGCGGTGGGTACCGCTATCTTGGCGTTGATTGTCAAATACACCGTGGGCCTGCGCCTGGACAAAGAAGAGGAGGCGTCCGGCGTTGACGAGGCCGAACACGCGGAAAGCGCGTACGACTTCGTCGCAGTCGGAACCGGATCTGTTCTTGGTCGTCGCGGCGGGGAGGGATAAGGAAATATGAAGCTAATCACTGCGATCGTCAAACCGTTCACTCTGGAAGACGTCAAGACGGGTCTCGAACAGACCGGCATTCTCGGAATGACGGTCAGTGAGGTCCAGGGATACGGCCGCCAAAAGGGACACACCGAGGTCTACCGGGGCGCTGAGTACTCGGTCGACTTCGTACCCAAGGTGCGGGTGGAGGTCGTCGTCGAGGACTCCGCGGTGGACAAGGTCGTCGACGTCATCGTGCAGGCTGCCCGCACCGGCAAAATCGGCGACGGCAAAGTGTGGGTCAGCCCCGTCGACACCGTCATTCGCGTTCGCACCGGGGAGAGGGGCGCCGACGCCCTGTAGCCGGTCGGTCGAGGGCGTAATCGCCCGGGGGAGGGGAGTCGAAAATGTCGGAGCAGCAACCGGACTCGTTGCGGCCGGCCACTGATCTGGCGGCGGCCACCGCACAGTTATTGTCGGGTCCGCATCAACTGGAAGCGGCAGCACTGCGGAACGCCTTGCTCGACCTACACGAATTCTGGCTCGCCACAAAGGCAACCGAGATCGGTATCACGGCCGACAGTGGGTTCGCGATCGTGGCGTCCGGTGGGCTCGGCCGCGGTGAGATGCTGCCGTATTCCGACTTGGATCTGATGCTGCTGCACAACAACATGCCGGCAGAAGTGGTCAGCGAGGTCGCCGAGAAGCTGTGGTATCCGTTGTGGGACGCCAACATTCGCATCGACCACAGCGTGCGGACGGTGCCGGAGGCATTGCAGGTCGCCAATGACGACATCTCGGTCGGCCTGGCGATGCTCGAGGTGCGACACATCGCCGGCGACGCCGAGCTGTCCTCGCTGCTGGTCGGCGGGGCGCGGCGGCAGTGGCGGATCGGCATCGCGTCGCGATTCGACGAACTCGTCGAGAGTGCGCAGGCCCGGTGGCAGCGCAGTGGCCAGATCGCCCATCGTGCCGAGCCTGATCTCAAGTCCGGCCGTGGTGGGTTGCGCGATGTCCAGCTGCTCAACGCCCTGGCCATCGCGCAGTTGGCCGACGTGTACCCGAGCCCGGCCCTGGCTTCCCCGACCGGAACCCTGGGTGACGCACACCTGGCGTTGCTCAACGTTCGCACCGAACTGCACCGGGTCTCCGGGCGTGGCCGAGAACTGTTGCTGGCCCAGCACGCCGACGAGATCGGTGCGGCCCTGCGCATCGGGGACCGGTTCGACCTCGCCCGGGTGTTGTCCGATGCCGCACGTACGGTCAGCTACTACGTCGACGCCGGTATTCGCACCGCCGCGAATGCATTACCCCGCCGTGGGTTCGCCGCGTTGCGGCGACCGGTGCGCCGCCCGCTCGACGAGGGTGTCATCGAATATGCCGGAGAGGTGATCCTCGCTCGCGACGCGCGGCCGGAACGTGACCCCGGCCTGATCCTGCGGGTCGCCGCCGCATCGGCCACCACCGGGCTGCCGATGGCCGCGTCGACCCTGGGTCGGCTGGCGGAGAGGGCACCCGAGCTGCGCACGCCATGGCCCCGTCAAGCCCTCAAGGATCTGCTGGTACTGCTCGCGTCCGGCGCCGCTGCGGTGGCCACCATCGAGGCCCTGGACCGGACCGGACTGTGGGGCCGGCTGTTTCCCGAATGGGGCGCGGTGCGCGACCTGCCGCCCCGCGACGTCGTGCATATCTGGACCGTCGACCGGCACCTGGTCGAAACCGTCGCGCGGGCAAGCGCTTTCACCACCCGGGTGTCCCGCCCCGACCTGCTGTTGCTCGGCGCCCTGTGCCACGACATCGGCAAGGGCCGCGGCGGCGATCACAGCGTGATCGGTGCGGAGCTGGCCGCGCAGATCGGTACGCGGCTGGGCCTGTGGCCATCGGACATCGAGGTCCTGTCGAAAATGGTGCGCTACCACCTGCTGCTACCCAACACGGCCACACGGCGTGACCTGCAGGACCCCAAGACCATCGACGCCGTCGCCGAAGCACTCGACGGCGACCTGGTGTTGCTGGAGCTGCTCGCCACCTTGGCCGAGGCCGACTCGCTGGCGACCGGCCCCGGGGTCTGGGGTGAGTGGAAGGCTTCGCTCATCGGCGATCTGGTGCGACGCTGCCGACTGGTGATGGCCGGTGACCCGCTGCCGCAACCGGATCCGATCGAGCCGCGGTTCGTGCAGTTGGCCGCGGATGGCGGCGTGCATGTCGAGCTGGCCGAGGGCGACGGGCAGCACATCTACAACGTCACGATGATCGCGCCGGACCGGCGCGGTCTGCTGTCGAAGGCCGCCGCGGTGTTGGCGTTGAATTCTCTGCGGGTGCACTCGGCCTCGGTGAACAGCCATGACGGGTCGGCGATCAACACCTTCGTCGTGTCCCCGCTGTTCGGTTCGCCCCCCGCGGCCAGGCTGCTGCGTCAACAGTTCATCCTGGCCCTCGACGGGGAGCTCGATGTGCTCGGCATGCTGCTGACCCGCGAGCGCGAGGCAGCCCAGCATCCGACCACGCGAGCCGGCGAGATCCTGGCCTCCGTTCCGGCCAATCATGTGCCGGCACCACCACGGATCCTGTGGTCGGACGACAGCGCATCGGGGGAGATGGTCGTGCAGATCCGCAGCATCGACCGGCCCGGGCTGCTGGCCCGGTTGACCGCGGTGTTCGAGCGCGACGGTGTCGACATCGCCTGGGCAAAGGTGACGACGCTGGGATCGTCGGTGCTCGACGCGTTCGGCATCACCGTGCCGGGTACCGGCGCCGACGGCTTCGGCCGCGCCGCGCTGCGCGAGGAGCTGGAACGCGACCTGTACGCGATCCTGCCCACGCCGCCACCGGCCAAACCCGCCGAGCAGGCGAGCTGAGCCGCCGGACACCGGATAAGACGAGGTCCGGCGACACGCGGCACCCCCTGTCGCGGTCGCCCGTTAGGCTTACGACGTGTTTGAGAGCCTGTCTGACCGGTTGACCGGTGCCCTGCAGGGGCTACGCGGCAAGGGGCGGTTGACCGACGCCGATATCGATGCCACCGCCCGGGAAATCCGGCTGGCCCTGCTGGAGGCCGACGTCTCGCTACCGGTGGTGCGTGCGTTCGTCGCACGTATCAAGGAGCGAGCCAAGGGCGCCGAGGTATCTGCCGCGCTGAACCCGGCCCAACAGGTCGTCAAGATCGTCAACGAGGAACTGATCGGCATCCTCGGCGGTGAAACCCGTCAGCTGGCATTCGCGAAGATTCCGCCCACGGTGATCATGCTGGCCGGTCTGCAGGGCGCCGGTAAGACCACCCTTGCCGGCAAGTTGGCGAAATGGCTTAAGGGCCAAGGGCATACGCCTTTGCTCGTGGCCTGTGACCTGCAGCGCCCCGGCGCCGTGCACCAGCTCAAGATCGTCGGCGAGCGCGCCGGGGTCGCGGTGTTCGCGCCTCATCCCGGCACTTCGGTGGAAGGCCTGGAGAACGCCGGTCACGGTGATCCGGTCGCGGTCGCCGGCGCCGGTCTGGCCGAGGCCAAAGCCAAGCACTTCGACGTGGTCATCGTCGACACCGCCGGTCGCCTCGGCATCGACGAGGAACTGATGGGCCAGGCGGCCGCCATCCGCGAGGCCGTCAGCCCCGACGAAGTCCTGTTCGTGCTCGACGCCATGATCGGCCAGGACGCCGTCGCCACCGCCGAGGCGTTCCGCGAGGGCGTCGGCTTCACCGGTGTCGTGCTGACCAAGCTCGACGGCGACGCCCGCGGTGGTGCAGCACTGTCGGTGCGCGAGGTCACCGGCATGCCGATCCTCTTCGCGTCGGCCGGCGAGAAGCTCGAAGACTTCGACATCTTCCACCCGGACCGGATGGCGTCGCGCATCCTCGGCATGGGTGACGTGCTCACCCTGATCGAGCAGGCCGAACAGGTCTTTGATCAGCAGAAGGCCGAGGAGGCCGCGGCCAAGATCGGCTCGGGGGAGCTGACGCTGGAGGACTTCCTCGAGCAGATGCTCGCCATCCGCAAGATGGGCCCGATCGGCAACCTGCTCGGCATGCTTCCCGGCGCGGGCCAGATGAAGGACGCGCTGGCCGCGGTCGACGATAAGCAACTCGACCGGGTCCAGGCCATCATCCGCGGTATGACGCCCACCGAGCGGGCCGACCCGAAGATCATCAACGCCTCGCGGCGGTTGCGCATCGCCAACGGTTCGGGAGTCACGGTTTCGGAGGTCAACCAACTCGTCGACCGATTCTTCGAGGCACGCAAGATGATGTCCTCGATGGCCGGCCAGATGGGCCTGCCGTTCGCCCGCAAGAGCGCCACGCGTAAGGCCGCCAAGGGTAAGAACAAGCAAGCCGGGAAGGGCCGCAAGTCGGGGAAGGGCCCGACGCCGCCCAAGGTGCGCAATCCGCTTGGCGGACCGGGTATGCCCGCCGGGTTCCCCGACCTGTCCAACATGCCCAAGGGGCTGGACGAGTTGCCGCCCGGCCTGGCCGATTTCGATCTGTCGAAGCTGAAGTTCCCGGGCCAGAAGTAGGGCCATGGCCGATGAGTGCTTGCGCGAAAGAGCAGACCGTCGCGCTGCACGTTCGCGGTCGGGAACTCCCTGACGGCGAAGCCGTGCAATGGTGGATCGACCGCGGTGTGCTGCATGCGGATCCGGTCGCCGGCGCCGAGACGGTGTTTGACGGCGGCTGGATCCTGCCCGGCCTGGTCGATGCACACTGTCACGTCGGCCTCGGACCGCACGGGCCGGTCGAATTCGACGAGGCGGTCACCCAGGCCGAGACCGAACGTGGGGTCGGGGCGCTGCTGTTGCGCGACGCCGGGTCACCGGTGGACACCCGCAGCATGGACGACCGCGAGGATCTGCCCAGGATCATCCGCGCCGGCCGACACCTCGCCCGGCCGAAGCGGTATTCGCCGGGTCTGCCGATCGACATCGAGGACGAATCGCAGCTGCCGGACGCGGTGGCCGAGCAGGCGCGCTGGGGCGACGGCTGGGTCAAGCTCGTCGGTGACTGGATCGACCGCGCCGTGGGCGATCTGGCGCCGCTGTGGTCCGACGAGATCCTCAAGGCCGCGATCGAGGCTGCCCATGCCAACGGGGCCCTCGTCACCGCCCACGTGTTCGGTGAAGACGCGCTGCCCGGGCTGATCAACGCAGGTATCGACTGCATCGAGCACGGCACCGGCATCACCGACGAGATCATCGAGTTGATGCTGGCCAACGGCACCGCACTGGTGCCGACGCTGATCAATATCGAGAACTTTCCCGGGATTGCCGACGCCGCGGCGAAGTATCCGGTCTACGCGGCGCATATGCGGGAGTTGTACGCGACGTGCCGAACGCGTATCGGCGCCGCACACGACGCAGGGGTGCCGATTTTCGCGGGCACCGACGCCGGCGGCATGATCGCCCACGGTCGGATCGGTGACGAGGTCGAGGCGCTCAAATCGGTGGGGCTGAGCCCGACCGATGCCCTCGGTGCGGCATGTTGGGACGCGCGGGCCTGGCTAGGTCGGCCGGCGCTTGCCGACGGCGCCCCCGCCGACCTGATCTGTTATGCCGACGACCCCCGCGCCGGTGGCGTCGACCACCCGGATCTGGTGATCCTCCGCGGCCGGGTGTACTGACTGCGCGAGCTCAGTACACGTCGCGCACGTAGCGGTGGGTCTTGACGAGGTCGTTGACGTAGGCATGCGCGGCCTCGGCGTCCATGGCGCCGCAGCGGGCGACGATGTCGTGCAGCGTCGCGTCGACATCCTTGGCCATCTGCTTCTCATCGCCGCACACGTAGAGATGTGCGCCATCGGATAGCCAGCCGAACAGCTCGTCTGCATTCTCCTGCATACGTTGCTGGACATAGACTTTCGTGCTCTGATCGCGCGAGAAGGCGAGGTCCAGCCGGGTCAGTGTGCCGGACCCGGCGAAGCTCTCCAGTTCGGCGCCGTAGAGGAAGTCGGTGGCGCGGTGCCGGTCTCCGAAGAACAGCCAGGCCCGGCCAGGAGCGTCGATCGCCCGGCGTTCCTGCAGGAAGGCGCGAAACGGCGCGATACCGGTGCCCGGCCCGATCATGATGATCGGTACGTCCGCGGCGGGCAGGCGGAACGTGTGATTGGGGCGCAGGTGCACGCGCGCCGTGGCGGTGCGGTCGGCCAGGAACGTCGAGGCGACACCGCCGTGGCGGCGGTCACCGACGGTGTAGCGCACCGACGCGACAGTGAGATGGACTTGGTCGGGATGCACCAGCGGGCTGGATGCGATCGAGTAGTCACGGGGCTGCAGCGGCCGCAGGGTGTCGACGACGTCGTCGACGGTTAGGGTCGCGAGCCTGATCAGGTCGAGAACGTCTCTGCTCACGGTGTCATCGGCCAGGGCTGCGGCAATGTCGGGGTCGCCGGTGCGGGAAGTGACGAGCGCCAGCAGGGCCCGCGACGGCGTGCGGATCTCGAAATGGTCGGTGAGGAGCACCCCGAGCGATTCCCGGTGATCGAGCACCCGATGCTCGGGGCCTACGCCCAGTGCGCTCAGGATGTCCGTGACGAGGGCGGGGTCGTTGCTCGCGTGCACCGCGATGGAATCGCCCGCGTGGTAGGTGATCCCGGAATCGGTGAGGTCCAGTTCGTAATGGCGGACCTCCTTGTCGGACGCGGGGGAGGTGAGCAGCCGATTGACGGCGACGCGGACCGCGACGGGATCGTGGTGTTCCCGGCCGGCCGTTGCGGGCGTGCCGGCCGCGACAGCCGGTGCGGCGCTGCTGTTCACAGTGTCGGCGAGTAGCTGTTTGACCAGGTCGGTCGTCCATGCCGCGGCCTGCTGCCGATAGGGGCCGTCGATGTCGACGCGGTCGGTGAGCCGCGTGGCGCCGAGAGCTTCGAGCCGCTCATCGAGCAATTTGCCAGCGTTGCAAAAGAATTCGTAGCCGCTGTCCCCGAGGGCGAGCACCGCGAAGCTCAGGTTGTCGAGCCGGTCGGTGGCGTCGCTGATGGCCTCCCAGAACAATGTGGCCGTGTCGGGGAACTCGCCGTCGCCGAACGTGGAGGTGGCGACGACGAAATGGGTTGCCATCTGAAGCTCAGCCAGATCGACCTGGTTGAGTTCAACCGCGGTGGCTGCGACCCCGGCAGCCGTGACGGCCTCGGCGAACGCGATGGCGGCATCCTCGGCATTGCCCATGTCGGTGCCGTAGGCGACGATCAGGGAAAGATCGCGGTGTCCGGTCACGGTGACCCCCTAGGTTGCACGTAGGACGATGTCCCGCACTAGTTAGGGTTACCTTACTTCTATGTCGACACCTGTAGGGACGTCCGTCCGGCGTCAGCCGTACTGACCGAAGCCCCAGTCCAGCAGCTGTATCGCCTGGCCGTACAGATCGCCGGTGCCGTACATCTGCACGACGATCAGCCGGTGGTTGCCGCGCTGGGCGGCGCCGACATAGGTCTTGCGGGCCAGATCCGTGTAACCGGTCTTGCCGGCCAGATCACCCGGGTAGCGGGTGAGCAACTCGTTCTGGTTGGTCAGCGTCCTGCCCGGGAACTGGGCCGTCGTCTGCCGCATGATCTGGGCGATCAGCGGATAGGTCAGCGCCGCCCGGTAGATCACCGCGAGGTCGTGTGGTGTGGTGAGCGATTCCCAACCGGGTCCGTCCAGGCCAGACGGTGAGCCTGCGTGGGTGTTGCGCGCACCCAGGCTTGCCGCCTTACGGTTCATCGCGGCCACTGCGACGCGCTGCCCGCCGAGCATGTCGGCCAGCATGTTCGCGGCGTCATTGCCCGACACCATGAGCAGCCCCTCCAGCAGCTGCTGGGTGGTGTACGCCTGACCAGGTTTGAGCCCGACGCACGAGCATTCCACCTTGGTGTGCGAGTTGTTGGCTCTGGCGAAGTTGTCCGGCCGCAGGTTGTCCAGGACCACCATGGCCAGCAACGGTTTGATGGTGCTGGCCGGAGCGTAGGAGCCATTGGGATCCTTGGCTGCCAACACCTGGCCCGTGTCGAGGTCGGCGACCAGCCACGCCTTGGCGGGGCCGTTCGCGAACGCTTGTGCGCCAGCGGGTTCCACGGACGGTTCGGCCGCGGCTACAGGCGCCGCCAGCACCGTGCTGAAGGCGAGCGTGGTCGCCACGAGCAGTCTGCGCACGAGCGCCGACCCTACGGTTTGCAGGACTCGTTCGGCGCGCGCTCAGGTCTCTGTCGGGTATCGACGCCGAACCGGTTTCAGAGCGAGCCGATGCTGGCGGCGTGATCCTGCAGGAAACCCCAGTCCAGCAGGGCAGCGGCCTGATCCCAGTACGTCGGGCCGCCTTCTTTTACCAACCCGTGCATCATCGAGATGACCAGTCGACGACCATCACGCTGAGCTGCCGCGACGAACGTCTTGCGCGCGATGTCGGTGAACCCTGTCTTGCCGCCGATCGTGCCGGGATACCGACGCAGGAGCTCGTTCTGGTTCTGCAACACCCGCTCGCCGGACTTGGTGGGGAACACCGTCGATGGCATGGCCGTGATCTGGGCGAACACGGAGTTGGCCATTGCGGCGCGGAAGATCACCGCCATGTCGTGCGGGGTGGACCAGAACGGCATGCCGGGGGCGTCCAGGCCCGACGGTGTCACCACATTGGTGTCGTGCGCACCGAGCTGGGCGGCCTTGGCGTTCATCTTGGCCACCGCAGTGTCCGGGCCGCCGAGCATGTGGGCCAAGGTGTTTGCGGCGTCGTTGCCCGAGTCCAGCAGCGCGGTCTCCAGCAGTTGGCGTGCGGTGTAGGTCTGGCCGGGGGTGACGCCGGCGCACGTGCACTCGGCCTGCGAATCGGCCTCGTCGGCGACGATGGTGCTGTCCAGCGGGAGCTCGTCGAGCACGACCTGAGCGAGCAGCGTCTTGATGGTGCTCGCCGGTGCGTAACGGGTGTTCTCGTTACGAGCCGCCAACACTTCGCCGGTGTCCAGGTCGGCGACCACCCAGCCTTCCGCGGGCCCGTCGGGGATCGGCGCCGAGCCGATCTGCTGCACGCCCATATCGGCTCTGGCGGCGGGCGGCTCGACCGAGCTCAACACCGTGCTCAAAGCCGCCAACAGGACTGCGAGCGCGCAGATCAACCTCCCCATGGCCGGCCAGCCTAATCGTGTTGAATCGAGACATTTGAGCCTGGCTGAGATTTCGTCGAGGCTAAATGCTTCGATGACGCTTGGTCTTAGTCGGCTCCGACGACGCCTGGCCTGAGTCGCTTCCGGCGACGTAGATTTGGGTGGGCCGGACGCCCTCTGGCACAATGTTGGGCTGTCTGCCGTGCGACTCGTTCAATGCGCTGCGCGGTGGTCACACACGTAAGGCAAAACCGGACCCGGGCAACCCGCCCTGATCGCTGAATTGCAGCGTGGCAACCATCTAGGAGTTCCATCATGGCTGTCAAGATCAAGCTCACCCGGCTTGGCAAGATCCGCAACCCCCAGTACCGCATCGCTGTCGCCGACGCGCGCACCCGCCGCGACGGCCGCGCGATCGAGGTGATCGGCCGCTACCACCCGAAGGAAGAGCCGAGCCTGATCGAGATCGATTCGGAGCGCGCGCAGTACTGGTTGGGCGTTGGCGCACAGCCCACCGAGCCGGTGCTGGCCCTGCTGAAGATCACCGGTGACTGGCAGAAGTTCAAGGGCCTGCCAGGCGCCGAAGGCACGCTGAAGGTCATGGAGCCCAAGCCGTCCAAGCTGGATCTGTTCAATGCCGCGCTCGCCGATGCGGAGGGCGGCGCCACCACCCAGGCCGTCACGCTGAAGAAGAAGAAGTCCAAGGCGGACGAGGCCGCTGCTGAGACCCCGGTCGCCGCTGAGACCCCGGCCGCGGCCGACGAGGCTGCCGCCGACGAGTCTGCCGTCGGCGAGAGCTGAGCGCCGAAGTGAGTTCTGTCGTGGTCGACGCCGTCGAGCACTTGGTCCGCGGGATCGTGGACAACCCTGACGACGTGCGGGTCGATATGGTGACCAGTCGCCGCGGACGCACCGTCGAGGTGCACGTCCACCCGGACGACCTGGGCAAGGTCATCGGCCGCGGCGGCCGGACCGCCACCGCGCTGCGTACCCTGGTCGCCGGTATCGGCGGGCGGGGTATCCGCGTCGACGTGGTGGACACCGACCAGTAGCGTCGGCGCCATATGGATCTGGTTGTTGGACGGGTCGTCAAGGCGCACGGGATCACCGGCGAGATCGTCGTCGAGGTCCGCACCGACGACCCGGACGCCCGCTTCGCACCCGGTATGGAGCTGCGGGGCAGGGCCAAAGGTGGCGCCGAGCGACCCTTCGCCGTCGAATCCGTGCGTGAGCATGGGGGCCGGTTGCTGGTCAGGCTGGTCGGGGTGGCCGATCGCAATGCCGCAGACGAACTGCGTGGCACCGTTTTCGTCGTCGACACCGCCGATCTGCCCGCCATCGACGATCCCGACGAGTTCTATGACCATGAGCTCGAAGGTCTGCAGATGGTGTGCATTGACGGCACACCGGTCGGCAAGGTCTCGGAGGTTCTGCACACCGCGGCGGGGGAGTTGCTCGCAGTGACAGACGCCGACGGCCGCGAGGTGCTGGTGCCGTTCGTCAGCGCCATCGTCACCGCGGTCTCCCGGGAGGACGCTACGATCGTCATCGACCCGCCCGACGGCCTGCTCGACCTGAGCTGACGGGAGCGTCGCTGTGCGCATTGACGTCGTGACCATCTTCCCGGCGTACCTCGATCCGATCCGGCAATCGCTACCGGGCAAGGCCATCGAAGCCGGCATCGTCACGCTGGCCGTGCACGACCTGCGGACATGGACCCACGATGTGCACCGGTCGGTCGACGATTCTCCGTACGGCGGTGGACCGGGCATGGTGATGAAGGCCCCGGTATGGGGTGAGGCGCTCGACGAAATATGCACGAACGAAACACTTTTGGTGGTACCCACCCCCGCCGGCCGGCTGTTCACCCAGGCGGTGGCCGAGCGCTGGAGCGCTGAGCGGCACCTGGTGTTTGCGTGCGGCCGATATGAGGGTATCGACCAGCGGGTCCCCGACGACGCGGCCCGTCGGATGCGCGTGGAAGAGGTGTCGATCGGGGACTACGTGCTCACCGGTGGCGAGTCCGCGGCGTTGGTGATGATCGAGGCGGTGGTTCGCCTGCTGCCCGAGGTGCTCGGCAATCCCGAGTCCCACCAACAGGATTCGCATTCAGACGGACTGCTCGAAGGGCCCAGCTACACTCGTCCGCCGAGCTGGCGGGACTTGGAGGTGCCTCCGGTGCTGCTGTCGGGTGACCACGCGAAGGTGGCCGCCTGGCGTCGGGAACAAGCGCTGCTGCGCACGCGGGAACGCCGGCCCGACCTCCTCGACAACTCCCCGCGAGCAGACGCATAGGTCCCCGACACGCCGGTTTTCAGGGACCTCCGCTGGGGGCACCTCCCGCTTGCGGGGGACTGCTCGCGCGGTGGAGGTGCGTCAGATGCGCCCGCCGGGGAACATCACCTTGACCGCGTCGGTGATGGTCTTACGCGCGGTGGCGTCGTCGGTGGGTTGCATCGAGCCGATCACCATGATGAACCGGCGGTCAGCGCCGATCACCCCGGTGGACAGATGCACCCAGTTGCCGCCGTTCCAGCAGCACATCCAGCCTTGCTTGACGGCCACGGGTTCGGCGTACAACCCATCAGGGATACCGAAACGCTGTGGGTAGCCGTCGATTCCGTTCGCGGTGGACTGGGCCAGGTTGGACAGGATCGTGTTGGCCTGTTCCTGCGGCAGGCCGCCGCTGCCGTTCATCAGCATGTCGTAGTAGCGCGCCAGGTCGTCGGCGGTACTCATGGTGTTCCACCAATGGCCGTCGTACGGGGTCGTGGTGGACGTCAATCCGTAGCGCGCCGCCACGCGGGTGATAATTGCGCTCCCGCCGCTCTGGTTCCAGAAGTTCTCTGCAGCACTGTCGTCAGAGGATCGCAGCATCACGTCGAGGGCGTGACGGTCGTCAGCGCTCACCGTGGTCTGTCCCTTGGACTCCTGCAGCAGCAGGTCATCGGCGATGAAGAGTTTGGCCACCGATGCGATCGGGATGGGCGTCGAGTTCCCGTTGGAGACCACTTGACCGGTGCTGCGGTCGAGTACCAGTGCCGTGATGGTGGCTCCGGCTTTCGACGCGGATGCGGTGGCGAGGCTCGTCCGGTTCTGCAGGCCGTCGAACGTTGCGGCGGGGCCGTCTGGAGGTGCCTCAGGCAGTGGTGCTGCGGTGCCCTGGGGCACGACCACGGTGAACTGCGGTGCGGTGGGTACCGGTGGTGGTGTTCCGTACACCCTGGCTTCGCAGCCGGCGACGGTGACCATCCCGATCACGACGGCCGCGGTCACGGTCATCACTCTCGACGGCCGCCGTTGCATGCCTCTCCTTAGACCCGGTAACTGGAATCCAGACGTCCGAGCCGAGCGACAGATGCGCATCGGTCGTCGGCAACCGCGTGTGCGGACGGTTCAGAATAACTGGTGCCCGGCGGAATCGCGTAGCTTGTCGGTTGCGGTAATTCCGGTGGTTGCGGTGCAGCCCAACCGCCGGATTTCACTGGACCGGTGCTCATCTGGCACAATTGAGCAGTTGTCTGCTGCAGCCTAGGGCTGGGTGCTGCCTGCCCGCTGTCAGATACGCCCCGATACACCCGAAAACTAGCTTCGGCTGCGCGAGTCTGCGCATCGGCCCGGAGCCGCTAACAACAAGGAAGTGTCACCGATGAACACGCTGGACTTCGTCGATCAGGCGTCGCTGCGCGACGACATCCCGACCTTCAGCCCCGGCGACACCGTCAACGTGCACGTGAAGGTGATCGAGGGCTCGAAGGAGCGCATCCAGGTCTTCAAGGGTGTCGTGATCCGTCGCCAGGGCGGCGGCGTCCGCGAGACCTTCACCGTGCGTAAGGAGAGCTACGGCGTCGGCGTCGAGCGGACTTTCCCGGTGCATTCGCCCAACATCGATCACGTCGACGTCGTGACCCGCGGTGACGTGCGTCGCGCCAAGCTGTACTACCTGCGCGAGCTGCGGGGTAAGAAGGCGAAGATCAAGGAAAAGCGCTGAGCGCGTTGTCCTGCTCGGTGTGGTTCGGCGGTCAGACGCCGCTACTGTGGACGCCGTGACCGGACCCACCGACTCTGCCGACTCGTCATCGGAAGACTCCGTCAACACCGATTCCGAGACGCCCAAGCCGGATCCCGGCGCAGCTG
The DNA here is from genome assembly GCF_000382405.1 of Mycobacterium sp. 141. Lineage (GTDB taxonomy): Bacteria > Actinomycetota > Actinomycetes > Mycobacteriales > Mycobacteriaceae > Mycobacterium. Next base: position 403,020 of record NZ_KB908255.1, read on the forward strand.
AAGTCACTGAAGAAGACCCCAAACCCAAGCGGTCCTCGCTGCGTGAGGGTGCCATCCTGGTGACCATCGCGATTGTCCTGTACTACGTGATGCTCACGTTCGTCGCCAGGCCGTACCTGATTCCGTCGGAGTCGATGGAACCGACGCTGCACGGCTGCAGCGGCTGTGTCGGCGATCGGATCATGGTCGACAAGGTCACCTATCGGTTCTCCCATCCGAGCCCCGGTGACGTGGTGGTGTTCAAAGGCCCGCCGTCGTGGAACATCGGCTACAAATCGATCCGCTCGGACAACGCCGCCGTGCGTTGGGTGCAGAATGTGCTCTCCTTCGTCGGTTTCGTACCGCCCGACGAGAACGACCTGGTCAAGCGGGTAATCGCGGTCGGCGGTCAGACGGTCGAATGCCGCGCAGATACAGGTCTGACTGTCGACGGCAAGCGACTCCACGAGCCATACCTGGACCCGGCCACCATGAACGCCGATCCGGCGGTGTACCCGTGCCTCGGCAACGAGTTCGGTCCGCTCACCGTGCCGCAGGGCCGGCTGTGGGTGATGGGCGACAACCGCACCCATTCGGCCGATTCCCGGATCCATTGCGCGAATGTGCCCGCCGATCTGCAACGCGGCGTGCATTGCACCGGGGATCCGAGGGCCGGCACCGTACCGGTGGACAATGTGATCGGAAAGGCCCGATTCATCGCCTGGCCGCCGAATCGCTGGGGTGGCGTCAGCGACGTGAATCCGCAGACCGCCTCGTAGGACTCGTAGGAGCTGTCCCAGTGCCGGCATCGTGGCCACCTCGAACGGTGATCCGGAAGGCCTCGGGCCTGCGGACCCTGGAGTCCGCGCTGTACCGGAACGGGCTGGGACCCGTCGCCGGCGTGGACGAGGTGGGCAGAGGTGCCTGTGCGGGCCCGTTGGTTGTGGCCGCATGTGTGCTCGGGCCGAACCGGCTGGAGAGCTTGGCGGCTCTGGACGATTCCAAGAAGCTCGGCGAGAAGGAGCGGGAACGCTTGTTTCCGTTGATCCGCCGCTATGCGCTGGCCTATCACGTGGTGTTCATTCCGTCGGAAGAGGTGGACCGCTGCGGCGTGCACGTCGCCAACATCGAAGGCATGCGGCGCGCGGTGGCCGGGTTGTCGATGCGGCCGGGTTATGTGTTGTGCGACGGATTCCGGGTACCTGGTCTGGCTGTGCCGTCCCTTCCGGTGATCGGTGGTGACGGAGTTGCCGCGTGTATTGCCGCCGCCAGCGTACTGGCGAAGGTCAGCCGCGACCGGCTGATGGTGGAGATGGAACGTGAGCATCCGGGCTACGGGTTCGCCGACCACAAGGGTTACAGCACGCCTGCGCACACCGCGGCGTTGGCGGAGCTGGGGCCGTGTGTGCAGCACCGCTACTCGTATGTGAACGTGCGGCGGGCCGCAGAGACGGCTGGCGTGTGGCGGGCGTGAAGTTTGGGGGATCAGTGCGACGTGATGAGCTCGGGTGGGGAATGATGGAACGCAACCTAGACGAAGGACAGCAGAGTTTATGAGTGCCGAGGATCTCGAGAAGTACGAAACCGAGATGGAGCTCTCGCTGTACCGCGAATACAAGGACATCGTCGGACAGTTCAGCTACGTGGTGGAGACCGAACGGCGGTTCTACCTGGCCAACAGTGTCGAGCTGGTGCCGCGCAATGCCGATGGTGAGGTCTATTTCGAACTGAGGTTGGCTGACGCGTGGGTGTGGGACATGTACCGGCCGGCCCGGTTCGTCAAGCAGGTACGGGTCATCACCTTCAAGGACGTCAACATCGAAGAGGTCGAAAAGCCTGAGCTGCGGCTGCCGGAGTAGCCGACGCGGTCAGGCCGATTCGGTGTGTAGGTGTTGATCGAAAAACGCGAACACGCGGTCCCAGGCGTCGGCGGTGGCCGCCTCGTTGTACCCGAATCCAGTGACCCGCAGGAGCGGTTGAGCCGGTAGCTGATTGGCGAAGGCGTGTCCGGCTTCGGGGTACACCTTGATGTCGGACGTGATGTTCTTGGCGGCGACAATCCTGCGTAGCCGTGCCGGGGCGCCGATGCCCAGCGGGTCGCGGTGGCCGAAGCTGGCCACGACCGGGCAGGACGCGTCGAGGGTCTCGTCGAGCCGCCGCGGCAGGGGAGTGCCGTAGAACGGCGCCGATGCGGCGAAGCCCTTGGGACCCATGAGAAGTGCGAATTGTCCGCCCATGCAGAAGCCGGCGATGCCGACCGTTCCGGTGCATTCCGGCAGGGACCGTAGGTGATCCCGGGCGGCAAGGATGTCATCGAGCGTTCGGCCACGTTGACTCAGCAGATCGCGCATCACCCGCGTGATACACCGCGCCCGGCCGCCGCGGGCGTACAGGTTCGGGGTCAGTGCGAGGTAGCCGGCTGCGGCGATGCGTTCCGATATCGACTCGTTGTCGGGTGCGTAGCCGATGCCGTCGTGGACCACCACGACACCCGGCCATGGCCCGTTGCCTTCCGGCCGGTCCAGTAGCGCGTCGATGGGGCCGTCGGAGGTGTCGAGACTGATCGTCGTCACCCTTGCCAACCTAATCGCGCGGTTCAGGTCCCGCAGAACGTGCGGTAGGCGCCGAAGTCGGCCGGTGCGGGTGCTGCGTAGCGCTGCAGGCCTGGCTGCTCGTCATACGGCGTCGACAGTGCTACCAGCAGGTCGTCCAGCGGGGTCAGTTCGCCACTGGTAGCCGCGGCCAGCGCCTCCTCGACCAGATGGTTGCGGGGGATGTAGATGGGATTGACGCGGTCCATCGCATCAGGCCGCGGGTCGAGTGCACGCCAGCGCGTCAACCAATCGTCGAACCCGTCGGGCCCGGCGAACAACTCCTGCGTCGGAGTGATGTTGCCCCGCCCTGCTCCGGCGAGGCTGCGGAAGAACGACGTGTAGTCGACGCGGCCGGATTTCAACAGCGTGAGCAGATCGTCGACCAGGCCGGTGGCCTGCTCGTGCGAAACACCTTCCGGCAAACCGAGTTTGGCCCGCATTCCGGCCAACCACGCGTTCTGGAATCGGATGCGGAACCCGGCGAGCGCGTCGGTTGCCAGCGCCGCTGCCCGGTCGCCGTCCTCGGCGATCAACGGCAGCAGGGTTTCGGCGAACCGGGCGAGGTTCCATTGGGCCACCGCGGGCTGGTTGCTGTAGGCGTAGCGCCCGCCGTGATCGATCGAGCTGAACACGGTCGCCGGGTCATAGGCCTCCATGAAGGCACACGGGCCGTAGTCGATGGTCTCGCCCGAGATGGTCATGTTGTCGGTGTTCATCACACCGTGGACGAAGCCGACCAGCATCCACCGTGCCACCAGCTCCGCCTGCACCGCGACGACCGCTTCGAACAAGGCCAGATACGGGTTGTCGGCTGTCGCGGCGTCGGGGTGGTGGCGGGCGATGGCGTGGTCGGCCAGGCGCCGCAGCACGCCGGGGTCGCCGGTGGCCCGGCCGTAGGCGGCGGCGTACTGGAAGCTGCCGACCCGCAGATGACTGGCTGCGACCCGGGCCAGCACGGCCCCCGGCTGGCGGGTTTCGCGTAGCACATCGCGTCCGGTCGACGTCACGGCCAGCGACCGCGTGGTCGGGATGCCCAGTGCATGCATGGCCTCGCTGACGACGTACTCGCGCAGCATGGGCCCGACCACAGCCAGGCCGTCGCCGCCCCGCGCGAACGGCGTGCGTCCAGAACCCTTGAGATGCAGGTCGCGGAGCTGCCCGTCGCTATCGACGAGTTCGCCGAGCAGCAATGCGCGGCCGTCGCCCAGCCGCGGTACATAGCCGCCGAACTGATGGCCCGCGTAGGCCTGGGCCACCGGGCGGGCACCTTCGGGAACCGTGACACCCAGCAACAGTTCGATGCCGTCGGTGCTGTGCAGCCACGCGGGGTCGAGGCCTAGTTCGGTGGCCAGTGCCTCGTTGAGTACCAGCAGCCGAGGTGACGGCGCGGCCTCGGCCTGCCACTCAACGGCCAGTTCAGGCAGCTCGCGGGCGAACCAGTTGTCGAGCACGACAGCCGGTTTCACGCCCGTCACAGGTCGCCCAGATCGTCGGGGACGTCAACGGCGTAGCGCTGAAGGACGTCAAGGGACACGACGTCGAGCGTGCGTTCATGGGTCGCGGCCAGCACGACGGGGGCAGCGCAGCCGTCATGATGGGCCCGTAACCAGTTGACCGCGGTGACACACCAGCGGTCCCCAGGTTTCAGGCCGGGGAACCGGAAATGTGGCGCGGGCGTCGACAAGTCGTTTCCGATCGATCGCTGATGGTCGAGGAATTCGGCGGTCACCACCGCGCAGATGGTGTGGCTGCCCGCGTCGGCCTCGCCGGTCGAACAGCAGCCGTCGCGGTAGAAGCCGGTGAGGGGATCGGTGCCACACTCATCCAGCGGGCCGCCCAGCACGTTGCGATCAGCCATCGCACCAGTATCGCTCGTCGTTTCCCGTCCTCCGTCGCAGGCCGGGAATCAGGACAGCGAAACGGACACGTGCTCCGGTCAGCGACGTGCCGCTGTTCACGAACGGCGACCAGAATCGCACCAGATCTCGCAGGCAGGAGTTGATGCCACCGTCGATGTGCCGGATTCGCTGAGCGATGTCCACGACGACCCCAGCTCAGCGCGGAACGGCGCCACCATCAAGACCGGCGACGGCACCGCGATCTTCACCAACGACGGCGGCGCCGCGCGGCGCTTTCAGAACGAGGTCGAGGTGTGCATGGTCGGCATCAACCTGGGCTTCCCGCAGAACGGGTAATCCCGGATTGCTGTGTGGCCCAGCCGGACAACCCTTCGCCGGACGGGCCATGCAACTGGAGAAGGAACGGCAATCGACCCCCAGCTGCTGCGAGCATAAGTGAGAGACTTGACCATGACTTTGACTGACGAGTCCACCCTGCTGCCCAACGGATTGACCGTGCAGGCGGCCCGCGCCGAGGCTGCGCGTACCTACGAGCTCGACCGTGTGCACGTGTTCCACTCCTGGTCCGCGCAGGCCGAGATCACCCCGATGACGATCACCGCATCGCAGGGATCGTATGTCTGGGACGGTGACGGTAACCGGCTGCTGGATTTTTCCTGCCAGCTGGTCAACACCAACATCGGTCATCAGCACCCCAAAGTCGTTGCCGCCATCGCCGAACAGGCCGCCAAGCTGTGCACGGTGGCCCCGCAGTACGCCAATGACGCGCGCTCGGAGGCAGCGCGGCTGATCGCCGAGCGCACACCGGGCGATCTGAACAAGATCTTCTTCACCAACGGTGGCGCCGACGCCATCGAGCACGCGGTGCGCATGGCCCGGCTGCACACCGGACGGTACAAGGTGCTCACCCGGTACCGCTCCTACCACGGTGGCACGGAGACCGCGATCAACATGACCGGCGACCCGCGCCGGTGGCCCAACGACCACGGCAACGCCGGCATCGTGCACTTCTTCGGGCCGTTCCTCTACCGCTCGCGCTTCCATGCCGCCACCGAGGCCGAGGAGGCCGAGCGCGCGCTGGAGCACCTCGAGGAGACCATCCGCATGGAGGGTCCGTCGACCATCGCCGCCCTCGTGCTGGAGTCCATCCCGGGTACCGCGGGCATCATGATCCCGCCGCCGGGGTACATCGCCGGCGTGCGTGAGCTGTGCGATCGCTACGGCATCATGTACATCGCCGACGAGGTGATGGCCGGCTTCGGGCGCAGCGGAAAGTGGTTCTCCGTCAACCACTTCGACGTGGTACCGGACCTGCTCACCTTCGCCAAGGGCGTCAACTCCGGGTACGTACCGCTCGGCGGCGTCGCGATCAGCCCGGCCATCGCCGAGACCTTCGACCACCGCGCCTACCCGGGTGGGCTGACCTACTCGGGTCATCCGCTGGCCACCGCGGCCGCCGTCGCCACCATCAACGCGATGGAGGACGAAGGCATGGTCGACAACGCCGCGGCCGTCGGCGCCGAGGTGATCGCGCCCGGCCTGGCCGAGCTGGCCGCCAAGCATCGCAGCATCGGTGAGGTGCGCGGTACCGGTGTGTTCTGGGCCGTCGAGCTTGTTGCGGACCAGCAGACGCGCGAACCGCTGGCCCCGTACGGCGGTTCGAGCCCGGCGATGAACGCGGCGATCGCGGCGTGCAAGGCCAATGGTCTGCTGCCGTTCGCCAACTTCAACCGGATCCACGTCGTGCCGCCTTGCAACGTCACGGCCGACGAGGTGCGCGACGGTCTGGCGATCCTGGACAAGGCGTTCGACGTCGCCGACGAGTACACCCGCTGACTTCCCGTCCGACGCCCGGCCGGGACCGGGTGTCCGATTGTGACGCCTGCCTGTGGATGTGTTGAAGTGCCATATCCGAGCCGGCTTGGCACACTTATCCTCGTGCGTTCACATGCCCAGTGCTGGCTTACCGATATGGATGGCGTCCTCGTGCACGAAGACGCCGCGATTCCCGGCGCCGATGAGTTTCTGCAGACGTTGGCCGACAAGGAACGACCGTTCCTGGTTCTGACCAACAACTCGATCTTCACGCCGCGAGATCTAGCGGCCCGGCTGCTGCGCTCGGGCCTGTCGATACCCGAGTCCGCCATCTGGACGTCCGCGCTGGCGACAGCGGCGTTCCTCGACGATCAATTGCCCGGTGGGTCCGCCTACGTCATCGGCGAGGCCGGGCTCACCACTGCGCTGCACGAGGTCGGCTACACCCTCACAGATACCGATCCCGACTTCGTGGTGCTGGGCGAAACCCGCACCTATTCGTTCGAGGCGATCACCAAGGTGATCCGGCTGATCATCGGTGGCGCCCGGTTCATCGCTACCAACCCCGATGTCACCGGCCCGTCGGCGGAAGGCCCGCTGCCGGCGACGGGGTCGGTGGCAGCGATGATCACCAAGGCCACCGGCCGCGAGCCCTACTTCGTCGGCAAGCCCAACCCGATGATGTTCCGCAGTGCGCTCAACCGGATCGCGGCGCATTCGGAGAGCACCGTGATGGTGGGGGACCGGATGGATACCGACGTGGTGGCTGGTATCGAGGCCGGGCTCGACACCATTCTGGTGTTGACCGGTTCCACCCAGGTGGACGACATCCAGCGTTATCCATTCCGGCCCAGTCGCGTGCTGCCGTCGATCGCCGAGGCGATCAGCCTCATCTGAACCGGTCCACCGCGACCGAGCCACATCGCGTTCAGGAGGTCGGGTGACCGAGTCCATCGACGAGTATTTCACCGCCACCGTTTCGGGCTGGCCCGATATCGAGGTCACCGAGGCCGGTTGCGGGCTGACAGTGCCGAATGCGTTGGTGCTCTTCGATGCTCAGCTGGCCAGCCGCCACCTTGACCTGGCGGCCCGCTGGTTGCGGTCGCAGGGCAAGGGGTTTTACACCATCGGCTCATCCGGGCATGAAGGCAACGCCGCCGTTGCCGCCGCACTACGGCCCACCGACCCGGCGCTGCTGCACTACCGATCCGGCGGTTTCTATCTGGCCCGGGCCGCGCAGGTGGGCGGATCGGATCCGGTGCGCGATGTGTTGCTCGGCCTGGTTGCGGCGACCGAGGAGCCGATCTCGGGCGGACGGCACAAGGTGTTCGGCCGCTACGACTTGAACATCATTCCGCAGACCTCCACCATCGCCTCGCACCTGCCGCGCGCGGTCGGGGTGGCGTTCTCGATCGCCCGGGCCCGCAAGCTCGGCGTGGCCTGTCCGTGGCCGGAGGACGCGGTGACGGTGTGCAGTTTCGGCGACGCGTCGGCCAACCACTCGACCGCCGTCGGTGCGATCAACGCAGCGCTGCACGCCTCCTATCGAGGACTGCCGATGCCGCTGCTGTTCGTGTGCGAGGACAACGGAATCGGGATCAGCACACCGACGCCGCGCGGCTGGGTGGAACACGCCTACGGGCATCGCGAAGGACTGCAATACTTCGCCGCCGACGGTTGCGATCTGGCCGACGCATACGGCACTGCGGCCGCCGCTGCCGACTGGGTGCGCAGCCAACGCCGGCCGGCCTTTCTGCACCTGAGCACCGTGCGACTGATGGGGCATGCCGGCTCCGATTACGAGCCCGGGTATCGCCGGCCCGCCGAGATAAGCGCGGACTTCGACAGGGACCCGGTGCTGAGAACGGCTGAACTCCTTGTGGCGCAGGGGATCCTGACACCGGATCGGGTGCTGGAGCGGTACGAGGCCATGCGCACCGAGGTGGTCGAGCTGGCCCGCGAACTCGCCGAATATCCTCAGCTCGACTCCGTACACGCGGTGACCCGGCCGCTGGCCGATGTCATCGAGGCGGCGCGCGCGGTGTCGGTCACGCCGCCGGCGGGCGAGCCGAATCTGACTGTGGCCCTTGCTATCAACCGCGCGCTACACGATGTGCTGGCAGCCCATCCCGAGGCCATCGTGTTCGGGGAGGACGTCGCACGCAAGGGCGGGGTGTATGGAGTGACGCGCGGCCTGCAGGCCGCCGCGGGCCCGGCCCGGGTGTTCGACACCCTGCTGGACGAACAGACCATTCTCGGACTGGCCCTCGGCGCGGGGATCTCGGGCCTGCTGCCGATCCCGGAGATTCAGTACCTGGCTTATCTGCACAACGCGGCCGATCAGATCCGCGGTGAGGGCGCCACGCTGCAGTTCTTCTCCAATCGGCAGTATCGCAACCCGATGGTGGTGCGTATCGCGAGCTACGGCTACCAGAAGGGATTCGGCGGGCACTTCCACAACGACAACTCGATCGCCGCGATCCGCGATATCCCCGGTGTGGTGATCGCGTCGCCGGCGCGCCCCGACGACGCAGCGGCCATGCTGCACACCTGCGTCGGTATCGCGAAAGCCAGTGGGGCGGTATGCGTTTACCTCGAACCCATCGCGCTGTATCACACCCGCGACCTGTACGTCGACGGCGACGGGGAATGGTTGTCCGACTATCCGGCGCAACCGGTCGGGCTCGGCCGGGCCCGCACCTACGGCGAGGGAACCGACCTGACGATGCTCACCTTCGGCAACGGGCTGAGAATGAGCCTGCGCGTCGCCCGGCGCCTGGCCGGCCTCGGCGTCAACGCCCGCGTGGTCGACCTGCGCTGGCTGGCCCCGCTGCCGATCGAGGACATGCTCGCCGAATCCGACGCGACGGGCCGCGTGCTCATCGTCGACGAGACCCGCCGGACCGGCGGCGTCGGGGAGGGCGTGCTGGCCGAGCTACTGGCGCACGGCTATTCCGGGCAGGTGGCGCGAGTGGCCAGCAGCGACAGCTTCATCCCGCTGGGTGACGCCGCGCTGCAGGTACTGCTCTCCGAGGACACCATCGAGGCCGCGGCGGTGGTGCTGGCCGCTGCACCGCAAAGACACACCGATTATTCAGCGCCCTCCCGCTAGCCCATCAACCGAATTCGACCAACGTGGTCGGGGCTCGAAACCGCGCCAGGCAGCGGGTCCGGTAGGCAAATGCAGCAGCATGGCGGAGCAGCTTGCCTCGCCCCGCAGGCATCCGGAGTTCTCGTACGGCCCGAACGCCGGGAAGCGCGCGCAGTTCATCGTATTGGCCGGCGGTGAACCAGAATGGCATCGCCGGCGCCGTGTACTGTTTGCTGAGTCTGATGCCGCGGCGCTGCGAATAGTGGCTCAGAAAGCGCGGGACACTGTCGAAGATCAGCTGTCCACCCGGAAAACGTCTGGCGCACATACCAATGAGCCCGAACACAGCGTCGCGATCCAAATACTGGAACAAGCCCTCGGCGGTGATGAGCATGCCGTTGGTGTCGTCGACGTGGTCCATCCACGAATGATCGAGCGCGGATTGCGCGAGATAGCGCAGCCGTTCGGAAGATGGCAGCGATTCCTCGCGTAGCCGCACGATCGGTTCAAGGTCTACCGACAGCCAGGTCACCGCGCCGTTGTCGATACGCCAGAAGCTCGTCTGCAGCCCCTCGGCCAGGGCGACGACCGTTGCCCGTGGGAATCGCGCCAGGTAGTCGCGAGAAGCGTTGTCGAACACCAAGGCTCGCAACGCCGTCGCCTGATGGGTGCGGCCGAAAGCGCAGTAGTCATAGCCAAGATTGTCACGGAGGCTGATCGCCATCGGGTCATCGATGATGCCGTCGGGCCGCGCGGCTTCGGTCGCCCGCTGATGCAGCGTCAGCAGCGCGGTTTCCGAAACACCATTCAGATGACGGGCGTCGATCACTGGCATATGTCCACCGTACTAGCCGCAGATCGTCCCCGGTGACTGTGCTGGTGTGTCGAGAACCGCTGCCGCCGCGGCGTTATCGAGCACATCAGCGAAATCTCCGGGAACTTTCTGGACGCGGCGGCCGACTAACGGACCGAAGGACGGCTAGCGCGACGCACCCGACATCGACGGGTGCAGCGTTGCCGAGAGGAGGTGATGCGGTGACAGTGCCGATCTGGCTGGCTGTCCCGCCCGAAGTGCATTCAGCCTTGCTGAGCACCGGCCCGGGTCCTGGCCCGTTGATCGCGGCGGCAGCGCAGTGGCAGGCCCTGAGTTCTCACTACAGTGCGGCAGCGGTGGAACTCACCAGGCTTCTGGCAGAGATCCACGTCAGCAGCTGGCAAGGGGCCAGTGCCGTACAGTATGTCGCCGCCCACCTGCCCTATCTCGCGTGGCTCGAACAGATGTCGGTGGACAGCGCTGTGACCGCCATCCACCATGAAACAGTCGCCGCCGCGTACAGCAGCGCCGTGGCGGCGATGCCCACACTCGGGGAACTCACCGCCAACCATGTCACGCGCAGCCTGCTGGTCGCCACCAATTTCTTCGGAATCAACACGATCCCGATAGCCCTCAACGAGGCTGACTACGTCCGAATGTGGTTGCTGGCCGCCGAGACGATGACTGCTTACGAGGCCGTCGCAAGTGCCGCGGCCGCAGCGATGCCCGTATCTGCACCCGCACCCGCGATTCTTCAGCCCGGCGGTGAAGTCCGGAGCGGGCAGCAGAACACGCCGAACCCGACATCGGGTGGTCTGTTCGACGACGTCGTGAAGTTCATCTCGGAGCTGGGCAGCCCGCAGCAGATCGAACAACTCCTCCAAGGCTTTCAACAGTTTTTCGAGCAATTGGGTTTCAATCCCGCGGAGGCCGCGGCACTTGCCGCGATCGCACTGGTGTTGTACGACATGCTGTGGTATCCGTACTACGCCTCCTACGCTTTGCTACTGGCCCCGCTTTTCGCCCCGGCGCTCAGCGCGTTGAGCGCCCTGGGCGTGCTGGCCCATCTGCAGAATCAGCAGCCCGACCCGGGTACTTCACCGACTCCAGCACCGGCGAACAACCCGCCCGGCCGCATCGAGTCGAACATCAAAGCGGGCACGACGTCGGCCTCAGCCGAAGGCTCCGGCGGAGCACCTCAGACGGGCAGCCCGGCGACAGGCACTCCCGTGCCCCCCTCGGGCAGCTCCGTGGCCCTGTCGGCAGTCAGTTATGCCGTCCCGGGTCTGCAGCCACCAGAGGAAACCTCGGGCCCCACCATCAACGGGCAGGCCCGCGACTATGTAGCGCAGGCACTTTCAGCACCGGGCGCAGCACGGTCGGTAATCGCGGCGCGCGGTCGGCGCAAGCGCGCCGGCAGTGCCCGTGATCGAACCCGCGGCCACCGCTACGAATTTCTCGACGCGTCAGCAGATTCGAAGGCAGTCGGCGACCTGGGCGGCGCCGCACCGATATCGACCTCACCGAGCCGGCAAGGAGCCGGCGTGCTCGGGTTCGCGGGCACCGTCGCGGTCCCGACTGCCGCATCCGCTGGCGGGTTGGGCATCTCGCAAGACTCGGGAGGTTCAGTTCCCATGCTGCCGACCAACTGGCGAAACGACTTCGAGGAAGACCACGAATAACTGGAACTTCCCGAGAGTTTCATCCGACTACTTCAAGGGTCGCCACTCGATGAAGTCGAACTCGTTGCGTCCGACCAACACGATCGCCAGCGGGTCTCACCTAGCTACCCCCATACCGGGCCCACCGACCAAGGAGAACAGATGACCCTCAACGTCAAAGGGGAGGGACTCGGGGCGCAAGTCACGGGTATCGATCCGGAGAATCTCGATGACATCACCACCGAGGAAATCCGGGAAATCGTCTACCGGAACAAGCTCGTCGTTCTGAAAGACGTTCATCCAACGCCCGACCAGTTCATCAGACTGGGCCGCATCATCGGAGACATCGTCACCTACTACGAGCCCATCTACCATCACAAGGATCACCCGGAGATCTTCGTCTCCTCGACCGAAGAGGGCCAGGGCGTGCCAAGGACCGGCGCGTTCTGGCATATCGACTACATGTTCATGCCCGAACCCTTCGCATTTTCAATGGTGGTTCCGCTGGCCGTACCGGGACGCGACCGCGGGACATATTTCATCGACCTCAACAAGGTGTGGGAATCCTTGCCTGCGACGCAGCGGGACCCGGTTCGCGGCACATTCGCCACCCACGATCCGCGCCGGCACATCAAGATTCGTCCCCGCGACGTGTACAAGCCGATCGGTGAGATCTGGGACGAGATCACCAGGACCACTCCGCCGATCAAGTGGCCGACCGTGATCGAACACCCGAAGACCGGGGAAGAGATCCTCTACATCTGCGCATCGGGGACCACGAAGATCGAGGATGACGACGGAAATGTCCTGGAACCGACCGTCCTTCGAGAACTCATGACTGCGACGGGGCAACTCGACCCCGATTTCAGTTCACCGTTCATCCATACCCAGTACTACGAGGTCGGCGATGTTGTGTTGTGGGACAACCGAGTTCTGATGCACCGTGCGAAACATGGAACGGCTTCGGGAACTCTCACCACTCATCGGCTGACCATGCTGGACGGTCTCCGGACCCCGGGGTACGCGGCATGAGCACCACCGAAATGACGGCTTGGACGGAGACCGGGCAGGCGATCACGGATATCGCCGCCATCCCCGAAGAGTTGCTCGTCAAGGTACTGGAGCCCTATTCCTACAAGGGATGCCGTTACCTCCTCGACGCAGAGTACAAGGCTACGAAGAGCTCCGTGTTCGCTCAGGGCAACTTCAGCATTGCCGAGCCGGCTTACATCCGCGACACGGGCCATTTCAACGCCGCCGAGTGGGTCCTGTGCTTCAACCAACTGGCCTACAGCGCGTTCGCGCCGGCCATCGTCAACGAGGAAATCCCAGAACTCCGCGGATGGTCGATCGAGGACTACTTCGATTACCAGCTCCCCAGCATGTTGATCAAGGCCACGGTGGCACGGTTCAGACGACCGATCAAGGCCACGAAGTTCTCGGCACGCTTGTTGTGCAAGGACTTCGAGGTCGTCGAACGTAGGGTTCGGTATCTCAAGATTCCGTGTGCCATCGAGTTCTGGGACGAGCACGGGGGCGCCGCGTCCGGCGAAGTAGAGCTCGCGGCACTCAACATCCCATAACGCGGGTAGGGAGAGAAAACACAACCATGGCACACCTGCCAGCTACGGTCTTGGAACGGATCTTCGAGAAAGCCTGGGAGCGGCCCGAAGCCATTGCCTTACGTCGTTGCGACGGCACCGGCGTTCTGCGTTACACAGACCTGGTGGCCGAGATCGACAAACTTGCCGACGACCTCGAGTCACGGAATGTTTCGCCGGAGTCTCGGGTTTTCGTCCTCTCCGACAACGGACCCGAAACATATCTTGCGGTATTGGCCTGTGCCAAGATACGCGCTATCGCAGTCATCGTCGACGGGAACCTGCCACCGGCTGCCGTCAACAGATTCGCCGAGCTCACCGGTCCGGAGGCGATGCTGATCGCACCGCAGATCCGGCTTCAAACGTCGGATCTGTGCGAGACACTTCAGTCGATTCCCACCCGCACCGTTCAGATTCCCGCCGACACCACCGATTCCCCTCGTGACCTGATCTCAGAACAGCTCATCGCCCCCGCGGACGCTGGCGCCGACGATCCGCTGGCCATGATCTTCACGAGCGGTACCACAGGCACACCGAAAGCCGTGGTACTGCCCAACCGCTCCTTCTTCGCGATCGCCGATATCCTGCGGCAAGAGCAGTTGACCTGGGTCGACTGGGTGGATGGCGAGACCACATACTCGCCGCTGCCCGCGTCGCACATCGGTGGATTGTGGTGGATCCTGAACTGCCTTATGCACGGCGGATTGTGTGTCACCGGTGGTGAGAACACATCGTCCATCCTGAGCACCCTCGCGGTGAACGGCGTCGCTACGACATGTCTGGTGCCCACACTGTTGACCCGGCTGGTATCGGAGCTCCGGTCCACGGGAGGTTCCGTCCCGTCGTCACTGCGCCTGATCGGGTACGGCGGGTCCCGCGCGATCGCCTCAGACGTCGCCTTTGTCGAATCGGCAGGTGTTCGCACCGCGCAGGTTTACGGGCTGAGCGAAACAGGTTGTACGGCCCTGTGTCTGCCCAGCGGTGGGCTGTCGATCGCGAGAATCGAGGCCGGCGCGGTCGGCCGCCCCTATCCCGGGGTGCAAGTCCGGCTGGCCAACGAGGACGGCGGTGAGCCCGGTCGGATCGGAGCCGATTCGGCTTCGTTCGGAACCCTGTGGATCAAGTCGCCGGCAAATATGCTGGGGTACTGGAACGACCCGGACCGCACCGCGGAAGTGCTGGTCGACGGATGGGTGAACACCGGAGATCTCCTGGAACTGCGCCACGACGGCTTCTTCTATATCAAGGGCAGGTCGTCGGAGCTGATCATTTCAGGTGGGGTGAACATCGCGCCCGACGAGGTCGATCGAATTGCCGAAGATGTCGCGGGCGTCCGCGAAGCCGCATGTTTCGAGATCCCCGACGAGGAGTTCGGTGCACTGGTCGGACTGGCTGTAGTCGCATCGACACCGCTGAGTGAACCCGGATCGCGCAAGCTCAAACAAGACATCGCCGCGCGGTTCCGGCGGGAGTTCGAGACGATGGCTCGTCCGGCGGCGATCGTCGTCGTGCAGGACATCCCGCGAACCCCGTCCGGCAAGGTCGTGCGGTCGGCGCTGGCCGCGACTGGCGCCTTTGAATTCGGAGTCGAAGTGGGCGCCGGTGACTGAAACCCCGCGGGAGAGAATACTCGCGGCACTTGCCGAGGTGCTCTATGCGGACGAATCGGATCTCGTCGACGGCGAAGCCACCGATCTGCGAGACCTAGGGCTGGATTCGGTTCGATTCGTCCTTCTGATGAAGCATCTCGGCATCGACAGGGAATCTGACGTACCGAGGCGATTGGCCGACAACCTGTCGATCGCAGGTTGGGTCCGGGAACTGGAGTGTCCCGATGCCGTTACCTGAAAGTGCCAGCAGGCAACGTATTCCATTGAGTGCAGCGCAGCGCAATATCTATCACGGTGTGCTGCAGGCTGCTGATCCGGCGCTGTACTTGATCGGTAGACACTATCGGTTTCATCCGCTGCAGCCGTCGAGGTTCTTGGCGGCGCTGCACGCAATGATCCTGGCGAACCCCATTCAGTTGTGTGTTCTCGATATGGCGTCGGGAGCCGCCGGGTATCCAGACCTCGTGCCCCAGCTGCAGGTCGATGACATTGTGGGGGTGCGCGTGAACGGCGGCCGCCCGACCGGTGCGGCCGGCGAGCTCAGCGGCACGTGGGCGTCGGGGCTTTTCGGTAAGCCCCTGGTGCGCTACACGGTGTACCTCGACTCCGCGGGTCTGGTGAGCGGCCTCGGCGCCTATTCGCACCACATCGTGGTTGACGGCGGGGCGACGGGAATCCTCGAAGCTCACCTCGGGCGCCGCCTCGTAGCCGCGAACCGATGCGAGAATACCTGTGTCAGTGACGGATTGGACAAGGTTGCGGCGGCACATCGCCGAGAGGCGGGCCGCATTTCCGAATCGCTGGAGCGGCTCACGCCGCTCGTCGAGCGCGAACTCACCGCGGACGCCCGCGCGGCCGATCACGGACATGAATCCCACGTTGGGGCAATGGCGGCAATAGGGGTTCTCAACGAGTCCGCGGTGATCTCCGGCAGCGGGTTCGACGCAATTCTCGATTTGGCCGACCAAAAGCGCGTACCGCTCAACGTTCTGCTCGCCGCGGCGGCAACCGCCGTGGACGCAAGCATCCGGCAGAGCACGCAGGGTCTCCTGGTGCACGCTGTGGACAACCGGTTTGGCGATCCCGATCTCGACGTCGTGACATGCCTGGTCAACTCTGTTGCACAGCCGATTCGATTCGCACCGTTCGCGTCGGTCGCCGACGTGGTGCGCACGCTCGACCGGGGCTATGTCAACGCCGGTAGGCGCCGCTGGTTCCGCGAAGAGCTCTACCGCCGCAGGTATCTGGCAATCAACCGAACATCCGCCGTGGACGCCCTGACACTGAATTTTCTGCGTGAACCCTGTGCCCCGGAACTGCGCCCGTTCCTGTCCGATACGCCGGTCACGACTGATATCGGCCCGATCGAGGGCATGACGGTGGCGGCTGTGCTGGACCAGCAGAAGCGCACCCTCACCCTGAATATCTGGAACAAAGCCGGCCTCGGATCCGGGAGCCGCACCGAACACATCGGGGACCGAATCGCCGCTGTCCTGGCAGCCATGCCATCGATGTGGGAGCACCCCGTTGCGATGATCGTCGACGAATGGTCGGGGATAGCAGACGACGGTACGCGACGCCAGGCCGCCCCGACGTCGCCGCCGGAGAATCCTGCACCCGCCTGGTTTCTCGACGCCTCGTGGGACAGGCCGCGCTGTCTACAACAGCGGCGCCACGTATTGCCCTGGGTGAGTTGGCTCATCGGCATCGGGGCAGAACCGGGTGATGTCCTGGTACTCATCGACGACAACACGGACAAGACAGTCGATCTGCTGATCGCGGCGCACTTGGCCGGTTGCGGCTACAGTGTCTGCGACCGCACGGATCAAATGATCATCCGGGCCGAACGGATCGCCGAACTCGGCGTCTCGACACATATCGTCGACATCGGGTCGGCGACTGTCTCACGAGTCCTCGACGAGGGATGTCGGGATCTGCTCGAGGCACGTCTCGTACGGGTGGCGCAGGATCCGCACCTCGCCGCCAAGACCGCCTACGTCATGCCCACCTCCGGTTCGACGGGCGAACCCAAACTCATACCCGTCAGCCACAACTCGCTGGCGGTGTTCATCGCGGCGGTGGTACGCGCCTACGGTTGGGGCCCGAACGACACCGTTCTGCAGTGCGCACTGCTGACGTCGGACATCAGTGTCGAGGAGGTTTTCGGGGCCGCTCTGAGCGGGGCGACACTCATCCGCTCGACCGCCATGAAACGTGCGGACCTGCAGGCCCTCACCCGCGACCTGGTCACCCACCGGTCCACAATCGTCGATTTGCCGACGGCGGTGTGGCACCTGTTGTGCGACGACGACGAGGCGATCGAGGCGATCAGCCGCTCTCAGCTGCGCCAGATCGTCATCGGTGGAGAGGCGATCCGCCCCAGCACCGTCGCCAAGTGGGTCAATACCGATGCCGCGGAGAATATTTCGTTGATATCGAGCTACGGTCCGACAGAAACCACTGTCGTGGTCACCTACCTGCCGATCACTGGACACGGGCATGTTGTCGAGCCCGCCGCATGTCTGCGGCTGGGCCGGCCGATCATTCCGAACACTGTCGTTATCGCGTTCGGCGAGATCGTGGTCGTCGGGGAGATGGTGGCGGCGGGCTACCTCGGGCAGGCGGGGCCGAGTTTCGGGACGGTCGCGATGGTCGGCGGCGCTCAATACCGGGCTTTTGCGACCGGCGACCGGATAGCCGTCGACCAGGACGGCTATCCAGTCTTCTCCGGGCGTAAAGACGCCATCGTCAAAGTTTCCGGCATGCGGGTCGACACCGCCGAGATCACCGGACAGATCGTGGCGGACCCGGCGGTATCCGATGTCGCCGTCAAACTTCACAACGGCGGCTTGGGTGTATGGTTCGAGACCTCGCGCACCCGCCGCGGTGTCGACGACCCGGCCGTCGCCGCGCGGATCAGGAGCATCCTGGTGAGTGCCCGCGTGCCCTCGTTCTTCCTCCTCGGTGTAGAGGGCATCGCGCGGAAGCCGAACGGCAAGATCGACGTTGTCGGCCTGCCGGCGATTCCTGCGTCGCGGCAAGCCGGGTCGCCCCATACGGAACCTCCCGAGAAAGCGGCTGGCCTTGCCGCCATGTGGAGCCGGCAGCTCGACCGGGTGATCGCCCCGGAGGCGTCTCTGCTGCGGGAAGGTGTCGGTTCGTTGGATCTGATCCGAATCCTGCCCGATACCCGCAGATATCTTGGTCGACACATCTCCATCCTGGACGTGATCGGTGCCGACTCCGCTGCCAATCTTGTTGCCACGCCGATCATCGACACCTGGATGGACGCCGACACCGCGGCTGCGATCGACCGTGACTTCGCCGCACTGGCGACGCGCCGCGCGGACGATCCGGCGAATATACGGCGACCGGCGGCAGCCGGAAGTGCCGGGCCGATCCTCGTGCTGGGCGCGGCCGGGATTCTCGGCACCGGATTCGCAGCGGCCGTCCGGGATTTCGCGCAGGCAGGGGTCGACCTTCCCCCAGTGGTGCTGGCCATGAGGTCAATTCCACCTGCCCGAGGTGTCTGGACAGCGCTGAGTAACTTGCGCGGCGTTCGGATCGAGCACCTCGCGCCCAAGCTCGGTCCAGCGGAGTTGGCCACGCTCATCCGCGAGACCGGAGCCCGAACTCTGGTGAACTGCATCGGAAGCACCAATGTGCTTGTGCCGTACCGTGAATTGCGGCGGGCCAATGTGGAGCTGGTGGCAGCCATGGCCGAGGCGTGCGCGATCACCGGTACGAGGCTGGTGCACCTGTCGACATACGTCGTCAATGCGGAAGCCGCCGCGCCACAGGTGGTGGACCCACGCGAGGCGCCGTACCCGTACGCGGCTTCCAAGTCGCTCGCGGAGTTGGCGGTGGCTGGGGCTCCAGAAGAACTCGATTTCTCGATCGTGCGCTTACCCAGGGTACTTGGAGAACCCGAGCAGATACGTGAGTCCGCCGACATCCTGGTCTCGATCGTCGATGCGTGCCGGGCGCTGCGGGTCTATCCGATGGTGGAGCTGACCGAGGAAGTCACCACCGGCCGCGCCGCTGCGAGAAGCATCCTCCGCCGGCTGCCGGAGCTCGCCGGGCCCGCCGAGCTGGGACGCGGAATCGACGTGCTTCGTGGGGAAGCGGTCGGGTATCCGGAATTGCTCAGCACATTCGCCGACGACCCACTCGATGTCCTCGAGTGGAGACGGCTCTTGGATGAAAGCGATTGGGCAAGAAGGAATCCACGACGATGGTCGGTCATAGACGCGTGGATCGGGCTGGGAACGAAGCTCGGTGGGCGTTCATACGCGCGGTACCTGGCCGACTACCCGGCTCTCGCACTTGGCATTGAATCCGTGGCGGAGCTTGTCGCAATGCCTGCATCGGTGGACGGTCTGTTGGCCCACGGATGTTCGCCCTGACGAAACGCGTTGACCGAGAGCCGATGGTCGAGAACCTGACACGCACTTCCAACGATCCTCTGACCAGAACGACACAAGAAAGTGGGGAATGACCATGACAGACACAGCGACCCGCGAGAACGAGTCATCAGGTGTCAGACAGGTGCGGCTCGACGTGGCAGGCATGTCCTGCGGGGCATGCTCGCGGCGGGTCGAGAAGGCGCTGAACAACATCGACGGAGTACGCGCATCGGTCGATATCGGTACCAAGGTGGCCACCATCGACGTCGGCCACGAAATCAGTGTCTCCGACCTATGCGAGGTAGTTCGGCAGGCCGGTTACCTGGCCGAGGAGTGCCCGGCCGGCAGCATCGGTCCCGGTCAAGGCGGTGAAACGGGCCAGAGCCGGTCCTCAGGCGCCGCGAGGTTCATCGGCTGGCTGACGCTTGGGCATATGGGAGGTGCCGGCCGTGGGTAGTCCGCCCCCGGCCCGACTCCGCCGCTTACTGAGGCCGATTGGGGCGTAGCACTCATGCATGACCAGCGATAAGACAACCGAGTCGACGCGATGTGAGAATCCCGACTGTCGGTGCGAAAACTGCACTTGTGGGGACACCTGCAGCTGCGGTTCCGACCCTGCTGAGTTAATCGAGCGCACCGGCGCTCACGCTGCGGGCGGTGACGACAGCACGACTGGCGGACCGCAGTGGGTGACATCTGTCTGAGGCAGTACGCCCCTCTTTACCGTCCTCGGCGCTTGTTCCGAAGTCGCCGTTCCTGGCTTGTGGATGAAGTGCAGATTGGGGATAACCGACCGGGTGTGAGCGAGTTCTGTCGGACCCGGGGCGCACGGTGTGCGCATGACTTCAATGACTCGGACCGAGATCGGCGCGCTGGGTGAGCAATTGGCCGTTGAGCATCTGACAACTGTCGGGCTGCGGGTCTTAATTCGCAACTGGCGGTGTCGGTACGGCGAACTCGATGTGATCGTTGAGGATCCGGTCAGACGCACCGTGGTGTTCGTCGAGGTGAAGACCCGTACCGGAGATGGTTTCGGTGGACTGGCTGAGGCCGTGACGGCACAGAAGGTCCGCCGTATCCGCCGACTGGCCGCGTTGTGGCTTGCCGAACAGGACATCAGATGGGCTGAGGTGCGTATCGATGTGATCGGAGTGCGCATCGGCCGGCACCGGGAACCGGAGATCGTGCATCTGCAGGGGGTGGGTTGAAATGGGTTTGGGTAGAGCTTATTCGGTGGCAGTGCGCGGTCTGGACGGTGTGATCGTGGAGATCGAGGCCGATATCACCTCCGGTCTGCCCGGCGTGCATCTGGTCGGGCTACCCGATGCCGCCTTGCAGGAGTCGCGCGACCGGGTGCGCGCGGCCATCACCAATTGTGGCCACAGCTGGCCGATGTCGCGACTCACCTTGGCGCTCTCACCGGCGACGTTGCGCAAGGTCGGTTCGGCCTATGACCTAGCCCTGGCCAGCGCGGTGCTGTCGGCGCACACCAAGACCGCCTGGGCGAGGTTGGAGAAGACGGTGCTGCTGGGTGAGCTGGCACTCGACGGCAGGGTACGTCCGATTCACGGTGTCCTGCCTGCGGTGCTCGCAGCCAAGCAGGAGGGGTGGCCGACAGTGGTGGTGCCTGTCGACAACCTCGCAGAGGCCAGCTTGGTCGATGGAGTCGAGGTGTGGGGCGCGCACAGCCTGGGTCAGTTGACGGCGTGGTTCGAGAACAAGGTTGAACTGGAGAATCGGGTCACCGTCGGGAGAAGCGTTGTTGAACCAGCCGCTGACCTGGCCGATGTCGTCGGTCAAGCGCAAGCCCGCTACGCCGTCGAGGTCGCCGCGGCAGGCGCGCACCATTTAATGCTCACCGGACCGCCAGGTATCGGTAAAACCATGCTGGCACAACGGCTTCCCGGTCTGCTGCCGGCGCTGTCGCACAGCGAATCACTTGAGGTGACCGCGGTTCATTCCGTCGCCGGGTTGCTGGCCGGTGACACCCCGTTGATCACGCAGCCGCCGTTCGTCGCGCCGCACCACACCTCGAGTGTCGCTGCCCTCGTCGGCGGCGGCAGTGGCTTGGCGCGCCCCGGTGCCGTCAGCCGCGCCCACCGCGGTGTGCTGTTCCTCGATGAATTCGCCGAGATGGGCAGCAGCGCACTGGAAGCATTGCGAACACCGTTGGAGGACGGTGAGATCAGGCTGGCCCGGCGTGACGGGGTCGCTTGTTATCCGGCCCGTTTCCAGCTGGTCTTGGCCGCCAACCCATGTCCTTGCGCACCGCCCAACCCCGCCGACTGTATCTGCTCGGCACAGGCCCGGCTGCGGTATCGGGGCAAGCTGTCCGGGCCACTGGTGGACCGGGTGGATCTGCGGGTCGAGCTTCACCCCGTCAGCACGGGTGCCTTCGTGCCGGACGCAGGGGAGTCCAGCGCCACGGTGCGCCAACGGGTTGCGGCTGCACGGCTCGCCGCGGAGGAACGGTGGCGGCCCCACGGTATCCGGACCAACGCCGAGGTAAGCGGGCCACTGCTGCGACGTGAGTTCAGGTTGTCCAGGGCCACGATGGCGCCGCTGCAGAACTCGCTGGACCGTGGCGTGATCAGCATGCGAGGGGCGGACCGGTGTTTGCGGGTGGCGTGGACCTTGGCCGATCTGGCCGGGCGGACTACTCCCGCGGCCGCAGATGTGTCCACCGCATTGAGTTTCCGCCAATCCGGAGGTGTGCGATGACCGAGGAAGAGCGGCTGGCCTGGGCATACCTGTCACGTGTGGCCGAACCGCCGTGCCCTGAGCTGGCCGCGTTGGTGATGAAGTGCGGCCCGGTCGATGCGGCCGGGAAGGTGAAAATGGGAGATGTCGATACGTACCTGGCGCGCAGGACCGAGGCACGCCGCGAGTTGGATTGTGCCGTAGCCGATCTCGACATCCTGGACCGGATGGGTGGCCGACTGGTCACACCCAATGACAGCGAATGGCCGTTGTTGTCGTTCGTGGCGTTCAACGGGATTGACAACCGGCCGAACGGGCATCCGCCGTTGGTGCTGTGGGCGGTCGGGCCGGTACGCCTCGACGACGCTGCCGCGCGGGCCGTGGCCGTCGTGGGCACCCGCGCCGCCACCGCCTACGGTGAGCATGTATCGGCTGAACTGGCGGCAGGTCTGGTGGCACGGGACTTCGTGGTCGTCTCGGGCGGTGCTTACGGTATCGACGGAGCGGCGCATCGCGCCGCGCTGGCCTGTGAGGGGATCACCGTCGCGGTGGTGGCCGGCGGCATCGACAATCCTTATCCGGCCGGGCACAGCGCATTGTTCCGGCGGATTCGTGAGGAGTGTCTGCTCATCAGCGAGTACCCGCCTGGCACTGCGCCGGGGCGGTTACGCTTCCTCACCCGCAATCGTCTGGTCGCCGCGCTGTCGCAGGCGACAGTGGTTGTCGAGGCCGGTCTGCGCAGCGGTGCGGCCAATACCGCGTCGTGGGCCAAAGGGCTCGGGAGGCCGGTGTGTGCGGTACCGGGTCCGGTGACCTCGGCGGCCTCCGCGGGTTGTCATGCGCTGCTGCAGGGTGACGCCCGGCTGGTCGCCCGCGCTGACGATGTTGTCGAATTGGCTGGCCGCATCGGCGAATTTGCCGCTGATGAGCCGCACCCGGTCGGGCCGCTCGACGCGCTCGGCCCGGATGAGAAACGGGTATACGACGCGCTGCCCGCGCGTGGTGGTCACACCGTCGACGAGATCGCAGTGGCCGCCGGTATACCAGCGCACGAGGTGCTGGGCCCGCTGACCATGCTTGAGATCGCCGGGTTGGCGTCCGCGCAGGCCGGTTGTTGGCGTAGGCGCAGACCTCGGTAGACCCCAACTGCGCGGACCGGCTCCGTATAGTCGGTGAGGTCGGCTAACCATTGGCCACGACTGAATTTTGGAGGCGGTATGGCGGGACGTCCGGTCCACACGTTTGCGGTGGTGCGTCGTGAGCAGGTGACGCCGCACATGGTCAGGGTGGTACTCGGTGACGCCGGTCCAGGCACTGGGTTCGACACCTTCTCGCCGAATGAATTCACCGATGCCTACGTCAAAATCGTCGTCGTCCCCGACGGTGTAGATGTCGGCGCCTTGCCGCGGCGGAGGCTGACCCTCGACAGTTTTGCCGATCTGCCCGTAGAACAGCGGCCAGTTCTCCGGACCTACACCATCCGGTACGTCGACCCGCAGCGCCGCGAGATCGCCATCGACTTCGTCGTGCACGGAGATCAGGGTGTCGCTGCGCCATGGGCCGCCGCGGTCGTCCCGGGCCAACCCGCCTACCTGATGGGCCCGGGCGGTGCCTACGCACCGGACCCGGCGGCGGACTGGCACCTGCTGGCCGGTGATGAAGCCGCGCTCCCGGCGATCAGCGCGGCCTTGGAAGCCCTCCCCGCTGACGCGATCGGCAAGGCCTTCATCGAAGTCGCGGGACCCGACGACGAGGTGGCTCTGACCGCACCTGCGGGTGTCGAGGTGAGCTGGATCCACCGCGGTGGACGGGCCGACCTGGTCGGTGATGACCGGGCCGGTGACAATGCGCCGTTGATCGCCGCTGTCAAGGCCGCCCAGTGGCTGCCAGGCCAGGTACAGGTGTTCATCCACGGTGAGGCCCAGGCGGTCATGCACAACCTACGGCCCTACATCCGCAAGGAACGTGGCGTCGCCGCCAAATGGGCCGCGTCGATCTCGGGTTACTGGCGCCGCGGCCGCACCGAGGAAACGTTCCGGCAGTGGAAGGCCGAGCTGGCCGAAGCCGAGTCCGTCACCGCTGGCTGACGAAGAACTGGCAGGGTAGCCGTCATGGCATTCGGCGACTACCAACTCGAGATCTACCTCCAGGGCCTGGCTGGTGTTTTGCCAAGTCTGCCGATGGACTATGCGGGACTGGAAGCCAAGGCGCAGGCCGCCATGCCACCATCGGTGTGGTCCTATGTCGCCGGTGGGGCCGGTGACGAACGCACCCAACGGGTCAACCGCACAGCGTTCGATCGGTGGGGCCTGATGCCGCGCATGTTCAATGCGCACAAGGATCGCGACCTGAGCATCGAACTGTTCGGCCTCAAGCTGTCGTCACCGGTATTCATGGCCCCGATCGGGGTGCTCGGCATCAGCAGTCAGGATGGACACGGCGACCTCGCCGCTGCCCGCGCAGCCGCGAAAATCGGTGTTCCGTTGATGCTTTCGACCCTGTCCGAGGACCCGATGGAAGATGTCGCCCTTGAATTCGGCGACACCCCAGGCTTTTTCCAGCTCTACACTCCGACCGACAAGGAGTTGGCGGCCAGTCTGGTGCAGCGCGCCGAGGCCGCGGGGTTCAAGGCCATCGTCGTCACGCTCGACACGTGGGTGCCGGGGTGGCGCCCACGCGACCTGGCTACGTCGAACTTTCCGCAACTGCGTGGGAAGTGCCTGGCCAACTACACTAGTGATCCCGTGTTCCGCGCTGGGCTGGCCCAGCCGCCCGAACAGAACCCGCAGGCCACAGTGCTGCGCTGGGCGAGTGTGTTCGGGAATCCCCTGACCTGGGACGACCTGCCGTGGTTGAGGTCGTTGACCACACTGCCGCTCATCGTCAAGGGCATCTGCCACCCGGACGACGCCCGGCGGGCCAAGGACGGGGGAGTGGACGCCGTTTACTGTTCCAACCACGGTGGACGCCAGGCCAATGGTGGCCTCCCTGCGATCGACTGTTTGCCGGGGGTGGTTGAGGCCGCCGAGGGGTTGCCGGTGTTGTTCGACTCGGGTATCCGCAACGGCGCCGACATCGTCAAGGCGCTTGCGCTCGGTGCCACCGCGGTCGGTGTCGGCCGGCCTTACGTGTACGGGTTGGCGATCGGTGGCGCGGACGGCGTCGTGCACGTTTTGCGTTCGCTGCTCGCCGAAGCCGATCTGATCATGGGCGTCGACGGGTATCCCACACTGGCCGATCTCACGCCCGACGCATTGCGTCGAGTTGACTAACACCGTCTCCTGATCGCCGTGGGGAGGGGGCCGACAGATGCTGGATCCAATTTTCATTCATGGAGTATTTTCCTTCATGCCTGCAGGAATGCGCCGTGAGCGGGCCGCTCATGTGGGGCCCGAGCGGCGCCGGGCTCGCTACGAGATGAAGCCGTGATGATGACAGGCGGCGCGTCGGGTGCGTGGCTGTCGGGCGTCTGCCACGGTAGGACCGTGGACACCGGCGGGCGGGAGTGCAGCGACCCGGGGATCAGGCCTGTACTCGACGGGTTCGATGAGTATCTCGCGCTGCAGCGAGGCCGGTCCGAACACACCCGCCGGGCCTACCTGGGCGACCTGCGGTCATTGTTCGACTACACCGGCGGCGGGCTGGAGACCCTGACCCTGCCGACGCTGCGGTCGTGGCTGGCCGCCCAGGCCGGCGCGGGGGCGGCGCGCACCACCCTGGCCCGCCGCACGTCGTCGGTCAAAACGTTCACCGCCTGGGCCTGCCGGCGCGGACTCATGGCCAATGATCCGGCCGCGCGGCTGCAAACCCCCAGATCGCGTCGCACCCTGCCCGCGGTACTGCGCCAGGATCAGGCCCTCGACGCCATGTCTGCGCTGAATTCTGGTGCACAGCAAGGAGATCCGTTAGCACTGCGGGACCGCTTGATCGTCGAGATGCTCTACGCCACCGGTATCCGGGTCAGTGAGTTGTGCGGGCTGGACATCGATGACGTCGACCATCCGCGGCAGGTTGTGCGGGTTCTGGGCAAGGGCAACAAGCAGCGCACCGTACCGTTCGGTGCACCTGCCCAGCGAGCGTTGACCGCATGGCTCTCCGACGGGCGGCCCGCACTGGCCACAGCTGACTCTGGTCCGGCGTTGTTACTCGGAGCGCGCGGTGGACGACTCGACCCGCGTCAGGCCCGCACTGTGGTGCACCAGACCATGGCAGCGGTCGATGGCGCGCCCGACATCGGTCCGCACGGCCTGCGGCACAGTGCGGCCACTCACCTGCTGGAGGGCGGTGCCGATCTGCGCGTCGTGCAGGAGTTGCTCGGCCACTCCACGCTGGCGACCACGCAGCTCTACACCCATGTCACCGTGGCACGGTTGCGCGCGGTGCACGACCAGGCGCATCCGCGAGCTTGACGCGCCGAGCGGGAGAAAAGTGCACGGGCCGACACGCACGACCGTCGGGTTCAGCACGACCGGCCGGACGCTAACGCAACAGCTTGATGACCTCCGCCAGATGCGGCAGTGCTGAGGCGCGGCCCGGCCACGCGTCGAATACGGTCCAGTAGCTGATGCCGAACCGGCGCTGCCGGTCAACGAGGGCTTCGGCCATCTGCTCGTAGCTGCCGAGCAGCGCGAACGGGGATTCCACCAGCAGGTTCGCCGATACTCCGAGCGGACCGGCCAGTTCGGCGGCGGTTGCGGCCCGATTCTCGGTATGCACGACGAACTGCAGCAGCGCGTTGAGTTCGATGGCTTCGAAACGGTCACGCGCGGCGTCTCGCACCACGCTGATCCGGTCCGCCAGGCCGGTGGGATCGAAATGGGTCAGCCGTACTTCAGTGGCGGCACTGTTGTGGCTGAAACCGGCGAGTCCGGCGATGTCGGCGACCCGCCCGGCAAGCTGCAGCACCCGGGTGCCGTTGCCGCCGATGAGCAGCGGAACCGGCACGCCCGGTGGCGCAACGAGTTGGCCGGCCGGGGCCCGCACACAGTAGTGGGAGCCGTCGACATCCACGGCCTCGCCGGACAGCAGCGGACGGATCACCTCGACGGATTCGATCAACCGATCCACCCGGGTGGCGCCGGGATCGAATCTCAGCCCGGCCGCGTCATATTCGGATTTCATATGGCCGGCCCCGAGCCCCAACTCGAAGCGGCCGCCGGACAGCGCCGCCAGCGTTACTGCCTCGCGCGCGGTGTCTACCGGGTGGCGTAGATCGTTGTTGAGCACGAGCGTGCCGGTATGCAATGACGAGGTCGCAGCGCGCACGCCGTCGCGGCGCCGGCGAACGGAGCCAGCGAGGCCGTCAGATGGTCGGGGATGGTCAGCACGTCGAACCCCGATTGTTCGACGGTGACGGCGAATTCGGTGAAGTCCGAGCTGCGGGGCAGGGCGGTGTGCAGACCGAATCGCATCGGTCGGTTGCGATGAGCCACCGCCGCAGTCATGGTTCTGACAATAGGCCGCTCCGATCGCGGCGGTGAGTGTGCGCAAACTGCTGACATTCGTCGGTGTGCCGGGCAGCAGACGCGCACGCTCGCGTTAGGGGGCGAGCGGCTTGAGTCGAATTGGGGTTTCCGCCAGCAGCCCCAGCGGATCGATGTAGTCGGCTCGCGCTGCCGGACCCCACATCGCACCCCAATGCAGGCATGCGGCGACCGGACACCCGGGATGGCCCGCGGCCAGCTCGCCGAGTAGCTGCCCGGAGGTCACGAGTTGTCCCACCCGCACGGCGGCCTGCACCGGCTCGTAACTGGTGTGCAGTCCACCCGGATGAGCGATGGACACCACGGGACGCCCGGCGAGCATCCCGGCGAAGATCACGGTGCCCGCGCCGGCCGCGTAGATGGATTGCCCAGCTGTCCCGGCCAGATCGACGCCCCGGTGGCCGCGGCTCCAGTTCGGCGACGGCGCGTCGAACCCACGGGTGACCATCGGCCGCGGTGTCACGGGCCACTGCAGCCGTCCGTCGTCGGCTCGTGCGGTAACCGGCCAGATCAGCGTGGCGACCGTCAGGACGAGAGCCAGCGTCTTCATCCGATCAGTTCAGCGCGGCCGCGTTCCGGTGGAAAGTCTGAAGTCGCGGGGCTGTGGATAACCTCGGGACGGGGCGCGGTGTGACGGTGGACGCCGTCCGCGCGTGGACAAAGCACGCCACGTCGGCGTGTAAGCTTCTACCCGCAGCTCGCCGAGCGGGCTGACTTCGCGTGTTCGCGCCACGATCGCCCCAGTGGGGAATCGTAACCGGATGCCGGCGGTCCTGACCTGGGATTCCAGGGCGGGTCCGGCAACCAGCGGACACCAGGGCCCGGCATCACCGATATCGGGCGACAACCGACAATAAGAGGACATCGGCTCACTATGGCTGTTGTAACCATGAAGCAGCTGCTTGACAGCGGCGCCCACTTCGGGCATCAGACGCGGCGCTGGAACCCCAAGATGAAGCGGTTCATCTTCACCGACCGCAACGGCATCTACATCATCGACCTGCAGCAGACGCTGACCTACATCGACAAGGCGTACGAGTTCGTCAAGGAAACCGTGGCCCACGGTGGCAGCGTGCTGTTCGTCGGCACCAAGAAGCAGGCGCAGGAATCCATCGCCGATGAGGCCACCCGCGTCGGCATGCCGTACGTGAACCAGCGCTGGCTGGGCGGCATGCTCACCAACTTCTCCACCGTGCACAAGCGCCTGCAGCGCCTCAAGGAGCTCGAGGCCATGGAGCAGACCGGTGGCTTCGAGGGTCGCACCAAGAAGGAAATCCTCATGCTCACGCGTGAGAAGAACAAGCTTGAGCGCAGCCTCGGTGGTATTCGGGACATGCAGAAGGTGCCGTCGGCGATCTGGGTCGTCGACACCAACAAGGAGCACCTGGCGGTCAACGAGGCCATCAAGCTGGGCATTCCGGTCATCGCGATCCTCGACACCAACTGCGACCCCGACCAGGTCAACTACCCGATCCCGGGCAACGACGACGCGATCCGCTCAGCAGCGCTGCTGACCAAGGTGATCGCCTCCGCCGTGGCCGAGGGTCTGCAGGCCCGCGCCGGCCAGGGTGGGGCCAAGCAGGACGCCGAAGGTGCCGAGCCGCTTGCCGAGTGGGAGCAGGAGCTGCTCGCCGGGGCGGCCGCGACACCTGCCGAGGGCGGTGCCGAAGGTGCTCCCGCAGCTGAATCATC
Source organism: Mycobacterium sp. 141 (assembly GCF_000382405.1). Lineage (GTDB taxonomy): Bacteria > Actinomycetota > Actinomycetes > Mycobacteriales > Mycobacteriaceae > Mycobacterium. Next base: position 432,325 of record NZ_KB908255.1, read on the forward strand.
CACTGACGCTTCCTGATTTTTTTCGGTCCAAGGAGGACTGCCTACATGGCTAATTACACCGCTGCCGACGTCAAGCGGCTTCGGGAGCTGACCGGTGCCGGCATGCTCGACTCCAAGAACGCGCTGGTCGAGTCCGAGGGCGATTTCGACAAGGCCGTCGAGCTGCTGCGCATCAAGGGTGCCAAGGACGTCGGTAAGCGCGCCGAGCGCGCGACGGCCGAGGGCCTCGTCGCCGCCAAGGACGGCGCCCTGATCGAGCTCAACTCCGAGACCGACTTCGTCGCCAAGAACGCCGAGTTCCAGGCGCTGGCTGATCTGGTCGTCGCGGCTGCCGCCGCCTCGAAGGCCGCCGATGTCGAGGCGCTCAAGGCCGCACCGGCCGGCGACACGACCGTCGAACAGGCCATCGCGGACCTGTCGGCCAAGATCGGCGAGAAGCTCGAGCTGCGCCGGGTCGCCTACTTCGACGGCACCGTCGAGCCCTACCTGCACAAGCGTGCGGCCGACCTGCCGCCCGCCGTCGGTGTGCTGGTGGAGTTCGAATCCGGTGGCAACGGAAAAGGCACAGAGGCCGCCCATGCGGTCGCGTTGCAGATCGCTGCGCTGAAGGCCCGCTACCTCACCCGTGAGGACGTGCCGGAGGACCTGGTGACCAACGAGCGCCGCATCGCCGAGGAGACCGCTCGCAACGAGGGCAAGCCCGAGCAGGCGCTGCCCAAGATCGTCGAGGGTCGCGTCACGGGCTTCTACAAGGACGTCGTGCTGCTGGATCAGCCGTCGGTGTCCGACAACAAGAAGACCGTCAAGGCTCTGCTCGACGAGGCCGGCGTGACCGTGACCCGGTTCGCCCGCTTCGAGGTCGGCCAGGCCTAGCTGATAATCGCGCTCATGGGCTGGCGGTACCACTTGGTACCGTCGGCCCATGAGTCGTATTAGCGCCTTTGGCGATGACGCCCTCGGCGAGTATGACGCCGTCGGACTCGTCGAGGAGTTGCGGGCCGGTCGGGTATCGGCCGACGAACTCGTCGAGGCCGCCATCGCCCGCGTGGGGGCCGTCAATCCCGCCCTGAACGGTCTGGCGTTCGAAGCGTTCGACCGCGCCCGTACCCGGGTGGCCGCGCCCAGCCGCTACGGCGGCTACTTCGACGGCGTGCCGAGCTTCATCAAAGACAACGTCGCCGTCGAGGGCATGCCCACCATGCAGGGCACCGACGCGTGGGAACCCCGCCCGCAGAGCACCAATGGTGATTTTGCGCGTGCCTACCTCGCGACAGGTCTTGTGCCGCTGGGCAAGACGCAATTGTCCGAGTTCGGCTTCAGCGCGTCAGCCGAGCATCCGCGGCTGGGGCCGGTTCGCAACCCATGGAATCCCGACTACACCGCCGGTGCGTCCTCGGCGGGCGCGGCCGCCTTCGTCGCGGCCGGGGTGGTACCCATTGCGCACGCCAACGACGGCGGCGGCTCGATCCGGATTCCGGCCGCTTGCAACGGATTGGTGGGGCTCAAACCGTCCCGCGGCAGGTTGCCCCAGGACGCCGAATTCCGGCAGATGCCGCTGCGGATCGTCGCCGACGGCGTCGAAACCCGTTCGGTGCGTGACACCGCGGCGTTCTACCGGGAGATGGAGCGGGTGTACCGCAGCCCGAAGCTGCCACCGATCGGGGACGTCAGCCGTCCCGGCAAGCAGCGGCTGCGCATCGCGGTCTGCACACAGTCCGTCGTTCGCGACGCCAGCCCGGAGATGCGCGAGCACACCCTCGAGACGGCGGCGTTGCTGGAAGAACTCGGCCACCGGGTCACCCAGATCGGCAATCCGGTGCCGGTGCAGTTCAAAGACGACTTTCTCTTGTACTGGGCGTTTTTGGCGTATGCGTTGGTGCGCGGTGGGGAACGGGCCTTCGGCCCGAGCTTCAACCGTGACCGGCTCGACAACCTGACCCGCGGGCTCGAGACTCTGGCTGGCAGCCATCTGTACAAACTGCCGGTTGCCATCACCAGGCTGGCGCGCTCGCACAGGATCACCGAGCGGCTCTCGAACAGTTACGACGTGGTCCTCATGCCGACCCTGGCGGAGACCACGCTGCCGATCGGGCAGCTCGACCCGACCGCCGACTACGAACAGATCGTCGAGCGACTCATCGACTGGGTGGCATTCACGCCATTGCAGAATGCGACCGGTGATCCGGCCATCTCGCTGCCGCTGGTGCAGACCGCCGACGGAATGCCGGTCGGCATGATGTTCTCGGCCACCCTCGGCCGCGAGGCACGCTTGCTGGAGTTGGCCTATGAGCTGGAAGAAGCGCGTCCGTGGCGCCGCATCCAGGACGCGAAGCCTCGCAAACGCGCCCGAAAAACCATGAGATAGCGGCTATTACGCGCCAGGAAGACGCGCCGACAAGTTCGTCGTGCTAATCGACGGCGCGTGCGAGCAGGTGTTTGAGCTCGTGGAGTTCCTCGGCGCTGAGATTGGCCAGCGCTGCCACGTCCGCGGCGTGGACCACGTCCTCGGCCCGTTTGAGCAGGGCCGAGCCGGCGGGTGACAGTTCGGCAGGCAGGGCGCGTCCAGAGGGCACGCTCGCGGGTCTGCGCACCACGCCCCGGTCTTGTAGGCCGCGCAGCACGTTGTTCATCGCCTGCGGCGAGACGTTGATATGGCGGGCCAGCTCGGCGTTGGACTGCCCGGGGGCCGTCGACAGCACCCGCAAACAGACGAATTCGGGCAGGGTCAATCCCAGCGGTTGGAGCCGTGCGGCCACGATCGGCTGCAGCACCGCAGTGACGCGGTAGATCAGGAAACCGAGCGGCTGGTCGGCCAGGATGTCACCCATGTCAACCATATTGACACATATCAACGTGGTTGATATACCGGACCTATGACCACACCTCAGGAAGTACACGAAGTATTCGAATCGGCATATCGCGGCGAGGCTCCCGAGTTCGCCGGCGTCCGGCCGCCGTGGAGTATCGGTGAGCCGCAGCCGGAAATCGCGGCACTGATCGCCGAGGGCAAGTTCCACGGCGATGTTCTCGACGCCGGCTGCGGGGAGGCGGCGACCGCGCTCTACCTTGCCGAACAGGGCTTTACCACCGTCGGCTTGGACCTGTCGCCCACAGCCATCGAACTGGCCCGGTCCGAGGCCGCCAAACGTGGACTGGCCGACGCCAGCTTCGAGGTCGCCGACATCAGCTCATTCACGGGCTACGACGGCCGATTCGGCACCATCGTCGACAGCACGCTGTTCCATTCGATGCCCGTCGAGCTGCGCGAGGGCTACCAACAGTCGATCGTGCGCGCCGCCGCGCCCGGCGCGTCGTACTTCGTGCTCGTATTCGACAAGGCATCCATGGGCGATACCGGCCCGGCCTACCCCGTCACCGAGGACGAGCTGCGTGAGGTGGTCGGCAAGTACTGGGTGATCGACGACGTCCGCCCTGCCCGCATCCACGCCAACGTGCCGGCGGCGATGGCCAACTTCGCCGATTTCGCCGGCACCGACATCCGCGACGAAGGCGGTGACCGCAAGTCCGTGGCCGCCTGGCTGTTGCAGGCGCACCTGGACTAACCGGTCGGTCGGCGACACACGAGCCCGGGCGTTCCCTGTCACTTCGCTGGTCTGGGAACAACCCGGGCTTCGCGCGCTGCCCGCGATAGGGCAGGATGGGGTTGCCGTCCTGGGGTATCCCCGGATGGCTCTCTGATGCGAGGAGTGCCGAGGAAACCAATGGCGGATCCGAATATCGCCGGCCAGGCCGCAGCACCAATTCGCCCCCTCTATACGCGGGTTCTGCTCAAGCTCGGTGGTGAGATGTTCGGCGGCGGCCAGGTGGGCCTTGACCCCGATGTCGTGCACCAGGTGGCCCGCCAGATCGCCGAGATCGTTCGCGCCGGCGCCCAGGTCGCGGTCGTCATCGGTGGGGGCAATTTCTTCCGCGGCGCCCAGCTGCAGCAGCGCGGTATGGAGCGCACCCGCTCGGACTACATGGGCATGCTCGGCACTGTGATGAACAGCCTTGCCCTGCAGGACTTCCTGGAGAAGGAAGGCATCGACACCCGCGTGCAGACGGCCATCACGATGGGTCAGGTCGCCGAGCCCTACATCCCGCTGCGCGCCGTGCGGCACCTGGAGAAGGGCCGTGTGGTCATCTTCGGCGCCGGCATGGGCCTGCCGTACTTCTCCACCGACACCACCGCTGCCCAGCGCGCGCTGGAGATCGGCGCTGAAGTGGTGCTGATGGCCAAGGCGGTCGACGGTGTCTACACCGACGATCCGCGCACCAACCCGGACGCCGAGCTCATCACCGCCATCAGCCATCGTGAGGTCATCGACCGCGGTCTCAAGGTCGCCGATGCGACGGCGTTCAGCCTCTGCATGGACAACGGAATGCCGATTCTCGTGTTCAACCTCCTCACCGACGGCAATATTGCTCGAGCGGTCGCGGGTGAGAAGATCGGAACACTGGTCACCACCTGAGGGTGCGACAGGGACGGGAGAACCCAACGTGATCGACGAGACTCTCTTCGATGCCGAAGAGAAGATGGAAAAGGCCGTCACCGTGGCCCGCGACGATTTGGCGTCGATTCGCACGGGTCGGGCCAACCCCGGCATGTTCTCCCGCATCAACATCGATTACTACGGTGCGATGACCCCGATCACGCAGCTGTCGAGCATCAACGTGCCCGAGGCGCGGCTCGTCGTCATCAAGCCCTACGAGACATCTCAGCTCAGGCCGATCGAAGACGCCATCCGCAACTCCGACCTCGGCGTCAACCCCAGCAACGACGGCAACGTCATCCGCATCTCCGTCCCTCAGCTGACCGAAGAGCGCCGTCGGGACCTGGTCAAACAGGCCAAGTCGAAGGGCGAGGATGCCAAGGTGTCGGTGCGCAACATCCGGCGTAAGGCGATGGAAGAGCTCGGCCGCATCAAGAAGGACGGCGAAGCCGGTGAGGACGAGGTAGCGCGCGCCGAGAAGGATCTCGACAAGTCGACGCACACCTACACCGCTCAGATCGACGACCTGGTCAAGCACAAAGAAGGCGAACTGCTGGAGGTCTAGTGACCAATCAGCAGGCAAGTTCAGTGGCAAACACACCGGCTTCCGAGCCGACGAACGAGGCCGTGAAAAAGACGGGACGCGCCGGGCGCAACTTGCCGGCAGCAATCGCCGTCGGCGCCGGGCTCGGCGGCTCGGTCATCGCCATACTGCTGTTCGCGCCCAAGGTCTGGGTCGGCGTCGTTGCAGTGGCTATGGCGGTGGCCACCCACGAGGTGGTGCGCCGACTGCGGGAGGGCGGCTACTCGGTGCCGATCGTGCCGCTGCTGATCGGTGGGCAGGCCATGATCTGGCTGACCTGGCCGTTCGGCCCGGCCGGCGCGCTGGGCGGGTTCGGCGGCACGGTGGTGCTGTGCCTGATCTGGCGACTGCTGTCCGGTGGCCTGTCGGCAGCGCCGGTCAACTACACCCGTGACGTCTCGGTCACCATCTTCCTGGCCGCCTGGATACCTTTGTTCGGCGCGTTCGGCGTGCTGCTGATCTACCCGCCCGACGGTGCGGGCCGGGTGTTCTGTTTGATGCTCGGTGTGGTGGCCTCTGACGTAGGCGGCTACACGGCCGGGGTGTTGTTCGGAAAGCACCCCATGGTGCCGGCGATCAGCCCGAAGAAGTCCTGGGAGGGCCTCGCCGGCTCACTGGTGCTCGGCGTCGTCGTGTCGGTGCTGGCCGTGCGGTTCCTGCTCGACAAGCCGGCCTGGGTGGGTGTGCCGCTCGGCATAATGCTCGTCGTCACCGGCACGCTGGGCGACCTGGTCGAATCCCAAGTCAAACGCGACCTGGGGATCAAAGACATGGGCACGCTGCTGCCCGGCCACGGGGGCCTGATGGACCGCATCGACTCAGTGCTGCCCTCAGCCGTCGCCACCTGGATCGTGTTGACGCTGCTCGCCTGAACCCCGGGTTCCTTCGCTGCAGCCCACCGAACCGGAACGCCAGTACCGCGATCGGTGTGACGGACTGCGGTGCTCGTCCAAATCAATTTCGGCCACGTTGAGATGAGATACTGACAAAACATCATGTCCCGATCCCTGCCCCTGGTTTTCGATGCACCGCGACGCGCCATGCCGCCGCGGCATCTCGCCGACCTCGACGAGGAGGGTCGTGCGACCGCGGTCGCCGAGCTGGGGCTGCCGAAATTCCGGGCAAAACAGCTGGCCAACCAGTACTACGGCCGGCTCATCGCCGACCCTCAGCAGATGACCGACCTGCCCGCCGCCGTGCGCGATCAGGTGGCCGAGGCGCTGTTCCCGACTCTCATCGACCCGGTGAAGCAGATCCAGTGCGACGCGGGGGAGACCCGCAAGACACTGTGGCGCGCGGGTGACGGCACGACGTTCGAGTCGGTGTTGATGCGTTACCCGCAGCGCAACACCGTGTGCATCTCGTCACAGGCCGGGTGCGGGATGGCCTGCCCGTTCTGCGCGACGGGGCAGGGCGGCCTCAAGCGCAACCTCTCGACCGCCGAGATCCTCGAACAGGTGCGCGCCGCGTCGTCGGCCATGCGTGACGAACACTTCGGTGGAACTGCCGGCGGTGGCCGCCTGTCCAACATCGTGTTCATGGGCATGGGGGAGCCGCTCGCCAACTACAACCGGGTGCTGGCCGCTGTGCGGCGCATCATCGCACCGCCGCCCAACGGTTTCGGCATCAGCGCGCGGTCAGTGACGGTGTCGACGGTGGGGCTCGCGCCGGCCATTCGGAAGCTGGCCGACGAGCGCCTGGGCGTCACGCTGGCGGTGTCTCTACACACTCCTGACGACGAGTTGCGTGACACGTTGGTGCCGGTGAACAACCGGTGGAGTGTCGATGAAGTTCTTGAGGCCGCACGCTATTACGCCGATGTCACCGGTCGGCGGGTTTCCATCGAGTACGCGCTGATCCGTGATATCAATGACCAGCCTTGGCGCGCAGATCTCCTGGGTCAGAAGCTGCACAGCAAGCTCGGTCCTTTGGTGCACGTGAACCTCATCCCGCTCAATCCCACGCCGGGCAGCAAGTGGGACGCCAGCCCCAAGCCGGTCGAACGGGAATTCGTCAAACGTGTTCAGGCCAAGGGTGTGTCGTGCACGGTGCGCGATACCCGCGGCCAAGAGATCGCGGCTGCCTGCGGTCAGCTCGCCGCCGAGGGCTGAATTACTCGTGTCACGCTGGAGTGACCATCGGCCGCGAGAGCCACTCTGGCGTGACAAAGCGGGGTGGTGGGTCCGGTGCGGGACGAAAGCCGATGTGCGAGCGGGGCGCCTGCGGCGCAACACTAGTTCGCGTCGGGAAGCTTGATTCCGACGGCCTGGCGCAGCTGCGTGAGGAACTGATCGTCGTCGTCGCTGCGCACGATGTAGTGCGACACCGCCAGCCGGGTCACGATCGCGGCCTTGACCGCGGCATTGGGGCCGGACAGCAGCTTCTGTAGGCGGTCCCGCATCACCGGGACGACCTGTGCCATTTGCGCGATCACGACCTCAGGTTCGATGTCGACCAACCGCACCCCCGAATAGGACTGTTGGAAGGAGACGATGAATCGCAAAGCCGCGTCCAGCTTTTCGGTTCCGCGCAGCCCGACGATGGCACGCCCGACACCGGAATCGAACATATCCCGCTCGAATTGCCCGAAGGCGTCGAGCAATTCCTGTTTATCGGCAAACCAGCGGTACAGCGTTGGACGCGACACCCCGGCCTGCAGAGCAACCTCGGACAGGCTGAGCTTGGTCTGCCCGCTGCGGGCGAGCACCTCGGCCGTCGCCGCCAGGATCCGGTGGCGCGTCGAAGTATCCTCGACATCCCGCTGAGCGGGCACTGGTTCATTCACATCCAAGCCTCGGTCGACAATGGGTTTCCCAAATCGTAGGGCCATCACAGCGATTTCCTCAGCATTGCCACAGCTATCCGGACGCAAGCGTAGAGCAGCGGCGGCCTTGCGGGCCGCTCGGTGCTGAGCGTCGACCGTATGAGGGCCGAATACTATTGTGTCGCTGGAACTTTGTATGGTGCGCTTCGTGCTGCACCAACTCGGAGTCCCGGTTCTGAGCGGGTGGGAGACACGCGGTCGGCTCGCTCGCACCGAGGCCCAGATGATCTGTGGCAGCGCTGAATTGCTTACGCACGCGGTATGGTCCGGTACCCCGTCGACGGCCTTGGTGGTCCAGAAGGTGGCTCCGCCACCAGCTCGGCCCGGTGCTGCAAAATGTGTAAATGACAGCCCGGGGATGTCAGCCATGCACCCCGGGCTATCGGGCCTCAGCCGGTGACTTGCTGAAACTTGCCGAGGACGGTCACGCCGCAGTCGGAGACGACGAATCCGCGGGCACGGTCGTCATCTTTGTCGACACCAATCTTGACCCCCGGGGGTATCACGACGCCCTTGTCGAGGATGGCGTTGCGCACCACGGCCCCCGCCCCGATGACCGTGTTGTCCATGATCACCGAGCGTTCGACGCTGGCGTATTCCTCGACGCGTACCCCGGGGGACAGCACCGACTCACGCACCAGTGCACCCGAGACGATGACGCCGTTGGAGACGACGCTGTTGATGGCGCGACCCACGCGGCCGTCGTCCTCGTGGACGAATTTGGCTGGGGGGTGGGGTGGAATGTGAGTGAGGATCGGCCATTTGCTGTTGTACAGGTTGAAGACCGGCACAACGGCGCACAGGTCCATGTGGGCGTCGTAGTAGGAGTCCAAGGTTCCGACGTCGCGCCAGTAGCCGGTATCGTTGGGTGCGGCGCCGGGTACCTCGTTGCTCTGGAAGTCGTAGACCTGAGCGAGGCCCCGCTCGACCATCATCGGCATGATGTTGCCGCCCATGTCGTGCTTGCTGGCGGCGTCGTTGGCATCAGCGCGCAGCGCCTCGAGTAGCACGTCGGTGGAGAACAGATAATTGCCCATGGAGACGAAGGTTTCGTCGGGGGCGCCGGGCAACCCCGGTGGGTCGGACGGCTTCTCCAGGAACGCCTCGACTGTGCGGCCGTCGGCGGCAGTCTTGATGACGCCGAAGGCGCTGGCTTCGCTGCGGGGCACACGAATGCCGGCGACGGTGGCGCCTGCCCCGGTGTCGAGGTGCTGGGCGATCATCTGGCGCGGGTCCATGCGGTAGACGTGGTCGGCGCCGAAAACGATGACCAGGTCCGGTTTTTCGTCGTAGATGAGGTTCAGCGACTGGTAGATCGCGTTGGCCGAACCCGTGTACCACTGCGGGCCGAGGCGTTGTTGGGCGGGCACCGGGGTCACGTAGTTGCCGAGCATGCTGCTCATCCGCCAGGTCGTGGTGATGTGGCGGTCAAGACTGTGGCTCTTGTACTGGGTGAGGACCGCGATGCGGAGTATCCCGGCGTTGACCAGGTTCGACAAGGCGAAGTCGATCAATCGGTACAGTCCGCCGAACGGAACCGCTGGTTTGGCCCGGTCGAGGGTCAGTGGTGAGAGACGTTTGCCTTCACCGCCGGCCAGGACGATGCCGAGAACTTTTGGATCGGCCATCTTCAGTACTCCTCTAGCGAGCAATAGAGCGCACATCAGCGCGGGTTTCAGGTTCGATCGCCAATTCGTCTGGACACTAAATCGTAAATGCGTCAACTCCGCACATGTGCGGTCTCCGCGAAATCAACACGATGGGATCCGTGGGATTGGTGCACCGAACGCATGTATTTGTCGGGCGCATCGGCGATCACGCCTGCGTACGTACGCCACCGTGACGGGGAAGACTGCGCGCGTGGATGATTCGGATCAGAAAACATGAAAGTCAACAGAACGCAACGGAAAACCAACACGATTGGCCTTCTGGTACGAAATCGCCGATCAAGAGTCGGCATTGCCCTGCGAACGTGCTGTACCGAGTTCTAGTTTTAGCTTCCATGAAGCCTCTGGTGATTCGCAGCGCCGTGGTGGCTGCACTGGGCGGTCTGATTTTTGGGTTCGACACCGCGGTCATCTCGGGTGCCGAGGAACAGATCCAGCACGTCTTCGCTCTCAGCGATGCCAAGTTGGGGTTCACCGTCACCACCGCCCTCATCGGAACGATCGTCGGAGCACTGACCGCGGGACGGCCCGCCGACCGCTACGGACGCAAGAAGGTCCTCTACGCCATCGGCGTCTGCTACGTGCTCGGCGCGCTGGGCTCGGCGCTGGCCACGGACGTGGAGATGCTGATGGCTTTCCGGTTCCTCGGTGGCCTCGGCGTCGGCGCCGCCAGTGTGTGTGCCCCGATCTACACCGCCGAAGTGGCTCCGGCGGCTCACCGCGGTCGATTGGTGGGTTTGGTGCAGTTCAACATCGTGTTCGGCATCCTGCTGGCCTACGCATCCAACGCGATTGTCCGGGCTCTCGCGGATGATGAGCACGCCTGGCGCTGGATGCTCGGCGTGATGGTTATTCCCGCCGTGGTCTTCCTGTTGCTGTTGCCGACGGTTCCCGAGACGCCGCGCTGGCTCGCGACTGCCGGCCGCTGGGATGAGGCCACTGTCACCTGCAACCGTCTGTGCTCGACGCCGGAGGAGGCCACCTTCGAGATGGCCGAGATCCGCTCGTCGTTGGCGGCCGCCGTGAACGCGCCGTCGGTGCCGTTCTTCACCCCCGGACACCGAAAAGTCATCCTGCTGGCGGTAGCGATCGCGTTCTTCAACCAGATGTCGGGTATCAACGCGATCCTGTACTACGCGCCGCGGGTCATGCAGGAGGCGGGCGCGAGTACCAGCGCCGCATATTGGATGAGCGTCGCTGTCGGCGCGATGAATCTTGTTGCCACCATGGCCGCCTTGTCGGTGATCGACAAGATCGGCCGCCGCAAGCTGATGATCGTCGGTTCGATCGGGTACCTCATCTCGCTGGGCTTCCTCGCCGGGGTGATGTTCTTCTACGAGGACTTCCGCGGCGGCGCATTCACCAGCACCTCGTCGGTGTTGGTGCTGGCCGGTCTGATGGTGTTCATCGCCGCGCACGCGTTCGGGCAGGGTTCGGTGATCTGGGTGTTCATCTCCGAGATCTTCCCCAACCGGATCCGGGGGCGCGGGCAGTCGCTGGGCAGCCTGACGCACTGGGTGTTCGCGGCGATCACCTCATTCGCGTTCCCGCCGATCATCGGTGCGTTCGGCGGAGGTGTCGCGTTCAGCATCTTCTTCATTGCGATGATCGGCCAGTTGGGTTGGGTGTTGAAGGTCATGCCTGAAACCAAGGGCGTGCCACTGGAAGAGGTGGAGGCCAGACTGGGGCTCATGAACGAACCGGGCGATCCGTTCGCAGCGACGGGCCGTTGATGACCGCGCGCGTGCTCAGCCTCGGTGAGGCGTTGATCGACGTCGTCATCCGGCCCGGGTCCACCGAGGAACACGTCGGCGGTAGCCCGCTCAACGTCGCGGTAGGTATTGCCACGCTCGGGCATCCGGCGAGCATTTGTGCGCACTGGGGCATGGATGCCCGAGGGGAACTGCTGCGGCAACGCGCGGAATCGGCGGGACTGGACATCGTCGCCGGCACCGACTCGGCGGAAAAGACGCCTGTGGCGTTCGCTCATGTCGACGAACATGGGCACGCCACTTATGATTTCGACCTGACGTGGGAAGTCCCGCCGATACCCGACGTTTCCTCGTTCGGGCATCTGCACACCGGCAGCATCGCGGCCACGCTCGAACCCGGAGGTTCGGCCGTCGTCGATGTCGCCAAGCGGATGAAGGGGCACTGCACCGTCTCCTACGACCCGAATATCCGGCCGGCGCTGATGAAATCCCCCGACGCGGTCGTGGACCGCGTCGAACAGATGGTCGCGCTGTCCGACGTGGTCAAGGCCAGCGACGAAGACTTGGCCTGGCTGTATCCCGAAACGCCAGTCGAAGACATCATGCGCAGGTGGGTGAAGATCGGTCCGGCCATGGTCGTGATCACCCGCGGACCATGGGGTGCCTACGCGTTGCTCGCCAGCAATCGGGACATGCTGCATCTCGACCAACTGACCGTCGAAGTGGGCGACTCCGTCGGTGCCGGCGACTCATTCATGGCGGGGTTGATCTCGGGGCTGATGGATGCCGACCTCCTCGGCTCGTCTGAAGCGCGCCAACGGCTTCTCGCGGTCGATTGGTCCGATGTCCAGCCCGCCCTGCACCGAGCCGTCATCACCAGTGCGCTGACCGTCAGTCGCTTCGGTGCCTACGCACCGACGATGGCCGAGGTACGGGCGGTTCAGGCGGCTGATCCGATGCTGCGCTGAACAGCTGCGCCGGCCTGTACGCTGCGGGGATCCCGACCGGCGACCTGCCGCCAGGTGGCATTCGGCTGGTGAGCTGGACAACAATGTCTCGACCAGGCCATGTCCGGATTGCGACGCAACCGCGAACATCGTGACACCCATCGGCGGTACGTCAGCGCGAGTGACCGATTGAGAGGTATCTATGTCGGCCGACAACGACCGGCTCATGTACTCCCGCGACCCCAAACACGCCAAGGAACCTGCGACCTACGGCGGGAATGACGCTCTGTTCGGTGGGTCCGTCACGCCATTGAGCGAGGTCCGATCACGGGACGGTGAAATGACGGCGGCAGGGCCGCCCATCAGCGAGGCACCGGCCCCGTCGGTGATGGCTCCGGACCCGACCGAGGCCGAGACCACCACCAAGATCCAACCGATCCCGCCGCGACCCCCGTGGCCTCCTCAGGACGGCCTGCAGCCGGTCGACAGCTGGTCGGGGGTCGGTACCGGAGTCGGTTTGAGCGAGCACCGAGCTGTCGACAACCTCGCACGGGTCGGTGTGCGGCCGACGGTCAAGATGCATTCGCAACGGGGTTGGCGCGGGTTGCTGTACCGCACCACCCGCGTGAATCTGGGCTTGTCGCGCGACGAGCGCTACGAACTCGACCTGTATGCGCGGATCCGCCGCAACGCCAGGGAGGCATACCAGATAGGGGTCTTCGGCCTCAAGGGCGGCGTCGGGAAGACGGCCATCACCGTCGCACTCGGGTCGATGCTGAGCAAGGTGCGCGGCGACCGGATCTTGGCCATCGATGCCGACCCGGCCAGCGGCAATCTGGCCGACCGGGCCGGTCGGCAATCCTCGGCGACCGTCGCGGATCTGCTCGCCGCCGAAGATCTGTCGCGCTACAACGACGTGCGCGGGTTCACCAGCATCAACGAGTCGAAGCTCGAGGTGCTGTCGAGTATGGAGTACAGCGCGGCGACCCGCGCATTCAACGACGCCGACTGGAAAGCCGCCACCGACATCGTGTCGCGGCACTACAACCTGGTTGTCGCCGACTGCGCGGCCGACATGTTCCAGCCCGCGGCCCGCGGCGTGCTGAGCTCAGTTTCGGGAGCCGTGATCGTGGCCAGCGCCTCGATCGACGGCGCGCGTCAGGCCGCCGTAACGCTCGACTGGCTGTGGCAGAACGGCTACCGGGACCTGCTGAACCGCACCTGCGTGGTGATCAACCATATCGGCTCAGGCCGACCCAACGTCGACACGGGCGCACTCGTCACGCAGTTTCAGAAGCATCTGCCACCGGGTCGGGTGTTCGTCCTGCCCTGGGACAAGCACGTTGCCGGCGGCACCGAGATCCATCTCGACCTGCTCCGGCCACGGTTCCAGCGGCGCATCCTCGAACTCGCTGCTGCGTTGTCCGACGATTTCGACGGATCCATCGCCACCTGATGGCGAGTTCCGGTCTCCACCGCCGGGTGGTTCAGGTCAGCGAATCCAGCCGCGGCGGCGCAGCCACCAATCGCGACCGACCAGCGCTACGAGCAGTATCGCAAATCCGATGAGGAAGACGTCCTCGACGTGTCCGACGTGGTTGCCGCGGAGCATCACCAGCAGGAAAGCCGCGGAGAGCAGGCCACCGATGTGGATGACCTTGATGTTCTCCTTGGACCAGCCCCAGGCCGCTGAAGGCACGTCCTCGACGTCGACGCCGTTGTGTCGCTCCACTTCGGTGCTGGCCACGGTTGCTCCTCACAGTCGGGCAGGGACTGCAGACATTCTGGCATACGACACTGCGTCGTATGTCGACCGGCACCGGTCATCTCAACTGTTGGTATCGGCGCAACGCTTCACGCCGTTCCTCTGCGTGGTCCACGATCGGCGCCGGGTACTGCTCGGGCCGTGCCTCGCCGAGCTTGTGTACGTCGGCGACCTCGGCGAGCTCGGGCACCCAACGCCGGATGTACTCGCCCGCGGGATCGAACTTCGCGCCCTGCACGGTCGGGTTGAACACCCGGAAATATGGAGCAGCGTCGGTGCCGCACCCGGCGACCCACTGCCAGCCATGCTGATTGTTGGCCACATCGCCGTCGGTGAGCTGGTCGAGGAACCATCGCGCCCCCCACTGCCACGGCAGGTGCAGGTCTTTGACGAGAAATGACGCGGCGATCATCCTGACCCGGTTGTGCATGAAGCCGGTCCGGGCGAGCTGGCGCATCCCGGCGTCGACGATCGGGAAGCCCGTCATCCCGGCGGTCCAGGCGTCGAACATGCGCTGCGCGTCGGGTCCGTCATCCACCTCGATCGAGGCCAGGCCGCGATTCCAGCTCTGCCAGGCACTTTCGGGCCAGTGGTGCAGCACGGTGGCGTAGAAGTCGCGAAAAGCCAGCTCCCGCAGATACGCATCGGCGTCCGCGCCGAGATCGACCGCCATCGTGCGCGGGTGGATGGTGCCGAACTTCAGATGGGCCGACATCCGGCTGGTGGTGTCGAGGTCGGGACGGTCGCGGTCGGTGGCGTAGCCGGGCAGCGACGTCTCGACGAACTTCCGCCACTGCGTCGTGGCCGCGAGCTCACCCGCGGGCGCGTCCAGCCGGCCGGGGATGTCCGGGATCTCGGTCGCGCCGGGCAGCCCGGCCGGGTCGATCCACCGCGCCGAGTCGGGCCCCGAGGCGGCAGGAGCGCGCCACCCATGGTCGCGCCAGGCCCGATAGTACGGGGTGAACACCTGATAAGGCGCGCCGTCCTGCTTGCTGATGCGCCCGGGCGAGACCAGGTAGGGCGAGCCCGTCGCGCACAGCGATACGTCGGCGAGCGCGGTCCGCACGGCGTCGTCGCGCCGCCGCCCGAACGGTGAGTAGTCCTGTGAGACGTGCACCGAATCCGCTCCCACGCCCCGGGCGAGGCGTGGAATCTGCTGCTCGGGCCTGCCCTGTACCACCAGGAGCCTGCCGTCCAGGCGCGCCCGCAGCTCGTGCAGCGACCGGTAGAGGTAGCGCAGGCGGCGATGTCCCGCCGATGCGGTCAGCCGTGGGTCGAGCACGTAGCAGGCGAGCACCTCGGCGTCGTCCTGCGCGGCGGCCAGCAGGGCGGGGTGGTCGGCCAGGCGCAGATCGCGCCGGAACCACAGCAAGGTGGGCATGCCTCCGATGGTGCCCGAACCGAACGGACCGGAGGTCGGGCAGCTGCCATGCACCACAGTGACACTTGAAGTGACCGTCATAATGATGTCATGATGACATCATGGATTTGCAGCCGTATGTGGACGCCGTCCGACATGAACTGGCGGTGGCGGCCGCTGCGGGTGGTACTGAAGCTGAGGCGCTCGCGCAGCGGCTGACCGCGCCACTGGACTCGGCGCTACGGCTCGCGTTGCTCGAAGCCCTCTCCGAGGCCGCCGAGCACATCACGCGGGAACTCGCGCCCGGGGCCGTGCACGTCCGGCTCGACGGCAGGGATCCGGAGTTCGCGGTGGAGCTCCCAGAACCCACGATGTCTCCGGTGCCCTCGGGCGCCGAGATTCCCGACGACGACGCGGGCGGTACCTGGCGCGTCACCCTGCGGCTTCCCGAGAACCTGCGCGCCGGGGTCGAGGCCGCGGCGCGTGGTGAAGGCATCTCGGTGAACGCCTGGCTGGTGCGTTCGGCGAGCGCGGGCCTCGGTGGATCCGCCGGCCGAACCCGCAGCGGCGGCAAGAATTTCAGCGGCTGGGTCCGCTGAACCGATCGATCGACAGGAGAATGCGATGCCCACATTTCACACGCCCGAACCCATCGCGGCCGACGTCGAGGTGGCGGCGGGCGTCGTCCACGTGCGCGCGTCGCAGCGTGACGACACCGTGGTCGAGGTCGCGCCCCGCGACCCGAGTCGGCCTTCCGACGTGCGGATCGCCGAATCAGCACGCATCGACTACCGCGACGGCGCGCTGACCGTCAGCACGGGCCGGCGAATGCTGTCGCTCGGTCGCGGGGGAGCGGTACGCATCGACATCGTCCTGCCTGCCGGATCCCGGCTGAAGGTATCCGCCGCGTCGGCCGACACCGAGGCCGACGGCAGCTACTCCGACTGCCGGTTCGCGACCGCCAGCGGCGACGTACGCGTCGATTCCGTGACCGGAAACCTCAAGGCGGACAGCGCATCCGGTGACATCGCGATCGGCAGATTGGTGGGTGACGCGCGCATCGCGACAGCGTCGGGCGATGCGCGCATCGACCACGTCGAGGGCGACGTGAAATACCAGGCGGCCAGCGGCAACCTCGGCGTCGGCACGTTGCGAGGCCGTCTGACGGTCCAGGCGGCATCGGGATCTGTGACCGTCGCCGTCGCTGCCGCCGGTGCGCTCAGTGCGCACACCAGCAGCGGCGAGGTTCAGGTCGGCATTCCGGAGGGCACCGCCGCGCGGCTGGAGCTCACGACCGGCTCCGGATCCGTCGACGACCGGCTGGGAGCGGCCGATGGACCGCTCGCCGGAGACGACACCCTGATCGTGCACGCCCGCACCGGCTCCGGTGACATCTCGATCCGTCGCGCGACGCCCACGCCTGCCGGGCGCAACTAGTCGGGATCGAACCGGAACACCGTCAATCGTCCTGCCAGCGCCTCGAATTCGTCGGGTGTTCCCTCGAGCACCAGGCCGCTGCGCTTGGCGAAGCCGACGCCCACCGGAACCTTCACGGCGAACGTGCGCAGGATCGGGCGGGAGTCTTCGGGACTGAGTTCGACGATGCGGACCCGGCGAGACCGGCGTCCCCTGGTGAGGGTGCCGGCGCCGGCGGCCCGGGCGTTGGCCGCCCAGTCCGAGCCCGGATAGCCGGCGACGGTGTACAGGCCCCCATCGTGGTCGAACGGGGTCATCGGGGTGCTACGGGGTTGCCCGGTGCGGCGGCCGGGCACGGTCAACACCATGGCGGGTCCCGTCGGAATGCCCAGGCGTTGCACCGCCATCATCACCTTGTTCATGGGCTTGAGCCAGCGGGGCGGGGTTGGTTCGGACATGTGTGTGCTCCTTGTTCTTCGAGGACGCGGGTCGTTTCAGGGCACCGTCGTTTCAGGGCGCCGTCGAGAACCGGTCCCGGTTGTCGGCGGCCCAGCGGGCGAAAGCCGTTGCGGGACGGCCCAAGATCTTGTCCACCTCGTGGGTGACCAGTGCCGGCCTGCCGACGGTGTCGGCCAGCAGCGCCAGATACGCGTCGGCGAACGCCGCGGGGAAGCCGACCGCGTGAAATCGCTGCCGCACCGCGGCCGGCGGCACCTCCTGGTAGCGCAGCGGCCGGCCCAGGGCGGTGCCGAGGGCGGCCACCAGCTCGGTATTGGTCAGCGCCTGTGGCCCGGTCAGTGGAATACGTTGCCCGACAAGGTCGTCGGTGAGCAGAGCGACGGCCGCCACGGCCGCGACGTCGGCGTCGGCGATCACCGCGATCGACGCGTCGGCGTACGGACCGTTCACCACGTCGCCCGCGGCGAGCTGCGGTGCCCACATGCCCGCGAAGTTGGACGCGAAGATCGTCGGCCGCAGGCTCACCCACTCCAGGCCCGACGCCACCGCCGCGTGTTCACACTCGCGGTTGCGGTCCCCGCGTACGCGGGACGGCTGGCGGGCATCGTCGTCGTCGGCATTGATCGCCGACAGCGCGACCAGCCGACGTACCCCGGCGGAGCGGGCCTGTTCGACCGTCGCGGCCAGTTCGGCGCCGAGCGCGCGGGAATTGAGAAAGACGGCGTCGGCCCCGGCCAGCCCGGCCGCCGCGGTCGGCTCCACCTCGACTCCGGCGGGCAAGCCCGCCGGGGCCGGATGCCTGCTGACGGCGCGCACCCGGGCGCCGGCGGCGACGAGTTCGGATACCAGTGGACGCCCGACGTTGCCCGTGGCGCCCGTGACGAGAATGGTGGTGTTCATGCGATCAAGGACGGGGTGGCCCTCGGGAAAGTTACAGCGCAGCGCCGGTAACTTTCCGGGCCGGCATTTCGTCGTAACGGCATGAACGAATCCCTGGTCGAGGCGGCGTGGCGGGAGCACCGCCCGTACCTGGTCAACCTCTGCTACCAGATGCTCGGTGACATCGGTGAGGCCGAAGACGTTGCGCAGGAAGCGTTTCTGCGGCTGGCGCGCCGTGAGCAGCCCGGGACGGTGGAGTCCACCGTGTCGTCGGAGCCCGACCCGGCCGACCGCGCGACCCTCGACGACCAGGTGCGGACCGCATTGTTCGAAGTCCTCAACCGGCTCAGCCCGGGGGAGCGGGTCGCGTTCGTACTGCACGACGTGTTCGCGGTGCCGTTCGACGAGATCGCCGAAACGGTCGGCAGGCCGGTCGGAACCTGCCGACAGCTCGCCCGGCGGGCCCGCATCAAGTTTGCGGATGTCACACCGCATCGGGTCGACGAACACGCGGAGGCCGGCGGTGTCACCGCGGACGAGCACCGCGTCGTTCTGGAGAAGTTCATCGCCGCCTGCGCCTCCGGCGACGTCGTCGCGCTCGGCGCCGTGCTCGATCCCAGCGTGTGGGGAGTCGGCACCATCCTGGCCGAGCCCGCCCCACCCCAACAGGTCAACCACGGCCGCGACGCGGTCGCCGCCAATCTCTTGCTCTACCTCGGGCCGGGCGTGACCCTGGTCGGCGGGCCCGCCGGCGAACCGGTCCTGCTCGCCTACACCCGCCGCAGGCTCTTCGCCGTGGTCGTACTGACCATTCGCGACGGCCTGATCCTCAAGATCGACGCGACGGCCGATCCGTCGGCGCGAAACCAGTAATGCGTGGTTGGGGACGCCGCCCACCGCGCGGCACAATGTATCGGTGACGGAAAAACAGCGCGTGCTGGTTCTCGGCAGTACCGGGTCCATCGGCACTCAGGCGCTGGAGGTCATCGCCGCCAATCCCGACCGCTTCGAAGTGGTGGGTCTGGCTGCCGGTGGCGGCAATCCGGAGTTGCTCGCGGCGCAACGCGCCGAAACAGGTGTCAGCAGCGTCGCCGTCGCCGATCCGGCCGCTGCCGCACAGGTCGGTGAGGTCACTTACACCGGGCCCGATGCCGTCACCCGGCTGGTCGAGAACACCGAAGCCGACGTCGTGCTCAATGCCCTGGTCGGAGCGCTCGGCCTGGAGCCCACCCTGGCCGCGCTGGCCACTGGCGCGCGGCTGGCGCTGGCGAACAAGGAATCACTGGTGGCAGGCGGGCCGCTGGTATTGAAGGCCGCCGCTCCGGGTCAGATCGTCCCGGTCGACTCCGAGCATTCGGCGATGGCACAGTGCCTACGCGGGGGAACCGCCGACGAGATCGCCAAAATCGTCCTCACCGCCTCCGGCGGGCCGTTCCTGGGTGCCTCGGCCGCAGACCTCGAAGCTGTCACCCCCGAACAGGCCGGCAAGCATCCCACCTGGTCGATGGGACCGATGAACACGCTGAACTCGGCGACCCTGGTGAACAAGGGCCTTGAGCTCATCGAGACCCACCTGTTGTTCGGCATCGACTACGACCGCATCGAGGTCGTGGTGCATCCGCAGTCGATCGTCCACTCGATGGCCACCTTCACCGACGGTTCCACCCTGGCCCAAGCCAGCCCGCCGGACATGAAACTGCCGATCGCGCTGGCCCTCGGGTGGCCGGCCCGGGTTCCCGGCGCTGCGGCTGCCTGCGATTTCAGCACGGCTTCGACCTGGGAATTCCTGCCGCTGGACAACGAGGTGTTCCCCGCAGTGGAGCTGGCGCGGTATGCCGGGCAGCGGGGTGGCTGCTTGACCGCGGTCTACAACGCCGCGAACGAAGAGGCTGCTGCGGCGTTCCTGGACGGCCGCATCCGGTTCCCGGCGATCGTGCACACAGTGGGTGACGTGTTGCACGCTGCCGACCAGTGGGCCGCCGAACCCGCTACCGTGGAAGACGTACTCGACGCGCAACGCTGGGCCAGGGGTCAGGCGCAACGGGCTGTCGAGCGGGAATCCGTCAGAAGAGGTCTCGTTACCAAATGATGTTTGCACTCGGTATAGCGGCGTTTGCGCTAGCCATTCTGGTCTCGGTGGCCCTGCACGAATGCGGGCACATGTGGGTCGCGCGGGCCACGGGGATGAAGGTCCGGCGCTATTTCGTCGGCTTCGGCCCCACCCTGTGGTCGACCAAGCGACCCAATGCGCTGGGCGAGACGGAGTACGGCGTCAAGGCCATCCCACTGGGCGGGTTCTGCGACATCGCCGGCATGACCTCGGTGGAAGAGATCGCCCCCGAGGATCGGCCGTATGCGATGTACCGGCAGAAGGTGTGGAAGCGCGTCGCGGTGCTGTTCGCCGGGCCCGCCATGAACTTCATCATCGGGCTCGTGCTGATTTACGCCATCGCGGTGATCTGGGGGCTGCCCAACCTGCACGCTCCCACCGGCGCGGTGGTCGGCGACACCGGCTGCCTGACCAGCGAGGTCAGCAAGGGGCAACAGGGTCCCTGCGTTGGCCCGAGCCCGGCTGCGCAGGCCGGTATCAAGCCTGGCGACACCGTGGTCAAGGTCGGCGACAAGGATGTGAAGACCTTTTCCGAGATGGCCGCGGCGGTGCGCAAGGCCAACGGCCCCACGCAGATCACCGTCGAGCGCGACGGTAAGCCGATCACCACCACGGTCGACGTCACCCAGACCCAACGGTTCATCGCCAAGGACGGCTCCAGCGAGGCGACCCCGGCTCAGGTCGGCGCGATCGGGGTGAGCGCGGCCCAATTCGGCCCCACGCAGTACAACGCGCTGACGGCGGTGCCCGCGACGTTCACGTTCACCGGTGACCTCTCGGTCGAGCTGGGCAAGTCGCTGGCGAAGATCCCGACCAAGGTCGGCGCGCTGGTGCACTCCATCGGCGGCGGGCAGCGCGACCCCGAAACCCCGATCAGCGTCGTCGGCGCGAGCATCATCGGCGGTGAGACCGTCGAGGCCGGCCTCTGGGTGGTGTTCTGGTTCTTCCTGGCCCAGCTGAACTTCGTGCTCGGCGCGGTGAATCTGGTGCCGCTGCTGCCTTTCGACGGCGGTCATATCGCGGTTGCCACGTACGAGAAGCTTCGTAACATGATCCGCTCGGCGCGCGGCAAGGTGGCTGCCGGTCCGGTCAACTACCTCAAACTGATGCCCGCCACGTACGTGGTGCTCGCGGTCGTGGTCGGCTACATGCTGCTGACCGTGACCGCGGACCTGGTCAACCCGCTCAGCATCTTCCAGTAGGAGAGACCCCTGTGACATCGATCGGTTTGGGTATGCCCGCACCGCCGCCGCCCGTCCTTGCGCCCCGGCGCAAGACCCGCCAGCTGATGGTGGGCAACGTCGGCATCGGAAGCGACCACCCGATCGCCGTGCAGTCCATGTGCACCACCAAGACCCACGACGTCAACTCGACACTGCAGCAGATCGCCGAGCTGACCGCGTCGGGCTGCGACATCGTGCGGGTGGCCTGTCCTCGCCAGGAGGATGCCGACGCGCTCGCCGAGATCGCGCGGCACAGTCAGATCCCGGTGATCGCGGACATCCACTTCCAGCCCAAGTACATCTTCGCCGCGATCGACGCGGGATGCGCGGCCGTGCGCGTCAACCCGGGCAACATCAAGGAGTTCGACGGCCGGGTCAAGGAGGTCGCCAAGGCGGCGGGGGACGCGGGGATCCCGATCCGGATCGGCGTCAACGCCGGCTCGCTCGACCCGCGGTTGCTGAAAAAGTACGGCAAGGCCACCCCGGAGGCACTCGTCGAATCCGCGCTGTGGGAGGCGTCGCTGTTCGAGGAGCACGGCTACGGCGACATCAAGATCTCGGTCAAACACAACGACCCGGTGATCATGGTGGAGGCTTACCGCCAGCTGGCCGCGCGGTGTGACTACCCGCTGCACCTCGGGGTCACCGAGGCGGGCCCGGCGTTCCAAGGCACCATCAAGAGCGCGGTGGCCTTCGGGGCGCTGCTCAGCGAGGGCATCGGCGACACTATCCGGGTGTCGTTGTCGGCGCCGCCGGCCGAGGAGGTCAAGGTCGGCAATCAGATCCTGGAGTCGCTGAACCTGCGGCCGCGGGGCCTGGAGATCGTGTCGTGCCCGTCGTGCGGGCGGGCACAGGTCGACGTGTACACGCTGGCCAATGCGGTGAGCGCGGGTCTGGACGGGCTTGAGGTTCCGCTGCGGGTGGCCGTGATGGGATGTGTGGTCAACGGTCCCGGTGAGGCGCGCGAAGCTGACCTGGGCGTGGCATCCGGCAACGGCAAGGGCCAGATCTTCGTCAAGGGTGAGGTCATCAAGACCGTCCCGGAGGCCCAGATCGTCGAAACGCTGATCGAAGAGGCGATGCGACTGGCTGAACAACAGGGTTCAGGCGATGCAAGCGGTTCCCCGGTGGTGACCGTAAGCTGAGTGTGACCCTGTGAGTAGGGTCACCACCGCCCGGGTTGAGCAGAGAGAATCGCCGATGTCGGCTCCGCCAATTTTCCGTCTTGTCGATGAGCGACGGGTATCGGTGGTGCGCGACGCTGCTGCGGTGCTACAGGTGCTCGACGAGGATCCGGTCGGGTCGTGCATGGTGGCCTCGCGCGTCGCCGAGCACGGGGTCGAACCCGGTGCGATCGGCGGTGAGCTGTGGACGCGTCGTCGCGTCAGCGAAGCCCTGTGTTACGCCGGTCCCAACCTGATTCCGTTGCGGGGCAACCTCGAGGATCTGAAGGCGTTCTCCGACAAGGCGATGAGTGTGCCGCGGCGCTGCTCATCGCTGGTCGGCCACGCTCAGCTGGTGCTGCCGATGTGGCAGCGGCTGGAAACGGTCTGGGGCGCGGCCCGCGATGTGCGTGAGCAGCAGCCGTTGATGGCCCTGACCGCCATGCCGCAGTGCCAGATCGACCCGGCGGTGCGGCCAGTACGAATGGAAGAGCTCGACGCCTATCTGGTGGCGGCGATCGACATGTTCATCGGTGAGGTCGGTGTCGACCCACGGATGGGTGACGGCGGCCGGGGGTATCGACGTCGCATCGCCGGACTGATCGCCGCGGGGCGCGCGTGGGCCCGGTTCGAACGCGGTGAGGTGGTGTTCAAGGCCGAAATCGGTTCGCAGTCACCAGCCGTCGGGCAGATCCAGGGTGTCTGGGTGCGCCCGGACTGGCGTGGGCACGGCCTGGGCACCGCGGGAACAGCCGCGCTGGCAGCTGCGGTGGTCGCCTCAGGTCGTATCGCGAGCCTCTACGTCAACGACTACAACACAGTCGCGCGGGCCACCTATGCGCGGATCGGCTTCGATCAGGTCGGCGTCTTCGCGACCGTGCTGATGGACTGAGCTGGGCGCTCTCGCCACATCTGTCACAGCAGCACCGGAAAGCGTGCGCGGCCACGTGCGCCGCTCGCGTGCATCTCATTTCGATCACGGTGCGCCTCCAACCATTCTCATCCTGGAGTTCATAACATCAGCCTCAATGGCAACGCGAACATCATCAGTAACACGGACGGCGAGCTTGTTGACCGCGGCGATGGTCGTGGCGGCTGTGGCGCTCAGTGCATGCACGCCGCGGCCGGACGGCCCGGAACCGGCCGCAGAGAAGTTCTTCGCGGCTCTGTCCACCGGTGACGCCGCAGCCGCATCCGCACTATCCGACAAGCCTGCCGAGGCCAAGACCGCGCTGACCGAGGCGTGGGCTGGACTGCAGGCCACCCGGCTCGACGCGCAGATCCTGGGATCGAAGTACGCGCAAGACACCGGCAGCGTCACCTACCGGTACACCTGGCATCTGCCGAAGAACCGCACCTGGACCTACGACGGTCAGCTCAACATGGTGCGCGACGAGGGACATTGGGAAGTCCGTTGGAGCGCAACGGGTTTGCACCCACGGCTGGGTGAACACCAGACCTTCGCGCTACGTGCCGACCAGCCCCGCCGCGCATCAGTCAACGAACGAGGCGGCACCGACGTGCTGGTTCCGGGCTACCTGTACCACTACGGGCTGGATGCGCGGACGGCCGGTGTCGCGCTGATGTCGACGTCCAAGGCGGTTGCCGACGCGCTGCGCCCCTTCGATCCGACGATGGATGCCCAGCAGCTGGCCGAGCAGGCCAGCTCGTCGGCCCAGCCGCTGAGCCTGATCACGCTTCGGCAGTCCGACCACGACCGTGTCGGCCCTGCCATCGACGCGTTACCCGGAGTCGTGGTCACGTCGCAGGACGAGATGTTGCCCACCGACGAGACGTTCGCACCCGCGGTCGTCAACGAGGTCAAGAAGGCAGTGGTCGACGACCTCGACGGGCAGGCCGGCTGGCGAGTCGTCACCGTCAACCAGAACGGCGTCGACGTCGACGTCCTCAACGAGGTGCCCGGCAACCCGGCGCCGTCGGTGACCATCAGCCTCGACCGGGCCGTGCAGAATGCCGCCCAGAACGCGGTGAACACCACCGGCCGCAAGGCGATGATCGTCGCGATCAAACCGTCCACCGGAGAGATCCTGGCCGTCGCGCAGAACGGCGCCGCCGACGCCGACGGACCGATCGCGACCACAGGCCTGTTTCCGCCGGGTTCAACCTTCAAGATCATCACCGCGGGCGGTGCGATCGAACGCGATATGGCCAACCCGAACACGCTGCTGGGGTGCCCCGGCACACTGGAGATCGGCCACCGCATCGTCACCAACTACGACGCGTTCGACCTCGGCGTGGTGCCGATGTCGCGGGCCTTCGCCAATTCCTGCAACACCACGTTCGCCGAGCTGGCGAGCAAGATGCCGCCACGGGCACTGAACGAGGCGGCCGCGCAATACGGCATCGGCCCCGACTACCACGTCGATGGCATCACCACGGTCTCCGGGTCGGTGCCGCCGACTGTCAGCCTCGCCGAACGCACCGAGGATGGGTTCGGCCAGGGCAAGGTGCTGGTCAGCCCGTTCGGTATGGCACTGGCCGCCGCGACCGTGGCAGCAGGCAAGACGCCCGTGCCGCAGCTGATCGAGGGGCACCAGACAACCATCGACGGCGCCGGCACGCCGATCACGCAGAAGATGGTCGACGGCTTGCGGCCGATGATGCAGTTGGTGGTGACCAACGGCACGGCCAAGGACATCAACGGATTCGGCGATGTGCGCGGCAAGACCGGTGAAGCCGAATACAACGGCGGCTCACACGCATGGTTCGCCGGCTACCGCGGGGATCTGGCGTTCGCGGCGCTGATCGTGGGCGGTGGCAGTTCGGAGTACGCGGTGCGGATGTGCAAGACGATGTTCGAGGGATTGCCGCCGGACTACCTGGGGTGATCTGCGGTAGCGCCGATCCCGGTAGCCTGGACAGGTCATGACCGGGATCAATGAGCAATCGGTGGAGCTGCGTGTCTCGGACGCGGACCGCAATGGCACGTTGCGGCGCCTGCACAACGCCGTCGCACTCGGTTTGATCGCGATCGACGAATTCGAGGAGCGTTCGGCTCTGGTGTCGCGGGCGCGGCTGCAGGCTGACCTCGACACGCTGGTGGGCGATCTGCCCGGGCCGGGAGCGGTCGTGACGTCGGCGGCCGACCGGGTCGAGCTGCGCGGCGTCATGGGTTCGCTCAAACGGCACGGCGAGTGGACCGTGCCGACCCGTCTGGCGTTGGTGCGGCGCATGGGTTCGGTCGAACTGGATCTCACCCGGGCTCGGTTCGCCGGACCGATGGTGGTCATCGAGCTCGACTTGAAATTCGGCTCGCTGGAGATGCGGTTGCCCGACGGTGCGAGTGCGTCGATCGACGATGTGGAGGTGATCGTCGGCAGCGCCGCCGATCATCGGCGCGACGCACCCGCCGACGGAACCCCGCACGTCATCCTCACCGGCCGCGTGGTGTGCGGCTCGGTGGACATCCGTGGCCCACGCAAGGGCTGGTTCGGTCGCGGCACACGTAGCTAGCGGGTCGAGCATCGCCAACCAGGACGCCCTCCCCCCGGACGGGTCCACTGGTCGCCCGGCGAGCACGGCCGATCGGTACCCTGACCGGTATGTCTGTACGTTCTGCCTTGCGCCCCGGCGTGCTCTCACCGACCCTGCCGGTGCCCAAGTCGATTCCGCGTCCTGAGTACGCATGGAAGCCGACAGTCCAGGAGGGTAGCGAACCCTGGGTGCAGACGCCCGAGGTGATCGAGAAGATGCGGGTCGCGGGTCGTATCGCGGCTCAGGCCCTGGCCGAGGCGGGCAAGGCCGTCGCTCCCGGCGTGACCACCGACGAACTCGACCGGATCGCCCACGAGTACATGATCGACCACGGTGCTTATCCGTCGACGTTGGGCTACAAGGCATTTCCCAAGTCCTGCTGCACGTCGCTGAACGAGATCATCTGCCACGGCATCCCGGATTCGACCGTGATCGAGGACGGTGACATCGTCAACATCGACGTCACCGCTTATATCGACGGGGTGCATGGGGACACCAACGCGACCTTCCTGGCCGGCGACGTCTCCGAAGAACACCGTCTGCTCGTCGAGCGCACTCATGAGGCCACCATGCGGGCCATCAAGGCCGTCAAACCGGGCCGTGCGCTGTCGATCGTCGGGCGCGTGATCGAGTCATATGCAAACCGGTTTGGCTACAACGTGGTTCGCGATTTCACAGGGCACGGCATCGGCACCACGTTCCACAACGGTCTGGTGGTGCTGCACTACGATCAGCCGGCCGTGCAGACTGTGCTCGAACCGGGCATGACCTTCACCATCGAACCCATGATCAACCTCGGCGGCCTGGACTACGAGATCTGGGACGACACCTGGACCGTGGCCACCAAGGACGGCAAGTGGACCGCACAGTTCGAGCACACGCTGGTGGTCACCGAGGACGGTGCCGACATTCTCACCTTGCCGTGACCTTTTTCCCGCGAGCAGACACTGAGGTCCCCGTTTCCTCGGCGTGTCGGGGACATTCACGTCTGCTCGCGCGGGAAAAGTGAGCGGTGCACTGCTGGTCGCCGGCACCACCTCGGACGCCGGAAAATCGATGGTGGTCGCCGGTCTGTGTCGGCTGTTGGCGCGCAGGGGAGTGCGAGTGGCGCCGTTCAAGGCGCAGAACATGTCCAACAACTCGGCGGTCACCGTCGACGGCGGCGAGATCGGCCGGGCCCAAGCAATGCAGGCCCGCGCTGCGAGGCTGGCACCGCACACCCGGTTCAATCCGATCCTGCTCAAACCCGGATCCGATCGCACCTCGCAACTGGTGGTCCGCGGTCGCGTCGCCGGATCGGTGGCCGCCGGCGACTACTTCACCCATCGGGACCGGCTCGCCACTGTGGTGGCCGACGAATTAGCCTCGCTGCGAGCCGAATTCGACGCGGTGATCTGTGAAGGCGCCGGATCGCCCGCCGAGATCAACCTGCGCGCAACCGATCTGGCGAACATGGGACTGGCACGCGCCGCGCACCTGCCGGTGGTCCTGGTCGGAGACATCGACCGCGGCGGACTGCTGGCACACCTGCACGGCACCGTCGCGGTCCTCGAACCCGCCGACCAGGCACTCATCACAGGATTCATCGTCAACAAGTTTCGGGGTGACCCGGCGCTCCTGCAACCCGGTTTGCGACAGCTGCAGGAGCTGACCGGCAGGCCGACCTACGGCATCGTCCCGTTTCACGACGGAATCTGGCTGGACACCGAGGACTCGGCATCGGTACTGGCCGGTGGGCTGGTCGGCCCGCTGCAGCCACCGCGCGGCGCGCAGACCTTGACGGTCGCGGCCATCCGGCTGCCACGCATCTCCAACTCCACCGATATCGAGGCGCTGGCGTGCGAACCAGGTGTCGACGTGCGGTGGGTGGCCGACGCGGCGGACCTCAGCAGTGTCGATGCCATCGTGATCCCAGGCAGCAAGGCCACCGTCAGTGATCTGGCCTGGTTGACCGAGCGAGGCCTCGCCGAGGCGATCCGCACGCACGCCCTGCGAGGCCGGGCTGTGCTGGGAGTGTGCGGCGGGTTCCAGATGCTGTGCCGCCGGATCGACGACTCCGTAGAAGCGGCAGCGTCCGATGCGGTCACTGTCGAGGGCCTCGGACTGCTGGCCGCCGACATCGTGTTCGAACCGGAAAAAACGTTGCGGCACTGGGAAACTCCGCTATACGGCTACGAGATCCATCACGGCAGGCTGGTCGGCGCCGAGGAACAGGATTGGCTCGGTGTGGGCATCCGGCGCGGTGCCGTCTACGGCACGCACTGGCACGGCCTCCTCGACAACGACGCGGTACGCCGAGCCTGGCTCACCGAGGCTGCCGAGGCCGCGGGGCGCACCGGATTCGTCGTTGCCGACGACGTCGACGTCGCCGCGCGGCGCGACGCACAGCTGGACCTGATGGCCGATCTGCTCGCGGCGCATCTCGACACCGACGCCGTCATGGACCTGCTGACCTACGGTCCGCCGCGCCGACCCACCATGAGCACGGCGCTGCACGGGCCGAGTGAGTAGCCTAGGCCCATGATCGGGGTCCGCATAGGTGTGCCATTACTGGCAGTGCTGCTGCTCACCGGTTGTGCATCCATAGTGTCGGGCACCCCGACTTGGCCCGGCGCGACCCTGGAGAAGGTTCTGCTCACCGCAGAAGATTTCCCGGCCGGAGTGCAGTACGACCGCATCATCGAGAAGCCCGGCGAGCCCGATGGCGCAGGTGCGCCGCCGGCCATGTTGTCGAATCCACAGGGCTGCTCCGACGGGCTCACCCGGGTCATCGCGCGCTCGGCCGAGAGAGGCCCGGGCAGTGCGGGCAAGTACGTGGTGTCCTACGACGGTGCGCGCATGGTCATCACCGTGCTGAGCTCACCGCTGCCCCTTGACCAGCTCGACGCGACCGCGCAGCGGTGTGCGCAATTCCGCACCTTCTTCGACCCGGCCGACGAAGGCATCCTGATCACCACCACCAAGCTGCCGACAGAGCGGCCGTCGGAGCTGGTCTACCAACAGACCATGCAGCTGGGCGGGGCGGAGAGCAGTGCCTACTTCGCGTTCGAGAACGTCGGGTCCTGGTCGGTGTTCGGGGTCACCTTCCCGACCCACAACCCGGCCATACCCGTCAAAGCCACGTTGCCGCAGACCTTTCTCGACGCGTTCGACCACCAGGTGCAGCGCATCCAGGCTCGATGACATATCCGCTCTGCCAGAACCGTTTACGTCAGCGTCAAGGACCGGCTGATTCCCACCCGCATACCAGCACCGAGCGGTAGGTTTGTCTCAATGTTGACCAGCGTGGCGACGATCGACGGCTTTTCGGTGCCCGTCGACGTGGACGGGCCTGAGAAAGGCTCGGCGGTCGTGCTGCTCGGAGCCGGCCATCACGGTCCCGCGGCGTACGGCGCGGTATGCCAACGGTTGCATACTGCGGCGCTCCGAACCGTCATCATCTCGCCCGATCCTCGGCTGACCGCCAAATCTGTGGTCGGCATTCTCGACTCACTCGATGTCAAGTGGGCGGTGCTGGTGGGGGACCGGCTCGGTGGCGAGCTGGCCTGGGAATTGGCAGCGACCCGGCTGGACCGGTTCACCAGCCTGGTCGTGGTGGACCGCGGGCACCCACGCGTCGCCGATCTCACGGGGGTGATCCGCGATGAGGGCTGCCCCGCGGTGGAGATGAACACCACCGTTCTGGTCAGCACGCCGGCCGCGCGAGCGGTGGCCAAGGCCAGCCAGCGCTTCGTCTACGGCGACTTCCGTCTGGTGGAGATGCTCGGTAGGCGCAACGCGCAGGAGTCGACCGCACAGCTGGCCGCCGAGATCGTGATGCGCACCAGCACCTGGTAGCCGGCCGCATGCGCTCAGGACGTCTGCGACGGCATCCAGGCCTGCGGCAGTCCGGGTTGCCCGGGGAACAGATAATCGATGAAAGCTGCTGCGGTGGGCTGTGGTTCATGGTTGGCCAGCCCCGGACGTTCGTTGGCTTCGATGAACACATACTCGCGGCCGGTGATGTCGGGCACCAACAAGTCGATGCCGGTGACCGGGATGCCGATGGCGGCGGCCGCCGTCACGGCTACGCGGCACAGCTCGGGATTCACCTCTGCGGTGACATCGTGGATGGTGCCCCCCTGATGCAGGTTCGCCGTGCGGCGCACCCGCAGATGCTCGCCCTCGGGCAGTACGTCGTCTAACGCCCACCCCGCCTCGGCCACCGTGGCCGACGTGATGTCGTCCATCGGAATTCGGGACTCCCCGCCGGTCGCGGCCGCGCGCCGGCGGCTCTGCGCCTCGATGAGTTCGCGGACGGTGTGTGCTCCAGTCCCGGTGATCTCGGCGGGTTTTCGGATCGCGGCCGCCACTACCTTGCCGTCGATCACCACCAAGCGTAGATCGTTGCCGGGAGCGCGCTGTTCGATGAGCACCTCGGGGTGCTGCTCGCGGGCCCGCTCCAGCGCAGCGTCCAACTCGGCGTCGCTGCCGACCCCGACGGTGATGCCCTTGCCCTGTTCGCCGCGGGTGGGCTTGACTACGACATCGCCGGCCTCGGCCAGGAACTCGTGATCGGCGCCGCCGAACATGGCCAGCCGACCGTTGGGCACCGTGATACCGGCCTCGCAGACGATGCGCCGGGTCTGGCGCTTGTCGTCGCAGCGCGCCATTGCCACCGCGGAGGTGAACTCCGACAACGACTCGCGGGTGACGACGCTGCGTCCGCCGTGCGACAGGCGCATCTCGCCCGCGCCGGCGTCGAGCACCTCGACCCAGATCCCGCGACGCATCGCCTCGTCGGCGATGATGCGCGCGTACGGATTCAGGTCGTCGACGGTTTCCGGGGGATGGGTGAACAGCGGCTCGTTGATGGCGTTCTTGCGTTTGACAGCCAGCACCGGCACCCGCTGGAACCCGAGCTTCTCGTACAGCGCGATCGCCGCAGCGTTGTCATGGGCTACGGACAGGTCGATATAGGCCCGGCCCCGGTCGCGGAAGATGCCGGCCAGGGTGCGGGTCAGTGCCTCGCCCACCCCGGGCAGGCCGGCGGTCGGATCGACGGCCAGCGACCACAGGCTCGATCCGTTTTCCGGATCGCTGAACAGCTTGTGGTGGTCGACGCCGGTCACGGTGCCGATCACCGAGCCGTCGTCGCGAACCGCCACCAGATACACCGCCGAACTGCGGATGTGGTTGTCCCAGATGACCTCTACCGGCGCAGGCACCATGCCGCACCGCACGTATACCCGGTTCATCTCGTCAGCGTCGTCACGGACCCGCAGCGTTCTGATGCTAAAGCCGATCGGTTCCGGTGCCGCCAGGTCTTCGCTGAACCGCAACCGGTACGTGTGGCTCGGGTCGATGAACAGTTCGGCAGGCGAGCGGGCGACCAGCACGTGCGACTCGCGAGCGTATATGCAGATGTCGCGGCGGCCCGGGCCTTCCTGGCCCAGCACTTCGGCGAGCTTCTCGGGATCGGCGAAGGTCTGCCCGAAAATCAGCCGGCCCCAACCTAATTCGAGTACGACATCGTCGGCCATGGCGTCGACGAGGTGCTGCGGAGAGGCGTCGTGCAGCCCGAGGGTGATGGCCTCGGTGTGATCATCTTCCGGATGCGCCGCGGCGCGATTACCGGCGTCCGGATCCACGCTGGTCATGCCGCCGCCCCCGTGATGCCGTGGCGCTGCAGCCACAATTCCAGCAGGGCGATCTGCCACAGCTCGTTGCCGCGCAGCGGCGTGAGCCGGCCGTTCGGATCGGCCAGCAGCCGGTCGACTGCCTCCGGCCGAAACAGCCCGCGTTCCTTTGCTTCCGGTGCGTAGAGCGCGTCGCGGACCATATCGAGGTAGGGGCCTTCCAGATGGGTCAGTGCCGGCACCGGGAAGTAACCCTTGGGCCGGTCGATCACCTCGGCCGGGATCACCCGCCGCGCAGCCTGTTTGAGCACGCCTTTGCCGCCGTGAGCGGTCTTCAGCTCGGGCGGGCAGGTCGCGGCGAGCTCGACCAGTTCGTGGTCGAGGAACGGGACCCGGCCCTCCAGGCCCCACGCCATCGTCATGTTGTCGACGCGTTTGACCGGATCGTCGACCAGCATCACCGTGGTGTCCAGGCGCAGCGCGCGGTCCACCCCGGTCTGCGCCCCGGGAACGGCGAAGTGGTCCGTGACGAAAGCCCCACTGGGATCCTCGGTCGCGGCGCGATAGGCGTCACTGATCAGCGCGTTCACTCCGGCGCTGTCCCGGTCGAAGAACGCGCCGCGATAGCCGGCCACCGCTCCGTCGAGCGTGGCGGCGCTCGATGCGGCCATGGGCGGATACCAGTGGTAGCCGGCGAAAACCTCGTCTGCGCCCTGCCCCGACTGCACGACCTTGACGTGCTTGGCCACCTCTTGGCTGAGCAGATAGAACGCCACACAGTCGTGACTGACCATCGGTTCGCTCATCGCGTCGATGGCATCGCCGAGGGCGGGCAGCATCCGGTCGGTGCCGATCCGGATCTGATGGTGCGCGGTGCCGAACCGCTTGGCGATGATGTCGGAGTACTTGAACTCGTCACCGGCCACGCCGCCGACCGACTCGAAGCCGATCGAGAAGGTGGACAGGTCCTGCTGGCCGGCCTCGGCCAGCAGCCCGACGATCAGGCTGGAGTCGACACCGCCGGAAAGCAAGCACCCCACCGGAACATCAGCGACCAAGCGGCGTTCGACCGCCAGCCGCAGCGATTCCAGTACCGCGTCCTCCCAATCCCGTTCCGACCAGTCGGCGCGGTCCGCGTGGCGGCTGAAATCCGGCGACCAGTACGTCGTGGTGCGGACGGCGCCGTCGGGCTCGATGGCGACCACCGATGCGGGTGGCACCTTGCTCACCCCGCGCAGGATGGTGCGCGGCTGCGGCACCACGGAATGGAACGTCAGGTAGTGGTGCAGCGCGACCGGGTCGATCCGGGTGTCGACCCCGCCACCTGCAAGCAGTGCCGGCAGCGTCGATGCGAACCGGATCCGGTGCCCATCCTGGGTCAGATACAGCGGTTTGATGCCGAGCCGGTCGCGACCCAGCAGCACCCGGCCGGTCTCGCGCTCGGCGATCGCGAACGCGAACATGCCCTTGAGGTGCTCGACGAAGCGGTCACCCCAGTGGTGATACGCCTTGAGCAACACCTCGGTGTCGCCGTGCGAGAAGAACCGGTAGCCGTGTGCGGACAACTCACGGCGCAGTTCCCGATAGTTGTAGATGCAGCCGTTCCAGCAAACGGTCAACCCCAGTTCGGAGTCGACCATTGGCTGGGCGGCGGCTTCGGTCAGGTCAATGATTTTCAGTCTGCGGTGGCCCAGGGCGACCCGGCCTTGCGACCACACTCCGGCCGCGTCCGGACCCCTGGGCGCCATCGCCTCTGTCATGGCCGACACCGCTGCAATATCGGGTGACCGGCCATCGAGACGCACCTCGCCGGTGGCTCCACACATCAATTCGACCCTACAAGCATTGGGCGCCGGTGTCTCATTGGCGGCGTGTCCCGACCGGTTCTCCCAGTTCAGGCCGACGCCTACCGGGCACGTGCTCAGATAGGCGCGTACGCATTCGCTTCCGTCAAGTCCGGTCAGGTGCGGCGAACTCGCGAGCCGGGATTCGCTGAATCGAATGTGTCGAGGGTGAGATCCAAGAGTGTCGTGTTATTGGTCTGGTGCCCTACCTTTCAGCGAAAAAGTCGTGCATATTAGGGACGGGATCGCCGGGTCCGTCGTGATTGCAATGGTCGGATTACCGGAAGTAACCGTCGGACAGAAAGGGTGCGGGTTTTGGACGGCGCTGACGCGCGGGCTCGCCCGGTGGTCGGGATGACCACCTACCTGCAGCGGGTGCAGACCGGCGTGTGGGATGTGAACGCCAGTTTCCTGCCCGCCGCCTACATCGAAGGAATAAACCGGGGTGGTGGCGCCGTGGTGCTGTTGCCACCGCAGCCGGACGGCGGGCAAATCGTCGAGCGGATCCTCGACGGGCTCGACGGGTTGGTGATCACCGGCGGGCGTGACGTCGACCCGGCCCGGTACGGTCGGCCGCGTCATCCGTCGACCGACGAACCTGTGGGCCACCGCGACGAATGGGATTTCGCCCTGGTGCGCGCCGCGCTGAGGCGCGGGCTACCGCTGCTCGGGATCTGCCGCGGTGCGCAGGTGCTCAACGTCGCGCTCGGTGGCACGCTGCACCAGCACCTACCCGACGTGCTCGGCCATACCCGGCATCGGCGGGGCAATGCCGCGTTCAGTACGTCGTCGGTGCAGACGGTGCCGGGTACCCGGCTCGCCACGTTGATCGGGGATCACGCCGATGTGCAGTGCTATCACCACCAGGCCATCGACCGGCTCGGTGACGGCCTGGTGGTCGGTGCTCGCGACACCGCAGAGGGTGTCGTCGAGGCCATCGAGAGGGATCGGGCGCTTCCGGGCGACGCGTTCGTGCTGGCGGTGCAATGGCATCCCGAGGAACGCCTCGACGACGTACGACTGTTCGGCGGCCTGGTCGAAGCCGCCGGATCATATGCGACAGAGAGGGTTTCATGAGCACCACCCAAGTCATCAATCCGGCCACCGAAAAGGTCCTGCGCACCGTCGAACTGCTCGACGAGGCGGCAGTCGACGACGCGGTGGCCCGCGCCAAGGCCGCGCAACGGCGGTGGGCGCGGTTGGCGCCGGCGGAGCGCGCCGGGGCCTTGCGGGCCTTCGCGGCCGTCGTCGACGCTCACGTCGATGAGCTGGCCACGCTCGAGGTGGCCAACTCCGGGCATCCGATCGGACAGGCCGAATGGGAGGCCGGGCACGTCCGCGACGTCCTGCAGTTCTACTCGGCCAGCCCGGAACGGTTGAGCGGCAAGCAGATTCCGGTGGCCGGCGGCCTCGACGTGACGTTCCACGAGCCGCTCGGCGTGGTCGGCGTGATCACCCCGTGGAATTTCC
The DNA here is from genome assembly GCF_000382405.1 of Mycobacterium sp. 141. Taxonomy (GTDB): domain Bacteria; phylum Actinomycetota; class Actinomycetes; order Mycobacteriales; family Mycobacteriaceae; genus Mycobacterium. The sequence goes on from NZ_KB908255.1 coordinate 467,353, forward strand.
CGATGCCTATCGCGGCGTGGGGGTTTGCCCCGGCGCTGGCCGCAGGCAACGCGGTGGTGCTCAAACCCGCCGAATGGACCCCGTTGACCTCAATGCGGCTCGGAGAACTCGCCGTGGAGGCGGGGCTGGATCCGGATCTTTTCCAGGTGCTGCCCGGTGAGGGCTCGGTGGTGGGGGAGCGCTTCGTCACCCACCCCGATGTGCGCAAAGTGGTGTTCACCGGCTCCACCGAGGTGGGGACGCGGGTGATGGCCGGCGCCGCAACCCAGATCAAACGGGTCACCCTGGAATTGGGCGGCAAGAGCGCCAACATCGTCTTCGACGACTGCGATCTGGAAAAGGCCGCAGCCACCGCACCCTACGGGGTATTCGACAACGCCGGCCAGGACTGCTGTTCGCGCAGCCGGATTCTGGTGCAGCGCAACGTCTGCGACCGCTTCATGGCACTGCTGGAGCCGGCCGTCAAGGGTGTGGTGGTCGGTGACCCGACAGTGCGTGCCACGGAGATGGGGCCTCTGGTGTCGCGTCCGCACTGGGAGTCGGTGGCCTCCTACATACCCGATGACGCTCCCGTCGCATTTCGGGGTTCCGCTCCGAATGGCCCCGGATTCTGGTTCCCGCCAACGGTTCTCACCCCGCAGCGCACCGACCGCGCGGTGACCGACGAGATCTTTGGCCCGGTGGTCACGGTACTGCCGTTTGACGACGAAGCCGAAGCCGTCGAGCTCGCCAACGACACCCCCTACGGGCTGTCGGGCTCCATCTGGACCGACAACTTGTCACGTGCCCTGCGGGTATCCCGCGCGGTCGAATCGGGCAATCTGAGCGTCAACTCGCATTCGTCGGTCCGGTACAACACGCCCTTCGGCGGCTTCAAGCAGTCCGGTCTTGGCCGTGAGCTGGGGCCGGACGCGCCCCTGTCTTTCACCGAAACCAAGAACGTCTTTTTCGCCGTGGAAGATCGAGCAGAGGAGTCCTTGTAATGGATCTGACCCAACGACTGGCCGGCAAGGTAGCCGTCATCACGGGCGGTGCCAGCGGTATCGGACTGGCCACCGGCAAGAGGCTGCACGCCGAGGGCGCCATGATCGTGGTGGGTGACATCGACCCCAGCACCGGCCAGGCCGCTGCCGACGAACTCGAAGGTCTGTTCGTGGCCGTCGATGTCGCCGATCAGGCAGCCGTGGACAATCTCTTCGACACGGCCGCTTCGACATTCGGCGGCGTCGACATCGCGTTCAACAATGCCGGGATCTCGCCGCCGGAAGACGACCTCATCGAGAACACCGAACTGCCGGCGTGGCAGCGGGTGCAGGACGTCAACCTCAAGAGCGTGTACCTGTCGTGCCGGGCTGCGCTGCGGCACATGGTGCCCGCGGGCAGGGGGTCGATCATCAACACCGCGTCGTTCGTCGCGGTGATGGGCTCGGCGACATCGCAGATCTCCTACACCGCGTCCAAGGGCGGGGTGTTGGCGATGTCGCGCGAGCTCGGTGTGCAGTACGCGCGCAGCGGCATCCGGGTCAACGCGCTGTGCCCCGGGCCGGTGAACACTCCGCTGTTGCAGGAGCTGTTCGCCAAAGACCCCGAACGCGCGGCGCGGCGCCTGGTGCACATCCCGCTGGGCCGGTTCGCCGAACCCGAGGAGGTGGCGGCCGCGGTGGCGTTCCTGGCCAGTGACGACGCATCGTTCATCACGGGCTCGACGTTCCTGGTCGACGGGGGCATCAGCTCGGCCTACGTGACACCCCTGTGACACCCTGGTAGCTCGCCATGACAGCCGAACCGGACTCGCAGCAACCGGCCGCTTCCGCCGCGGAGGTCACGGCCGATTCTCTGCTGCGGCCGGTCCGGCTGGGCAATGCGTTCGAGGAAACCGTGGGCCGGCTGCTGGAGACCATCCGCCTCGGCGTGCTGGCACCCGGTGAATCGCTGCCGCCGGAACGCGAACTGGCCGCCCGGCTCGGGGTCAGCCGCGACACCGTGCGGGAGGCGATCAAGTCGCTGGCCGACGCCGGATATCTGGTGTCCCGGCGCGGCCGGTACGGCGGCACGTTCCTGTCCGAGCAGTTGCCGCGGCACCCCACCGAGGTGGCCCGGCCCGGTCGGGGGGAGATCGACGACGCGCTGCGGCTGCGGGAGATCCTCGAGGTGGGAGCGGCCAGGATGGCGGCCGGGCGCACGCTCAGCGCGGCCGAACGCGACGGACTGTTCTCGCGACTGGCCGATGTCCGGGGTGCGCCGCCGGATGACTATCGGCGGCTGGATTCGCGGCTGCACCTGGCAATCGCCGAGGCCGCCGGTGTGCCATCGCTGGTGCCGCTGGTTGCCGAGAACCGGATGCGGCTCAATGCGTTGCTCGACCAGATCCCGCTGCTGGTGCGCAACATCGCGCACTCCGACGAACAGCACGAGGCCATCGTCATCGCGATCCTGGCCGGCGATGCCGACAGCGCGGCCGCGGCGATGCTGGCCCACGTCACCGGGTCGGCCGCGCTGTTGCACGGCTTCTTGGACTGACCGCGCTGGGCTACATTCGAAGCGTGGACCAGCCCGAAAGCCAGGTGCAGATCGACCGGGCGACCTCAGCGTTGGCAGACGTCGACACCGTGGGCTGGGCGCGGCGGTTCGACCTGCTGTCCGATCCGCACCGACTCGAGATCCTGTTGTGCCTGCACAAGGCGCCCGGCATCTGCGTCGGAGACCTGGCCGCCGCGCTGGGACGCTCGGAAAATGCCGTCTCGCAGGCCCTTCGGGTGCTCCGTGATCAGGGCTGGGTGAGCTCGGTCCGGGTGGGGCGGATGGTCAGTTACCGCCTGGAGGACGAGGTGGTCCACGATCTGCTGCACTGGCTCGGCGCACGGCACGGCTGAATTACCTGTTTATCTAGACAGATGAAAAGATGAGTTCTACGCTCGGTCGATGAGCATCGGCACGTTGACCGAGAGCACCACCCCCACCCGCTTCGACCGTGCCGACTGGGTGTCGATCGCCGCCACCGGCGGGTTCGTGGCACTTCTGCACATCATCGGCTGGGGTGTGCTCGTGATCGGCGTGGCGCCGCAACACATCACGCTCGGATCGGCCGGGGTGTTCGGTGTGGGCCTCGGCGTCACCGCCTATCTGCTCGGCGTGCGGCACGCCTTCGATGCCGACCACATCGCCGTCATCGACAACACCACCCGCAAGCTGGTCGGGGAGGGCACCCGGTCACTGTCTGCGGGTTTCTGGTTCTCGCTGGGACATTCGAGTGTGGTGTTCGGCCTGGCGTTGTTGCTGGCGCTGGGTGTGCGGGCGCTGGTCGGCCCGGTCCAGGACGAGGGCTCGCCGATGTTGCAGACCCTTGGCTTGATCGGTTCGCTGGTGGCCGGAACGTTCCTGATCCTGATCGGGCTGACGAATCTGATTGCCGCAGTGGGGATCGCCAAGGTGTTCCGGGCGATGCGCACCGGCGAACTCGACGAGCAGGAGCTCGAACGCCAGCTCGCCCGTCGGGGCTTTCTGGCGCGCCTGCTCGGCCGGGTGATGGGTCGGGTGAACAAGCCGTGGCATCTGTACCCGGTCGGGTTCCTGATGGGATTGGGATTCGACACGGCCAGCCAGGTGGCGTTGTTGGTACTGGCGGCCGGGACGGCGGCATTCACCCTGCCGTGGTATGCGGTGCTGGTGCTGCCGGTGCTGTTCGCCGCGGGCATGAGTCTGTTCGACACCCTTGACGGCATCTTCATGACGAGGGCCTACGGCTGGGCATTTCTGCAGCCGGTCCGCAAGGTGTACTACAACCTGACGGTCACAGTGCTCTCGGTGATCGTCGCGCTGGTCATCGGGGTCATCGTGCTGGCCGGTCTGCTGGTGGATCGTCTCGGCATCACCTCGGGCCCGCTCGCGGTGATCGGGTCGGCCGACCTGGAATTCGCGGGCTTTGCCATCGTCGGCATCTTCGTGGTCAGCTGGATCGCCGCCCTGGCCATCTGGCGGTTCGGCCGGATCGAGGAACGCTGGAGCACGCAGACCTAGTCGGCGAGCCCCAGCAGCGCGTTCTCGATCACCTCGGGCAGCGCCGGGTGGATCCAGTACTGCCCGCGCGCCACGTCGTGGGCGGTCTGGCCGAAGCTCATCGCCTGGATCAGCGGCTGGATGATCGACGACGCCTGATAGCCCATGATGTGCGCGCCGAGGATCTTCCCGGTGGCGCGTTCGCCGACGAGCTTGGCGATGCCGGTGGTGTCCTCCATAGCCCAGCCGTACGCGGTGTCGCCATAGTTCTGCACCTTGACCACGAGGTCGTGGCCGGCATCGCGGGCTTCCGCCTCGGTCAGGCCCACCGTGGCGATCTGCGGATCGGTGAACACCGCCGACGGCACGAACCGGTGGTCGCTGCGCACGAGGTTGCCCGTGTCGTCCCAGTCGCGCAGCAGGTTCTCCCTCACCACCCGGGCCTCGTGATTGGCGACATGCTTGAGCTGGTACTCCGACGACACATCGCCGAGCGCGAAAATTCCACGCGCTGTCGTGCGTTGGAAGTCATCGACGATCACCCGCCCGTCCTCGTCCACTTCCACACCCGCCAGGTCGGCGTCGAGCAGGTCCCCGTTGGGAATCCGTCCGGTGGCCACGAGTAGCACGTCGGCGGGCAGGGTCTTGCCGTCGTCGAGTTCCAGAACGATCTGATCGCCGTTCTGGTGGGAGCCGACCACGTTCTCGTGGGTGCGCAGGTCCCATTTTTCGGCGGCCAGCGCGGTGAACCGACGCCAGATGGTCTCGTCGCAGTGCGTCAACAGGCCGGCGCCGCGGACCACGATGGTGACCCGCACCCCCAGCGCGGAGAAGATGTGGGCGAACTCGGCTGCCACGAACCCGCCACCGACGATCACCAGATGCTCGGGCAGCGTGGGAATCCGCATGATGTCGTCGCTGGTGTAGTACGTGACGCCGCACTGCGCGATGGCAGGTGGGATCCGGATGCGGGACCCCGCGGCGATGACCACCTGGTCAGAGCTGAACTCATCGCCGTCCGCGGTGCGCAGGGTGTAGCGACCGTCGGGCAGTTTCGGGCCGAATCGGGTGTGTCCGGGGTACACCGTGATGTTCTCATCGGAGCGGCGGTACCGTTCGCCGTCGGCCGCGATCGGATCGATGCGGCCGAACACCCGTGACACGATGTCGGGCCAGCGCACCTTGTCGATGTGGGAGTCGATGCCGTACTTCGCACTGTCGCGGATCGTGTCGGCTACTTCGGCGGCGTAGACGAACATCTTCGTCGGGATGCAGCCGACGTTGAGGCAGGTGCCGCCGAAGGTGCCCTGCTCGCAGATCGCCACCTTCTTCTCGGCGTAGCGCTCGTCGAGAACGCTGTTGCCCGAACCGGTGCCGATGATCGTCAGGTCATAGTGCTCCACGTCAACCTCTATCCGGAAGGTATTGCGCTCGACTGTGATTGCGAATCCAGGTAGCTGACCAGCCACCGGTTGAGCTCGCGGTAGGCGGTGGCCCGCGGTTCGGCCACCGACAAGAAGACGTCGTGCTTGGCGTCGGTGATCGGGACGATTGTGCTGCGGTTGCCGACGCACCCGGCCCACCGAGCGATCTGGCTGACGTCGAGCACGGCGTCGCCGCGCTGGATGGCTGCGGGGTCGGGGGTTTCGGTGACGCTGTGGTCTGACCGCAGGATCAGATTGGGCACCCCGACATCCAGCCCGCGGTGCAGCCGGGCCTGGCCGCGCCGGATGGCGTTGATCCACCCGAATGTGATGGGGAAGCCACCCAACGGTTTCCAGTCGAGGTTGTAATCGAACTCACCGCCGTAGTCGCGGTGCAGGCTCGTGCCGTAACCACCTTCGGTGGGTTTGCGCGCCACGCTCAGCTTGCGCAGCCGGGCGAGCGCGACCAGCGCGGCCGAGGTCGGTGCGGTCCGCAGGATGGCCGGGCCGTGTAGGTCGAAGAACGGGCTGTTGAGGATCAGGCCACCGACGTTGTGGGCGGCCAACCCGCCGCGGTGGCGCAGACTGTCGAGGAACAGCGTCACGATCAGGCCACCGGCGGAGTGGCCGCAGAGGCAGACTCGGGCACCGCCGGTGTCGGCGGCGATGATCTCCAACGCCCGGACCAGTTCGGCGTCGTAACGGCTCAGGTCGGTCGTGAAGTGCGGGGTCTGGCCCTCGCGCCGGGACCGGCCGCACTTGTGCAGATCGATCGCGTAAAAGGCGAATCCACGCTCGGCGAACCGGTCGGCGAGCTCGGTGTGGAAGAAATAGTCGGTGTAGCCGTGCAGGGCCAGGACCGAATGCCCGGCGCCACCGGCAGTGCCGCCGTCACCCCGGCGCACCAGCGTGGCGACCAGATCGCCCTCGCCGTCAGGATCCGACCCGAGCGCGATCGTGTGCTGCCAGAAGCCGGGTAGTACATCCGGCACCCAAACGGGCTCCCGTGACGTCACGGGTTCACCCTACTGGCGGTAGCGGCTGCTGGGGTGACCGACAGCACTGGTACGCCCGCTCACCGATTGGTCGGGTCACGATAATCTTGGCAGGAGAAACAGCCGTCGAAGTGACGCGCGCTGCAACATCGCAACATGAAGGACGAGCGATTCAGGTGTCTGACGCAAAGGTAGCTGGGACCGAGAAGACCGACGTCGTCCTGGTGGGTGCGGGGATCATGAGCGCCACGTTGGGTGCGTTGCTCCGCCTGCTGGAACCGGACTGGTCCATCACCCTCGTCGAGCGCCTGGACGCCGCCGCCGCCGAGAGCAGCGACCCGTGGAACAACGCGGGCACCGGGCACTCCGCGCTGTGTGAGCTCAACTACACCCCGGAGAGCACCGGCGGCACCATCGACATCGCCAAGGCCGTCAACATCAACGAGCAGTTCCAGGTGTCGCGGCAGTTCTGGGCCTACGCGGCCGAGAACGGCGTGTTGCCCGATGTCCGCAGTTTCCTCAACCCGATCCCGCATGTCGGCTTCGTGCATGGCGCGCAGAACGTCGACTACCTCAAGCGCCGCTACGACGCGCTGGTGGGAAATCCGCTGTTCGCCTCGATGGAGTTCATTGACGACAAGGATGAGTTCTCTCGTCGGCTGCCGCTCATGGCCAAGGGCCGCGACTTCTCCGACCCGGTGGCGTTGAATTGGACCCAGACCGGTACCGACATCGACTTCGGCTCGCTGTCGCGCCAGCTGATCGGTTTCGCGGCGCAGCGCGGTATGGACACGCTGTTCGGACAAGAGGTGCGCGATCTGCACAAGGAATCCGACGGCAGTTGGACGGTCAAGGTTGTCAACCGTCGCACCGGCACCAAGCGCAAGATCAACGCCAAGTTCGTGTTCGTCGGCGCCGGGGGCGGGGCGCTGCCGCTGCTGCAGAAATCCGGCATCCCGGAGGCCAAAGGGTTCGGCGGGTTCCCGGTCGGTGGGGCATTCCTGCGTACCGACAACCCGGCGTTGACCGCAGCACATCAAGCCAAGGTGTACGGGCTGCCCCCACTGGGTGCCCCACCGATGTCGGTGCCGCACCTGGACACCCGCGTGATCAACGGCAAGTCGTGGCTGCTGTTCGGCCCGTTCGCGGGGTGGTCACCCAAGTTCCTCAAGCAGGGCAAGGTCACCGACCTGCCGTTGTCGGTCAAGCCCAACAACATCATGTCGATGCTGGGGGTCGGGTTCACCGAGATCGGTCTGGTGAACTACCTCGTCGGCCAGCTGTTGCTGAGCGAGGCTGACCGGGTCGACACGCTGCGTGAATTCGCGCCCAGCGCAGTCGATTCCGATTGGGAGCTGGACGTCGCCGGACAGCGCGTGCAGGTGATTCGGCGTAACGGCGCCGGCGGTGTGCTCGAATTCGGCACCACTGTGCTCTCCGCGTCCGACGGCAGCATCGCCGGCCTCCTGGGTGCGTCGCCCGGGGCGTCCACCGCCGTGCCTGCCATGCTCAACGTGCTCGAACGGTGCTTCGCCGACCGCTATGCGGGCTGGACGCCCAAGCTCAAGGAGATGGTGCCGTCACTGGGCACCAAACTGTCCGATGAGCCCAAGCTGTACGAGGAGGTGTGGGCGTGGGGTACCCGGGCGTTGCAGCTCGACACCCCGGCCGACGCGTGACGGCGGTAGGCATATGACCGTCGCTCCTCGTCGCAGCTGGGCCAAGGACCTCGACGCCGCAACGCTTTACGAGTTGCTCAAGCTGCGGATCGAGGTTTTCGTGGTGGAGCAGGCATGCCCATATCCCGAGCTGGATGGTCGTGACCTGCTCGCGGAAACCCGGCACTTCTGGCTCGAAGACCGCTACGGCGAGGTGGTCTCCACGCTGCGGCTGATGGAGGAACATCCCGGAGGGGAGAAGGCTTTTCGGATCGGGCGGGTGTGCACCAAGCGTGATGCGCGTGGCCAGGGGCATGCCGCCCGGCTGATGCAGGCCGCCCTGGCCGAGGTCGGCGACTATCCGTGCCACATCGACGCCCAGACCTATCTTGAGGAGATGTACTCCCGCCACGGCTTCGTGCGTGACGGGGACGAATATCTCGATGACGGCATCCCGCATGTGCCGATGGTGCGCCCCGGTGCCCGTAGCGACGAGCGCTTGCGCGAGGAGCCGATGTGACTGACGAGCGCTTGCGCGAGGAGCCGATATGACCGACGAGCGCTTGCGCGAGGAGCCGATATGACTGACGAGCGCTTCATGACCCGGCACGCCTATCCGTTCAGTGCGATCGTCGGGCAGGACCGACTACGTCTCGCCTTGGTGTTGTGCGCGGTGCGGCCCGAGATCGGCGGGGTGCTGATCCGCGGCGAGAAGGGCACCGCCAAGTCGACCGCGGTGCGCGCACTGGCGACGGTGCTGTCTGCGGTCGATGACGATGCGAGGCTCGTCGAGCTGCCGATCGGCGCGACCGAGGACCGAGTGGTCGGTTCACTGGATCTGCAGAAGGTGCTCCGCGACGGCGAACACGCATTCTCGCCGGGTCTGCTGGCCAGGGCCCACGGTGGGGTGCTCTACGTCGACGAGGTGAATCTGCTGCACGACCATCTTGTCGACGTGCTGCTGGATGCCGCCGCGATGGGCCGGGTGCACGTTGAGCGCGACGGCATCTCGCACTCGCATGAGGCCCGGTTCGTGCTGATCGGCACGATGAACCCCGAGGAGGGTGAACTGCGGCCGCAGCTGCTGGACCGGTTCGGGTTGACGGTCGACGTCGCGGCGTCGCGTGACGTCGAGGTGCGGGTCGAGGTGATCCGGGCCCGGATGGACTTCGAGGCCGATCCCGAGGCGTTCGTGCGTCGTTACGCCGAGGCCGACGCGCAGGTGTCCAGGAAAATCGCCGAGGCGCGGGTCGCAGTGAACTCAGTTGTGTTGCCCGACAATGAATTACGCCGTATTGCTGCACTGTGTGCGGCGTTCGACGTCGACGGTATGCGGGCCGATCTGGTGGTGGCCCGCACGGCGGTGGCGCATGCCGCGTGGCGTGGGGCGATGACGGTCGAGGAAGAAGACGTCCGGGTGGCCGCCGAATTGGCATTACCGCATCGGCGTCGCCGCGATCCGTTCGATGATCCCGGGTTGGATCCCGAACGTCTGGACGAGGCCATGACGCAGGCGGCCGAGGCCGCGTCACCGCCGAGCGTTGACGACGATCCCGAGTTAGACCCCAATCCGCCCGGTGGCGGTGGTGGATCTGGTGCTTCCCCGGAAAGTCAACCTTCACAAGGTAATTCGAAGTCCGCGCCGAACCGCCCCAGCGCGCCGCCCGCGGCGGTGTTCCGGACCAAGGCGCTGGTGGTGCCCGGAGTCGGTGAGGGTGCGCCGGGCCGACGGTCGCGGGCACGCAATCGCACCGGGACGCCGATCGCGGCCACGGCCGAACCGGGTGCCGGGCAGGGCCTGCACGTGTTCGGCACGCTGCTGGCTGCAGCCGGTCGGCAGCGGCAGCCGGGCCGGGCCCGCCCGGCGCCCGATGACGTGCGGCGCGCGATCCGTGAGGGCCGCGAAGGCAACCTGGTGATCTTCGTCGTCGACGCGTCCGGGTCGATGGCCGCGCGCGATCGCATGTCGGCCGTGGGTGGTGCGACGCTGTCCTTGCTGCGCGATGCTTATCAGCGCCGGGACAAGGTCGCGGTCATCACTTTCCGTCAGCAGGACGCGCGGGTGCTGTTGCCGCCGACGTCCTCGGTGCACATAGCCAGCCGACGCTTGGCGCGTTTCGACACCGGCGGGAAAACCCCACTGGCACAAGGCTTATTGGCGGCCCGCGACGTGGTGGTGCGAGAGCGGGCCCGGGACCGGGCGCGACGTCCACTGGTGGTATTGCTCACCGACGGCCGGGCCACCGGCGGTCCCGACCCGCTGGGCCGTACCCGCACGGCCGCCGCGCTCCTGGTCGCCGAAGGGGCGGCGGCTGTCGTGGTGGACTGCGAAACGTCTTTCGTGCGGCTGGGTTTGGCGGGGCAACTGGCCGATCAACTCGGCGCCCCTGCCGTGCGACTGGAACAGCTGCACGCCGACAGCCTGACCCGGCTCGTCACGGCCCGGGCCGACGCCGCGTAGAGAGGGGCCGCCCATGCCTCAGGGCCAGCCGCTGACCGTTCCCGACGACGGGCTGACCACCAAAGCCCGTCGCAACGCACCCCTGCTGGCTGTGCACACGGGGCCGGGTAAGGGGAAATCCACCGCTGCCTTCGGTATGGCACTGCGGGCGTGGAATCAGGGGTTCCGCGTTGCGGTGTTCCAGTTCGTCAAGAGCGCGAAGTGGAAGGTGGGGGAGGAGGCCGCGTTCCGTGAGCTCGGCCGGCTGCATGACGAACACGGCACCGGTGGGCCGGTGGAATGGCACAAGATGGGCTCGGGTTGGTCATGGACTCGCAAGCACGGCACCGACATCGACCACGCCGCGGCGGCCGCGGACGGGTGGGCCGAGATCACCCGTAGGCTGGCCGCCGAGCAGCACGACTTCTACGTGCTCGACGAGTTCACCTACCCGCTCAAGTGGGGTTGGGTGGATGTCTCCGATGTTGTTGCGACCCTTACCGCGCGCCCCGGCACACAGCACGTGGTGATCACCGGTCGCGATGCTCCGCAAGAACTGGTCGGCGCTGCCGACCTCGTCACTGAGATGGCCAAGATCAAGCACCCCATGGATGCCGGCCGTAAGGGCCAGAAGGGCATCGAGTGGTAGCAGGACGGCGATGGCGCACGCTCGCAGGTGTCGAGCGTGCGGGCGATGCCGGTGTGAGGCGGCGTGTCGGGCAACAGACGTGCACGCTCGCGGTGCTGAGGTGAGGTGAGCACCAGAACCAGCACCACGACGCCGGCGGTGGTCATCGCTGCACCGGCCTCAGGCAGCGGAAAGACAACGGTGGCAACAGGTCTGATCGGCGCGCTGGGTCGGGCCGGGGACACGGTGGCGCCGTTCAAGGTCGGCCCGGATTTCATCGATCCCGGTTACCACGCCCTGGCTGCCGGCCGACCGGGACGCAACCTCGATCCGGTGCTGGTCGGCACCGAGCTGATCGGTCCGCTGTACCGACACGGCAGTTGCGGTGCGGACATCGCCGTCATCGAGGGGGTGATGGGACTGTTCGACGGGCGCATCGATGATCGGATGCACGGCACGCCCCGGGGTTCCACCGCACAGGTGGCCGGTCTGCTGGGCGCCCCCGTGGTGCTGGTGGTCGATGCGCGTGGGCAGAGTCACAGCGTGGCCGCACTGCTGCACGGCTTCGCGACCTTCGACCCCGACGTGCACATTGCCGGGGTCATCCTCAACCGGGTCGGATCGGCCCGGCACGAGCAGGTGCTGCGACAGGCCTGTGAGCAAGCCGGGGTACCGGTGTTCGGTGTCATCCCGCGCGACGACGAACTATCTGTTCCGTCAAGGCATCTGGGTCTCGTCACGGCCGTAGAGCACGGCCGTCGCGCCACCGCTGCGGTGGCGGCGATGACCGCGCTGGTGGCCCGTCATGTCGACCTCGCAGCGGTGCGTTCCGTCGCCGCGGCACACGTGGCCGCCGAGCCGTGGTCGCCGGTCGCTGCCCGGCCGGTGGCCGAGATCACGGTTGCGCTCGCGGCAGGCAAAGCCTTCAGCTTCGGCTACGCCGAGCACGGTGAACTGCTGCGCGCGGCCGGTGCGGTCGTCGTCGAGTTCGATCCGCTGACCGACCCATTGCCGGCCGACACCGATGCGCTGGTACTGCCGGGCGGCTTCCCCGAGCAGTTCACCGCCGAATTGTCCGCCAACGACGTTGTGCGCGAGCAGATCCGCGATCTCGCCTGCCGTGGCGCGCCGGTACATGCCGAATGCGCCGGTCTGACCTATCTGCTCGATGATCTCGACGGGATTCCGATGTGCGGGGTCTTGCCCGGCTCGGCGCGGTTCACCGAACGGCTGACCCTCGGATACCGCGACGCCGTCGCGGTTGTAGATTCCTCGCTGCACGCCGCGGGCTATCGTGTCACCGGACACGAATTCCATCGCACCGCAGTGACTTTCACTGACACCCGGAATCCGGCCTGGGCGTTCACCGACGCACAGCGGCGGCCGGTTGCCGATGGGGCCGTACGGGGTGGGGTGCATGCGGGCTACCTGCACACCCACCCTGCTGCTCACCCGGAGGCCATCACCCGGTTCGTGGCGGCGGCGGCACGCTCTAAGCTCGGCGGGTGATGCAGACGCGAGGAGCCAAAATGACAGAGAACACCTATCTCGTCGGCCTGCGTTTGTCCGGTAAGAAGGTGGTTGTCGTCGGCGCCGGAACCGTTGCCCAGCGCCGACTGCCACTGCTGATCGCCAACGGCGCCGACGTGCACGTCATCGCCCGCGCCGCCACCCCGGCGGTGGAAGCGCTGGCTCAGAATGAGCCTGGGATCACCCTCGCGCTGCGGGATTTCCGGCCCGGGGACTTGGACGGCGCGTGGTATGTGATTGCGGCCACCGACGATGGTGCTGTCAATGCGGCCGTCGCCGCTGAGGCCCAGCAACGCCGCATCTTCTGCGTGCGTGCCGACATCGCCCGCGAGGGTTCGGCCGTCACCCCGGCAACCTTCGACTACGACGGACTGTCGGTGGGTGTGCTCGCCGGTGGGGAGCACCGCCGTTCCGCGGCGATCCGGTCGGCCATCCACGAGGCCCTGCAACGCGGTCTCATCACCGCGGAGATGACGGGGGAGACGCCCAGCGGGGTAGCCCTTGTGGGTGGGGGGCCTGGAGACCCCGAACTCATCACCGTGCGGGGACGGCGGCTGCTGGCCAGCGCCGACGTCGTCGTCGCCGACCGACTGGCGCCGCAGGATCTGCTCGCCGAGCTCGGGCCGCACGTCGAGGTGATCGACGCCGCCAAGATCCCCTACGGACGGGCGATGGCACAGGACGCGATCAATCAAGTGCTCATCGATCGGGCCAGGGCAGGCAAGTTCGTGGTGCGACTCAAAGGCGGCGACCCGTTCGTGTTCGCACGAGGCTACGAGGAGGTGTTGGCCTGCACCGAAGCCGGGATTCCGGTCACCGTCGTGCCGGGTGTGACCAGTGCCATAGCAGTTCCTGCGTTGACCGGCGTTCCGGTCACCCATCGCGGTCTCACCCACGAATTCGTGGTGGTCAGCGGCCATGTTGCGCCTGGGCACCCAGAATCGTTAGTGAATTGGAATGCACTGGCCCAGATGAGCGGCACCATCGTGCTGCTGATGGCCGTCGAACGCATCGAGTTGTTCGCCAAGGCCCTGCTCGATGGTGGCCGACCTGCGGATACGCCGGTCCTGGTCGTGCAGCACGGAAGTACGGTGGCTCAGCGGACGTTGCGGGCCACGCTCGGGGACGCGCCGGAGAAGATCCGCGAAGAGGGCATCCGACCCCCCGCGATCATCGTCATAGGGGCTGTGGCCGGGTTCGCGGGGGTAAAGGATTCTTAAGATTACTGTAAGGTAATTCTCTATGACGGCTCTCAATGACGCAGAGCGCGCAGCAATGGACCGCGACGCCGGGGAGGACCGGGTTTTGCCGATGTACCAGGCGGCAGACAGCGACGGCGGCCAGTGCGAACGGGTTGCCTCGCGGCTCCCGGCCTGGATCCCGTCCTGGGGTTTCCTGTCGGCGGTCATCGCCATTGCAGGCATGCAGTTGCTCGCCACCATGGACAGCACCGTCGCGATCGTTGCGCTGCCGAAGATTCAGGACGAGCTGAGCCTGTCCGACGCCGGACGCAGTTGGGTCATCACGGCCTACGTGCTCACCTTCGGTGGTCTGATGCTGCTGGGCGGACGGCTCGGCGACACCATCGGCCGCAAGCGCACCTTCATCGTCGGTGTCGCGCTGTTCACCATTGCCTCGATCCTGTGTGGCAGCGCGTGGAACGAGGCCACCATGGTGACCGCCCGGCTGCTGCAGGGCATCGGCGCCGCCATCGCCTCGCCCACCGGTCTGGCCCTGGTCGCCACCACGTTCCCCAAGGGGCCGGCCCGAAACCTGGCCACCGCGGTGTTCGGTGCGATGACCGCCATCGGGTCGGTGATGGGACTGGTGGTCGGCGGGGCTCTCACCGAGGTGTCCTGGCGCTGGGCCTTCATGGTCAACGTGCCTATCGGGCTGGTGATGCTCTACCTGGCCCGCACCGCGCTGCGGGAGACGCACCGCGAGCGGATGAAGCTGGACGCAGCAGGTGCGCTGCTGGCCACGCTGGCCTGCACGGCCGCGGTGTTCGCCTTCACGCAGGGCCCCGAGCGCGGCTGGCTCTCGCCCGTCACGCTCGGTTCGGGTGCGGCCGCCGCGGTCTTCGGTCTCGCCTTCCTCATCGCCGAACGCACTGCGGAGAACCCCGTGGTCCCGTTCGATCTGTTCCACGAGCGCAACCGGCTCGCCACCTTCGCGGCGATCTTCCTCGCCGGCGGTGTGCTGTTCACCCTGACCGTGCTGATCGGCCTGTATGTGCAGGACATCCTCGGCTACACCGCGCTGCACGCGGGCATCGGCTTCATTCCGTTCGTGATCGGGATGGGCATCGGGCTCGGAGCGTCCTCGCAGGCCGTGCGATTCTTCTCGCCGCGGGTGTTGGTCATCGCCGGCGGAATCCTGGTATTGGGTGCGATGCTGTACGGCTCGACGCTGCATGCGGGCATCCCCTACTTTCCGAACCTGGTGATTCCCATCACGGTCGGCGGCATCGGCATCGGCATGATCGTGGTGCCGCTGACCCTCGCGGCGATCGCCGGTGTGGGCTTCGACCGGATCGGCCCCGCCTCGGCGATCGCGCTGATGCTGCAGAGCCTCGGTGGCCCGCTGGTGCTGTCGGTGATTCAGGCCGTCATCACGTCGCGCACGCTCTACCTGGGCGGCACCACCGGCCCGGTGAAGAATATGAACCCGGCGCAGCTCGCCGCGCTGGACGCCGGCTACACCTACGGCCTGCTGTGGGTGGCGGCGGTGGCGGTCCTGGTCGGCGGCGCTGCGCTGTTCATCGGCTACACCGCCGAGCAGGTGGCACATGCGCAGGACGTCAAGGAAGCGCTGGACGCCGGAGAGCTGTAGGCCTGCATCTGTACCTGGCAGAGTCGGGACTGAGCCCCACGCTTTAAGGTTGTCGGCTGTGATCACCCGTATGTCAGAGCTGTTCCTGCGCACTCTGCGCGACGACCCCGCCGATGCCGAGGTGCCCAGCCACAAGCTGCTGATCCGGGCCGGATACGTCCGTCCGGTCGGCCCAGGCATCTACAGCTGGCTGCCACTGGGGCTGCGGGTTCTGCGCCGGATCGAGAAGATCGTCCGCGACGAGATGAACGCGATCGGCGGCCAGGAGATCCTCCTGCCCGCCCTGCTGCCACGGGGCCCGTACGACACCACCAACCGGTGGACCGAGTACGGCGACAACCTTTTCCGGTTGCAGGACCGTCGAGGCAACGACTATCTGCTCGGCCCCACGCACGAAGAGATCTTCACGCTGACGGTCAAGGGGGAGTACTCCTCCTACAAGGACTTCCCGGTCCTGCTGTATCAGATCCAGACCAAGTACCGCGACGAGGCGCGTCCGCGTGCCGGCATTCTGCGGGGCCGCGAGTTCGTCATGAAGGACTCGTACTCGTTCGACATCGACGACGACGGCCTCAAGAACGCGTACCACGCGCACCGCGAGGCCTACCAGAAGATCTTCGACCGCGCGGGCGTGCACTACGTGATCGTGTCGGCGGTTTCGGGAGCCATGGGCGGCAGTGCTTCGGAGGAGTTCCTGGCCGAAAGCGAGGTCGGTGAGGACACCTTCGTGCGGTGCGTCGAATCCGGCTACGCCGCCAACGTCGAAGCGGTCGTGACCCGGGCGCCGGCGCCACTGCCGATCGAGGGGCAACCAGCGGCCGTGGTGCATGACACTCCGGACACCCCGACTATCGCAACACTGGTCGACTGGGCCAATTCGGCCGGCCTGGAACAGTTCTCGGACCGAGCGGTCACCGCGGCCGACACCCTCAAGAACATCTTGCTCAAGACCCGCGAGCCGGGCGGAGACTGGGAGTTGCTGGCGGTCGGCGTGCCCGGCGACCGCGAGGTCGACGAGAAGCGGCTGGGTGCCGCGCTCGAGCCGGCCGAGTTCGCCCTGCTCGATGACGCCGACTTCGCCAAGAACCCCTTCCTGGTCAAGGGATACGTTGGACCGAAAGCGTTGCTGGCGAACGGGGTTCGCTATCTCGTCGACCCAAGGATCGTGGACGGCACGGCGTGGATCACCGGCGCCGACGCCCTCAACAAGCACGTCGTCGGCCTGGTCATGGGCCGTGACTTCACCGCCGACGGCACCATCGAGGCCGCCGAGATCCGAGACGGCGACCCGTCACCAGACGGTGCGGGTGTGTTGACCTCGGCGCGTGGCATCGAGATCGGTCACATCTTCCAGCTCGGCCGCAAGTACACCGACGCATTCACCGCCGACGTACTGGGTGAGGATGGCAAGCCGGTCCGGTTGACCATGGGCTCGTATGGCATCGGGGTATCGCGGATGGTCGCGGTGATCGCCGAACAACGGCACGACGAGTTCGGGCTGCGCTGGCCGGCCTCCGTAGCGCCGTTCGACGTGCACGTGGTGGTGGCCAACAAGGACGAGGCGGCGCGCGCGGGCGCCACCGAGCTGGTGGCCGGCCTGGACCGGCTCGGCCACGAGGTGCTCTTCGATGACCGCAAGGCGTCGCCCGGTGTGAAGTTCAAGGACGCCGAGCTGCTCGGCATGCCGTGGATCGTGGTGGTCGGCCGCGGCTGGGCCGACGGAACCGTCGAACTCCGCAACCGGTTGACCGGCGAGAACCGTGAGATCGCGGTGGATGACGCCGTCACGGAGATCTCGGCGGCGCTGGCCGGTTAGGGCGAACAGACACGGCGGTACCCGTAGAGCGGCGTGTCGGGTACCCGCGCGACTGTTCGCGGGGCTAGGAGGCGCCGGGTCAGCCGGACTCGGCGCCGCCCGGGAAGGCGACGGTGACCGGCCAGGTGCCCAGCCGCGCACGCCATTTCGCCGCGGTGACCGCCGCTTGGGTCAATGCGGTCACCGCGAAGGCGCGGTCCTCGCTGCGGGTGGCCTGTTCGAGCACCGCGCGCCAGGCCACTGCGGCGTCCTGCTCCATGCGTACGGCGAGGTTCGCCGCGTCGGTGGGGTTGGCCACTGGTATCGGAAGCTGATATCCGGCCGCGGGCAGTGGCGGGGACACCGATCGGGCGGTGAGCATGGCGATGGCCGCTTCGCGACGGTTTCGGTGTTCGGCCATGGCGGCAGCCACCAGCGCATTGTCGTCGGGTGTCGAATGCGCCGAAACTATGCCGTAGCCGTAGATGATGCTGTGCTCGGTGGCTATGGCGTCGAATAGGGCCCGGTCGGCGGCATCGGCCGGGCGCGCGGGTTCCGAAGGTGGTTCGGTGGTCGTCATTGCGCACCGCCGAGTGCGACGGTGTAGGCAGCCGTGCACGACGCTGCGATGGAGCCCATGAGACCGGCGCGGTAGCCAGAGAGTCGGGAGGCCAGCTGCGCCGCATCCTGCGCGGACTGCTTGAGAGCGCTGATCACGTCGGCCACGGTCGGTGCGGGTGCCGGGCTGCCCGCCGCCGTCGATGTGCCCGCTGCCGTCGATGTGGCCGACGAGGTCGACGGTTGCGCGGTCGGCGCCTTGGTGCCGGCCATCCGGACCAGCTCGTCGGTGAGCGCCTGGGCGTGCGCCGAACGTTCGGCGGCCACCACCGCCAATGCCCGCACCTGCGCCGACTGCGCCGACTGGGCACCGGCCGCGTCGGCGGCCAGCTTGCTGTCCGCGCGGGCCCGGTCCAGTTGCGCCGCCAGGTCGGCGAGATCCGGCGGTGGTGGGGGTTGCCCGCAGCCTGCGGCGGCGGTGCCCAGCAGGGCCAGGGCGGCGGCCGAGAGCAAAGCCCGCCGCCGGCTGATTTTCGGTAGGGCACTCGGCACGTGCAACATCCTGCCATTGCTCGGCACGGCCGCAGCAGGCCGGCAAGGTGCGCGGGTGGCACTGGCGACATTCCGGTGCCCGACTTGGTCTGCCGATTGCTGCCTTGCCCCTGGCGTATCGTGGAAAGTCGATTCCAGGGGCCTGCCAGGACTTGGCTTGGGGATCGTGTCCGTACAACTCAAGATGAGGAGCTCGCCGTGGCACCGGATCCGAAGTTGCGGTCTGCGGATTTGCCGTCGCAGAAGCAGGTGATCGAGCTGCTGGACGGAGAGTTTGCGCGCGCCGGATACGAAATCGACCAGGTCGTCGTCGACGCTGCCGCGCGTCCGCCCCGGATCACCGTGGTGGCGGACGGGGACACCGGTCTCGATCTCGAATCACTCGCAGCGCTCTCCAGGACGGCTTCGGAGTTGCTCGATCAGCTCCAGCGGGCGGGCGACACGCCGTATGTGCTGGAGGTCACGTCGCCCGGGGTGGACCGTCCGCTCACCGAGGAGAAGCACTTCCGTCGGGCCCGCGGCCGCAAGGTGGAGTTGACATTGGCCGACGATTCGCAGCTGACCGGCAGAGTGGGGCGCACCGACTACGAGGCGGTCGAGATCGTGGTCAGGGACGGGCGTGATTTCGCCGTGCGCCGGATCAATCCGGCCGACATTGTTAAAGCTGTTGTCCAAGTGGAGTTCTCGCCACCAAGCCAACGCGAGTTGGAGTTGGTCGGAGAGACTGGGAAGGGGGCTCGGGCATGAACATCGACATGACGGCGCTGCATGCCATCGAAGCCGACAAAGGCATCACGGTCGACGTGGTCGTGGATACCATCAAATCAGCCCTGCTGACCGCATACCGACATACCGAAGGGCATGAGCCCGACGCCTACATCGACATCGACCGGAAAACCGGTGCGGTCAAGGTCATGGCCCGTCAGACCGATGCGGACGGCAACGTCCTCCATGAATGGGATGACACGCCAGAGGGTTTCGGTCGGATCGCGGCAACCACCGCCCGTCAGGTGATCCTGCAGCGGCTGCGCGACGCGGAGAACGAGAAGACTTACGGCGAATTCTCGGCGCATGAGGGCGACATCGTGGCCGGGGTCATCCAGCGTGACGCGCGGGCCAATGCCCGTGGGCTGGTGGTCGTGCGCATCGGCACCGAGACCAAGGGGTCCGAAGGGGTCATCCCTGCGGCCGAGCAGGTGCCGGGGGAGCGTTACGAACACGGCGACCGGCTCCGCTGCTACGTCGTCGGGGTCACCCGCGGCGCCCGCGAACCGCTGATCACGTTGTCACGCACGCATCCGAACCTGGTGCGGAAGCTGTTCTCGTTGGAGGTGCCCGAGATCGCCGACGGATCGGTCGAGATCGTGGCTGTGGCCCGCGAGGCCGGCCATCGGTCCAAGATCGCCGTCGCCTCGCGGGTGCCCGGGCTCAACGCCAAGGGTGCGTGCATCGGGCCGATGGGCCAGCGGGTCCGCAACGTGATGAGCGAGTTGTCCGGCGAGAAGATCGACATCATCGACTTCGACGAGGACCCCGGCCGATTCGTCGCCAACGCGCTGTCGCCGGCGAAGGTCGTGTCGGTGTCGGTGATCGACGAGGCGGCACGCGCGGCGCGGGTGGTGGTGCCGGACTTCCAGCTGTCGTTGGCCATCGGCAAGGAAGGCCAGAACGCCAGGCTGGCGGCCCGATTGACGGGCTGGCGGATCGATATTCGTAGCGATGCCGCCGCACAATCGGACTCCGACACGGCCTCGCGTGTGGTGCCGGAGCATTAGCGCCGACCGGCGGTTCGGAGCACAGCCCGCGGGGCGGTAGACTCAGCCGTGATCCAGCGCGAGTCTCCGACCTCTACGCGTCGACGCAACCCCGGCAGTCCTGCCGGACCGGTGCGGACATGCGTCGGGTGTCGGAAGCGAGAGTTGGCCGTCGAATTGTTTCGTGTAGTCGCGGTGACCGACGGGAATGGCCAGTGTGCCGTGACCGTTGACACAACGGCAAGCCTGCCCGGGCGAGGTGCGTGGTTGCATCCCGACCAGCAGTGCGTACAGATGGCAGTCCGGCGGCGAGCATTCGTACGAGCGTTGCGCATCGCCGGTTCACCGGACACCTCAGCGGTGGTCGAGTACGTCGAACAGTCGTCAGCTCGTCCACCCGGTCAGAAGAACAGGTAGCGAAGAACATGAGCACACCGTGAAGTCTCGATGACCATGCGTCATAGCTAACCCGAGGCACGGCGCCTACCACCGCTGTTGCCTCCAGATGAGGAGAAGTAGTGGCAGGTAAGGCCCGTGTACACGAGTTGGCGAAGGAACTCGGTGTCACAAGTAAGGAACTTTTAGCCAAGCTCAAGGAGCAAGGCGAGTTCGTCAAGTCGGCGTCTTCCACCGTGGAACCGCCGGTCGCGCGTCGCTTGCGCGAATCGTTCGGTTCGAAGACCGAGACCAAGCCGGAGGCCAGGCCCAGCGCCAAGCCCGGCGAGAAGGCTCGCGGCCGCCAGAGCAGCGGTGTGCCCGCGCCCGGTCCGGCGCGTCCGGTCGCCACTCCTGGCACACCGGCTCCTACGCCCGGCCCGGCCGCCAGGCCGACTCCGGCCCCTCCCGCGCCTGCGGCAGTGGCTCCGGTCGCCCCGGCCCCGGAGAGTCCCGCCCCGGCAGCGCCGGCCCGGCCGTCGGCACCCAAGCCCGCAGCCCCGCAACCGCCCGCCGCGCCGACTCAGCCCGCGGCCGCCGCGCCCAGCGCGCCGTCCGCGGCTTCGCGTCCGGCACCGGGCGCAACGCCCGGCCCACGTCCCGGACCGTCCAGCGCACCTAAGCCGGCTCCGCGCACCCCGCGTGTCGGCAACAACCCGTTCTCGTCGCAGCAGCCCGTGGAGCGGCCCATTCCGCGGCCGCAACCGCGTCCCGGCAGCCCGCGGCCCACGCCCGGCAACATGCCTCCGCGTCCCGCGGCCGGCGCCCCCGGTCGTGGCGGCCCGCGCCCCGGTCCGCGACCCGGTGGTGGTCCTCGTCCGGGCGCAGGCCAGGGCAGTCGTCCGGGTGGTGGCGGCGGCGGTAACTACCGCGGCGGCGGTGCCGGTGGTAATGCCGGTGGCGGCGGAGCAGCTGCCGGCGGTTTCCGGGGTCGTCCCGGTGGTGGCGGCGGCGGTGGTGGCCGTCCCGGCCAGCGCGGCGGCGCTGCGGGTGCCTTCGGTCGTCCCGGCGGCGCGCCCAAGCGTGGTCGCAAGTCGAAGCGGCAGAAGCGCCAGGAATACGACTCGATGCAGGCACCGGTAGTCGGTGGCGTGCGGTTGCCGCACGGCAACGGCGAGACCATCCGGTTGGCCCGCGGCGCGTCGTTGAGCGATTTCGCCGACAAGATCAACGCCAACCCGGCATCGCTGGTGCAGGCGCTGTTCAACCTCGGTGAGATGGTCACCGCGACCCAGTCGGTCGGCGATGAGACCCTCGAGCTGCTCGGCAGCGAGATGAACTACGTCGTGCAGGTCGTGTCCCCGGAGGACGAGGACCGCGAGCTGCTCGAATCGTTCGACCTCACCTATGGCGAGGACGAAGGCGGTGAGGAAGACCTGCAGATTCGTCCGCCGGTCGTCACCGTCATGGGTCACGTCGACCACGGCAAGACGCGGCTGCTCGACACCATCCGTAAGGCCAATGTCCGCGAGGGCGAGGCCGGTGGCATCACCCAGCACATCGGTGCCTACCAGGTCGAGGTGGATCTGGACGGCAACGTCCGGCCCATCACCTTCATCGACACCCCGGGTCACGAGGCGTTCACCGCCATGCGTGCTCGTGGTGCGAAGGCCACCGACATCGCGATCCTGGTGGTCGCCGCCGACGACGGTGTCATGCCGCAGACGGTCGAGGCGATCAACCACGCGCAGGCCGCCGATGTGCCGATCGTGGTCGCGGTCAACAAGATCGACAAGGAAGGCGCTGACCCGCAGAAGATCCGGGCCCAGCTCACCGAGTACAACCTGGTGGCCGAGGATTACGGCGGCGACACCATGTTCGTCGACATCTCGGCACGGCAGGGCACCAACATCGACCAGCTGCTCGAAGCGGTGCTGCTGACCGCCGACGCGGCCCTGGACCTGCGGGCCAACCCCGACATGGAAGCCCAGGGTGTGGCTATCGAGGCGCACCTGGACCGTGGCCGTGGGCCCGTGGCCACCGTGCTCATCCAGCGCGGCACCCTGCGGGTCGGCGACTCGATCGTCGCGGGCGACGCCTACGGGCGTGTCCGCCGGATGGTCGACGAGCACGGCGACGACATCGAAGAGGCACTGCCGTCCCGGCCGGTGCAGGTCGTCGGTTTCACGTCGGTGCCCGGCGCAGGCGACAACCTGCTGGTTGTCGACGAGGACCGCATTGCCCGCCAGATCGCCGATCGTCGCAACGCGCGCAAGCGCAATGCGCTGGCCGCACGCTCGCGCAAGCGGATCAGCCTGGAAGATCTCGATTCGGCGCTGAAGGAAACCAGCCAGCTGAACCTGATCCTCAAGGGCGACAACTCGGGTACCGTCGAGGCCCTCGAGGAAGCTCTCATGGGTATTCAGGTCGACGACGAGGTGGAGCTGCGCGTCATCGACCGTGGCGTCGGTGGTGTCACCGAGACCAACGTCAACCTGGCGTCGGCTTCGGACGCGATCATCATCGGGTTCAACGTCCGTGCCGAGGGCAAGGCGACCGAGCTGGCCAACCGCGAAGGCGTGGAGATCCGCTACTACTCGGTGATCTACCAGGCCATCGACGACATCGAGAGTGCGCTCAAGGGCATGCTCAAGCCGGTCTACGAGGAGAAGGAACTCGGCCGCGCCGAGATCCGGGCGATCTTCCGGTCGTCCAGGATCGGCAACATCGCCGGCTGCCTCGTGCAGTCCGGGATCATGCGCCGCAATGCCAAGGCCCGGTTGCTGCGCGACAACGTCGTGGTCGCCGAGAACCTCACGGTTTCCTCGCTCAAGCGGGAGAAGGACGATGCCACCGAGGTCCGCGAAGGCTACGAGTGTGGTCTGACGCTGACCTACTCCGACATCAAGGAAGGCGACGTCATCGAGACGTACGAGCTGGTCGAGAAGGCGCGTACGTAAGACATGGCCGACGAACGCTTGCGTGAGGAGCATTGTGGCTGATCCTGCCCGCGCGAAGAGGCTCGCCAAGCGGATCTCCACGATCGTCGCCTCGACCATCGAGTACGAGATCAAGGATCCGCGGCTGGCCGGTGTCACGATCACCGATGCGAAAGTGTCGGGTGACCTGCATGACGCCACGCTGTACTACACGGTGCTGGGGCAGACGCTGGACGACGCGCCGGATTACGCCGGCGCGGCGGCCGCCTTGGAGAAGGCCAAGGGCGTGCTGCGGACCAAGGTGGGCGCCGGGACCGGGGTGCGGTTCACCCCGACCCTGGCGTTCGTCCGCGACACCGTGCCCGATGCGGCGCACCGCATGGAGGAGCTGCTGGCCGCCGCGCGGGCCGCGGATGAGGATTTGGCAAGAGTTCGGGAGGGCGCCAAACATGCCGGCGACGCCGACCCGTACCGTGTGAGCGGGGCGGAGGACGCGAACGGGCCTGCCGACGGGGCAGACACAGAGGACGCCGGTGACAGTTACGGATTCCAAGACCGAACATATGGCGACTGACATCGTCGCCCCCGGTGTGCGCGTCGACGCGCACGGGGCTGTCGAGCTGTTGTCGGTCGCGTCGAGCATCAGTGTGGTGTGCCACATCTATCCCGATGCCGACACCATCGGTGCGGGGCTGGCGCTGGCTCAAGTCCTCGAAGCGGCGGGCAAACACGTCCAGGTCGCGTTCGCGGCTCCCGAGACATTGCCCGAGTCCTTGCAGACACTGCCCGGTGGCCACCTGCTGGTGGTACCGGAAGGTGTTCGTGAGGATGCCGATCTGGTTGTCACCGTCGACATCCCGAGCATCAACAGGCTCGGCGCGCTGAGCGATCTCGCTGAGGGCGGGCGGGAGGTGCTGGTCATCGACCATCACGCCTCCAATCAGCTGTTCGGAACCGCCAACTACGTCGATCCAACAGCGGACTCCACCACCATGCTGGTGGCCGAGATCCTCGACGCGTGGGACAAGCCGATCGACCGGCAGGTCGCCCATTGCCTGTACGCAGGTCTGACCACCGACACCGGATCGTTCCGTTGGGCCAGTGCGCGGGCTCACCGGCTCGCCGCACGGCTCGTCGAACTGGGCGTGGACAATGCCTCGATCAGCCGTGCGCTGCTCGATACCCATCCGTTCGCTTGGCTGCCGATGCTGTCGCGCGTGCTGTCCTCGGCGCAGCTCTGTCCGGAGGCCCTCGACGGTCGCGGCCTGGTGTACGTCGTTGTCCCGCACTCCGAGTGGTCGGGTGCCCGGCCCGAGGAAGTCGAGAGCATCGTCGATATCGTTCGCACCACGCAGCAGGCCGAGGTCGCCGCGGTGTTCAAGGAGATCGAGCCGCAGCACTGGTCGGTGTCGATGCGAGCCAAGTCGGTCAACCTCGCCCAGGTCGCCAGCTCGTTCGGTGGTGGCGGTCACCCCCATGCGGCCGGATACTCGGCCACGGGCCCTGTCGACGATGTGATCCGGGCGCTGCAGGCTGCTCTTGGTTGAGCCGGAAGGCGATCTGCCCGTCGTACCCGCGACGAGTCGGCGTATCGCTGCGTTGGCGTTCCCGGCGCTCGGAGTGCTGGCGGCCGAACCGCTCTATCTGTTGTTCGACACCGCGATCGTCGGGCGGTTGGGTGCGGTCAGCCTGGCCGGCTTGGCCATCGGTGGTCTGGTCCTCAATCTGGTCGGTTCGAATCTGACCTTTCTGTCCTACGGAACCACGGCGCGATCGGCTCGATTCTTCGGAGCCGGGGATCGGACGGCCGCGGTCGGCGAGGGTGTTCAAGCCACCTGGCTGGCCGTGGCGATCGGATTGGTGCTGTGCGCCGTCGTGCAGGTTGTCGCGGCTCCGCTGCTGACGGTGATCGCCGGTGGCGGCGCGATTGCGCAGGCGGCGCTGCCGTGGCTGCGGATCGCAGTCTTCGGCGCGCCCGCGATCCTGATCTCGATGGCCGGCAACGGTTGGATGCGCGGTGTGCAGGACACCGTCCGGCCATTGCGCTACGTGATCGCCGGGTTTTCGGTGTCGGCGGTGTTGTGTCCGCTGCTCGTCTACGGCTGGCTGGGGATGCCGCGGTTGGAGTTGGTCGGCTCGGCCGTCGCGAATCTGGTGGGGCAGTGGGTGGCGGCGGTCCTGTTCATCCGGGCGTTGCTCTCAGAGCGGGTGCCGCTGCGGTTGCGCCCGTCGGTGCTTCGCGCCCAGGTGGTGCTGGGCCGGGACTTGTTGTTGCGGACCATGGCGTTTCAGGCGTGTTTCGTGTCCGCGGGAGCAGTCGCGGCCCGATTCGGCGCGGCCGCTGTGGCCGCTCACCAGGTGGTGCTGCAGCTGTGGAGTTTCCTTGCGCTGGTGCTCGATTCACTGGCGATCGCGGCGCAGTCGTTGGTGGGTGCCGCGCTGGGTGCGGGGCAACTCGACCACGCCAAAGTGGTGGCCTGGCGCGTGACGTTGTTCTCGACGGCGGCCGGTGCGGTACTGGCGGCGGTGTTCGGGATCGGGGCCCACGTGCTGCCCACATTGTTTACCGATGATCGGTCGGTCCTCGACGAGATCGGCGTGCCGTGGTGGTTCCTCGTAGCCCAATTGCCCGTCGCTGGAATCGTTTTCGCCCTCGACGGAGTTCTGCTCGGCGCCGGCGACGCCAAATTCATGCGCAATGCCACGCTGATCAGCGCGCTGGCCGGCTTCCTGCCGCTGGTCTGGCTGTCGCTGATCTTCGGCTGGGGCCTACTTGGCATCTGGGCCGGACTGAGCACCTTCATGGTGCTGCGGTTGGTGTTCGTCGGCTGGCGGGCCTTATCGGGCCGCTGGCTGGTGGCGGGCACGGCCTGAGCGACGACCATCGGCGAGCTTGGGGTCCGCGCAGTTCACTCCAACGCTGGTGAACGACGCCCATCCCGGTGCTCGGCCAGATCGCTTGTGCCCCAGTGCGTCGACGTCATCATGCGGCGAGCTGGAGGTTTCGCAAAGTGGCCGACGGGGTACAGGCGTTCGAGCGATGCATCTGCGCATTGCACGGAGTCCAGGAGCCTGCGATGATCCACGACCTGATATTGGCCGCTCAAACCCAACCGGAAGCCGCAGGATTCATCCTCCGTGGTCTCAAAGGCATCGTGGTCGCAATCGGGAGCATCGTGGCGGCGGTGATCTGCGCGGTCATCGCCGGGTTCAAAGGACGTAGCGTCATAGGTTGGGGAATTCTGGGACTGTTCTTTTCGATTATCACCCTGATCGTGGTCATTGTGATTCCGTCGAAGAAATCTTGACGAGCTCGGGTAAGGGACGCTCGTACCGAACCAACCCACGCGGAAGCTGCAGAGCCGGCCCATATCGCCTAG
The DNA here is from genome assembly GCF_000382405.1 of Mycobacterium sp. 141. Taxonomy (GTDB): domain Bacteria; phylum Actinomycetota; class Actinomycetes; order Mycobacteriales; family Mycobacteriaceae; genus Mycobacterium. Next base: position 494,209 of record NZ_KB908255.1, read on the forward strand.
GCGACGGATGGTGGGGACTTGACCCGTTGGGCCCGCTGTTGCGATTGGGGCACAACGGTATTCACGGGCGACCCTCCACCCCGTGTGGATTCAAACCACATCGGACCACCCATACAGCAGTGCGGCCGCTACCGTGCCGGGCCACCGACACACTGGTAAAGCCCTTGTCGCGACACAACGCGCCGAACGATTCGGCCTGCTGCTCTGTCCAGCCGTGACTGTCCGATCCGGTTGCGCCGGCGGCTACCTGCCGCTCGATCGCGATCAACCGCCCACCCGGCACCAGCACGCGGCGTACCTCGGCGAGCGCCCTGTCGACATCCTGCCAGTGGTGCACCGTGGCCAGTGCCCACACCATCGTGGCGGAGTCGGCACCCATTGGCAACGCTTCGGCGGTGCCCTCGCTCCAGGTGATGTCCGCGTGCCTCGGCGTGATCGCGGCCGCGATGCGGAGCATGACCGACGACGGGTCGACACCCGTCACACGCGCCCCGCGCCGGGCCGCGACCCGCGCGGCGGTGCCAGGTCCGCAACCCACATCCACCACATGATCTTTGGACGAAACCTGCGCGATAGCGGTGACCAACCTCGCCCTGGACCGGCCCACCACGAGGAACCGCAACCCGCATAGCACACCGCCGACACCTGCGAAACCGGGGTAATCGGCGTGGTGGTTGACGGCTTGTGCGTCCGACGCATCATTCATAGGTAGACCTTGCCGGTTCAACGTGGGTTGAAGTCAAATGGCGGCATGGATGTGATCTCGATCGGCGAGGCGGCTGCGCGGCTGCGGATGAGTCCCTCGGCATTGCGCTACTACGACGAGCGCGGACTGGTGCGCCCCCGGCTGCGCCGAGCCGGTAAACGCATGTACGGGCCCCAAGAACTTCGTCGGCTCGCGTTGCTCAAGATCGTGCACCAGATGGGGCTTCCACTCGACACTGCGGCGGCCGTGCTGGACGCGTCGAGTGAGCAGTGGCGCCAGACGGTCCGGGACCAGATCGCCGCGCTGGACCGGGTGATCGCACAAGCACAAGGGGCACAGCAGTTTCTGACGCATGCACTGCACTGTCCGTCCGATCATCCCGCCCGCGACTGTGTCACGATGACAGCCGTCCTGGACCGGCTCGTCGACGGGATGAGCGTCGAGGAAATCGCCACTGACAAGACCGCGCTCGGTTGGCTGGCCGCCGACTGAGTCTCAGCGCACCTGGCAGCGGCACCGCGTCGCGGTTGGCGGCGATGCCGGCACGGCGGGAGGACAAGGTGCAGGCCCGGTCGTTGTGTGAGATCGGCCTGACCCGATGCGCCTATCGTGGGACTCATGTGTCGCAACATCACCGAACTGCGCGGCCTGCAACCGGCCGCCACAGCCGAGGAGATCGAGGCCGCTGCCCGCCAGTACGTCCGTAAGGTCAGCGGGATCACGCGGCCGACCGGAGCCAATATCGACGCGTTCGAAGCGGCCGTCGCCGAGGTCACTGCGACCACCAGACGGCTGCTGGACGGGCTGGCGCCACGGCGTCAGCCGCCCAAAACGGTTCCGCCGCTGCGTCGCCCGGAGGTACAGGCCAGGCTGGCGGCCAGGTGAATGCCCCGGCGCTCAAGGAGTGGAGTGCGGCAGTACATGCGCTGCTCGACGGGCGCCAGACTGTGCTGCTGCGTAAGGGCGGCATCGGCGAGAAACGGTTCTCGGTCGCCGCGCCCGAGTTCTTGCTGTTCCCGACGATCGCGCACAGCCACGCAGAGCGGGTGCGCCCCGAACACCGCGACCTGATCGAAGCCGCCGCTGCGGATAGCACCGATGCTGCTGTGACCATCCGTGCTGCGGCGAAAGTGGTTGCGGCCGTGGAGGTCAACCACCCTGAGGCGATCGACGAGATCGACGATCTGCACATCTGGACCGCCGAGTCGGTACGGGCCGACCGCTTGGATTTCCGCCCGAAGCACCGGCTGACGGTATTGGTGGTGCAGGCCCGTGCGCTCACCGAACCCCTCGCGCTGGTCCGAACCCCCGAATTCGCGGGCTGCAAGAGCTGGGTGGAGCTGATGGACGAAGTGGGCCCCCGCAGCGCGGCAGCGGCCGTACACGACGATGCGGCACTGCAGCGCATCGCCGAGCGTGTGCGCGCCTCAGTGGGCTGACGGCGGGCGCGGGCCGGCGGGAAGCACGAGCCGGGACGCACCGTTTTGGTCGTGATGCACGGTGTGGGTGGCACGGATCAGCCGGCAACCGGAGATCGGTGGCTCGCCGGTGCCGAGATTGCGCGCATACCGTGGATGAGACCCGCCCGCCACCAGCAACCGAATCCGCGATCCCGCCGCGAATCTGTGTGCAACAGCGTCGAATTCGATTCGGATGAGACCGGACTGCTCGGTACGTCGGACGAACGCATCGGTCACGTTGCGCGAGTGGCCCTTGGCGTCCACCTCGCTGATCCGGACGAACACGTCGTGGTTCGGGTTGTCGCAGCTGTGCTGCAGTTCGGCCACCGCGGCGCCGACCATATACAGATCGGCGGGCAGCGGGTCACCGGTGTAGGCCAGCACATCGGCGCGCCGGGCCAGCCGAGTGTCGTCGCGATACCCAGCCCTGCGCGTCAGCAACCGACCGCCGACAGTCGGGGTGGGGCTGGCGGGGTCGTAGACGAATGTCCTGGGCCGATCAGGCGGCGCGCTCGGCGCCGGCGGACGGTCCGACAGCCAGCCTGTGGGCTGCAGGAACAGCTCGTGCTCCGGCATCGCCGGCGGCCAATCGGGCAGGTCCACCCAGTCGGACCCGTTGATGTAGGCGCGCACAATGGCGCGGCGAGTCTCGGCCCGCCCCGTCAGATGAGTGCCCAGCCAGTCCAGCGATTCGCCGACGACGGTCCGCAGGCCCTTGGTCAGTAATTGTGAGTGGGTCCACGGTCCGACAGTCAGCGCCACCGGCACCCCGCGCCCGCGCAGTTGTCGGTACTGCTGCAGGGTCTGGTCCAGGAACAGGTCCTGCCAGCCGCTGAGCAGCAGGATCGGGACCTCCACGCGGTCGAGTGCCTCGGTGAACCGCAGTGCGTCCCAGAAAGGATCCTCGCGGTCGGGATGCTCCAGCCACGATTCGAACCAGGGGGCGCCGCTGCCGAGCAGCTCGCGGCCGGCCGCGCCCATCGGCAGCCCAGTGGTCGCCCGGGCAAGCTCCGCGGGGCCCCGGACCTGACGGGTCAGTGCCTGCACCAGACCCGGCTCCTCCTGGCGGGCCACCATCGCACTCCAGCCCAGGAAGTCGTTGAGGGTGAATGAGCCGGTGCCCCACGCCGACTCGCTGAAATCGTGGGGACCGACGATGATGACCGCCGCCTTCATCTCCGGTGGCGGATCGACCAGCAGAGCCCACTGCGTGAAGCCGAGATAGGACTGGCCAACCGTGGCGAACGAGCCGGTGAACCAGGGTTGCCCGCGCAGCCACGCCACGGTGTCGGCGCCGTCGGCCATCTCGTGGACCATCGGCGTGAACTCGCCGCCCGAGCCGAACGTCCCGCGCACACTCTGCAACACCACGTGATAGCCGCGGGCGGCATAGACGTGTGCGAACACCGCCGAGAACGGGAGCCTACGGCCGTAGGGCCCGCGAACCAGCAGGGTACCTGCAGGTGCGGCGGTGTCCGGCGAATAGTGGTCGGCGACCAACTCGATGCCATCGCGCATCGGCACGCGCAGCCCACGCCGCACGGTGTAGGACGTTTCGGGGGGTGGCAGGCCGAGCAGGCGACTGACTGCCCTGCCGGCGTGCCGGCGGAATCCTGCTTTGCCGGCGTGCCGGTGGAATCGCGTCACCGCACCAGGCTACGGATCAGAAGGCGCCAGCTCGTGGGCCACTGCAGAGTTGGCGAGGATCTCCCCGGCTTGTTGAAAGCAGCGGGCAGCGGGCTCGACCGTAGACGAGAACCTGTTCCAGTCCGGGGTGTGGGGACGGCATTCGGCACGCGGTTAGGCTGATCCGTTGTGGTGATGCAACCGTGGTGATGGACCAGGAGTCGAGGGACCGGCAGCCGATCCTGTGGGCAATCAGCGATTTACACACCGGCCACACCGGAAACAAGCCCGTCACGGAATCGCTCTACCCGTCCACGCCGGATGACTGGCTGATCGTGGCAGGCGACGTGGGGGAGCGCACTGACGAGATCCGCTGGACCCTGGACCTGCTGCGGAAACGTTTCGCGAAGGTGATCTGGGTGCCCGGGAACCATGAGCTGTGGACCACCAACAAAGACCCGATGCAAATCTTCGGCAGGTCCCGTTACGACTATCTGGTCGACATGTGTGACCAGATGGGCATCGTCACCCCCGAACATCCCTTCCCGGTCTGGACCGAGCAAGGTGGCCCGGCCACCATCGTGCCGATGTTTCTGCTGTACGACTACACGTTCTTGCCCGCCGGTACGGCGACCAAGGCCGAGGGCCTGGCGGTGGCGCGAGAGCGCAACGTGGTGGGTACCGACGAGTTCCTGCTGTCGTGTGAGCCGTACGCGACCCGCGACGCGTGGTGCCGTGACCGGGTCAAGCAGACTCGCGAGAAGCTCGAAGACCTCGACTGGATCACGCCGACCGTTCTGGTCAATCACTTCCCGCTGGTGCGGGAACCCTGCGATGCGATGTTCTATCCCGAGTTCTCGTTGTGGTGCGGGACCACTGCGACCAAGGACTGGCACATCCGGTACAACGCCATTTGCTCGGTTTACGGGCATCTGCATATTCCTCGCACCACCTGGTACGACGATGTGCGCTTCGAAGAGGTGTCGGTTGGCTACCCGCGGGAGTGGCGCCGGCGCAAGCCCTACCGGTGGCTGCGGCAGATCCTGCCCGATCCGAAATACGCACCGGGCTATCTCAACGAGTTCGGCGGTCATTTCGAGATCACCCCGGAGATGCGAGCTCATGCCAAGCAGGTGCAGGACCGGATTCAATCGAGGAGAGCATGAGCGGCATGCTGCTCACCCAGGTGCTGCCCGATGCGGTGGCGTCTGCCGAGTTGTACGACGATCCTCCCGGGTTGTCACCGCTGCCGGAAGAGGAACCACTCATCGCGCGGTCAGTGGCCAAGCGTCGCAACGAGTTCGTCACCGTGCGTTACTGCGCGCGTCAGGCATTGGGGGAGCTTGGCATCGGACCCGTCCCGATCCTCAAGGGGGACAAAGGCGAACCGTGCTGGCCTGACGGTGTGGTCGGTAGCTTGACGCACTGCACGGGATTTCGCGGTGCGGTCGTGGGCCGTACGGCCGAGGTCCGGTCGGTCGGGATCGACGCCGAGCCCCATCACGTCCTGCCGGACGGGGTGCTCGACGCGATCACGGTGCCGGCCGAACGCACCGAGTTGGGCGGCCTGCCCGATGGTCTGCACTGGGATCGAATCCTGTTCTGCGCCAAGGAGGCAACCTACAAGGCGTGGTTTCCGCTGACGCACCGCTGGCTGGGCTTCGAGGATGCGCACATCACCTTCGCGGTTGATGATTCCGGTACCACCGGCGGCTTCTGGTCGGAAATCCTCATCGATCCGGCCGCCGAGCACGGTCCGCCGCTCAGCCTGCTCGAAGGTCGTTGGTCGGTCCGTGACGGTGTGACGCTGACGGCGATCGTGCTGTGAATATGCCTGCGCACGCGGGGAACAACCCAAACCCGAGCCCGGGTTTGGTGATCGTCGACAAGCCGGCTGGGATGACCAGCCACGACGTGGTCGGCCGATGCCGTCGGCTGTTCGGTACCCGCAAGGTCGGCCATGCCGGCACCTTGGATCCCATGGCCACCGGAGTGCTGGTGATCGGTATCGAGCGGGCCACCAAGATCCTGGGTCTGCTGACCGCCACCGACAAGTCCTACAGTGCGACCATCCGGCTGGGTCAGACCACCAGCACTGAAGACGCCGAAGGTGAAGTGCTGCAGACCGTCTCGGCTGCGCATGTCACCGATACGCACATTGCCGACGCAGTGGCGGCGCTCCGCGGCGAGATCCAGCAGGTGCCGTCGGCGGTGAGCGCGATCAAGGTCGACGGTCAGCGGGCCTACAAGCTGGCCAGGGAAGGCCAGATCGTCGAGTTGGCCGCACGCCCGGTGCGGATCGACCGATTCGATGTGCTCGCCGTCAGGCACATCGACGACTTCGTCGACGTGGACGTCGACGTGGACTGTTCGTCGGGCACCTACATCCGGGCGCTCGCGCGCGACGTCGGCGCGGCACTCGGCGTCGGGGGCCACCTGACGGCGTTACGGCGAACCAAAGTCGGTCGCTACGGACTCGACGAGGCGCGCACTCTCGACGATCTCGCCGAGCAGGCGCGGCTGAGTTACTCGCTCGACGAGGCTTGCCTGGTCGGGTTTCCACGCCGTGATCTGAGTGCGGACGAAACCGAGGACACCAGGCATGGCAGGTCGTTGAAACCTGCCGGCATCGACGGCGTCTACGCGGCAACTTCACCTGACGGCCAGGTCATCGCACTGCTGCAGGACGGTTCGTTACGGACCAAGTCGGTAGTGGTGTTGCGGCCGGCAACCCTGTAGACCGCGGATTTCTCGATTCGGATCGGTCGGGCTACCGGGGTGCGCCGACGAACGGAATCGATGCCGGTGCCGCGACATCTGCTGCGGCGCCGAACAATCCACGCTTGCGTAGGATCGGCACCACGCCCTCACCGAACCAGTACAGCTCTTCGAGGTGCGGATAGCCCGAGAAGATGAACTCCTCGATGCCGAGCGCGGAGGTCAGGCGACGACCCAGATCGCTTCTGCCGCAGGGCTGCCCAGCTCGACCGTGACTTCGGTAGCGGAATCGCACGCGGTGCCCGGCTGCTCTATCGCCACCGAGATCATGCCCGCGAAATCCCGTCGGGCCAGCACCCGCAACCGTGAGTCGAGGCTGATGCCGACGCTGTCGAAGTACCGCAGCATCTCAGGATCGGCGTCGGAGATTCGTGCCACCGTGCCGGCGTCGCCGTTTTGACAGACCGAAAGTTGACGGGCCGGCGGCGTCGGTACTTGACCGTCGGCGCCCGGGATCGGATCGCCGTGCGGGTCCCGGGTCGGGAAGCCGAGCTTGGCGTCGATGCGGTCGAGCATCCGGTCGCTCACCGCATGCTCAAGGACTTCGGCTTCGTCGTGCACCTCGTCCCAGCCGTAGCCGAGCTCCTGGACGAGAAAGGTCTCCATCAGCCGGTGCCGGCGCACCATCGCGAGGGCGGCCTGGCGGCCGGCCTCGGTCAGCGTCACCGCACCGTACTTCTCGTGGTCTACCAGGCCTTGATCGGCGAGCTTGCGGATCGATTCGGAGGCCGTGGAGGCCGATACGCCCATCCGCTCGGCCAGCAGCTTCGTGCTGACCTTCTCGCGTGACCATTCCTGCGCCGTCCAGATCACCTTCAGATAGTCCTGGGCAACCGTCGAGAGGTCGTGATGGTTACCGGAAGGGCTCACAGTGAGGAAGTTTAGGCAATCATCACCTCATCCGGGCACTAGAGCAGATCCTGGCGCGGGCGGGCCGTAGGCTAACTGCTGTGCAGCGCTGGCGTGGGCAGGAAGAGATCCCCACGGACTGGGGCAGATGTGTGGTAACCATCGGGGTGTTCGACGGTGTGCATCGTGGACATGCCGAGCTGATCAGTCATGCGGTGAAAGCGGCCAGATCCCGCGGGATACCGGTGGTGCTGATGACCTTCGACCCCCATCCGATGGAAGTGGTGTTCCCGGGCAGTCATCCGGCGCAGCTCACCACGCTGGCCAGACGCGCCGAGCTCATCGAGGAGCTCGGTGTCGACGTGTTTCTGGTGATGCCGTTTACCTCGGACTTCATGAAGCTCGCCCCCGAGCGCTACATCCACGAGCTGCTGGTGGAGCATCTGCATGTGGTGGAGGTGGTCGTGGGGAAGAACTTCACCTTCGGCAAGAAGGCCGCAGGCAATGTCGACATGCTGCGCGCCGCCGGTGAGCGCTTCGGCTTCGCGGTCGAGGCGATGTCGTTGGTGACCGAACCTCTCGACCCCGAGCACCGCCATGAGCATGTCACCTTCTCGTCCACCTACATCCGGTCCTGTGTCGATGCCGGTGACGTGGTCGCGGCCGCCGAGGCGCTGGGCCGGCCGCATCGTGTCGAGGGTGTCGTGGTGCGTGGCGACGGCCGCGGCCGGGTGCTGGGATTCCCCACCGCCAACGTGGCCCCGCCGATGTACTCGGCGATTCCGGCCGACGGCGTATACGCGGCGTGGTTCACGGTGCTGGGCCACGGGCCGATGATGGGCACGGTCATTCCCGGGGAGCGGTACCAGGCGGCCGTGTCGGTCGGCACCAATCCGACATTCTCCGGCCGCACGCGCACCGTGGAGGCGTTCGTCCTCGACACCAGTGCCGATCTGTACGGCCAGCACGTGGCAGTCGACTTCGTGGCCCGCATCCGCGGCCAGGAGAAGTTCAATTCGGTCGACGACCTGGTGGTGGAGATGAGGGCCGACACCGAGCGCGCGCGATCGATTCTTTCTGCGCACTCAAGCTGAATTCGCGGCTCGCCGCCCAAGCTGAATTCGCGGCTCGCCGCCCAAGCTGAATTCGCGGCTCGCCGCCCAAGCTGAATTCGCGGCTCGCCGCGGCCCACTGCTAAGCTTTCCGGCGATCCGGCACACGCTGCAGGCCGCGGTGGCTGTGTCGAGAATATGTTCGCGGACCGATTTGATGGAGTTGTTTTAGTGGCGCTTACCGCCGAGCAGAAAAAAGAAATCCTGGGCTCCTACGGCCTGCACGAGACCGACACCGGTTCGCCGGAGGCTCAGGTTGCGTTGCTGACCAAGCGGATCTCGGACCTGACCGAGCACCTCAAGGCACACAAGCACGACCACCATTCGCGGCGCGGACTGTTGCTGCTCGTGGGGCGGCGTCGCCGGCTGCTCAAGTACGTTGCGCAGGTCGACGTCGAGCGTTACCGCTCGCTGATCGAGCGCCTCGGGCTGCGTCGCTGACGCAGCGTCCATGGCATCAGAACGGCGGCCGCCTCTTCGGGGCGACCGCCGTTCTGCTTTGTAGCCCTCCTGCCCGTGTTCACGGGCGGCATAGAACAGCAGTTCACCGTATGTGCGGATGACGTTGCGTAAGCAGCGCCGCGATGGCGATCGGGCTGTTACTGCCGTGTACCATGGGTGCGTTCGACAGCCATTCGAACATGGGTGCGGTACCTGCATATCGGCGGGTGCCGTTCCTGCGAGTCACATAGGACCCGCCCGATCGGGCGGTCTTCGGTAGTGGCCGCCGGGAACTCCAGAATTGGGGTATGTCCGGCCGCTTCGATCGACGGCCGTAGCCGTATCGAGGTCTGTGGTATTCACCGGCGTGACGACGCGAAACAACGACTGAGTGAATCAGAGAGGCCACCGGACTAAATGTCTGCAGTTGAACTTGAAGACGGTGTGTTCGAATCCACCGCCGTCATCGACAACGGGTCGTTCGGCACCCGCACCATCCGCTTCGAGACCGGAAGACTGGCCAAGCAGGCCGCCGGCTCGGTCGTCGCATATCTCGATGACGAGACGATGCTGCTGAGCGCCACCACCGCCAGCAAGAACCCCAAGGACCACTTCGACTTCTTCCCGCTGACGGTCGACGTCGAGGAGCGCATGTATGCCGCGGGCCGTATCCCCGGCTCGTTCTTCCGCCGCGAAGGTCGTCCGTCCACGGATGCGATCCTGACCTGCCGTTTGATCGACCGTCCGCTGCGTCCGTCGTTCGTCGACGGTCTGCGCAACGAGATCCAGGTCGTGGTGACCGTGCTGAGCCTGGACCCCAAGGATCTGTACGACGTGCTGGCGATCAACGCGGCTTCGGCGTCCACCCAGCTGGCGGGCCTGCCGTTCTCCGGCCCGGTCGGCGGGACTCGCGTTGCCCTCATTGATGGTCAGTGGGTTGCGTTCCCGACCGGCGAGCAGTTGGAGAAGGCCGTGTTCGACATGGTCGTTGCCGGGCGAATCGTCGGAGATGGCGACAGCGCCGATGTGGCGATCATGATGGTCGAGGCCGAGGCGACCGAGAAAGTCATCGAGCTGGTGGCCGGTGGTGCGCAGGCGCCGACCGAGGCTGTCGTCGCCGAGGGACTCGAGGCTGCCAAGCCGTTCATCAAGGTGCTGTGCGCCGCTCAGCAGGAGCTGGCCGAGGCTCTGTCAGCCAAACGGGTCAAGGAGCCGATTGATTACCCGGTCTTCCCCGACTACGCCGAGGATGTCTACGACTCGGTCGCGTCGGTGGCCACCGACGCTCTGTCGGAGGCGCTGACCATCGCCGGCAAGAATGAGCGCAACGAGCGCACCGACGAGATCAAGGTTGACGTATTGGAGCGCCTGGCCGGGGCCGCTGGGAACTTCGCCGGCCGCGAGAAGGAAATCGGTGCCGCGTTCCGGTCGCTGACCAAGAAGCTTGTGCGCCAGCGTATCCTGACCGATCACTTCCGCATCGACGGCCGCGGCATCACCGATATCCGTGCCCTGAGTGCCGAGGTTGCCGTGGTGCCCCGGGCACATGGCAGCGCGCTGTTCGAACGCGGCGAGACCCAGATCATGGGTGTCACCACGCTGGACATGGTCAAGATGGCTCAGCAGATCGACTCGCTGGGACCCGAGACCACCAAGCGCTACATGCACCACTACAACTTCCCGCCGTACTCGACCGGTGAGACCGGTCGTGTCGGCTCGCCCAAGCGCCGCGAGATCGGCCACGGTGCGCTCGCCGAGCGGGCGCTGGTGCCGGTGCTGCCCAGTGTGGAGGAATTCCCCTACGCGATCCGGCAGGTGTCCGAGGCCCTGGGCTCCAACGGCTCCACCTCGATGGGTTCGGTGTGCGCCTCGACGCTGTCGCTGCTCAACGCGGGTGTGCCGCTGAAGGCTCCGGTCGCGGGCATCGCGATGGGTCTGGTGTCCGACGACGTCGAGAACGACGGCAAGACCGAGCGTCGGTTTGTGGCGCTGACCGACATCCTCGGTGCCGAGGATGCCTTCGGCGACATGGATTTCAAGGTCGCGGGCACCAAGGACTTCGTCACCGCGTTGCAGTTGGACACCAAGCTCGACGGTATCCCGTCGAAGGTGCTCGCCGGGGCGTTGAGCCAGGCGAAGGATGCGCGTCTGACCATCCTCGAGGTGATGGCCGAGGCCATCGACAGCCCCGACGAGATGAGCCCGTACGCGCCGCGGATCACTACCATCAAGGTGCCCGTGGACAAGATCGGCGAGGTCATCGGGCCCAAGGGCAAGATGATCAACTCGATCACCGAGGAGACCGGCGCGCAGATCTCCATCGAGGACGACGGCACGGTGTTCGTCGGCGCCGCGGACGGTCCGTCCGCTCAGGCCGCGATCGACAAGATCAACGCGATCGCCAACCCGCAGCTGCCGAAGATCGGCGAGCGGTTCCTCGGCACCGTGGTCAAGACCACCGATTTCGGTGCGTTCGTCTCACTGTTGCCCGGTCGCGACGGTCTGGTGCACATCTCCAAGCTGGGCCGCGGCAAGCGCATCGCCAAGGTCGAAGATGTCGTCAAGGTCGGCGACAAGCTGCAGGTGGAGATCGCCGATATCGACAACCGCGGCAAGATCTCGCTGATCCTGGTGGCCGAAGAAGCAGAAGAGACCGCAGAGTCGGCTGCACCTGCCGATGCCGCGCCCGCCGAAGCCTGATCGCAAGGCGTCGAAACTGGATACCTCGCAGGTCCGCCGGACCATACTGCCCGGCGGACTGCGGGTGGTCACGGAGTACGTCCCGTCGGTGCGGTCCGCATCGGTGGGCGTGTGGGTGGGCGTCGGTTCTCGCGACGAAGGTCGGAGTGTCGCGGGTGCCGCCCACTTTCTGGAACACCTGCTGTTCAAATCGACGCCGTCGCGTAGTGCGGTGGATATCGCACAGGCCGTCGACGCCGTTGGCGGCGAGCTGAACGCGTTCACCGCGCGCGAGCACACCTGCTACTACGCGCATGTCCTCGACACCGACCTGGAACTGGCGGTCGACCTCGTCGCGGACGTGGTGCTGCGCGGGCGGTGTGCCGCCGAGGATATCGAGGTCGAGCGTGACGTGGTGCTCGAGGAGATCGCCATGCGCGACGATGATCCCGAGGACACCCTGGGCGATGTGTTTCTGTCGGCGATGTTCGGCGATCACCCGGTGGGACGACCGGTGATCGGGAGCATCGAGTCGATCTCGGAAATGACTCGGGCGCAGCTGCATTCATTTCACATTCGGCGGTATACGCCAGACCGGATGGTGGTGGCGGTCGCCGGAAACGTCGACCATGACGTGGTGGTGGCATTGGTCCGGGAGCATTTCGGGCCGAGGCTGGTGGCCGGTCGTACGGCGATTCCGCCCCGCAAGGGTTCGGGCCGGGTCATCGGGCACCCTGTCCTGGAAGTGATCGAACGCGATGGTGAGCAGACTCATCTTTCGATGGGTGTGCGCACCCCGGGCCGCCACTGGGAGCACCGGTGGGCGCTTTCGGTACTCAACACCGCACTCGGTGGTGGTCTGAGTTCCCGTCTGTTCCAACAGATTCGGGAAACCAGGGGACTGGCCTACTCGGTGTATTCGACGGTGGACACCTTCTCGGACAGCGGCGCGTTCTCGGTATACGCCGGGTGCCAGCCCGAGCGGTTCGACGAGGTGGTCCGGGTAACCACCGACGTGTTGGAAACTGTTGCACGCGACGGTATTACCGCGGACGAATGCCGCATCGCCAAGGGATCGTTGCGTGGCGGCCTGGTGCTCGGGCTGGAAGACTCGGCGTCACGCATGCACCGGATCGGCCGCAGCGAACTCAACTACGGTGAACACCGAAGTCTGGAGCACACATTGGCCCAGATCGAGGCCGTGACGCTAGACGAGGTCAATGCCGTCGCGCGCCAGCTGCTGACCCGGGAATACGGCGCAGCGGTGCTCGGCCCGTCGGAAATGGCTCTGCCGCAAAGGCTTCAGGCCATCGCCGGTTGACGCGCACATGCAGGTAGTCTGGGCTCGATGACTGGACTCTCGCGGCGCAAGGTACTCGTCGGATCGCTGGCGGCAGTGGCTGTGGCCGGCATCGGAGCGCCGGCGGCGTCGGCAGCGCCCCTGGACGACCAGATCGCGGGCCTCGAACAGCGCAACAATGCGTTGATCGGCATCTTCGCCGCCAACGTGGATTCGAATCGCACGGTCGCCCACCGGGCCGACGAGACGTTCGCGATGTGTTCGACGTTCAAGGGCTACGCCGTTGGACGTGTGCTGCAACAGGTCGATCGTGGGCAGTTGGCACTCGACACCCGGATATTCATCGACCCGAGTGCGATCGTCGCCAACTCGCCCGTGACCGAGGAACGGGCGGGCGCAGATATGACGATCGGCGAACTGTGCCAGGCTGCCCTGCAGCACAGTGACAACACCGCGGGGAACCTGCTGCTCAAGATGATTGACGGGCCGCCGGGTGTCACGGCCTTCGCCCGTAGCATCGGTGACGACCGCACCCGCCTGGACCGGTGGGAAACCGCGCTGAACTCCGCCATCCCCGGTGATCTGCGGGACACATCGACGCCCGCGGCGCTTGGTGCTGGATACCGTGCGTTGCTGACCGCAGATGTACTGAGCCGCCCGCAACGTCAGCAGCTTGAGGACTGGATGCGGGGCAATGAGACATCGAGCCTGCGGGCGGGCCTGCCCGCAGGCTGGACCAGCGCCGACAAGACCGGCAGCGGTGATTACGGCAGCACCAACGATGTCGGCGTCGCTTACGGCCCGGACGGGCAGCGGTTGCTGCTTGCGGTGATGACGCGATCGCGGGCCGATGATCCGGAGGCAGCCAACCTGCGACCGCTCATCGGTGAGCTGACGGCGTTGTTGGTGCCGTCATTGCTCTGAGTTACCAAGGCCGATGCACGTGGCAAATGTCCGGCAGAAAGCCGCCGAGTTCGGGCGCGACCCCCGGGCCCGACCACAGTCGCTGATGAACTCCAGTCCTGGGTTGATGCAACAGATTTGGACGGTTTCAATCTCATCGCGGCGACCACCCCGGCAGCTATAGGGATTTCACCGAATACGTCATCCCCGAGCTGCGGAGCCGTGGTGTCTGTAAGCAGGGCTATACGCCGGGGACCTACCGTAACAGGCTCACCGGTCGTGGTGATCGTCTGCCGACCGAACACCCTGCGGCGCAATACCGATTCGGCTGAAGCGAAGCGGTGGGGTGGAATTCTGCTGCGGCGGAATCAATTTCAGCCTTGCCCCGGAGTTGGTCGTACCGCTGGGGTGCCCTAGACAAGTGGCAGTGAGTTGTCGCGGTGCAGAACGAAGAAGTAGGGCTGTGATCCCCGCAGATCCATCGCCCCGATCACCGCAACGTCGGAGAGCTTGCGGAACACATCGTTGATGGGCAACTGGTCGTAGATCATCGTCGCCGTGTCGGTGCCGCGATAGCGCGTAGTGCGTAGCCGCGCCTTCGCCGAGCGGGTCTGCAAGACCGGACGCAACGCCGCGATCACCCTCGACATCGGCAACGACAACGGCAACTTGGAGGTGACGCCGAGACCACCGAACGCCAATGCCGGGTTGAGTGCCCACAGGCCCGTGTTGTCTTTGGTGGGAAACAGCAGCGGATGGACGGTCTCGGCATCGACGAACCGCTTGCCCCACCAGCCGCTGGCGGCCAGGAGTCCGTCCATCGGATGACCGGTCGGGACTTCGTCGCCGTGCCAGGTGCCGATCATGAAGGCCGGGTCGACCGCCTCGGCGGCGTCGAAGATCTCCAGAGCCTCGTCCGTGGTCGTCGGAACATTCGGTAACACTTCCTGCAACAGCATGTATCCCAGGGTACTTGACACGTGTCAAGCGGGGCTGCCGGGCCGAGCGTTGGGTTTCATGTTCTTACAGCAGAGTTGCCGGGTCGGTGTAGGGCAAGCCGAGATCCGCGGCGACCTGCTCGGACAGGAGGGCGCCCCCATGGGTCGACAGACCCTTGGCCAGCGCGGCGTCACTCGCGCACGCCGCCTTCCAGCCCTTGTCGGCCAGCTTCAGCACGTACGGCATGGTGGCGTTGGTCAGCGCGAAGGTCGAGGTACGGGGCACCGCGCCGGGCATGTTGGCCACGCAGTAGAACACGGTGTCGTGCACGGCGAAGGTCGGGTCGTCGTGGGTGGTGGGGTGTGAGTCCTCGAAGCAGCCACCCTGGTCGATGGCGATGTCGACCAGGACCGCGCCCGACTTCATATGGGCGACAGTCGAATTGGTAATCAACTTGGGGGCCTTGGCGCCCGGGATGAGTACCGCGCCGATCACCAGGTCTGCGCGCTTGACGGCTTCCTCGAGCTCGAGGCTCGACGAGTAGCGGGTCTCGATGCTGTTGCCACACTCGTTGTCGATCTTGCGCAGCGTGGTGATGTTGAGGTCGAACACCGTGACGTGGGCGCCCATGCCCTTGGCGATGCGGGCGGCGTTGTAGCCGGCGACGCCACCGCCGATGACGACGACCTCCGCTGGTGCGACGCCGGGGACGCCCCCCATGAGCACACCGCGGCCGTTGTGGCTACGCATCAGGTGATAGGCACCGACTTGAGCTGAGAGCCGGCCGGCGACCTCGCTCATCGGAGCCAGCAACGGCAATGCACCGTCGGGTGTCTGCACGGTCTCATAGGCGATCGAGGTGATGCCCGAGGCGAGCAGTGCGTCGGTGCACGACCGCGAGGCGGCCAAATGCAGGTAGGTGAACAGGATCTGATCCATGCGCATGCGGGCGTACTCAGCTTCGATGGGCTCCTTGACCTTGAGCAGCAGCTCGGCATCGGCCCAGACCTGGTCTGCGGTGGTGACGATCTCCGCGCCGGCGGCCTTGAAGTCGTTGTCCGAGATGGCCGAGCCCTCACCGGCGCCCGCCTGAATGATCACGTCGTGGCCGCGGCGAGTCAGTTCGGCAACGCCGGCCGGGGTGGCTGCGACGCGGTACTCGTTGTTCTTGATCTCGGTGGGGATACCGACGAGCATGATCGCTCCTCCAAAGTTGGTCTCTGAAACAAGTGTGAAGAAAATTCGGACTGTGAGCAATATCTCCGATAAGGATTCGTTACAGTACATGTGTGAACGAAGGATCGGCGAGTAGGGAAGGGGGTTCCGTCCGCTCGCCGAAGGATGTTCGGCAGCCTGGCATCGATGAGGTTGACCGGCGGATTTTGCTGGCTCTGCATGCCGATGCGCGGATCTCCAACAGTGCTTTGGCCGACGCCGTCGGGATCGCCGCGTCTACTTGTCACGGGAGGGTTCGACGCCTTCAGGAGATCGGGGTCATCCGGGGCTTCTACACCGATATCGATCCCGCTGCCGTGGGCCTGGGGCTGCAGGCGATGATCTCGGTCAGCCTGCAGTCGAATGCACGGGGGAAGATCCGAAGCTTCATTGCGCAGATCCGCAAACGGCCACAGGTGATGGACGTCTACTTCCTGGCCGGTGGTGACGATTTCATCCTGCACGTCGCTGCGCGCGATACCGACGACCTGCGGGCGTTCGTGGTCGAGAACCTCAACGCCGATACCGATGTCGCCGGGACCCAGACGTCATTGATCTTCGAACATCTGCGCGGTGCGTCACCCTTGTGATCGCAAGATCAGTCCGTAGCCGTCATCGCGGGTGAGGCGCAATTCATCGGCGTCGATTGAGCTACGGACATGTCCGCCCAGCACGTTGAGCACAGCTTGCTGGATTTCGCCCGCCCCTGCCGGGCACGGGTTTCCCTGACCCGCCAGTGGTCCGAACGCAATATCACCGGGTGCGTTGGCAAGGTCGGCATGGCCTGTGATGTGGTTGCAGCCGGTCCAGCCCGTGACCGCGCCGTCGGCGTTGATCATGAGTGTCGGCCGAGCCCGTTCCAGTGCGATGGACGTCGAAATCGCTTGGGGTGAGACCAGACTCTGCACCAGCCATACGGTGCCAGTCAGCGGGCGGTCCGGGTCGACCACCTTTTTGTCCTTCATGGTCACAGTGGCGGCCGTGGTCTTGAGCGTGAGCGTATCGCCGGTGAGTGACCACGAAGGACCGGGTTGGAAGAATTTCGACACCCAGGTATCGGCATCCCCGAGTGGTGGCGGGCAGGCCATCATCGTGCTGGCCAGCTGGGTCACGACGCGTCCGCCGGATAGATCCGCGGTGCCCGAGCCATGGTTGCAGCCTGCGAACGTGCTGATCCGGTTCCCGTGGAACTTGACCGTCAACGGCCCACCTCCGGGGATCTGGTCACCGTCGACGGATATCGACACGAAAGTCCGGCCCTCGGGGGTCGTCGGGTTGTCGGCACCTACGGTGCCCGAGCAACCAGCAAGAGCCAGGGCGGCGGCAAGTGCGGCAGGGAGTGAACGCATACCCTACCGTAACGACCGGCCGATGCTCATATCCGGCTCGGTCAATCACGCTGATGGACAGTCGGTTTCGTCGTCACCGCTGTCTTCGGTGAAGTAGGTGGTAGGTGTTGATGCGGGATTGGCCGGTGTCCAAGAGGGCTGGTGGTATCCATTCGCAGCGGCCGTGGGTGTTGATGCGGGTGGTCCATTTGCCGGGGCCGACGAGGCGTTGATGGGGCCCACATCCCAACGCGAGGTCGGTGATGTTGGTGAGCCCGCCTTGGGCGAAGTCCTGGTTGGCGTGATGGGCCTGGCAACGGTCACCGGAGGCGGTGCAGCCGGGGCGGGTGCAGCCGCGGTCGCGGGCGAAGAGCACCAGCCGTTGTCCCGGTGAGGCGATGCGTTTACTGCGGCCGAGGTAGAGCGGGACGTTGGTGTGTTTGTCGAAGACGGCCAGGTAGTGATGGGCGTGGGCGGCCAGGCGGATCACGTCGGAGATGGGTAGTTTCGACCCGGTGGTGGTGACCGCGACCCCGGCGCCGGCTTCGAGTTCGTGCAGGGTGGTGGTGATCACGATCGATACTGGTAGTCCATTGTGTTGACCGAGTTCCCCGGACATCAGGGCGTGTCGGCCGAGGGTGAGTAGGGCGTCGTGGGTGCGTTGGCTACTGGTGCGGGTGTCGGTGTCGATCTGTTCTTGGGTGGGTGTGCCACTAACACACGGGGTTTGGTCGTCGGGGTTGCACATGCCGGGGGCACCCCATTTCCCGATGACCGCGCCGAGGGTGGCGCCGAGTTCGGGGGTCATTCGGCCGCGGATGGTGCGGGTGCCGTCGGGTTGTTGCGGGCCGAGGACGATGCTCCGCTGGTGGGCGGCCAGGTCCTCCACCGGTTCGTCGCCGTCCTGGTTGAGTAGGTACAGGGCTTCAGCGACAGCCTGGCGCAACACGTCGGGGCAGTCGGCTGCGGCGACGGCCACCAGCTTTTCTTCAAATTTCTGTCGTCGCTCGGTGTCAACCCAGGCAGGACACTCGGTGAAAAACTTCTCCAACTCCTCGATGTGGTCTGGGGTCAGCCAACCCCCGGCCTGGGCGGCGGCGGTCGCTTCCCGCAGCGGCGGCATGGGTTGGCCGGTCAGAGTGGTGCGGGGGCCCAGGGTGATGGCATCCCGATATCGTCGGCGGGCCTCTTTCTGCGAGATGCGCAACCGGATCCGCAATACTTCGGGCCAGGACTTCGCCCCGATCTTGGCGGGGGTGCTCTGATCGGACAGGGCGGTGATCGCGGCATGCTCGACGGTCGGCAACAGGTTGCGAGCATTCTGGATCCCCGAGCACACGTCCAGTAGGTCCGCCGTCGACAGTGACCCCCACGGCAGGTCGCGCACCTCGGTGATCGCTGCGCGTAATGCAGCGAGTTTTGCGGCGACCGACCCCTCCATGATTCGAACATACTTTCGACCACCGACAAGAACCCATGCACCATGAAATGTGACCAGTGGTGCCAACGAGGCCACATTGACCGAAGTTGTTTCCTGCCGAGCGCCGATACCAGCATGGTGCAGGGCAGTAGGCTGCAACCCATGCGAGTTGGGGTTCTGGGTGCTAAGGGAAAAGTCGGCGCGGCGATGGTGTACGGGGTCGAGCACGCCGAGGATCTGACGTTCTCGGTCGGGGTGGACATCGGTGATTCACTGAGTCTGTTCACCGATTCCAACACCGATGTGGTCATCGACTTCACCCATCCCGACGTGGTGATGGACAATCTGAAGTTTTTGATCGACAACGGAATTCACGTTGTCGTTGGCACTACCGGCTTCACCGCGGAGCGGCTGGCCCAGGTGCAGGCATGGCTGAAGGACAAGCCTCAGGTGGCGGTGCTCATCGCGCCGAACTTCGCCATCGGCGCAGTGCTGTGCATGCAGTTCGCGAAGCAGGCCGCGAAGTACTTCGACTCGGTCGAGATCATCGAGTTGCATCATCCGTACAAGGCTGACGCGCCTTCGGGCACCGCGGCACGTACTGCCGAACTTATCGCCGAGGCGCGAAAAGGGTTGCCGCCCAACCCGGACGCCACCAGCACTGGACTTGAGGGTGCCCGTGGTGCCGACGTCGGTGGCGTACCTGTGCATTCGGTTCGGCTGGCCGGTCTGGTAGCCCACCAGGAGGTGCTGTTCGGGACCGTGGGGGAGACCCTGACCATCCGGCACGACAGCCTGGATCGCGCATCGTTCGTTCCCGGAGTGCTGCTGGCGGTGCGGAATGTACGGAAGCGGCCCGGGCTCACCATCGGCATTGAGTCGCTCCTCGACCTCTCGTGACAGACGGCGCGCGTTCGCTGCGCATCCAATTGTTGATCGGCTTCATGTGCCTGGCGCTGATTGTGTACTTCCTCATGCTGGGCCGCACCGCAGTCTTCTTCGTCGGCTCCGGTAAGCCTGCGGCGATCGGACTCGGGCTGGCGCTGCTGGTATTTCCACTAATCGGTGCGTGGGTGTTGGTCACCACGCTGCGTGCCGGGTTCGCCCATCAGCGGCTCGCCCGGCTGGCTCGGGAGTTGGGTATGGATTTAGATGTCAGTTGCTTGCCGCACCGCCCATCGGGGCGAGTCGAACGGGACGCCGCGGACGCCCTGTTCGTCACTGTGAAAGACGAGTTGGAGGCCGATCCCGACAACTGGGTGCGCTGGTACCGGCTGGCGCGGGCCTACGACTACGCGGGTGACCGCAGCCGGGCGCGTGACGCCATGCGCACCGCTGTCCAGATGCAGGAGCGTGCCTAAGATGCCCACGCTGCTCATCGTCCACCACACGCCGTCGCCGCACTGCCAGGAGATGTTCGAGGCGGTGCTTGCCGGGGCCACGGACCCGGAGATCGAGGGCGTCGAGGTGGTGCGTCGCCCCGCGCTCACGGTCTCGCCGGCCGATGTGCTCGCCGCCGACGGTTACCTGCTCGGCAGCCCCGCCAACCTCGGCTACATCAGCGGTGCGCTCAAACACTTATCTGTCAAATACCCCGCTAATAGGCGCCCAGTGTGGTGAGTCACCGGTGGACGTCTGATGCCGAGATCGCGGAGTCCAAGCGGCAGACGATCGAAGGCGGTGTCGGCAAGCGCCATCACTATGTCCCGCAGATGTACCTACGCCGATGGGCAAACGGGGACGGCAACATTCGGCTGACGAAGACGGACAGTGGCGACAGTCACATTCAACCGCCGGAGGACGTCGCGAAACGGACCAATCTCTACACAATCACTGCCGACGATCTGGAGCCAGACTTCCCAAGTCGTTGGCTCGAAAAGCACATGTCACGGATAGAGAGTGACGCCGCCGGATGGCTTCGGGCGCTTGATGACGTCTCTGCCGGTCGTATGACTGACCGCGATCTGATCGCAGATCTGGCCGTCTTTGTAGCGCTGCAAGACCAGCGGACACTCGCAAAGCACGATCGCGAACTGCGCATCGAGGACGCGCTCAATCGTTTTGGGCGCGCCGAGATTCTCAGTCCCTTATTGCCTTTAGTCTGTCGGCTGTACCGGATTCCTTATTCGCCGCACCGTCACGATGCGATCTTGCAGCAGTTTCTCAACCGGCCACTGATCAGCGCGGAACGTAAGCCCCGCGCCCTTGAGAGCACCATCGGCGTGTGGCGGAATCAAGCCGTCCCACATTTTTCGACGCAACGGACATGGTGGCTGGTTGACAGCGCGTCGCCGTTGCTCACGTGTGATGAGCCTGTGGTCTATCTCGGAGGCTCTGTCGGGCCGCGCTGGCGCACTTTGGGCTGGGCTACTTCGCCGATCGCTCTATTTCCAGTTGATCCGCACCGTCTCGTGGTCCTCACGAATGCTGGCCACGATCTCCAACCGCCATTCGAACTGAACGCCGAGGAGGCGGCGCAGATGAATTTCGAGATCGTTGCGGCGTCGAACGAAGTTTGCTTCGAGCAACCGGATACCAACGTCGCCGCGTCGATCCGAGTCCCGCCGTGGCCAGACAGAGACCCCGCTTCGGCAAGTACGTTCATGGAAGCCGTGCTGCCTCCTTCTCGATGGAAAGAGGGAGAGGGGCCGCCGTGGGCGGTTTCCCGGTGGCATCAGTAGACCCGACAGAAGGAGGTGGGAAGGATGTCGCGCCTGCTGATCATCCACCACACGCCGTCACCGCACTGCCAGGAGATGTTCGAGGCGGTTATCGCCGGGGCGACCGACCCGGAGATCGAGGGCGTCGAGGTCGTGCGCCGACCGGCGCTCACCGTCTCGCCGGTCGAGATGCTGGAGGCCGACGGCTACGTGCTGGGAACCCCGGCTAATCTCGGCTACCTCTCGGGGGCCATGAAGCACGCCTTCGACTGTGCTTACTACCAATTGCTGGACTCGACGCAGGGCCGACCGTTCGCGGCCTACATGCACGGCAACGAGGGCACCGAGGGAGCTGAGCGCGCCCTCGACGGAATCACTGCCGGTCTGGGCTGGATAAAGGCGGCGGAGACGGTCGTTGTGGCGGGCAAACCGACTAAGGCCGACGTCGAGGCGTGCTGGAACCTCGGCGCGACCGTCGCCGCGACGTTGATGGGGTAGTGACGTAGCCCGATTGGCGGGAAGCCATTTCATCGCCGATGTCGGTCGAGGCAAGTAACGTGCCAACCGTGGGTGACTTGATCTCCGAAGCCGGGCAAATGCCGGATGCCGCTATCCGTTTCGCTCGTGAGGTTAGCGACGTGTGGACGCCGGATCACCTGGTGCCGCTCAGGACAACCGTCAGGCAGCGTCACGGCGTCGAACTGCAAGCCGTGCACGAGGCCCTCGACCGGCGATTCGGACAACCCAACGCCGACTGGATGGGTGTATTTCGGGCTGCGGGGGAGATGGCCGTCATGGAACAGGTGGGTCGTCAGGAACTGCCGTCCGAAGACCGGAACCTCTTGCTTCAACTCTGGCGAGCGTTGCTGGCAGCCACATAGTCCGGTCATCAGGTTGCCGCCAGCACCACCCAGTGCGTTGATGGCGATCTGGGACAGCGCGCCCGTCAGCCAGAGCCGGCGTGCTTGGTGCGGCTCCGCTTCTCCGCGGGGCGCGATTCGCACTACAATCGAACGAATGTTCGATAGATGTCGTCGCGCGATCGAAGATGCAATCACCTCGGTGCCGGGCCTCCTGACCACCGAGCGCACCGGCAAATTCACGCATGCGGCGGAGGTCGTGGTGCACAGCGAGCACGATGTCGCGGCGCGGATCGCGGCGGTGCTGCCCGGCAAACTTCGCGGTGCGGGCTTTGTTATCGTTGAACTGCCCATTGTCGAGCCAGACGAGTACGGTGGCAAAGGCGTGCGGGTACCGCTTAGTAGCCGGCCCGGTGCCGACTGCGAGGTGTGGATCGACCGTGCCCCGGCCGGCGAACTGGTCGCGGTCCTCGGAGGGATACCGCAGCGACTGCCGGTCGGCGATGCGCCTGTCGTGGCCGCTGCACTGTTGGCGGTCCACGCCGCCGCTACTCGACCCCCGCCACCGGGAAGGTGAGCACTTCGCAGCCGTCCTCACCTGCGCCGGTATCGACCGGCCGCAGGACCGGTGACCATTCCCCGCAGGTGTCGCAGCTGGTAAAGCTGCTCACAGCCACGCGACCCAGGGCCAGGTCGACGGCATCACGGTTGCTGAGGTGCCGCACCGCTGCGTCCACGTCGGCAGGCGTCCATTGCGGTGGGCAGCAGCGTCCGCACTGGCAGCCGAACAGCTGATCGGGCGCAGGTGGTGCGGTCATCTGGGCGCGCAGCTTCGCCCGCCCCAGCTGTGCCAACCGGCCACCGGAACCGTTGGGGCTGCAGCAGCTCGTCGTCGTCATCACGCGCCCCCGATCTTGCGAGTCATCCACGGGGGCGGCGGCGGTAGCTTGCCCTCGCGCTGGCGGCGGGCGATGTCGAGCGGGGTCACAATGTGCACCACACCGGCCCCGGCGGTCAGCACGTCGTGCGCAACCACCGCAGCAGCCAAGCTGTCGGGCTGATGCTGCCCCGACTGCCACGCGACCGCCTGGCTCTCGAACGAGGGCAAGTGCCCGGCCACCCGGCACGTGCCAACTTCGAGCGCCTGGCGCAGCGCGGCGCTGCGAGCTTCGGCGTCGCCCTTGCCACGCCCTGAACCTTTGGGAGGCCACGCGGTTACACGGATCGGACGGTCGGGCCTCATTCGCTTGATCACGTCGGCGACGACTGCCCGGTAGGTGGTGCCAGCGGCGAACGACTCGATTGCGATTTCGGATGCTCCGGTGCTGATCGCGAGTTCGACCGCCCGCCGCGCCCACCGCTCGGAGGTGAGCGGTTCGGAGACATCGGCAATCAACGCTACCGTGCCGTCGGCGTAGCTGCTGGCGGCGATGAGCCCGCACGAGTCGCCGCTACCAGAGTCGGATGGGTCGACGCCGATGACCGTGCGCACCGGCCCGGCGGGGGCGACCGGCAGACGCCAGCTCTCGATCCACGAGGCCTTGATTAGACCGCCCTCAGGGGTGGTCGGGTTGCCCATGTACAGCGCGTGCCAGGCTCGTTCGCCGGACGTGCGTCGAGCTGCGGCGTAGTGCTCCGGCGTGAAGCCGAGCGCGGAGATCATGGCCACGCCCGGCGCACGGCCCAGCGCGTCGGGGATGCCGGTCTCGGCTACGGCGGGAATGTTGGTGCGGGTCCACACGTCGGGTTCGCTGTCGAGCAGCTCGCCGGCGAGATCGCGCTCGTGCCAACGGGTCATGACGAGCAGCACGCTGCCGCCGGGATGCACGCGCGTCGCCAAGGTCGACCGGTACTCGCTGATCACCCGGCGGCGGTGGGCTTTCGAGTCGGCCTCGGCGGCATCCTTGACGGGGTCATCGATCAGTAGCAGGTCGGCTCCGAAACCGGTTACGCCACTATTGATTCCGGTCGCCAGCAGCCCGCCCGCACGGCCCTCGACCTGCCATCGCCCCACCGCTCTCGCGTCCATGGCCAGCCGAATCCCGAGGTAGTCGCCGTGCTCTTGGATGATGCGCCGCGCAGCACGACTGTGCGCCTGGGCGAGTTCGTCGCTGTAGGAAACGATGACGACTTCGAGGTCGGGGTTCCGCGACAGCGCCCACACGGCGGTCCAGATCGCCAGCAGGCGGCTCTTACCGGTGCGCGGCGGGGTGGTCACGATGTCGCGCTGGTCGGGTTGCTCGACGGTGCGCACGGCGATGTCGCTCAGCAGCCGAATCGTGGGCGTTATGACGAACTTCGGGTCCAGCCTCCGCGCAAGGTCGGCTGGCGAGGCAGGCTTCTGACGGTCCCGTGCTGCCGCGATGGCCCTGGCGGCGGCGATGCTGGCGACCGCGCTCACGCTGCTACTACCTTCCGGTCCTGCCTCGGTGTGAATCCGGCTTCGCGCGCGTCCCATAGGTCAGCGCGCTGCCACTGGTAATCGCATCTGGCGCAACGATATTCGACGATGAGTCCCTTTCCACCGTGCCACTCGATCGCCTCAGGCTCGGCCATGGTGCGTTCCCGCGTGCAGCTATCCGCGTGGTGACCGAGCGGATTGCACCGGGGACAGTAGTCCGGCATCCAGTGCAGCGGATCGGTAACGGTGCTGGTCACGGTCATCGGGGTATCCCTCCGGTGGTGGTTTGAACCGGCAACGCGCGCCCGAGGCCAGGGCGGGCGATGCCGGGTGGAACATCAGGCGGGTGCGGCCTGCTTGGTGGCCGGGACGAACGTCGGCACCGTGCGCAGCCCGGCGCGCAGGTTGGCCAACTGCACGCTGCCCGGCCCGCCGCCGTCGGTCAGGCCGAGCGCTTTGCACACGTCGTCGTGATGGGCCTCGCCAGCGGTGTAAAGCCGACGCGCGCAGGTCAACACCGCTGGCCACGCACGCTCCAGTTGAAACGTCACACCGCTACCCTCATGCAGCCCGCCAGCAGCGACCAGAACGCGGCGGTCCTTGTGGCCATGATGGTCGAACACCGCGTGGAGCTGAGCGAAACTCGGGCGACCCCCGGCAAGGAACCTGGCCTGCGCCCACGGCCCCGCGAACGCGAACTCCGGGCCGCGGCCGTGCGGCAAACCACCAGGCATGAGCGTGGTCAGGCCCTCGGGGCCGGTCACCCTGCCGCTGGCCACCACGGCGTTGCGCAGCTGCGCCCCCAGCACCACCGCGGCCACGGCGTGCCCCGCCTCGTGGATGGCCACGGCCAAGAGTTCCCGGTCGCGGTCGGTCAACGCACGCTTCGGTGGCTTGGGCAACTTCGGTGTGCTGGGCGGCTTGGCGGTGGCCCGCGGTGTGCTTGGCGTCCGCGCCGACAAGTGCGCCACAGTTGCCTTGGCAGCGCTGGCGGCAGCGGCGGCGATCAGCTCGGCGGTAGCGGCGCTGGTCATCGTTCCTGGGCCTTCCGGCTGTTGGTGGTGTTCTTCCGAAAATGCTTGGCTAACAAGCGGTTTCGTTCTTTTAGGTCGTTTGCGTCAGCACGCGCGGCAGAGGCGTCCAGGTACTTGTCGAGGCACCTGCGACACCGCCAGCCGTGGACGCTGCCCGCATAATGGAGCACAGGGCCGCCGCACTGCCAGCATTTCGGCAGGGCGTCGTCGGTCGCCATCTCGATGGTCCCGATAGTTACTGCCATGTCGGCCTCCCGAGCATCGCCGCCGAGCAGGTCGATGCTGACAGCATGAACGTGGTCGCGAACATCGCCACGATGGTCACGGCGTCACATCCTCTTCGGGCTCGTCGGGCACGGGCACCTCGGGAACGATGGCCACCGCCCCCACCGCTGCCTCGTAGCCGATGACCAGCGACCGTTCGGCGATGGCAATGAACCTGTTGTGCCGTTCGTCGATGGCCTCCCGGACCGCCACCGAATTGCGCCACCCAAACGTCGCCGACGTGGCCACCAGGGTGTCGCCGAGCCCATCGACGTAGCCGCCGCCGAACACCCAGCGGTGGCCGGCGGGGCTGGTCCAGCCGGTGCCCGTACGGGTCACCATGTGGGCCTCGGTGAGCGGTGCAAGCCACTGCAGGCCAATGTGGATGAGCCCCAATGTGTTCGTCAGCCCGAACGCAGCTTCGATCGTTCCCACCGCCGCTACCAGGTCAGTCGCGCTGGCGATACCACCGGGCAGCTCTGCCGCGTCGGCCAGCAGCCGTGCGGAGAACTCCCGCTCGGCGGCAGTCTGCTCCTCCAGTCGGAAGATCTGCGCAGCTCGCTCGCGGACCTCGGCCCGTGACGGCTCGGTCAGGTCGCAGCTGTCGAACGCCCAGACCGTCATGGCTGGGAACGGGTCGAGGATGTCGGGCCGCTCGCCGGTCTTGATGTCCTCGGGCGTGAGGTCACCGGGGCTCACGCACCAGTCGGCACCCCAAACGCCCGACGCCCCGCCGCCACTGTAGTTCGGTCCCCGCACCTCCACGCCGCTGTCCAGCCATCGCGTGGCGCCGGGCTCCTCGGTCCAGAACGTCGCGGGGTAGAGCCCGCTGGGGCTCGGGTTTACCAGGGGCGCGGTGAACTGCACCGCCAGCATGCTGGCGTGCGGGGTCATCGGGAAGTCAGTTGTCACGGGGTCACTCCTAGGGATTCGAGTTCGGCACGCGCCTGGTCGGCCTCGGTGGGGGCCGGAGCGGGCTTGTCGGCATGGGCGGCCTCGTTACGGGTCAGTCGGCGCTCAAGGTCAAGCGCTGCGGTGTCGACCTCGCGCATGGCTGTGACCACGCGGTTGGACACCACCGCGGTCAGCGCGTTCCCGAGCAGCACGCCGAGGTCATCCGAATACGGCGCGACCATGGCGACCAGTGCCGGCGACCAGGTGCCCGCCGTCAGGTCATCGTCGGATATTTCGGGCAGCTTGGGCCGCTCGGCCAGATCGACCATCGCCCGGATCGCCCGGCCGCGCTCATCCACCGCAAGGTGCTTGGTTCGGCGCTGAGCGTCGGCCTCGGCCAGCAGCCCGACCACGACATGCGCGACACCGTGTGCGGCCAGGGCAAGAGCATCGACCTCGCGCCAGTGCGCCGCCGGCCGTGGTCGGGCAGCGACCCGCTGGGCCAACGGATTACAGATCGCAGCGATCTCGTCGGACAGTGACCAGCCGCCGGGCAGGGTGACCAGCAGACGCGAGCGACGACGCTGACGTAGCTCAGCCTGGTCGTCTTGCCGAACTACCTGTGGACGGTGCGCTGCCGCCTGCGCTGCTGCCGCCGCCGGGGTCTCGGACTGATCGAGCAGCTTGTCCGCAGCTTCGGCGCTGTATCCGAGATTTTTGATCACGAATGTGCGCGTGCGCCACCAGTTGAGCGCCGCGTGGGCCTCGGCGACGAGCGGACCGTCCACCACACCGGCAGCTGAGAGCTGGCCCAAACGGCCACGCCACCCCCGGGCGGTGCGGGCTCGCGGGTCAACAGCGGCAGGCGGATCGGTGGTGGTTTGGGTCGCTGCGGTCATGCACGCCACAGTAACCGCTTGTGCTGCAAGTGGCTAGACGAAATACGTTGTGTACCAACGACTTTGGCGACTTTGACGGGTAAGTTAGTGGCTCTGACGTGGTGAAACGACAGACCTCGGCCCGAAATTGGGTCGAGGTCAGTTGCGGCGCTGGGCGTGTCGCGGGTTAGTCAGTGGTCCGCAGCGCTCGATAAATCGTGGCCCGACTGGCACCGAGCGTGGCCGCAATTTCAGGGATCGGTTCACCACTGGCGCGTAGCTGTAGGGCCTGGCGGATCTGCGCGTCGCTCAGCGCTTTTGGCCGCCCGATCGGCAATCCGCGTGCCTTGCGAGCAGATTTCGACGCGGCCCGGCGTTCACGCTGCAGTTCCAGTTCCAGCTCGGCGAGTGAAGCCAGAACACCGGCGATCATGCGGCCCGTGGCGTTTGAGGTGTCGATACCCTCGCGCAGCGACCGCAGCACGATGCCGCGCTGGCCGAGATCCCTGATGGTGGTCATCACCTCGGCGGCGTTGCGGCCCAGGCGGTCGATACCGACGACCACGATGGTGTCGCCTTCGCGGGCGTAGTCCAGCAAGGCGGCCAGGCCGGGGCGCTGTTCCCTGGTCGACGTGCCGGTCAGCTTGTCGTCGTAGAGCTTTTCGACACCCGCGGCCTGCAGTGCGTCGTGCTGCTGGTCGAGCGACTGATGTCCGGTGCTCACGCGGGCGTAGCCCAGCGGGACGCCTACGCCTGCGGCATTGGTCATCGGGTCACTTTCCCGGCGGTCACGTCGATCTCGGTCTTGCCGTAGGTGGGCTCATCGAGGCGCACCCGCACACGGCTGCGGCGCACCTCGGTGACCGTCGCGCGGCGGGGGCCGTGCCAGCTCACCGTCACCCGATCCCCGACGCTGAGACCGCTCGCAACCGCGCGGTCGGCGGCCATGCGGGTCCGGGCGTCGGTCCACGCGCCGCGCTGGGCTGTGACGTGCAGGGGGAGCCGGTCGCCGTGGGTCGCCCGGTCGCGCCTGCACTGCCCGGCCAGCCACGGGAAGTCTGCCGCGATGGCGTCCAGCACCTCGCGATACAACCGGTCGCTGCGCGCCGAGCGCACCTGTTCGTCGTAGGTGGTGAAGTCGTGCCGCAGCATGTTGACGATGTTGCGGTCGTCGTTAGGAGACAGCCGGATCCAGGGATCGGCGGCGGCGCGCTGCTCCACCATCTCGATCAGGTCGGTACGCGGGGTGCTGACGAGGTGCGCCCAGCCCCAAGGGCTCTGGTCGGCGGTCGGGGTGGCGGGTTCGGTCATGTCTCGAGTCTATATCAAAAGTCAGTCTGACTCAATTTTGATATGCAACAACTTTTGACACAGCCGACCAGCGACAGCGAGACTGCCAGCGGTGCACCGTGGGCTTGTCCCAGAATTAAAGTTTTGACACAGTCAGTATCGACGGCTGTCGCCTGGTTGCCATCCGCGCAGCGGGTCGTAGCGGTCCGGTCGCGGTGGTTCGGTCACTGCCACCCGCTTGGTCTCGGGCTCGGCATCGGCGTCAGCAACGGGTTCTGCTGCGTGCTCGGGTTCGGGTGCGGGGTCGTGCTCGGGGCCAGACGGGACGCTCGGCGATGATTCCGGCTCCGCCGGGGTATCGGCGGGCTCGGGCGCTTCCGATGGTTCTACGCCGCGTTGACGGTCCAACACCGCCGCCCATTCGCGCAGCTCCTCGGGAGTCAGCGCTCCGAGGCCGACGGCTTGCCGGGCGATCTCGCTTTGCAGCTCCCACAACGGGTCGCCGGGGCCGATCACCTGGCCGAACAGCTGCCGCAGCTCCGCCGCCGCCTGCTGCTCCAGCTGTGCGGGGTCCAGTCGGCCCTGCGCCACGTCGTCGGCAAGGGCCATCGCTGCCTCGACGGCATCGCGCTTGGTCATGGTGGTGCTCATCGTTCGATCTCCTTCTGGTCGACTACCTCGGCGTCGAGAACCGCCAGCAGACGTTCGCGGTTCTGGGCGATCACCTGAGGCAAGGTCGTGGTGACGTTGACGTTGACGGTCTCGCTGCCGATACCGAACCACTTGGCGAGGTCGGCATCGTTAGCCGCGAGGGCACGGATCAGACCGGCCACGGTGGCGTACTCGCCCGCCGCCAGCGCACGCTCCAGCGCAAGGGTGCCCTTCTGCGTCCGGTACTGCTGGCGATCACGCAGCTCGGCGATCACGGCCTCACCGCCCGGCAGGGGGTTGCGCCGTTGGTGAGACTTGTAGGCCTGCTGCACCGCACCGATCGAGCGAAACCCGAGCTGATCGCGGATCACTGACCACGAGGCCCCCGCGACGTTGCGAAGGTACGCGACGCGCTCGGCGCGAGCCTGGCTGTCGGCGCGCGGCATCACGGGCGGCATACCTGATGCCTACCTGATTAAATCAGGTATCTCTAGTCCCCGTCGATGTCGGGAAAGTCGTTGCAAGGCAGGTCGATTCGGCGCTGCCGGGTGAGCTGTGGGTCGGTGTCGGTCGCAGCTCCACCGCTCCGTTGTCCGCTGGTCTCGGCTGTCGTGGTCGCGACGGAGTCGCCCACCGCTCGCTCGCGCGCGCGACCTCTCGTGCAGCGACCTATGGGACCTATGACATAACCCCAGGTAGAGAGAGTGAGGGAATGCGACCTATGGGCGACCTATGGGCGACCTATAGGGGAGAAACGCGACCTATGTACGTGCATAGATCCCGCCATAGGTCGCGGCGGCGACCTATGCGTGACCAGGGAAAACACGCCATAGGTCACATAGGTCGCATAGATCGCACACGAGGCCCCCGGGTGCCCTGGTCGGGACCTATGCGCGCCCATAGGTCTCATAGGTCGCGCGGCTGCCAGGGCGGCCCGAGCGCCCATAGGTACGGCGGAGCGGTGGGCTAGCTGGCCGCTTTCCAGACCGTGTGGCTCCCTTTGCCGAACCCCACGCGCTGAGTGGTGATTACGGGGTCGGTCACCCGGCTGCGGGCGTTCTTGATCTGCGACTCCGAGTAGCCCGCCTCGGCCCCGGCAGCGATCACATCGGCAGCGGGCACCCCGCCCTCGTTGGCCTCGGGGTCGGCGTGGCTGGCGATGTAGTCCGCGATGAACTGCTCGACCGGCGACGCGCCACTGCCGGCGCGGCCAGGGCGATGCTCATTGCCCAGCGAGTCGTCCACCGTGGAGTCGGCAACCCCGGTGAACGTAAAGCAGGCGGTGGCAGCCTTGCCCTTCGAGGTCTCCACCACGGCACCAGTGACCTCATAGTTCAACGACGGCAAATCGTTGCGGCCGACGGAGTTCTTGGGTTGGGAAAACACCCGCTCGCCATCCGCCCCCACCGCAAACACCATGACCGCCCGCGCAACGTCCTTGAACGCGCCGCTGCCGGTGATACGCGTCAGCGAGTCCAGCCCGGTGGCCTTGTTGAAGTGCGCCAGGGCCACCACCGCCGCACCCGTCGTGTCGGCCATCGCCGCCAGCGGCTCCAGGGCGGTGCGCACATCGCGGGTGCCGTTGGTGTCCAGGCCCGCGCTCATCGTGGACATCAGCGGGTCGATGATGACCAGGGCAACACCATGGTCGGTGATCGACTGCGTGAGCAGGTCCACGTCCTCGGGCAGGCTCAGCGTCACGGTGGCGCACTCGTTCACCGCTACCTCGATGCGGGCCACCATGGTCAGGTCGGCCCCGGAGGCGATCAGGCGCGGCACCAGGGTGTGCTTCCAGCTGTCTTCGGTAGCCAGGTAGTAGACCCGCTTCGGCACGCCATAGTGCTTGCCGGGCAGGGTGCCGCGCGTGATCTTGGCCGCCAGCCAGATGCCGAAGCTCGACTTGCCCGACCCCTCGCGCCCGGCGGCGATCGACACCATGCCGCAGGCTATGCGACCGTCGGTCTCGACTTCCGGCGGCGACCACGTGTGACCCGGTGCAACGCAAGCGATGTCCCCGATCACGTGGGGGTCGGGCGCTGTGGTGCCCTCTGGCGTGAGCGCAGGGGTGTTCTGTACGGCGATGTCCACCCAGAGCCAGTCGACCGGCTCCGGCTCGATTTCGCACGCCCAGGTGATGCGCAAGGCGCGCCCGGCGGTCACACCTTGGTTGCCGCTGCTCGGCGCCGGCAGATCGGCGGGCAGCGCCAGGGCGTCACTGTCGGTCAGTTCGATGCCGAGCGCGGTCATGGCGTCTCCCACCTGGTCGTCGAAGTGCAACAGCGCCACCGCTTGCAGCTTGCTGAATGTGGGCTTGCCGGTCGCGGCGATGCGGGTTGCCCACGGCTCGCCGGGGTTGTCCGTCCAGATGTGCAACGGCGGGTCAACCGAGTCGGTCCACTTGGCGCAGCCCGGCCCGTGGGCGGTCGCCGACTTCGGGCTGCCGTGCAGGCCGGGCGCGGTCCACGTCGGGCACCCACAGCCATCTGCTTTACCGACCGGCGTCCACCCGGCGGGCTCCAAGATCGACGCCCAGCTAACCGCCGCGCCCCACCGTGCGACCTGGTCGCTATCAGTGTCGGCCCGGCCCTGGCGGCATTTCACGTGGTCGGCGTAGGCCCGGCCGTGAGCGGTGATCGCCTCACCCAGCCAACCCGGTAGCTCGAACACTGCGCCGCAGGTGGTGTACGGCCCTTCGGCGCGCACGCTGGGCGGCGTCAGCACGTAGTTCCCCGCGCCCCACATCACCGAATAACCGGCGTCACCGCCCACCCGCATGGATCCCGTCTGCTCGGGCAGCTCAACGTCATCGGGCACGGTGAACCAAAAATGCCCGCCGTCGCGGTGCACCAGCGTCACCCCGTCAGGCCCCAGCTGGCCGGGGCTGCGCACAGT
This sequence comes from Mycobacterium sp. 141, assembly GCF_000382405.1. Taxonomy (GTDB): domain Bacteria; phylum Actinomycetota; class Actinomycetes; order Mycobacteriales; family Mycobacteriaceae; genus Mycobacterium. The sequence goes on from NZ_KB908255.1 coordinate 526,789, forward strand.
CGGAGCGGTGTCGGGGTCGGCCTCGGCGTCGACCAGGAACGCGGCGAGTTGCGCTGATGTGTCGCAATCGACCACGACCAGCCGGCTGCGGCCCAGCGACACCGCGACATTGATCTCCACTGCGTCGCCGAAAGTCTCGGCGTAGCGGTCGAGGTACTCGCCCAGCGTGCCGGTGTCGGTGGTGGCGAGGTGGACCCCGGCGTCGGACTTCACCTTGTGCCAATGCGGGTTACCCGCCGCCTGGGCAGCCTCACAGGCGGCGCGGTCGTCGGCGCTGCGCCGCTGCGGTGTCCGCACGTCGGCGGGCTTCTTGCTGGCCGGATACACCAGCAGCGGCGCGCAGCCCAGGCCCGCCAGCGCGCCCAGGTACTCACGCACACCGCCGTGGTCATCAGGCTTGGGCACGTCGCCGAGCACCGCGGTGAGGGCGCGGGCGCGGTCGACCTCAGCGGCATTACCGCCTTTGGCGGTAGACTCCATGATGTTCCCTTTCCGGGGGTTCAACGTGCGGTCCTTTCGTCGGGGTCTTGCACACTTCGGTTGGTGGCAATGCCGCCCGGCATGGCGTCTGAGGCCAAAATGACGCGCCGGGCGGCATCGCTGTTTCTCGGTCACTCACTCGCGATGGGGCACAACGGGTTTCAGCAGCGCGTCGACATCGCTGGCCTTGACCCGCAGCGCAGAGTTCGGCCCGGTCCTGTAGGCAGGCAACAGGCCCTCGCGGACCCGCCCGCGAATTGACCAGTAGGACAACCCGACCCGCTCGCCTGCGGCACGCAAGCTCAGGAACCGGTCGCCCTCGGTGGGAGCGGTGTCGGCCATGGTGGGCCTCCTTTCGGGTATGAGTAAGCCTTGCAAACGGGGGTGCAAACGCCCGCCCAACGCGGTGGACTATCCCGACTTGAACGGGCTTCTGCGCCAACGGATTACAAAGAATTGGCGCCGATATTCACACAGCGGCCCAGCGTTTCCGGGATCACCGGGTACCACTCGTGGTGGCGGTCTCGGCGTCGCGCGACAACGCCAACAGCAGCTCCCCAGCCCGCCGCAGCGCGTCGGCATCGAACTTGGCGACCTGGGCGGCAACCCACGCGGGATCGACAGTCACCGCGTCGCTGGCGGCGGTCTCAGCGGGCAGTGCGGCGGTCGCGGCGATCAGGCCACGCTCGGCCATCCATGCGTGAAGGTCGGCCTCGTTGATGTAGTACCGGCGGTTGAACCGGACGGCGGGTAGGTTCTCCTCGCGGATTAACCTGAGGACGGTGGCGGTCTGGGCATAGCCCAGAACAGCGGCAACTTCATCGGTGCCCAAGCGCCGGTTGGTCGACGGCGGGCTCAGGGTGGCGGTGGATGCAGTGGACATCGTGCGGAACTCCGAGTGCTCGGTGTGGTTCCGCACGAATCCCTGAGCCGGGCCGCCCTGCGCATCCCTCTGGTTATCGTGCGCGGGCACCGTTGCCGGTGCCCAACGTAGCCATGCGTACCGCCCGCCAAGCCCATCCGAGGCCGACGTTTTGGTGCCCTCCGGCTCCTGCAGGGCCTGCTCATCGCCGGGGGTCAAGGTTGACTATAGCCGCGCAACGGTGTCCGGCGCTAATCGCCGGCGTGTCTTGAAACCCGTCAAAGTCGGGTTAGTGCAACAGTTTTCAGCAACCCGCACCACGTGGCGTGACGCTGATGCCCTCCTCCTTGGCGTGCCAGCGACCACGCCCGACGCGCTCCACCTTGACGGTCATCACCGCACGGATGAACTCGCGCTTGCGGACCAGCGGCAAGCCTTTCCACGCAGCCAACGGGTCAGCAGCAGTGGCGATCTCGCGCACCGTCGGGTCGACGTAGACGGGTGCGGCGGCAGCCTCGGCAGCGGAGATCCGCTCGGCCAGGCGCGTTGCGACCCGTGCGCCTGCGTCGGCGGGCATCTTGTTGTCGGCCATCTGGTCCTCGACCGCCTGCAATTGGCGCTTGAGTTCTTCGAGGTCAGCCCTGGCGGTCGAGTCGGGTTCGGCGGGTGGTGCAGCGAGTGCGGCCAACGCCTCCGGCGTGGTCAGGATGCCCTCGACCACGGCGAGGACCACATCATCGACAGTTTCGAGATTGCGCCCAACGCAGTGGCTGCGGCAGGCGTAGACGGAATAGTGGCTGCCGTCCTTCTTGCGCCCGCCCTTGCCGCGCCACATCGGCAGCCCGCACACGCCGCAGGTGAGGATGCCAGATAGCAGGTTTCGCGGCTCCGGCCCGCGCGGGCCCGACTTGCGAGCGGCGAACAGCGCCACCAGGTCGTCGTGCTGGTCGGGGCCGATGATCGGCTCCCAGGTGCCTTTACCGTGGATCACCTGCGGGCCGCGCTTGCCGCCGACCTTCTGGCTGTTGGTGCGGTACCCAGCGGTGGTCGGGTTGACCAGGATGCGGCGCAGCTTGGCAGCGTTCCACTTGGGTGCAGGGTCCTTCGACGCGATCCACCGCACCGTCGATTCCAGGCTGTGACCGTCGAGCACGCGGCGTGCCGCCTCGGCGACCAGGGGAGCGCGGGCCGGGTCGGGTTCGCGCCCGGTGGCCTTGCCGGTCTCGGGGTCACGCACGATCTTGTAGCCATACGGGACTCGACCGTGCGGCTTGCCGTCGGCGAGGTTGGCGCGGTGCGCCCGCAGGATGCGAACGCGGGTCTGCTCGGCCTCCTTCTCGGCCAGCAGCGCGTCCAGGCCGGTGGCGAAACGGTCGTCGCCGTCAGTGAGGTCAAACAGGCGACCGGAATACGACCACCACACGCCGCGCTCGGCGCACAGGTCACGCAGCTCCACATAGCGGGCGAGGTCGCGCTGCGCGCGGCTGGCCTCCCAGGTGACCAGCACATCGCCGGGTTCGAGGAGGTCACGCAGCCGGGCATACTCGGGCCGGGTCTTGGTGGCGAAGCGGCTGGCCGACACGTCGTTGTCGGTGAGCACTGCTGCGACCGGCCAGCCTTGGCGCTGGCACTCGGCGCGGCACTCGCGTTCCTGCTCCTCGACCGACCGGCCTCCGGCCCGATCGGCGGACACGCGCGCATAGATGACCGCACGGAGAGTGTCGGTGCTGGTCATCGCGGTGCTTGACTGGCGACTCATAAAACCGTAGTTTAACGCTATTAATCACGCCTTCGATGTCTGTTATTACCCGTGTCTGGATGCGACACGCGGCCGACCGTACGGCCTGTACCTGCACGGCAACGAGGGCACCGAGGGTGCTGAGCGGGCAGTCGTCAATATCACGACGGGGTTGGGCTGGGTGAAGGCCGCAGCGGACGTCGTGGTGTCCGGCAAGCCGAGTAAATCCGATCTGGAGGCGTGCTGGGAGCTCGGTGCGACAGTTGCCGCGCAGCTCATGAATTGACGCACCTGCCAGTATTTTCGACAAGACTTCAGCCATTTCGTAGCGGGACCATGTGACGGAGGACAGGGATGCCGGGGATTGCCGAACTAGCTCTTGGCGCCGCTCCGATCGCCGGGGGCGCCATGCTCGGCCTGATCGCCGGCAACCTGAAGCCACCGGACGTACGTGGGCTCATCGCCAAGGACATGGACCTGTTGGAACGGCTTCCGGCCGAGGACGCCGAATTGCGGACGCGACTCAAGGCCAGCATCGATGAGCGGATCGGCGAGCTGATCACGGCGGGGGAGCGAAGTCGTGAGATTCGTGAAGCGGCGATGTCCTACGGCGGCAACTGGCGTGACATCGTCGTGTTCGTCTGCGCGGTGCTGTTCACCATCGTCTGGTGGAACGTGAGCCACAGCAGGGCCAACTGGCTGACGATGTTCATCGCCATGATCATCGTGTCGGTGGCCGCGGGCGTATATGCCGGCCGTGGTGTGCTCCGGGCGGTCAGGATGTTCCTGCACCGCGACGATCAGTAGTGGCAGGTGTCTGGACGGCGCGTGACCGCGCCACGCGGCAGGTCAGCCGAGCCGCGAGCCGAAGAAGCTCTCCATGGCTTCCCAGTGCTGCTCATCGGCAGCCTGGTTGTAGGGCGCATTGTCGGCTACCGCGAATCCGTGTGCACCGGCGTAGGTTTCGATGATGTGCTCGACGCCCGCGGCGGTCAGTGCCTTGTTCAGTGTTTCAGCCTGTTCGGGCGTGAACGACGCGTCGCCCGCTGCGGCGCCGATGTATACCGCAGCTTGGATCTTGTCGGCCAGCAGATGAGGGCTGCCGGGGTCATCGGAGGCCAGCCCGCCGCCGTGGAAAGACATGGCCGCCGCGACGCGATCAGGTACCCGGCCGGCCACCACCAATGACGTCCGGCCACCCATGCAGTAGCCGGTGGTGCCGAACTTCGACGCGGTGACCTCCGGGCGGCTTTCCAGATAGTCGAAGAACGCTGCCGCATCGGCCGCCATGACATCCGGGGTCACTTTCTTCATCATCGAGAACAGCCGGCCGCGCTCCTTGGCGTCGCTGAACACCGTCGCCATGTCGAACGGTTTCCAGCCTGCGCCGCGGTAGTACACATCCGGCACCAGCACGACGTAGCCGTAGCCGGCCAACTTCGCGGCCATCTCGTCGAACGTCGCCCGCGCTCCGCCGGCGTCGGGATACATGACGACGCCCGGCCAGGGGCCATGGCCCTCCGGGGTTGCGAGTGTCACGGCGCAGGTGCCGTCGGGCGTGGTTATGGTGTCCTTGATCGTCGGCATGGCTTCCGTTCTACCCCTGACCGCTCCCCGTAAGCTGAGTGCGTGTCTATCGCGACGCCGTACGAGGATCTGCTGCGGCAGGTGCTGCAGACCGGAACGCCGAAGTCCGACCGCACCGGCACCGGTACCCGTAGCCTGTTCGGACACCAGATGCGGTACGACCTTGCCGCGGGATTTCCACTGATCACCACCAAGAAGGTGCATACCAAGTCAGTCGTCTACGAGCTGCTGTGGTTTCTGCGCGGGGACTCCAACATACGCTGGCTGCAGGAACACGGTGTCACCATTTGGAATGAATGGGCTTCTGACACAGGCGATCTCGGCCCCATCTACGGTGTGCAGTGGCGGTCATGGCCCGCGCCGTCGGGTGAACACATCGATCAGATCAGCAACTCCCTGGAGCTGCTCAAGCAGGATCCGGACTCCCGGCGCAACATCGTCTCGGCATGGAACGTCGGCGAGATCCCTCAGATGGCCCTGCCACCCTGCCACGCGTTCTTCCAGTTCTACGTCGCGGACGGCAAGCTGAGTTGCCAGCTGTACCAGCGCAGTGCAGACCTGTTCCTCGGGGTGCCGTTCAACATCGCCAGCTACGCGCTGCTGACCCACATGATGGCCGCGCAGGCCGGGCTGGGCGTCGGTGAGTTCGTCTGGACCGGCGGGGACTGCCACATCTACGACAACCATGTCGAACAGGTCTCGTTGCAGCTGAGCCGCGAACCCCGTCCATACCCGGAACTGGTTCTGGCGCCCCGTGATTCGATCTTCGATTACACCTACGAAGACATCGCGATCCTGAACTACGACCCGCATCCGGCGATCAAGGCCCCCGTCGCGGTATGAGGTCTGCTTGCAGGACCGAACAGTGATGGGGAGCCTTGGGCTGATCTGGGCGCAGTCGCGCACCGGCATCATCGGTCGTGACAACGGCATCCCCTGGCGACTGCCCGAGGACCAGGCCCGGTTCAAAGAACTCACCATGGGTCAGACCGTGCTGATGGGTCGGTTGACCTGGGAATCGCTGCCGGCGAAGGTGCGCCCGTTACCCGGCAGGCGCAATGTCGTGATCACCCGCGATGCCGGATTCGTCGCCGACGGGGCCGATGTGGTGGCGGCGTTACCGGAGAACATCGAGGGCTGGGTCATCGGCGGCGCCCAGATCTACGCGATGACGCTGCCGTTGGCCGACCGATGCGAGGTCACCCAGATCGACGTCGACTTGGCACCCGCCGATGGTGACGCGCTGGCGCCACCGCTCGACGACACGTGGGCGTGCACGGTGGGAGAGTGGCTGACCAGTAGTTCGGGCCTACGGTACCGGTTCTGCAGTTATCGACGGTGAGCGCTGCGGCTCTGTCGCGCCGTGTCGTGGCCGTTGGGCGCATTTCATGCGTGCACGGATTTCTGTCGGTGGCTTGGGGAACGATGGTGAGGTGGCCACTCTTACCACCGCGCAGGCCCGCCGCATCGCCGTCGCGGCGCAGGGGCTGCATGAACCCAAACCTCGTGGCGCGGTCACGCGCGCACATCTGCGTAGCTTGCTCTCCCGGATTCAAGTGCTGCAGCTGGACTCGGTGTCGGTCACGGTACGCGCGCACTATGCACCGGTGTTCAGCCGGCTCGGCCCGTATGACAGGCAGATCGTCGACCGTGCCGCATGGTCGCATTCGGCTCGCTCCCCGCGGCTATTGGTGGAGTACTGGGCGCACGAGGCCGCTCTGATGGCCGTGGACGACTGGCCGTTGCTGCGGTGGCGGATGCGCGGATACACCCACGGCAGATGGGGAACCGAGATCGTGCGGAAGAACGCCAAACTCGCCGACGACATCGTGGCGGCCGTAGCCGAGTTGGGTCCGTCCACGGCCGGGCAGATCGAGGCCCACCTACAGGCCGAGCCGCGCGGGCCCAAGGGTCCGTGGTGGGGACGCAGTGACACCAAATGGGTGGCCGAGGCACTGTTCGCCTCGGGGGTATTCACGACGGCGACGCGCGTCGGGTTCGCCCGCCACTACGACCTCACCGAGAATGTGTTGCCACCTGAGGTGGTATCTCGCGAGGTTGATGACGACGAGGCGATCCGGGAGCTGACACTGCGTGCGGCGACTGCGCTCGGCATCGGCACGGAAGCCGACATCAGGGACTATTTCCGGTTGGGTGCCAAGCAGGTAAGGCCGGTCATCGCCAAGCTCGTGGCCGACGGGGAACTGGAGCCCGTCGATGTGGAGGGATGGAGCGGGGCGGCCTTCTTGCGGGCGGGGCAGATCGTGCCACGACGAGGCCGGGGCACGGCGCTGCTGTGTCCCTTCGATCCGTTGATCTTCTTCCGGCCCCGCGTCGAGCGGTTGTTCGACTTTCACTACCGCATCGAAATCTACACGCCGGCCCCCAAACGCCAATTCGGTTACTACGTATGGCCTTTTCTGCTCGATGGGCAACTGGTAGGGCGGGCGGATCTCAAGCGGACCGACGGTGCCCTGCATGTTGTGGGAGCGTTCACGGAAGACGGGCAGGACCGGTCGCGGGTGGCACACGCGTTGGCGGGAGAGTTGCGGACGATGGCGTCATGGCTCGGGGCCGACGATGTGACAGTTGGACAACGTGGGGATCTGGTCACGGCATTGCGTCGCAATCTTACCGGGTAGTGATCACCGTTCCGGTTCGTTATGTGTGAGGAATCCTCTGGCTCGGACAATAATCGAACGATGTCGAGCAGGGGGATCGTTGTTGCCTTCGCTGTTGTGTTGATGACCGCCTTCGGCGGGACCGGAACTGCGGTCGCCGACGCCGGGACCAGTAACGGCGCGACCTACACGGTCTCGTCGACGTCCGTCGACCCCGGCGACGGTTGGAAAATCGACGTTGGGCAGTTGTCCGGGGGAGATGGCGCGGTGGCGGCGGCATTCAACGCGGCAAGCGTGGCGTCCGGGAAGACCATGGGGGGCATGCTCGATCGCGACGAGGTCATCCACGATGACGCGACGTTCGAAACCAAACCCGCGGTGAGCTTTCGGCCGACGGCGATCTCGCAGGTGTTGACCGGGATGTACTTCCACCAGCATGCTGCACATCCGTTGGACTACGTCACCACCATCGTCATCGACAGTCGCAACGCCCGTCCCATAACCCTCGACAACCTCTTCACCGACTCGCAGGCGGGATTGAACCGGCTCTCCGAGCAGACGAAACTGCTCTTTCCGACGGTGTATGGCGGAAGTAAGCCGATGGCAGACGAACCGGGCAACGCGCCGGTCGCGGATAACTTCCACAATTGGATCCCCACCGCGGACGGATTGGAAATTCATTTCGAGGATTACCAATTCGCCCACGGGCTGCCCATCGTCACGGTGCCGTGGTCACAGCTGACCGATGTGCTCGCACCCGATATGCAGGTGCTGGCTCGGTAGTCGGTCAGCCTGCCAGTGGTCGGCGAACCCGGCTATCTGGGGGTCGCGCCAGAAGGTGCGCCGAGATTGACGAAAACGTTGCCGCCCGAGCGGATCAGCGACATTCTCGTCGATTTCGAGTGATCGGTGGCTGGGTCAGATCATGCTCAATGTCTCCAAGTGGATCTCGGTCGACGCGAACTCGATAATTGGCGTCGTCCGCTGGTGCCACTGGCCGTCCAGGCGCTTCTCGGTCTGGACGATCCGGCCGTCGACGTTGAACGTGATCTCCAACTCGAGCGGCTGTCCGGCACTGTCAAGGCACCGGTGTTCCCACACGATGGTGCGCAAGTCACCGTTCGGCCCACTGTCGAAGATCAATTCCCAGTCGCGTTCGTTGGCCCGCTCGCACACCAGATCCATGACGTGATAGCTCATTTGGTTCCTTTTCTATCGGTGCGTTCGATCCCGTCAAGCTTCCCTCATCGACAGCCCTGAGTCTGTCCGCCGATCGGACTGCTACGGGATGAACTGCTGGTCCACCGATCGGGGGATATGGTTTCGACGGCACATGCCGTACTCGCATCGGCGCAGGTGAGCGCGGGTTGCCGTTCGGAGCTCTCCTTAGCCGCTCTCTGCAGCAGACGTCGTCCGCTCGTACTCAGCCGCGCCGAAGACCGCAACGGCGACAGCGCCGATCACAGCCGCAGCAAACGCGAGTGCCACCAGCCAGCCGTAACCTGGCCGTGCGGTATCGCCCAGCACGAGCACGCCGACGACGCCCGGCACCACGGTCTCGCCGACCACCAGAGCGGCGGCGACACCGTTGACCGAACCGACTTGCAGCGCAACGGTGAACAGATAGAAGCCACCGAGACCGGCGACGATAATCGCCCACAAAGCCGGGTCGGCCAGCAGTACCCGGATGTGTAGCGGCTCCAGCCCGTGGACCACCCGCACCGCGACGGCCATCGCCCCGTAGAGCACGCCCGCGATGAGACCGGCGGGTACTGCCGCATTGCGACCGAGCAACCGGACCAGAGCGGCACCTGCCGCCAGGATGACGGCGGACACCACGAGCACACCCCAGTGCATGGCGTCCCCCGGATCTCCTTCGCCCAGATGGCCGGCGGAGGCGCCCAGGATGCACAGGGCCACAAGCACTATGGCGATGGCGATCCAGTCGCGCCGGTGCAGCCGCACGTGCAGCACGAAGATGCTGAGAATTGCGGTGACGACCAGGTTGGCGCTGATGATGGTCTGGGACAAGAACAGTGGGATCAGGCGGGCCGAGATCAGGCTGCCCACGAAGCCGAGCAAATCAAGAGCCATTCCCGCGATGAAGATCGGTGCGAGCATGGCGGTGATCGTCGATCGCAGCGTAGGTCCACCGTCTGTGGTGTCGGCGTGGCCTGATCCGGATCTGCTCGCGGCGTAGGACTGCAGGACCGACGCTGTCCCATAACCCACGCAGGCCAGCAGTGCTGCCGCGACGCCGATCAGCACGGTAAGCCGGCGTACTGCTGACGGGCGAACTCGGCTCCAGGCATCCGCCAATTGTAGGGAGGCGTCACGAACCGGCCGCCAGCGAGCAAACGTTGCGTCGATCAATGCGGGCAGATCGGCGCCCCTGCTTTTGCCCGGGCGGTCAGAGCCGGCGCCACCGCACCGAGCATTTACGAGCCTTTCGAAGTGGCGACAGTAGGGTGATCGGGTGGCCGAAACCGCCCCGCTGTGCGTGCAACTGATCGCCAAGACCGAGTTCCTGGTGCCGCCGGACGTGCCGTGGCAGACCGAGGCCGAGGGTGGTCAGGCGCTCACCGAGTTCGCCGGCCGGGCCTGCTATCAGAGCTGGTCAAAACCCAATCCGAAGACGGCCACCAATGAGGCCTATATCGGGCACATCATCGACGTCGGCCACTTCTCGGTGCTGGAGCACGCGTCGGTGTCCTTCTACATCACCGGGATCTCCCGATCCTGCACTCACGAACTGGTCCGACACCGGCACTTCTCCTACTCGCAGCTCTCGCAGCGGTACGTCCCCGAACACGACGCCGAGGTGGTCATCCCACCCGGCGTGGAGGACGACGCCGAACTGGTGGAGATCTTCACCGCGGCCGCCGACGCCAGCCGGGTTGCCTACATCGAGCTGCTGAACCGGCTGGAGGCCAAATTCGCCGACCAGCCCAATGCGGTCCTACGCCGCAAGCAGGCCCGGCAAGCCGCGCGCGCCGTGCTGCCCAATGCGACCGAAACCCGCATCGTGGTCACCGGCAACTACCGGGCCTGGCGGCATTTCATCGCGATGCGGGCCAGTGAGCACGCGGATCTGGAGATCCGCCGGCTCGCCATCGCCTGCCTGCGTGAACTCGTCGATGTGGCGCCTGCGGTGTTCGCGGATTTCGATATCTCGACACTTGCGGATGGCACGGAGGTGGCAACGTCGCCTTTGGCCACGGAGGCTTGACGGAGTGGCCCGTCTGGAATGGCCACGGAGGCTTGACGGAGTGGCCCGTCTGGAATGGCCACGG
>NZ_KB908256.1 GCF_000382405.1 Mycobacterium sp. 141
CGCGATATGCACCTTGTCAGCCAACAGTTTCGGCAGTCCCGTCTGAGCAGCCAACGTCATCACCGGAACCAGCCCCGCGCACGACACCAGACGCTCATCATCGAAGACTGCCGAGGACGCAGTGAACCTGTGGGACACTTTCACCGGAAGTGCCTTTCTGAACTGGTCTGATTGATGCGTAGAGAACACCAATCCTCCCAGCTCAAGAGGCACTTTCCTCATTCCGACACCCCACGACCAGCCAGTTCATCAGTGGATCGAGGGTTAGCACGAATCCGATACGGATCATGCCCCCGACGGCTACTGATACTTGGCATCGGACACCACGCACCGCATGTGGGGTCGGCAAGCGCGATTCGATGCGGATCACCACGATGACGCTTCGCAGGCCAATGCCACGACGGCGGCGTGGAAGGTGCCGCAATCGGCGACCGGGCCTCGCTGCCCGGTGCCGGTCGCGATCCATCGGCTGCCGTTGCGCCGGACGCGGCCCACCACGACACCGTCAACGGCAACCACCTGGATGACCGCACTTTCCGGGAACAGCCGGGTCCACCGCACCGCCGATGTCTGCGCCAGGCGCGCCGCGGCGCGTTCCTCGCAGACCCGCCACTTTTCCCGGTGCAGCGTGCGTTCGGCGTCCTTGACGACCTCGATATCGGGGGTACTGCGAGTGTCCATGGCTTCTCCCTCGCCTCACGAGACATGGTCTCGCAACGGAACATTCATGCAAGGTAGAAGCCATCAGCGCCGGATGGCGCGAACGGTGGCGGAGCTTCATCGCCGACCACGAAACCGGGGTACCGCGGCTGGTTTTCACACTAGCAGCGCGGCGGCTGGCTGGGCTAGGCTCGATGCAGACATGGCGGTGGGACCCGCCTCCAACCGCGGCCCGACAGTGGGTTTCGCCGATGGTCCCTGCAGACGAACGACAGCTGCAGGGAGGGCATCGTGCAGTGGATTTATCAGCTGAACCGCGCGCGTGTGGTACGTGGCGACAAAGCCATCCTCGATGACGTCACACTGTCGTTCTTGCCGGGCGCCAAGATCGGCGTCCTCGGTCCCAACGGTGCCGGGAAATCGACGCTGCTGCGGGTGATGGCCGGACTGGAACAGCCATCGAACGGTGATGCGCGGTCGGCCCCGGGCGTTTCTGTCGGGCTGTTACCGCAGGAGCCGGTTCTCGATGAGAGCCAGACCGTGCTGGGCAACGTCCGCGCCGGTGTCGCCGACACCGAGGCGTTGCTGACCCGCTACGCCGAGATCACCGCGGGTCTGGCCGATAATTACAGCGACGAGCTGATGGCCGAAATGGGTTCACTGCAGGAGCAATTGGACCATCGCAACGCCTGGGATCTCGACGCGCGGCTGGAGCAGGCCATGGATGCGTTGTGCTGCCCGCCCGCCGATGCCGACGTGCGAGAACTGTCCGGCGGGGAACGCCGCCGGGTCGCGTTGTGCCGGTTGCTGTTAGCGCAGCCGGACTTGCTGCTTCTTGATGAGCCGACCAACCATCTGGATGCCGAAAGTGTGCAATGGCTCGAAGCCCACCTCGCCGGCTATCCGGGCACCGTGGTCGCTGTCACGCACGACCGTTACTTCCTCGACAATGTCGCAGGCTGGATCCTCGAGCTCGACCGCGGCCGCGTCTACCCCTATCAGGGCAACTACGCCACCTACCTGGATACCAAGGCGGCACGTCTTCAGGTGGAAGGCCGCAAGGACGCCAAGCGTCTGCGCCGGCTACAACGCGAACTGGACTGGGTACGGTCGGGAGCCAAAGCACGCCAAGCCAAAAGCAGCGCGCGGCTGCGCCGCTACGACGAAATGGCAGCCGATGCGGCCAACACCCGCCGGCTGGACTTCGACGAGATCCACATACCGCCGGGCCCACGACTGGGTAGCTTGGTTATCGAGGTCGAGCACGTGAGCAAGGCGTTCGCGGAGCGCGAACTATTTAGTGACTTGTCGTTCTCGTTGCCGCGCAACGGAATTGTCGGCATCATAGGCCCCAACGGGGTGGGCAAAACCACCTTGTTTCAGATGCTCACCGGAAACGAGGAACCCGACACCGGCACCATCCGCATCGGCGAAACGGCGCGCATCTCCTATGTTGACCAGAACCGCGCCTATATCGATCCCGACCGCACCGCTTGGGAAGTGGTCTCCGGCGGTGACGATCTGCTGCACATCGGGTCGGTGGAGGTGCCCTCGCGCGCCTACATAGCCGCGTTCGGGTTCAAGGGCCCCGATCAGCAAAAGCCTGCGCGGCTGTTCTCCGGCGGGGAACGCAACCGGCTCAACCTCGCCCTAACCCTCAAGCAGGGCGGCAACGTGCTATTGCTCGACGAGCCCACCAACGATCTGGACACCGAAACCCTTGCCTCCCTGGAGAACGCGATCATCGACTTCCCCGGCTGCGTCGTCGTCACCGCCCACGACCGCTGGTTCCTCGACCGCGTCGCCACCCATATCCTGGCCTGGGAAGGCACCGAAACGGCTCCCTCGCAATGGTATTGGTTCGAAGGGAACTTTGCCGGCTACGAACAGAACAAAATCGCCAGACTCGGCGCCGAAGCCGCCCGCCCCCATCGCATCACCCACCGTCGGCTCACCCGCGACTGACCGAAGGAGCCGCACCGATGTCACATGTAAAACTTCATGAGCAATACCGAGCGATGAACCGTTTGGAAGCGGCAGCCGAGCTGCGCCATTTGGCGGCCCAACTGGAATGGCATGGCTGCCTTTCCTACGGTGATGGAGCCGTCCCCATCCCGTACGAGCTTGAGCGGGAGATCGAAATCGATGAAAGCACCGACGGCACAGCCGTCAGATTCGAATACCGACTTAGGTGGCCGACGCGCGAATAGCACGTGAACCCCCGCTGTACACCGGCCTGGTCAGTTCGCGCGACCGGTTCACTGCGGCTGACTCAGAGCCGGTTAGGGTTACCGGCATGCGCGTGTACCTCGGTGCCGACGACCATCTGGCGTTCTATATCGCCGCGGACAAGGACCACGTCGCGTCGCCGGTCCCGAGCGTTCCCGCCTGAGCCATGCCAGAAGGGCACACCCTGCACCGGCTGGCCCGGCTACATCAGCGTCGCTTCGGCCGGGCGCCCGTCCTCGTGTCCAGCCCACAGGGCCGGTTCGCCGACGGCGCCGCCGACGTCAGTGGACGGGTGCTACGCAGATCCGAGGCGTGGGGCAAGCACTTGTTCCACCATTACGACGGTGGTCGCGTCGTCCATATCCACCTGGGGTTGTACGGAACGTTCACGGAAACACCGGTGCCGTTGCCGCTGCCGGTGGGGCAGGTGCGGATGCGCATGATCGGTGCGGAATACGGCACCGACCTGCGCGGCCCGACCGTGTGTGAGGTGATCGGCGAACCCGAGACCGTTGACGTCGTCGCGAAGCTCGGCCCGGACCCGCTGCGCGCAGATGCCGATCCGGAACTCGCCTGGAAGCGGATCGCCAGGTCGCGCCGACCAATTGGTGCGTTGCTGATGGATCAGTCGGTGATCGCCGGCGTGGGCAACGTGTACCGAAGTGAGCTGCTGTTCCGTCACCGCATCGACCCGTACCGGCTCGGCATTCACCTCGGGCAGGACGAATTCGCCGACATGTGGACCGACCTGGTGGCGCTGATGAAGGTCGGTGTGCGTCGCGGCAAGATCGTCGTGATCCGGCCCGAGGACGACCACGGTGCCCCGGCATACGGACCCGGTCGCCCCCGCACCTACGTCTACCGGCGGGCGGGAGACGCGTGCCGCGTGTGCGGAACGACGGTGCGTACCGCCGAATTGGAGGGTCGCAACCTCTTCTGGTGTCCCTCCTGCCAGAAGTAGCGCCGCGTCAACGCGTCCGCCCCGGGACAATCGACGGGTGGAATTGATCCTCGTCGTCGTCGGAGCCATCGTTGTCACAGCTATCGCTCACCGGCGCGGACTGGAACCTGCCCTGATCATCGTGGTCGTCGGCATCGCGGTGTCCTTTTTCCCGGATTTCGAGCCCCCTGAACTCGATTCACACATCCTGCTGACCGTGGTGCTGCCGCCGCTGCTGTACTCGGCGGCGCTCGGATTCTCGTTTCCGACATTCCTGCGCAATATCCGGCCGATCCTGGGTCTCGGAGTCGGTTTGGTGGTGGTGACAGCGTTCACCGTGGCTGCGGTGTCGTCGTGGTTGGTGTTGGTGCCGCTGACCTTTGGGCTGGCTCTGATCCTCGGGGCGATCGTGGCGCCCCCGGACGCGGTCACCGCGGTTGCGGTGGGCCGCAAGCTGGGCCTGCCGAAACGGGTCATGGCGATCCTGACCGGCGAGAGCCTGATCAACGATGCCGCGGCTCTGACCTTGTTCACCATCGCGGTCGCCCAGGTCGCGGGAACCCACACGTTCATCGAAGACCCGTTCCTGCTGTTCGCCTTCAGCGCAGTGGTGGGTCCGCTGGTGGGTGCCCTGATGGGCTACGTGACGTTGTGGATCCGACGCCGGCTGGCCAACCCGGGCCTGGAGACGGTCCAGGGCCTGGTGGTGCCGTTCGCGGCGTACATCGCGGCCGAGGAACTGCACGCCTCCGGCGTACTGGCGGTTGTCGTGGCCGGATTCGTAGTCGGCCACGGTTCGCTCGGTGCCGGCTATCAGACCCGATTGCAGGAACGGTACGTGTGGAACTCGGTCGACGTGCTGCTGGAGGCGTTCGTCTTCGCCTACATCGGCCTGCACCTGCGATTTGTGCTGGTGCACCTCAACGACGCGCACGAATCACTGGTGGAGGTCGGCATCGCGTCGGCGATCGTGCTGCTGATCGTCCTGGTGATCCGGCCACTGTCGGTGTTCATCATGTTCGGCCGCAACAAGTTGTTTCGGCACGTCGAGAACCGGTTGAGTGGGCCGGTTCTCGAACAGGTCGGGCGCCGCGCACCGGGTACGAGCCCACGGCGCAGCCGGATGGGCAAGTGGCGCTCGCGCGTCGACCGCAGGCCGCTGTCCTGGCGGGAGAGCGTCGTGGTGTCCTGGACCGGCATGCGCGGAGTGGTCACGTTGGCCGCGGCTGCCGCGATCCCCGCGACTACGGCCACCGGCGAACCGTTCCCGGAGCGGGCCACCATTCAGGCCATAGCGTTCGTCGTCAGTGTCGGCACGCTGTTGATCCAGGGGTGGTCATTGCCTCTGCTGATCCAACGGCTGCATCTGTCGCGGTTCTGCGACGACCTCGAGGTCGACCGGGAAGAGGAACTCAAGGCCGAGCTGGTGGTACACGCCGTCGCCGACGACGTGCTCGCGGACTTCCGCGAGAACCCTCCTGTACCCATGGATCCCCGCGTGCTGGACGAGATCGGCAATATCATCGCGCGCCATTCCCAGGACGCCGACGAAATGCCCGGTCCGGAGGCCCACACCCAACAGGCCGAAGTGTTCGCCGCGCTCTACCGCAAACTGCTCGCAGCACAGCGGAGCGCGCTGATCGCCGAGCGGGACGCCGGACGCATCGAGGACGAAGCGGTGCGGGCCATGCTGGAGCGGCTCGACCTGCAGGAGGCCGGGGTTTCAGCGCGGCTGGACAGCCGGTTCTGACAGCTCAGAAGTCGCCGCCCCCAAAATCGAATCCGCCGCTGTCCCAGCCGCCGCCGTCGAACCCGCCGCTATCCCAGCCGCCGGCGTCGGTGCCGCCCCAGTCGCCGGGGTCGGAGCTGCCGTCGTAGCCGCCGGTGTCCTGGCCACCGGCGTCATACCCACCGGTGTCCTGGCCCGCGGCGAATCCGTCGGAGTAGCCGTCCCCGTAGCCGTTCTCAAAGCCCTGCGCACCGTAGTTCACCCCGTGCATGCCGCCGAACAACGAGTCGAACAGCAGGACCGACCCCACGCCCCAAGCGCCGGCCACCAGCGCGGTCTTCCACCACGGCTCGGAATACCACCCGGCAGGCACGGGCCGGCCGGCCACGCGGCCGCCCGGGTAGTAGTTCGGGGTGCGCTGCGAGGGGGTGGGGGAGGCCTCGAGCTGGCGGCCCTCGAAGTTGATCGTGCGGTCCTCGGTGACTGCGCCCGCCGACCGCTGACCGGCCAGGGTCTCCAGCTCGGGGCCCGGATCTATGCCCATCGCGGTTCGCGCGGCGCGCACGTAATAGAGGCCCTCGATCGCGCTCTCCTTGGCAAGCGCGGCTTGCTTGGCCGTGGTTGCCTGGTCGATCTGCGAGGACGCGGCGGTGTAGCGCTCTGACGCATCGGCGAGCGCTTGCTTCGACGCGTCGTCGGTGCCGGTTAGGTTCAGCACCTGGCCGCCGAGCCGCTCGATGAGGCGACGCGCGTCGGCCTTGGCGTCGGCGAGGGATTCCTCGGTGCGCCGTCCTGCCGCTTTCGAGGAGCTGAAGAGGGTGAACGCTATCGCGGCGATGACGAGGACGATGAGTACCAGCAGGACGCTGTTCATGGCGTCCAGGGTACCGACCGGAAACGACGAAAACGGGTGCGCGAAAGTCTGTCAGATTACGCCGAGAGCGGAGTACACCTCGTCGGACAGAGCGACACTGCGGGGGTCGGCGTTGCACTTGGTGGCGTCGAAGTTGTTCATGACGTAGGCATAGCCGATGCGGTGTTCGAGGTCGACGAAGCCGAAGCTGCCGCCGGATCCGCCGTGGCCGAAAGTCTTCTTGTTGGGACCGTTGACGCCGCGTTGGTTGAGCATGTAGCCCAGGCCCCAGCCGTGGTCGGCGACGCGGGGGCCTAAGACGACGTCGGTGTCGAAGCCGCCCTGCGAGATCCGGCATTTCTCCATGTGTTCGAATGTGAGCAGCTTGCCTTGGGCGAGCGCGTTGTAGAAGGTCGCGAGACCGATTGCGGATACGTGCGCGTTGGTGGCGGGGAATTCGGCTGTGCGCCAGGCGATGATGTCGTTGGAGCCGAGTTCGTCGTCGGGGACGAAGCCCATGGCGACGGAGAACGCGGCCATCGGATGTTCGCTGATGCTGGTCGGATGGCCGGGGGCTTGGCCGGCTGCCAGCACATCGCGGATGTGGGGTTTGTTGACCATGACGGCGCAGCGGTGGTGGTGGGCTTTCGGGAGGCCGATGTGGACGTCGATGCCGAGCGGCTCGGCGATCTCGGTACGGAGGTACTGGCCGAGGCTGCGCCCAGTGACGCGGCGGACGAGCTCGCCGAGGATGAAGCCAAAGGTGACCATGTGGTACCCCTGTGCGGTGCCGGGCTCCCACCAGGGTTCGGCCTTGGCGATGTGCGCACAGACGGCGTCCCAGTCGAGCGTCTCTCCGGGTGTGAGGCGGGTGCGCGGGCCAATCACGCCGGCGCGATGGCCCATCACCATGGCGATGGTGATGTCCTGTTTGCCGGCTTGTGCGAACTCTGGCCAGTAGTCGGCAACGGGGTCGTCGAGGTTCAGTTCGCGGCGATCGGCGAGAAGGTGTATGCACGTGCTGGTCAACGCTTTTGAGCCGGAGAAAATGCTGGCGAGGGTGTTGCGGCGCCAGGGGTGTCGGCTGTCGATGTTGGCGGTGCCGCCCCAGAGGTTGACGACGAGATCGCCGTCGACCCAAACGGCGACTGCGGCGCCGATTTCGTTGCGGTCGCGGAAGTTTGCCTCAAAAGCCTCGCGCACCTTGTTGAATTTCGTGGCGCAGAAGCCGTCGGCGGAGATACGCGGGTGGTAGTTCACGAGCCTCCTGACGATGCGGCCGCTGCTGGAGCTTCGATCGTACGGATGCTGCCTGTTGAGACCGAGCGTCAGAGGCTTAGGGTCTGTTGCGGTTGGATTGCGATTCGGGTTCGGCGTTTGTCGAGAGGGTCCGTGCTGACTCGCGATGTGGGTCCAATGCTTTCCCCGAAGTCGACACCTTCGCCGCGCTCGCGGGCCGTGGCGGTTCGACGCTGATGCCAGTCGGCGTGGTCGAAGTTCGCAGTCACCAAGGACGGTTACCGATTGGAGAAACCGGCGGAGCGGTCGACGTTTCAGGTCTTGGGGTTGCCGCCGAGCGTGGTCGATGCGATCCGCAAGGAGCATCTAGCGAAGCAGCGCGGGCGTCCATGGCGAAAAATACGCCACTTCTTTACCGCTGACGCACACTCGCTCGGCGAGGACGGGTTCAACGTGTCTTATCCGAGTCCTTGCCCGGGCCACCGGGAATCCCACCCCGCACCGCGTGGGAGATGTTGTCGGTAACGTCCTTGAGCCGCGCGGTGATCGACGGCGTCTGCGCCCGCGATGACGGGGAGGGGCGGACAACCGAGGGCAGCGACCCCTGACCCAGTGACGGAATTGCCAGGCTTGGTGATCCGACCACGGCCTTGAGCGACGGGCGCACCAGCGGTCGTCGATCGGCCTCGATATCCGGCTCCTTGCTGGCTCCCGCTTTGAGTTCCACTGCCGGTGACTCCTGATCGGGCGAGGACTCGACCGCCGACGGATCCTGATCGGGTGTGGACTCCGGTACCTGTGAACTGACGGCCGGGGTGAAATCGGTGCGACCGGCCGGCTCCTTGCTGGCTCCCGCTTTGAGTTCCACCGCCGGTGACTCCTGATCGGGCGAGGACTCCGCTACCTGCGAACTGACGGCTGGGGTGAAATCGGTGCGACCGGCCGCCTCCTCGATGTTCTTTACCGCGGTGTCGACCGCCATGCCGACGATGTTGCCCGCGTCGCTGAATCCCTGGACGAAGCGTGCGCCGGCGTTGGTCAGCGCTTGGACCGGATCGCCGGTCTGCGCCAGGGTCATGTAGAACTGGTTCGGTGCGTCGATCCAACCGAGCAGGGCGAAGGACGTCGCTTGCAGGATGGTCGCGGAGAAGACGTTGACTGCTTCGACGCCGATGACCTCGGGCAGGGTCAACTCGCTGGTCGGCGGGATCGTGCTGGCCTCATCGCTGCCGGGCGGCACCGGCTCGGCCGGCAAGGGCTGGCTGAGGGCGTTGAAGATGTCGAGTCGCCCGTTTGCCGCCGTGCTGATGATCCCGGAGATGCCGTCGGTCGGGATGACGATTGCCTCCCCGAGCCTGATCCCGGCGAGCACGATGTTGGCCAAAGAGTTCTGCGTCCTCGGCACGATCTGAAACGCGTCGGTGGAGACCAGATTGTTCCACGCGTAACTGACGACACCGGTGACCGACGAACCCGCGATGCCGATGGACTGCAGCGGGGGGGTCCCGTCTGCCAGCGCCTGGGCGAAGGTCAGCGGGGCCAGCACGGCGGCGGTGTTCCCGCCGATGGTGCCGACGAAGATGAATGGCAGCTGCAGCTGAAAGTTTTCGACTTGATTGAGCAGTGTTCGCGAAATGAGTGCGCCGGGCGCTGGTTGGGCGGTCAGGTTGACCTCGTATCGAGCCATATGCCGCTGGTCGACCTCCGGCACTGAGGCGGCGCTGGTGATCGCCAAGGCACTGGCGCCGGCGACGGCGGCAGTGGCCAAGAACTTGGAACCCGCATTCACACGCATGTCACTCCCCACTGGAAATTTTCACCCGCGACCGGCAATAGCATACGGAGAAGTGGCGTGCGAGTGGGCACATTGGTGCGGGATTGCTGCGTCGGCTCTTCGGTGGATCGCGGCCCTACGGCACTTCGACGTGTGCGCTTGCCTGATCTGCGCGAGCTGATCGCCAACGAGGTTGGACTCACTGAGGGTATGACTCGTGCGAACGGTGAAAAGGCTTTGCCCAATCACAAAGGGTTAGCGTGGAGGCTTTGCGGCGATTCGAGCACCGTACGGCTCGGGCGTTATTCGTGCCAACTATATACATAGAAAATCTATATATTTTATATCCGGCCGGGACAGGAGAGTCACACGAGGGGCGCAGGCCTCTGGGAAGAAAAAGGTCAGAGGGCGAAAACGCCCTCTGACCAGGGGAGCGGGCGACGGGAATCGAACCCGCGTAGCTAGTTTGGAAGACTAGGGCTCTACCATTGAGCTACGCCCGCGTGTGCAGCACAGGAGACTGTACCGGTGCGCCCCGAATCAAATCCAATTGAAGGCTTTGTCCGGTGAGCCCGTAGTATCTCGCGTGGTCCGTTCGCGGCTTTTGCCTGCCGAACAGACGGGGTGTAGCGCAGCTTGGTAGCGCATCCGCTTTGGGAGCGGAAGGCCGCAGGTTCAAATCCTGTCACCCCGACTCGCCCGCCAGTACGACAGAACTATCTAGGAGTGACAAGAGTGAAGAGCACGGTCGAGCAGTTGAGCCCCACGCGGGTGCGCATCAATGTGGAGGTGCCCTTCACCGAACTGGAGCCAGACTTCGACCGTGCTTTCAAGGAGCTTGCCAAGCAGGTCCGGCTGCCAGGCTTCCGTCCGGGCAAGGCGCCGCGCAAGCTGCTCGAGGCCCGCATCGGTCGGGGCGCCGTGCTGGAGCAGGTTGTCAACGAAGTGTTGCCGAGCCGCTACAGCGAGGCTGTGACGACGTCTGACGTCAAGCCGCTGGGCCAGCCCGACATCGAGGTCACCAAGCTGGAGGACGGCCACGAGCTGGTGTTCACCGCCGAGGTGGATGTCCGCCCGGAGATCACGCTGCCCGACCTGGAAGCGCTGAAGATCACCGTTGACCCGATCGAGGTCACCGATGAGGAGGTCGACGCCGAGCTGCAGTCGCTGCGGGCCCGGTTCGGCACCCTGACCGGTGTCGATCGCGCGGCGCAGGAGGGCGACTTCGTCTCCATCGACCTGTCGGCCACCGTCGACGGCGAGGACGTGCCGGAGGCCAAGACCGAGGGGATGTCGCACGAGGTCGGCTCCGGCCAACTGATCAACGGTCTCGACGACGCCGTCATTGGCCTCAAGGCAGGCGAGTCCAAAGTGTTCACCACCAAGCTGCTCGCCGGCGAACATGCCGACAAGGACGCCGAGGTGACCGTGACCGTAAAGTCGGTCAAAGAGCGCGAGCTTCCCGAGCCCGATGACGAATTCGCTCAGCTGGCAAGCGAATTCGACACTTTCGAGGAACTCAAGAGCAGCCTCGTCGATCAGGTGAAGCGCGCCAAGAGCATGCAGCAGGCCGAGGAGATCCGCGACAGGGCGCTCGAGGAGCTGCTGGAGCAGACTGAGGTGCCGCTGCCGGAGAAGATCGTGCAGGCCCATATCGACGACACCCTGCACAGCGCGATCCACGGTTTCGAACACGACGAGGACCGCTTCGCCGAGCAGTTGACCGAACAGGGCAGCAGCCGTGAGGAATTCGACGACCACAACCGCACCAACGCGGAAAAGGTCGTCAAGACCCAGTTGCTGATCGATGCGCTGGCCGACAAGCTCGGCATCCAGGTGGGTCAGAACGACCTCACGGAGCGCTTGGTGCTCATGTCGCGTCAGTACGGCATGGAGCCGCAGCAACTGGTCCAGATCCTGCAGCAGAACAACCAGCTGCCGGCGATGTTCGCCGATGTACGCCGCGGGCTGACCATCGCCGCTGTGGTGCATGCCGCCACTGTCACCGACACCGACGGCACTGTTGTCGACACCACGGAGTACTTCGGACCGACTGGTGGCGAGCAGGCCGAGGGTGTCGAGGACAGCAGCGTCGAGGCCGAAAAGGACGCCGACAGCGCCGAGTGACGCTGTGAGCGAACGCGCCCCTGTCAGGGACTGCGTGGCCGCGCGGTTTGGTTAATGTCGTCAGTACCAAGACGTAAGAGAAAGCAGGTATCCAGTCGTGACTGACATGCGTTCGAACGGGAGCGGGTTCAGCCTCGTCGACTCCGTCTATGAGCGCTTGCTCGCCGAGCGGATCATCTTCCTGGGCTCCCAAGTTGACGACGACATTGCCAACAAGCTGTGTGCGCAGATTCTGCTGCTGTCGGCGGAGGATCCGACCAAGGACATCCACCTCTACATCAACTCGCCCGGCGGCTCGATCAGCGCCGGCATGGCGATCTACGACACCATGGTGCTGGCGCCGTGCGACATCGCGACCTACGCCATGGGCATGGCCGCGTCGATGGGTGAATTTCTGCTCGCCGCCGGCACGAAGGGCAAGCGTTACGCGCTGCCGCACGCCCGCATCCTGATGCACCAGCCGCTCGGCGGTGTCACGGGCAGCGCGGCCGACATCGCGATCCAGGCCGAGCAGTTCGCGGTCATCAAGAAGGAGATGTTCCGGCTCAACGCCGAGTTCACCGGGCAGACGATCGAGCGCATTGAGGCCGATTCCGACCGCGACCGCTGGTTCACTGCGCCGGAGGCCCTCGAGTACGGCTTTGTCGACCACATCATCACCAGCGCCAACGTCAACGGCACCGGACCGGGAGCAGGACTAGACAAATGACCGACCACACCGATCCCCGCCTTCAGCCGCAGGCCCGCTACATCCTGCCGTCGTTCATCGAGCACTCCAGCTTCGGCGTCAAGGAGTCCAACCCCTACAACAAGCTGTTCGAGGAGCGCATCATCTTCCTCGGCGTGCAGGTGGACGACGCGTCGGCCAATGACATCATGGCGCAGCTGTTGGTCCTGGAGTCGCTGGATCCCGACCGCGACATCACCATGTACATCAATTCGCCGGGTGGTTCGTTCACGTCGCTGATGGCCATCTACGACACCATGCAGTACGTGCGGGCCGACATCCAGACCGTGTGCCTGGGTCAGGCCGCGTCGGCCGCCGCGGTGCTGCTCGCCGCCGGCACTCCTGGTAAGCGTCTCGCCCTGCCGAACGCCCGCGTGCTCATCCACCAGCCCTCGCTCGGTGGCGTCATCCAGGGCCAGTTCTCCGATCTGGAGATCCAGGCCGCCGAGATCGAGCGCATGCGTACGTTGATGGAGACCACGCTGGCGCGGCACACCGGCAAGGATCCCGAGATCATCCGCAAGGACACCGATCGCGACAAGATTCTCACCGCCGAGCAGGCCAAGGACTACGGCATCATCGACACGGTGCTGGAGTACCGGAAGTTGTCGGCGCAGAAGTCGTAACCCGACCGATCGTCTCGGCAGCGACACGCCCGAGAAACAGTCAGCGCGCTGACGGGTGGTAGGCCGCAGGAGACGATATGTTCTCCTGCACAGGTAAATATCACCGACGCGATTCGGCTTTATCGGTCGCACCGCGGAGGAGCGAACGGGTAGCGTCGGGTTAACGCCCGGGGAAACCCTCGGAATGGCGAAACGACTGACCGTCAACAGGAAGTAGGACCCCCCGAATGGCGCGCATCGGAGACGGCGGTGATCTGCTGAAGTGCTCGTTCTGTGGAAAGAGTCAAAAGCAGGTCAAGAAGCTCATCGCGGGTCCCGGCGTCTACATCTGCGATGAGTGCATCGACCTGTGTAACGAGATCATCGAGGAGGAGCTCGCCGACGCTGACGACGTCAAGCTCGACGAGTTGCCCAAACCCGCGGAAATCCGCGAGTTCCTCGAGGGCTACGTGATCGGTCAGGACACCGCGAAGCGGACTCTGGCGGTGGCTGTCTACAACCACTACAAGCGCATTCAGGCGGGGGAGAAGTCCCGCGACTCGCGCTCCGAGCCCGTAGAGCTGACCAAGTCGAACATCCTGATGCTGGGGCCCACCGGCTGCGGTAAGACGTATCTGGCCCAGACGCTGGCCAAGATGCTCAACGTCCCGTTCGCGATTGCGGATGCGACGGCGCTGACCGAGGCCGGGTATGTCGGCGAGGACGTCGAAAACATCCTGCTCAAGCTGATCCAGGCCGCCGATTACGACGTCAAGCGGGCCGAGACCGGCATCATCTACATCGACGAGGTCGACAAGATCGCCCGCAAGAGCGAGAACCCATCGATCACCCGCGACGTCTCCGGCGAGGGCGTCCAGCAGGCGTTGCTGAAGATCCTCGAAGGCACCCAGGCTTCGGTGCCACCGCAGGGCGGTCGCAAGCATCCGCATCAGGAATTCATCCAGATCGACACCACCAACGTGCTGTTCATTGTCGCGGGCGCGTTCGCCGGGCTGGAGAAGATCGTCTCTGACCGGGTTGGTAAGCGCGGCTTGGGCTTTGGCGCCGAGGTGCGGTCCAAGGCCGAGATCGACACCCAGGATCATTTCGCCGAGGTGATGCCCGAGGACCTGATCAAGTTCGGGCTCATCCCCGAGTTCATCGGCCGCTTGCCGGTCGTGGCCTCGGTGACCAACCTCGACAAGGAGTCGCTGGTCAAGATCCTCTCCGAACCCAAGAACGCGCTGGTCAAGCAGTACGTGCGGCTGTTCGAGATGGACGGCGTCGAGTTGGAGTTCACCGACGAGGCGCTGGAAGCCATCGCCGATCAGGCGATTCACCGCGGCACCGGCGCCCGCGGCCTGCGCGCCATCATGGAAGAGGTGCTGCTGCCGGTCATGTACGACATCCCCAGCCGCGACGACGTCGCCAAGGTTGTCGTCACCAAGGAGACCGTGCAGGACAACGTGCTTCCGACCATCGTGCCGCGCAAGCCGTCGCGGGCAGAGCGCCGCGACAAGACCGCATAGTTTTCTCTCCGCGAGATTGCCCTGAGGGTCGTGATTCCAACCGGATCACGACCCTCAGCGCATTTTCGACGAAGTATTCAGGAGGTCACTCGGTCAGCGCGGGTGTAGACGTTCATCGACTCGCCCCGCAGGAACGCGACCAGGGTCAGGCCCGATTGACTGGCGAGGTCGACAGACAGTGAGGACGGCGCGGACACTGCGGCGAGGATGGGGATACCTGCCATCACGGCCTTCTGCGTCAGTTCGAACGAGGCTCGGCCGCTGACCAGGAGCACGGTGCCTGTCAGTGGTATGCGGTTCTGTTCGAGCGCCCAGCCGATCACCTTGTCGACTGCGTTGTGCCGGCCGATGTCCTCGCGCACCACCAACATGGCGCCATCGGTGGTGAACAGGGCAGCCCCGTGCAGGCCGCCGGTGGTGGCGAAAATCTTCTGGGCTTTCCGCAGCCGGGGTGGCATGGCCGACAGCGCGTCGGCGGAGACCGCGGACGGATCGTCGCCGGGGCAGTATCGGCTGATCAGCCGCACCGCCTCCAGTGATGCTTTGCCGCACACCCCACATGAGGACGTGGTGTAGAAGTTGCGGGTGATGTCGACAGCAGGAGGCGGGACATGCGGAGCCAAGGTCACATCGAGCACGTTGTAGGTGTTGACGCCGTTCTCGGTGGCGCCCCGACAGTACCGCACGGTCAGCACATCATCGCGATTCCCGATAAGTCCCTCGGTGAGCAGAAAGCCTTGGGCCAGTTCGATATCCGAGCCGGGTGTCCGCATGGTGACGGTGATGGGTGTGCCGTCGACCCGGATCTCCAAGGGTTCTTCGACGACGAGCGTCTCGGCCCGCCGCTCCACCCCGGACGCGTTCAAATGAGCGGCGCGGCGGCGTGTGGTTACCCGGCCCACGGCGGCCTGCTCCCAGTCACGTTTCCAACCTAGTCCTACCCGGATACACCACGGGTTCCGTCCGGACGCTGCGCGGTCCCGCTACCATTTCGCCGCATGGCCATGGGCGTGCGCTCAGACCACACCGACCAGCACCGGGAGACTCGTTCGATGCCGAAACAGCTCGTCCCGGGCGTGACAGTGTTGGGCAATCTGGCGATCGACATCATCGACGGTTCGTCACCCAGCCCGGGCGGTTGTGCGTCGTTCGCCGGGGTGGCGCTGGAGTCAGCCGCCGGGATGCGGCGCATCGTGGCGATGGGAGCCGAGGCCGACCATGAGTTGTTCGGTGACGTGCTGGACCGCTTCGGATCGATGGTGCGGTTTCTGCCGGCCGACCGCACGAGCGGTTTCCGCCTCGACTACGACGACACCGATCACCGGCGCATGTCGGTCGATGCGCTCGGGCCCGTGTGGACTCCGGCCGACATCGACACCGCCGACCCGCAGACCACCTGGGTCCACCTGGCCCCGCTGCTGCGCACCGATTTCCCCGCAGCAACCCTGGCTCATCTGGCTGCCCGTGGGCAACGCATCGCCTACGACGGCCAAGGGTTGGTGCGGGCCGACCGGCTGGGCCCGCTGGTCCAGGACCGAAACTTCTCGCCCGAGCTGCTACGTCACCTCGACGTGCTCAAACTGGCCGAGGATGAGGCGGTGATCGTCGCCGACGGTCCGTTCGATGCGGCAATCGCTGAGAGGCTCGGTGTGCCGGAGATCGTGGTGACCTACGGCTCGGAGGGCTGTGACATCTATTCCGAAGGAGCTGTCGTGCGGGTGCCCGCAGCCTGGCGGGTGATGGGGGTGCAGAGCACAGGGGCCGGGGACATGTTCACCGCGTGCTATGTGGCCAACAGGGCCGTGGGTGCATGTGCCTCCCGGGCCGCTGAACTGGCCAGTGAGCTCGTCGCTCAGGAACTCGACAAGCGGGTGCGGATCGCACCCGAACTGTAGGTGTGGTGTCCTGGCCGAGTGCTGGCCCGGAGCTACTCATCGGTAGCCGTTCTTAGAGAATGACATTCTCGCCAAGGTGATGAAAACCACAATGCTGTCTCATCTTGGTCTGCTACACGTCACTGATCAGCGCCTTCGGCGATTTATCGCCCGCGTGTCGGGCAGGGCCGCGGTAAAGGACAACCTAAGAGCAGTGCAATAATCGGTACTGCTAGTGACATCAAAATTTTGGTGGACGTCGAACCAGCGGCGCGTCTGAGAGGGCAGCGACACGGCTAGGCGGCCGAACAGCGTGAAAGGCGGGAGCCGTGGGTGACAACGGAAACGGCAACGGCGCCGCACCGAGGCAAAAACTGGAGAAGGTAGTCATCCGGTTCGCCGGTGACTCCGGCGACGGTATGCAGCTGACCGGTGACCGCTTCACCTCCGAGGCGGCGCTCTTCGGCAATGACCTTGCCACCCAACCGAATTACCCGGCCGAGATCCGCGCACCACAGGGCACGCTGCCCGGTGTGTCGTCGTTCCAGATCCAGATCGCCGATTACGACATCCTCACCGCCGGTGATCGTCCCGACGTGCTAGTCGCGATGAACCCGGCCGCACTCAAGGCCAACGTTTCCGATCTTCCGCACGGCGGCCTGATCATCGCCAACTCTGATGAGTTCACCAAGCGCAACCTGGCCAAGGTCGGCTACGACACCAACCCGCTCGAGACCGACGAGCTCTCCGACTACGTCGTGCAGTCGGTCGCGATGACCACCCTGACGCTGGGAGCGGTCGAGGCGATCGGCGCCACGAAGAAGGACGGCCAGCGCGCCAAGAACATGTTCGCGCTCGGGCTGCTGTCGTGGATGTACGGCCGCGAGCTGGAGCACAGCGAGAACTTCATCCGGGAGAAGTTCTCCGGCAAGCCTGAAATCGCCGACGCCAACGTGCTGGCCCTGAAGGCCGGCTGGAATTACGGCGAGACGACCGAGGCATTCGCGACCACGTACGAGGTCTCGCCGGCCAAGCTCGCTGCCGGCGAGTACCGGCAGATCTCGGGCAACACGGCGCTTGCATACGGCATCGTCGCGGCCGGCCAGCTCGCCGATATCCAGGTGGTGCTTGGCACCTACCCGATCACGCCGGCGTCGGACATCCTCCACGAGCTGTCCAAGCACAAGAACTTCAATGTGCTGACCTTCCAGGCCGAGGACGAGATCGCCGGCATCGGTGCGGCCATCGGGGCCTCGTATGGCGGCGCGCTGGGTGTCACCAGCACATCAGGCCCGGGCGTCTCGCTGAAGTCCGAGGCCATTGGCCTTGCGGTGATGACCGAACTGCCGCTGATCGTCATCGATGTGCAGCGCGGTGGCCCGTCGACAGGCTTGCCGACCAAGACCGAGCAGGCCGATCTGCTGCAGGCGATGTTCGGCCGCAACGGTGAGTCGCCGGTCGCGGTGCTGGCACCCCGGTCCCCGTCTGACTGCTTCGAAATTGCGGTCGAGGCCGCGCGTATCGCGGTGCACTACCACACCCCGGTGATCGTCCTCTCCGACGGCGCAGTCGCCAACGGCTCGGAACCGTGGCGTATCCCCGACGTCACCGCCTACCCACCGATCGAGCACACCTTCGCCGAGGAAGGCAAGCCGTTCCAGCCCTACGCCCGTGACCCGGAGACGTTGGCGCGGCAGTTCGCCGTGCCGGGCACTCCCGGCCTTGAGCACCGCATCGGTGGGCTTGAGGCGGCCAATGGGTCGGGCAACATCTCTTACGAACCGAAGAACCACGATCTGATGGTCCGGTTGCGTCAGGAGAAGGTCGCCGGCATCGCGGTGCCCGATCTCGAGGTTGACGATCCCAGCGGCGACGCGGAACTGCTGATGCTGGGCTGGGGCAGCAGCTACGGACCGATCGGGGAGGCCTGCCGCCGCGCCCGGCGCAAGGGCATCAAGGTCGCTCAGGCGCATCTGCGCTACCTCAACCCGTTCCCGGCCAACCTCGGCGAGGTACTGAAGCGCTACCCGAATGTGGTGCTGCCGGAGATGAACCTCGGTCAGCTTGCGCTGCTGCTGCGAGGCAAATACCTGGTCGACATTCAGTCGGTGACGAAGGTGGAGGGTATGGCTTTCCTCGGTGATGAGGTCGAGGGCATCATCGACGCCGCCCTGGACGGCTCATTGGGTGAAAAGGAAAGTGACAAGGCCAAGTTCGCGCGGTTGGCGGCGGCTACTGTCGAGTCTGTGGGAGCGAGCGCATGACAACAGCGAGAAGCGAAGCGGATCGCGCATCGGCAATAGCGAGAAGCGAAGCGGATCGCGCAGCGGCCCAGATTATCGGTGCGGACCACAGGGATCTCGGCCTGACGGCCCTGAACAAGACGGCCCTGGTGCCTACCACCGACACGCCTCAGAAAGGCAAGGACTTCACCAGCGACCAGGAGGTCCGCTGGTGCCCCGGGTGCGGTGACTACGTCATCCTCAACACCATCCGCAACTTTTTGCCAGAGTTGGGCCTGCGCCGCGAGAACATCGCGTTCATCAGCGGCATCGGCTGCTCCAGCCGGTTCCCGTACTACCTGGAGACCTACGGCTTCCACTCGATCCACGGTCGTGCCCCGACCATCGCGACCGGCCTGGCGCTGGCCCGGCCGGACCTGTCGGTGTGGGTCGTCACCGGGGACGGCGACGCGCTGTCGATCGGCGGCAACCACCTGATCCACGCGCTGCGCCGCAACATGAACATCACGATCCTGCTGTTCAACAACCGGATCTACGGCCTCACCAAGGGTCAGTACTCGCCGACGTCGGAGATCGGCAAAATCACCAAGTCGACGCCGATGGGCTCGCTGGACTACCCGTTCAACCCGGTTTCGCTGGCCCTTGGCGCCGAGGCGACGTTCGTCGGCCGCGCACTGGACTCCGACCGTAAGGGCCTGTCCGAGGTGCTGCGTGCCGCCGCGGCCCACCGCGGTGCGGCGCTGGTCGAGATCATGCAGGACTGCCCGATCTTCAACGACGGCTCGTTCGACGCGCTTCGCAAGGAGGGCGCCGAGGACCGGTTGATCAACCTGCGGCACGGCGAGCCGATCACCTTCGGCGCCGACGGTGAGTACTGCGTGGTCCAGTCTGGCTATGGCCTCGAAGTGGCCAAGACCGCCGATGTGGCCACCGAACAGATCGTGGTGCACGACGCACACGTTGAAGACCCGGCGTATGCGTTCGCGTTGTCGCGGTTGAGTGAGCAGAACCTCGACCACATGGTGACGGGCATCTTCCGGATGGTCAGCAAGCCGACCTATGACGACGCTGCCCGTCAGCAGGTCAGCTCGGCACGCGACGCCAAACCGCATGACGCTGCCGCCTTGCAAGAGCTGCTGCGCGGCAAAGACACGTGGACCGTCGACTGACCAGGGCACGCTGACTTCTGCTCCTCGCGTGCGCTGGCGTGACTTCTGTTCCTCGCGTGCGCGCAGTCTTCCCGCTCCTCACGTGCGCGTGCGCTAACGTCACAGGCGTGACATCACCCGTGCCGCTGGCTGCCGTCGTCCTTGCGGGTGGAGCGTCCCGCCGTATGGGGCGCGACAAGGCCACACTCCCGTTCGAGGGTTCGACGCTCGTAGAGCGAGTGGTCGCCGCGGTGAGCGCGCGGTGTTCGCCGGTGTTCGTCATCGCGGCGCCCGGCCAACCGCTACCCGCGTTGTCCGCGCAGGTGTTACGCGACGAGATCCGGGGCGTGGGCCCGTTGGTCGCTACCGGTCGTGGCTTGCGTGCGGCGGCCGATGCCGGTCGGGAACTGGCCTTCGTCTGTGCGGTGGATATGCCATACATGTCTGCTGACCTCATCGATGAGCTGGTCGGGCCAGCTGTGCGGCTGCACGCCGACATCGTGTTGCCCTGGGACGGCCGCGACCACTACCTCGCCGGTATCTACCGCAGCGCGCTGACCACCCGCATCGCCGAACTGGTGGCCGCGGGTGAGCGGAGTATGCGGGCCCTGGCCGAATCGGTCGACACCCAGCGGGTGGTGCTGGCCGAACAACGCGCGCTGACCAACGTCAACACGCTCGCAGACCTATCAGCAAATTAGAAATTTGTAGCGTCAGCGGGCTGAATTTACCGTTTCGATATTATTTGGAAATTATTCGTCCATATGTGATGGGCGGGTATTTCACATGATGACTGAGGTAGAGGCCGATGCTCATCCCCACTTCAGCCCAAATATGCTGTAGCCGTTGGCCTTTCGCTGATCAACGTGATCATATCTGTTTCACGGCGATCAGTGCGTATCGGTGGGCAAGTTGTGAAAAGTGGTATTGACCACGGCATCTATGCGAATCCGAGAACCGGGCATGCGCGTGGGCGCCGGTTCATCGTCGACATGATCGATGAAAGTAGTTGTACAGTAAGGTATTAACGCACCGTTGCTGGAACTGACTTAGTGGGGTTGAGCAGCGGATGGCATGGTATCTGTTGTGTGACAACATTATTCGTAACCACCGCGATGGCGGTGCTGCCGCGTCGCCAGCGAACAAATTTGCCCGCCAAACTAGTGTGTAGCACTCCTCC
The DNA here is from genome assembly GCF_000382405.1 of Mycobacterium sp. 141. Lineage (GTDB taxonomy): Bacteria > Actinomycetota > Actinomycetes > Mycobacteriales > Mycobacteriaceae > Mycobacterium. Next base: position 20,858 of record NZ_KB908256.1, read on the forward strand.
ATGGCGATGACCAGTCGTTTTATGCCCACTGACGGGCGATCTGGTCGATATCCACGGGCTTTTCGGGTGGTTCAGGTCACAGAATCGCGGTGATATACCTCACTTTGTCCTGGTAGGACGGTTGACGGTAGATCGACGATAAATGCAGAGTTGACCTGCATAAACGATTCTCTCATCGTCTCGTGATCTGACCGTTATCTTTCCGCGATCGGTTCTAGATCGATATGACTTCTCTTCGAGACCTTTGTACGGTCCCTATCGGCTCCACAACGGAGCAAACAATTCCAAAACCAAGAACCTGCGTGTGAGCGGGGCCGCGGCGGCGAGAACGCCCATGCGGAGGCCAGGTGTCATGCCGGCCGGGCGTTTCGGCCCCCCCTTTCGTGCCTGACCGAGACGGTACGAACCAACCCCTCCGGCCTGTCACAGGCCGCCGCGCCCGCATGAGCGGGCGCGGGTGGCGCGCGCTTGGCGAAAGGATCGAAGTGAAGAACATCCGCAAGACGTTCGGCATGGCCGCTATCGCCGGAGCCCTCGCTGTGGCCCCCATGGCGCTGGCCACCGGCACCGCCAATGCGGACAGTGTCAACTGGGACGCCGTGGCAGCCTGCGAGTCGGGTGGCAACTGGTCGACCAACACCGGCAACGGGTACTACGGCGGCCTGCAGTTCACGCTGGGCACGTGGCGCGCCAACGGTGGCGCCGGCTCGCCTCACAACGCGTCGCGCTCGGAGCAGATCCGGGTCGCCGAGAACGTGCTGCACTCGCAGGGCATCGGCGCGTGGCCGGTGTGCGGCCGTCGCGGCTGATCAGGCGCAAGCCAGACGCTTTCACAGGAGCGGTGCCGGGGTTCGTCCGGCACCGCTCCTTTTTGCTCAGCAGGCCCTTGGGTTGCTCCAGCCTCAAAAAAATCTTCAGCCTCCCCTGTAACGCGTGAATTTGGTCACACGATGCAAACAGTGACCGCACAGATGCAAGATCGTGACCTTGTTGGTGTGGGTCCTGGAGTCGAGGGTCGGGGAAGGACCACGATGAGCACCATCCGTAGCGCATTGACCAGGGTTTTGTGGGTCACTGCCGGCACCGTGGGGCTGATGCTCGCCCCGCTGGCGGCGTCGACAGCGACCGCGGCCGCCGACACCGTCAACTGGGACGCCATTGCCGCGTGTGAATCGGGCGGCAACTGGTCCACCGACACCGGTAACGGTGCCTACGGGGGACTGCAGTTCAAACCGGCCACCTGGGCCGCGCACGGCGGCGTGGGTTCACCGGCCACCGCGTCCCGGGAGGAGCAGATCCGGGTTGCCGAAAACGTCCTGGCCACGCAGGGTCTGGGAGCCTGGCCCAAGTGCGGCGCGCAGGGCGGCGCTCCCGTCGGCTGGAGTGCGCCCGCGCCGGTGGCCACGACGGGCTGCGCGGCTGTTCGTCCCGGCGCGGTGCTGGGGATCCTCGACCTGCGTAGGCTCTGCTCGACCCTGCTGAACCCGCTGGCCTCCCTTGGCGCGCCGCGCTGAGCCGTCAGGGCGCGGCGGTGAACGCTGAGTGCGCCGCGATGGTCGCCAGATGTCGGGTGAGTACGGACTCCGGCACCAGCGCGCTGGCTCGCGTGGCGGCCGCGCCGAGGACGGCGGGCCGCAGATTCACGACGCGGCCGATCAGCCGCGATTCGCGCACGATCATCTCTACACGGCGGCGTCGCAGCGTCGTGAACCGCGCGAAGGCAGTCGCCAGATCGGGCGCCCGGGCCGCCAGACCGCCTAGGATCGCCGCGTCCTCAAGGCCCTGACAGCCGCCCTGACCCAGATGTGGGCGCATCGGATGCGCGGCATCTCCGGCCACCACCACAGGACCGCGGGCCCAGCGCCTGGCCGAGTCGCGGTCGTATAAATCGTTGCGCAGCACGTCGGCGGGATCCGTCGCGGCCAGCAGGGTCGGGATCGGCTCGGCCCACGACGCGAACGTGCGCTGCAGATATGCCAGCTCCCCGCCGGAGCTCGTGGCGCCTTCTGGCGCCCGCTCGGTGGCGAACCAGTAGGTGTGCTCGGCGCCCATCGGCACATGACCCACCTCCACCCCGGCGGCCAGTGTCTCGCCGGCCATGTCGGGGTCGATCCGATGTCTGGCCACGCCACGCCACGCGGTATAGCCGACATAGCGTCGGGCGAGCGGTCCGTTCAGATGGCGTGCCACCACCGAATCGACACCGTCGGCGCCGACCACGGCCGCGGCATCGCGCGCGGATCCGTCTGACAGGGTGACGCGCACACCGTCACCGGTGACCGCGAGCCCGCGCACACCGACGCCGTATTCGACCGTGGCAGGGACCAGCGGTCCTGTCAGGATGTCGGTGAGCTCGGCTCGCCTGATGACGACCAGCGGCTCGCCGAGCGCGCGGATGAACCGTTCGGGTTCAGGGCGTCGCAGCCACGTGCCGTCGTGCCAGCGCGCCGCGCCGGCCGTCACGCGTCCGCCCGCGGCCCGGACCGCGTCGCCGAGGCCGAGCTCGTCGAGCGCCGCCAAGGCGTTGGGCCAGATGCTGATACCCGTCCCCGCCGACGTATCGGCACGGGCTTCGAGCACCCTCACCTGGAATCCCTGACGTTGCAACGCGACTGCGGTGGCCAAGCCGGTGATGCCGGCACCGACGACGAGGATGGACTGTGCCATGGCTCGAATCTAGCCAAACGGGCGTTGAGACCAATTGCAGCATCCAGCAGCTTCGTGCCGATGTCACCGCCCGGTTACCCGGGTGGTCGGCCGTCACGCGGCTACGGTGGGTGAGCATGACCCCGTTTCACGATCTCGACGATTACCTTGCGCTGCCCCGAGTGTCGGGCCTTGCCGTGTCGCCGGATGGTTCGCGCCTGGTTACCACGGTCAGCGTGCTGAATGACAAGCGCACTGAATTCGTCACTGCGGTTTGGGAATTGGATGTCAATGGGCAACAGTCCGCACGGCGGCTGACCCACGGTGCGAAAGGGGAGTCCGCGCCGACATTCACCGGTGCGGGTGATCTGTTGTTCCTGGCGGCGCGTCCGGCGCAGGCGAGCAACGAGGACGACAAGGCGCCTGCGGCATTGTGGCGCTTGCCTGCTGCCGGTGGTGAGGCCGTCGAGATGTTCAGCATGCCCGGTGGGGTCAGCGGTGTGGTCAGCGCGCGGGCTGCGGAGGTCACCGTCGTGACCGCTGCGCTGCTGGCCTCGGCCGAAAGCGTCGCCGAGGACAAGGCGTTGCGGGAGCTGCGCAAGGACACCGCGGTGTCGGCCGTGCTGCACACCGGATATCCGGTCCGGTACTGGGACCACGACCTCGGTCCCGACCAACCGCACCTGCTGGATACCGACGGGCCAACCGATCTCACGACCCATCCCGGGGAGGCGTTGCGCGAGACCACCTTCGACCTCAGCTCCGACGGTGAGTTCCTCGTCACCTCCTGGCACGTGCCCGGGCCCGGGGTGGCCAACCGGTCCGCACTGGTCCGCATCGACCGAGGCGGCGGGACGCCCACCACGATCGCCGAGGAACCCGACGCCGAACTGGAACACCCTGCCATCGCGCCCGACGGCAGTGCGGTGGCATTCACCAGGGAAACCCATTCGACACCTACCGAAGCGCCGCGGATCACGCTGTGCTGCGTGCGCTTCGGTGAAGAACCCGCGGAACTCACCACGAACTGGGATCGCTGGCCGGCCACGGTCGCCTGGACAGCGGACTCGTCGGCGTTGATCGTGACCGCCGACGAGCAAGGGCGTCGGCCGATCTTCACCGTGGACCCGAACAGCGGTGCGGTTGCCAAGCTCACCGACGACGATTACGCCTACACCGACGTGTGCCCGGCGCCGGGCGGAGTCATCTACGCACTGCGCAGCTCCTATGCCGTGCCGCCGCACTCGGTGCGGCTCGATCCCGACGGCACCGTCACGGAGTTGCCGTGCATGGCGCTTCCCGAACTTCCCGGCACACTCACCGAACTGGTCGCCACTGCCGACGACGGGACACCCGTGCGATCATGGCTGACGCTGCCGGAGGGTGACGAGCCGGCCGAATTGGTGCTGTGGATCCACGGGGGGCCGCTGGGCAGCTGGAACATGTGGCACTGGCGGTGGAATCCGTGGCTGCTCACCGCGCACGGTTACGCGGTGCTGATGCCCGATCCGGGGCTGTCCACGGGCTACGGTCAGCAGTTCATCCAACGGGGTTGGGGCGCATGGGGCGCCGAGCCGTACACCGACCTGATGGCCGCCGTCGACGCGGCGTGCGAGCATCCGCGGATCGACGATTCCCGGACCGCCGCCATGGGTGGTTCGTTCGGCGGCTACATGGCCAATTGGATCGCAGGGCAGACCGACCGGTTCGACGCGATCGTCACCCACGCCAGCCTATGGGCGCTCGACCAGTTCGGGCCGACCACCGATAGCGCGTTCTGGTGGGCGCGCGAGATGACACCCGAAATGACACAACGCAATTCACCGCACCGGTATGTCGGCCAGATTCACACGCCGATGCTTGTCATCCACGGGGACAAGGACTATCGCGTGCCCATCGGCGAAGCCCTGCGGCTCTGGTACGAGCTGCTGTCCGCCTCTGGGCTGCCCGCCGACGAGAACGGTCAGAGCTCGCATCGCTTCCTCTATTACCCGACGGAGAACCACTGGGTGTTGGCGCCGCAACACGCCAAGATTTGGTACCAGGTGGTGACGGCGTTCCTCGGCCAGCATCTGCGCGGTGAAGACATTCAGCTACCTGATCTGCTCGGGTAGCGTCAAGGTGGTGACGCAGCGTGAGTTCGACCTGGTGCTGTACGGGGCGACCGGGTTTGCCGGCAAGCTCACCGCCGAATACCTGGCCCGAGCCGGCGGAGCGGCGCGTATCGCCCTCGCGGGCCGATCGGAGGACCGGCTGCGGGCGGTCCGCGACACCCTCGGTGCGGGGGCCCGGGATTGGCCGTTGTTGACGGCTGACGCATCGGCACCGTCGACCCTGGCCACGATGGCCGCCCGCACCCAGGTGGTGGTGACGACCGTCGGGCCCTACACGAAATACGGTCTGCCGTTGGTGGCCGCATGCGCCGCGGCCGGAACCGACTACGCCGACCTGACCGGCGAGACCATGTTCGTCCGCGACAGCATCGATCATTACCACAAGCAGGCCGTCGAGACCGGCGCGCGCATCGTGCATTCGTGCGGATTCGACTCCGTCCCATCCGATCTCACCGTCTATGCGCTGTATCGGAGGGCCGCGGACGACGACGCGGGTGAACTCGGCGACACCGATCTGGTGGTACGTACGATCTCCGGAGGCGTTTCGGGCGGCACGGTGGCCTCGTTTGTGGAGATCATGCGTACGTCCTCGCGGGATCCTCAGGCCCGCCGACTGATGAACGATCCGTACACGCTGAGCCCGGATCGCGGCGCCGAACCGGAACTCGGTGCCCAGCCCGACGTGCGGTGGCGCCGGGGTGGCGAGATCGCACCGGAGCTGGCGGGCTACTGGACGGGTGCGTTCGCGATGGCGGGGCCGAACACCCGAATCGTGCGCCGCACCAACGCTCTACTGGACCATGCGTATGGACACCGCTTCGCCTACGCCGAGCAGATGAGCCTGGGCCGATCACTCATCGCCCCGGTGGCAGCCGCGGCGATCACCGGGTCCAACGCGGCGGCCATGGGTTTGGGCGGCCGGTACTTCGACCGGTTGCCCGCCGCGCTTGTCGAACGGCTGGTGCCCAAACCCGGCACCGGTCCCAGCGAACAAACCCGCATGCACGGGCACTACCGCGTCGAGACCTACACCAGGACCACCTCGGGTGCGCGCTACGTGGCGACGATGGCCCAGCAGGGCGACCCCGGATACCAGGCGACCTCGGTGCTGCTCGGAGAGTGCGGGCTGGCCTTGGCGTTGGACCGTGACAGGCTGTCCGACCTGCGTGGCGTGCTGACTCCAGCGGCAGCGATGGGTGACGCGTTGCTGGCCCGATTCCCCGCCGCCGACGTGCAGTTGGAGACCACCGCACTGCCCCGAGCCGAATCGTCCGGGTCAAGCGGAACACCTGTGTAACAAGATCAATTCGACTAGTGTCGTCGAAGAGCACTTCATCAACGCCAGCAACGAAAGTGGGAACAATATGGCCGATCTCGACGACCTCTTCGCACAGATTCCTGTAGCGGAGATTGCGAGCAAGCTGGGCGCCGATGAAGGTGAGGTGAACAACGCCATCAAGACGTTGGTTCCCACGCTCCTCGGCGGTGTGCAGCAGAACGTGCAGTCCGACAACATCGACTCGAGCAACCTGGAATCTGCGGTCACCGCGCAGGCCGCGAGCGGTCTGCTCGACGGCGGCGTGAAGGTAGACGACGTGAACCAGAAGGAGGGCGACCAGATGGTCGCTCACATCTTCGGTGGCAACGACAGTGGGCAGGTGGCCTCGGCCCTTGCCGGTACCGGCGCCGGCGGTGGAGACCTCATCAAGAAGCTGCTGCCGATCCTGGCCCCGATCGTGCTGGCCTACATCGGCAAGCAGTTCGCGCAGAAGAACGCGCCTGCCGAGCCTGCTGCCCAGGCATCCGGCGGCGGGCTCGGCGACATCCTCGGCAGCATCCTGGGCGGGGCCGGCGCGGGCGGTGGCGGCGCCGCGAACAATCCGCTGGGCAGCATCCTCGGTAGTGTCCTCGGCGGTGGTGGCGGCGGCCAGGGCAACGCCATCGGCGAGATCCTCGGCGGTCTGCTGGGCGGGAAGAAGTAGCCGCGGCGATCGTTTCCGCGCAAGCCCCCGTCGCCAGCGAATGCACCGGCGTCGGGGGCTTTCGCGTATCCGGGCCACTCCTTCCTAGAATGGCGCGGTGACCTCCACCCCTGACAATCGCGCCGACGCCCTCCCCAAGTCCTGGGAGCCGGGTGCGGTAGAAGCCGAGCTGTACCAGGGCTGGGTGGACGCCGGTTACTTCACCGCCGACGCCACGAGTGACAAGCCTGCCTACTCGATCGTGCTGCCGCCGCCGAACGTGACCGGCAGCCTGCACATGGGCCACGCCCTGGACCACACCTTGATGGACGTGCTCACCCGGCGGAAGCGGATGCAGGGCTACGAAGTGCTGTGGCTGCCCGGCATGGACCACGCCGGCATCGCCACCCAGACCCTGGTCGAGAAGCAGCTCGCCACCGACGGCAAGACCAAGGAAGACTTCGGCCGCGAACAGTTCGTCGAGAAGGTGTGGGACTGGAAGCGGGAGTCCGGCGGCACCATCGGTGCACAGATGCGCCGCATCGGCGACGGCGTTGACTGGAGTCGCGACCGGTTCACCATGGACGACGGCCTGTCCCGCGCGGTCCGCACGATCTTCAAGCGCCTGTTCGACGCTGGGCTGATCTACCAGGCCGAGCGTCTCGTCAACTGGTCGCCGGTGCTCCAGACCGCGATCAGCGATCTCGAGGTCAAGTACGAGGACGTCGAGGGCGAGCTCGTGTCGTTCCGGTACGGATCGATGAATGACGACGAGCCCCACATCGTGGTGGCCACCACCCGCGTCGAAACCATGCTGGGCGACACCGCGATTGCCGTGCACCCCAACGACGAGCGGTACCGCCACCTGGTCGGCACCACATTGCCGCACCCTTTCACCGATGCTCGCATCATCATTGTGGCCGACACCCATGTCGATCCCGAATTCGGCACGGGCGCAGTCAAAGTCACCCCGGCACACGACCCCAACGACTTCGAGATCGGCTTGCGCCACCAGCTGCCGATGCCGACCATCATGGACACCAAGGGCCGAATCGCCGACACCGGAACACAATTCGATGGGATGGACCGGTTCGAGGCACGCGTCAAGGTGCGCGAGGCGTTGGCCGAGCAGGGCCGGATCGTCGCCGAGAAGCGGCCCTACCTGCACAGCGTCGGGCATTCGGAGCGCAGCGGCGAGCCCATCGAACCGCGGCTCTCGCTGCAGTGGTGGGTCAAGGTGGAGAGCCTGGCCAAGGCCGCCGGCGACGCGGTGCGCGGCGGCGACACCGTGATCCACCCGCCGAGCCTGGAGCCGCGGTGGTTCTCCTGGGTCGACGACATGCACGACTGGTGTATCTCCCGGCAGCTGTGGTGGGGCCACCGCATCCCGATCTGGCACGGCCCGAACGGCGAGACCGTGTGCGTCGGACCCGACGAGACCCCGCCGGAGGGCTGGGAGCAGGACCCCGACGTGCTCGACACCTGGTTCTCGTCGGCGCTGTGGCCGTTCTCCACCATGGGTTGGCCCGACCACACCGCCGAGCTGGCCAAGTTCTATCCCACCAGCGTGCTGGTCACCGGCTACGACATTTTGTTCTTCTGGGTGGCCCGCATGATGATGTTCGGCACGTTCGTCGGCGACGACCCGGCGATCACGCTCGAGGGCAAGCGGGCCCGTCAGGTGCCGTTCGAAAACGTGTTCCTGCACGGCCTGATTCGCGACGAATTCGGCCGCAAGATGAGCAAGTCGCGGGGCAACGGCATCGATCCCCTCGACTGGGTGGAGAAGTTCGGCGCCGACGCCTTGCGGTTCACCCTGGCCCGCGGCGCGAGCCCCGGCGGTGACCTGTCCATCGGCGAGGACCACGCCCGGGCCTCACGTAACTTCGCCACCAAGCTGTTCAACGCCACCCGGTTCGCGTTGATGAACGGCGCCGCGCCCGCGCCGCTGCCGCCGGCGGCCGAGCTGACCGACGCCGACCGCTGGATTCTGGGCCGGTTGGAAGAGGTGCGGGCCGAGGTCGACGAAGCGCTCGACTCGTATCAGTTCAGCCGGGCCTGCGAAGCGCTGTACCACTTCGCGTGGGACGAATTCTGCGACTGGTACGTGGAACTGGCCAAGGTGCAGCTGTTCGGTGGTTTGCCGCACACCACGGCGGTGCTCGCAGCGGTCCTCGACACGCTGCTCAAGCTGCTGCACCCGGTGATGCCGTTCGTCACCGAGACGCTGTGGAAGACCCTCACCGGCGGCGAGTCGGCGGTGATCGCGGGCTGGCCGGAGCCGTCTGGTTTTGTCCCGGACCCTGTTGCGACACAGCGCATTACCGATATGCAAAAGCTCATCACCGAGGTGCGGCGGTTCCGCAGCGATCAGGGGCTGGCCGACCGGCAGAAGGTTCCGGCCCGGTTGTCCGATACCGCCGCGGCGGGCCTCTCCGAGCAGCTGCCTGCCATCACCTCGCTGGCGTGGCTGACCGAGGCCGGTGACGGGTTCACCCCGTCGGCCGCCGTCGAGGTGCGGTTGTCGCAGACCACCGTCGTGGTCGAGGTGGACACGTCGGGCACCGTCGACGTCGCCGCCGAACGCCGGCGGCTGGAAAAGGATCTGACCGCCGCCCAGAAGGAGATGACCACCACCACCGCCAAACTCGGCAATGACGCGTTCCTCGCCAAGGCGCCCGCCGAGGTGGTCGACAAGATCCGTGGTCGCCGGCAGGTGGCCACCGAGGAGGTCGAACGCATCACCGCGCGCCTGGCCGGTCTGGCATGAGCGAGCCGGTGGCTGACCCGATTCCTTCGCCGGACGAGATTGCCGCGTTGCTTCAGGTTGAGCACCTGCTCGACCAGCGCTGGCCGGAGACCAAACTGGAACCCAGCACCACTCGGATCGTCGCGCTGCTGGAGCTGCTGGGTTCACCGCAACGGGCGTACCCGTCCATCCACGTTGCCGGCACCAATGGCAAAACCTCGGTGTGCCGGATCATCGACACCCTGCTGACCGCGCTGCACCGGCGCACCGGGCGCACCACGAGCCCGCACCTGCAGTCGGCGGTGGAGCGGATTTCCATTGATGGCAAACCGATTTCGCCGGCAAGGTATGTCGAGACCTACCGCGAGATCGAGCCATTCGTCGAGCTTGTCGATCGGCAGTCCGAGGCGGCGGGCGGGCCGAGGATGAGTAAGTTCGAGGTGCTGACGGCGATGGCTTTCGTGGCGTTCGCCGACGCCCCCATCGACGTCGCGGTTGTCGAGACCGGCATGGGCGGGCGGTGGGATGCCACCAACGTCGTCAATGCGCCGGTTGCGGTGATCACCCCGATCGGGATCGACCACACCGACTACCTCGGTGACACGATCGTCGCGATCGCGGGGGAGAAGGCCGGGATCATCACCCGCCAGCCCGACGACCTGGTTCCCTTGGAGATGGACATGTCCACCGTGGCAGTCATTGCCCAGCAGCCACCCGAGGCGATGGAGGTGCTGCTGGCCGAGACCGTGCGCGCCGACGCCGCTGTGGCCCGGGAGAACTCCGAGTTCGCGGTGCTAGGACGCCAGGTTGCGATCGGCGGCCAGATGCTGGAACTGCAGGGGCTTGGCGGGGTGTACCCGGACATCTTCTTGCCGCTGCACGGTGAACACCAGGCGCATAACGCGGCGGTCGCGCTGGCGGCGGTGGAGGCGTTCTTCGGTGCCGGTGCAGACCGCCAACTTGACGTCGATGCGGTGCGAGCTGGTTTCGCGGCGGTGCGCAGCCCGGGTCGGCTGGAGCGGATGCGCAGTGCGCCAACTGTTTTCATCGACGCCGCCCACAACCCCGCCGGAGCGGCAGCCTTGGCCGAAGCCTTGCGGGAAGAGTTCGACTTCCGCTACCTGGTGGGTGTGGTGTCGGTGCTGGCCGACAAGGACGTCGACGGCATCCTGACTGCGCTGGAACCGGTGTTCGATCAGATTGTGGTGACCCACAACGGCTCCCCCCGGGCTCTCGACGTCGAGTCGCTGACCCAGTTGGCCGAGGAACGCTTCGGTCAGGACCGCGTAATCACCGCGGCCACGCTGCCCGACGCCATCGAAACCGCCACCGCCCTGGTGGAGGACGCCGGCGCCGAGGGCGAGGGACTGTCCGGGGCAGGCATGGTGATCACCGGTTCGGTGGTAACCGCCGGCGCTGCACGCAGCTTGTTCGGGAAGGACCCACAGTGAGCACGCCACCTGATCCGTGGAAGAGCTTCCGCGGCGTCATGGCCGGAACCCTGATCCTCGAAGCCATCGTGGTCCTGTTGGCCCTTCCCGTCGTCGCGAACGGCGGCAACGGGCTGACCGTGTGGTCGGGCGGCTACCTGGTGGGCCTGGCGGTGGTTCTCATCCTGATGTCGGGCCTGCAGGGCCGGCCGTGGGCGATCTGGATGAACCTGGCACTGCAGTTCGTGCTGATCGCCGGGGTGGTGATCCATGCTGGAATCGGCTTCATGGGCATCGTGTTCCTGCTGGTCTGGCTGTTGATCCTGTACCTGCGCGGCGAGGTCAAACGGCGACAGGCCAGGGGCCTGCTGCCCGGTCAGCAGGATTCGCCGGAAAAAAGATGACGACACCGGCCGCCGAGGATTGTCAATTATTGACGTCGGCGACGAGAGTGGTGCGGTGGACCTTACATTTTCGCGGCGCCGCTGGTTCGGACTCGCGGGCGTCGGTGCGGCGACAGCACTGGCAGCCTGCGGTAAGCCCGCGTCGGAGGGGAGCGCCGGCACGGTGACCGTTCCGCCCGGGGAGGTGTTCGTCACCGAGACCCCGCGGCCGGTGATCACCAGCCCCGACGTCGCGCTGCAGCAATTGCGCGACGGTAACCGCAGGTTCGTCGACGCCCAGATGCGCAACCCGAACCAGGATCCGGCCAGTCGGCTCTCGTTGTCGAAGTCTCAGCAGCCGTTTGCGGTGGTGCTGAGCTGCTCGGACTCCCGGCTGCCGCCGGAGGTGATCTTCGACCAGGGCCTGGGTGACCTGTTCGTCGCGCGCGTCGCCGGCAACGTCGTCGACGCCTCGTTGCTGGACAGCATCGAGTACGGCGTGGCGCATCTGGGCGCACCTCTGGTGGTCGTCATGGGCCATCAGGACTGCGGTGCGGTGTCGGCCACGCTCAAGACGGTTCAGGACCACAAGGCGCCGGAAGAAGACATGAACGCGTTGGCCGCGGCGATCACGCCGGCCATCACCGTCGCTGAGCAGCGGCAGGGCGATCTTCTGGACAACACTGTGCGGGCGAACGCCGAGCTGTCCAAGGACGCGATCGTGGCGACGTCGGTGATACGTGACCGGCTGAATTCCGGCGCGGTGAAGGTCGTCACCGCCTACTACAGCCTTGATACGGGAGTGGCGACGATCGCGTAATCGGCGGACGGTACGCTATGCGCCGTGACTGAGCGGACCCTCGTGTTGATCAAGCCCGACGGCGTAGAGCGCCACCTGGTCGGGGAGATCATCGGCCGGATCGAACGCAAGGGCCTGACCCTGGCGGCCCTGGAGCTGAAGAACGTCAGCGATGAGCTGGCGCGGCAGCACTACGCCGAGCATGCGGACAAGCCGTTCTTCGGTTCGCTGCTCGAATTCATCACGTCCGGCCCCGTGGTGGCCGCGATCGTCGAGGGCCCCCGCGCGGTGGCCGCATTCCGGCAGCTCGCCGGTGGCACCGACCCGGTGGAAAAGGCCGTGCCGGGCACGATCCGTGGCGACCTGGCCCTGGTGACCCAGGACAACCTGGTGCACGGCTCGGATTCGCCGGAGTCGGCGGCGCGCGAGATCGCCCTCTGGTTCCCCGGAGAATCTGCCGGAGAGTAACTCCGCACGCGGTCTTGGTCGGTATGGCCGCGGTGATGTGGGATACTGGTCGCGGGTGTCCAGCCTCAACCGAGGCTGAATACCCGAATGAAGACTTCGACGAGCGCGACCACCGCAATCCGGTGCGGCGCCGACCGTCCAGCCATCATTCAGCCAGGCACCGGGTGGGTTCACCATTGAGCCGCCCGGAGCGAGACCACAACAAGTCCGGGTGAAGTATCCCGGGCCAATAGCGGAAGCCCTCGCGTGGCCGCGTCACTACGACGCGCCCGGGGGCTTGAGGAGAATACGTGGCCGAAGATGCCCATACCGAAGACCTATCCACCCAGACTCCGCAGCAGGACGGGCTCCCAGAACGCCTGAGGGTCCATTCGCTCGCCCGAGTGCTCGGTACCACGAGCCGGCGGGTGCTCGATGCGCTTGCCGAGTTCGACGGACGCCACCGCAGTGCGCACTCGACCGTCAACAAAGCTGACGCCGAGCGGGTCCGTGCGGCTTTGGCCCCGACTGAATCCGTCGTTCAACCTAGCGTGGTCGACGCCGTTGTGGTCGAGTCCGGGCAGCCGGTGGCGGTGACCGAGTCCGTCGCGGTGTTCGAGATGTCCCCGACAGTCGTCGCGCCGGAACCCGAACCGCCCGCCGAATCTCAGCCCGTGGCGGCCGAACCGGAACCCGAGCCGTCGGAACCTGAGCCGCAGCCCGCGGCAGCCGAGTCTGAACTAGAACCGGAGTCTGAACCCGCGCAGGTCGAGGCTGTCGTGGTGGGTGACGAACCCGAGTCCCGGCTGATCCTGGAGACCGCGAATATCCCCCCGGCTCGTGAAGCGCACACCGAACGTGCGGACTACCTGCCGCTGTTCGTCGCACCCCAGCCGATCGTTTTCGAGCCCGTCGACGTCGACGATGATGATGACGACGACTTCGATGCGTCCTCCGACAGTGAAGCGGATGGCGATTCCGACGAGGATCAGGCTGACCGGCCTGCCGCGCGTCGGCGTCGCCGCGGACGTCGGGGCCGGGGTCGCGGCCGTGGCGAACAGAGCGACGACAACGGTCCGGATACCGACGCCGACACCGATGACGATCAGGCCGAGGGTGACCAGGACTCGGGCGAGGAGTCCGATGACTCGGACGAGGACGGCGACGAGGACAGCACCGGCACCGACGGCGGCACCCGGCGCAGGCGCCGACGCAGGCGTCGCAAGACCGGCTCCGGAGATTCCGACGACGCCGGATCGCCTGACGATCCACCGAACACTGTCGTGCACGAGCGCGCGCCGCGATCCGATCGGTCGGACAAGACTGCCGGGGACGACTCGGAGATCCAGGGCATATCCGGATCGACCCGCTTGGAGGCCAAGCGCCAGCGCCGCCGCGACGGCCGCGACGCGGGGCGCCGCCGCCCACCGATCCTGAGCGAGGCCGAGTTCCTGGCCCGTCGCGAAGCCGTCGAACGCACCATGATCGTGCGTGACAAGGTGCGCACCGAGCCGCCGCACGAGGGCGCCCGATACACCCAGATCGCGGTGCTCGAAGACGGTGTGGTGGTCGAGCATTTCGTGACCTCGGCCGCCTCAGCCTCACTGGTCGGCAACGTCTACCTGGGCATCGTGCAGAACGTGCTGCCTTCGATGGAGGCGGCATTCGTCGATATCGGCCGTGGCCGCAACGGTGTGCTTTACGCCGGTGAGGTGAACTGGGAGGCCGCCGGCCTCGGTGGCGCCAACCGCAAGATCGAGCAGGCCCTCAAGCCCGGCGATTACGTCGTCGTCCAGGTCAGCAAGGATCCGGTCGGGCACAAGGGCGCGAGACTCACCACACAGGTGTCGTTGGCCGGCCGGTATCTGGTGTACGTCCCCGGGGCGTCGTCAACCGGCATCAGCCGCAAGCTGCCCGACACCGAGCGGCAACGCCTCAAAGAGATCCTCCGCGAGGTGGTCCCTTCCGATGCCGGCGTGATCATCCGCACCGCGTCGGAAGGCGTCAAGGAAGACGACATCCGCTCCGATGTGAACCGACTGCAGGAGCGCTGGACGGGGATCGAGGCCAAGGCCACCGAGATCGCCGGCAAGAAGGCCGGCGCGGCCGTCGCCCTCTACGAGGAACCCGACGTGCTGGTGAAGGTCATCCGTGACCTGTTCAACGAGGACTTCTCCGGGCTCATCGTGTCCGGCGACGACGCCTGGGACACCATCAACTCTTACGTGAACACCGTGGCTCCCGACCTGGTGAGCAGGTTGACCAAGTATGAGGCGGCAGGTTCTGACGGAGCGGCCGGGCCCGACGTGTTCGCCGTGCACCGCATCGACGAGCAGTTGGCCAAGGCGATGGACCGCAAAGTCTGGCTGCCCTCGGGCGGCACCCTGGTCATCGACCGCACCGAGGCGATGACCGTCGTCGATGTCAACACCGGCAAGTTCACGGGCTCCGGCGGCAATCTGGAGCAGACGGTCACCCGAAACAATCTGGAAGCCGCGGAGGAGATCGTCCGACAGCTGCGGCTGCGCGACATCGGCGGCATCGTCGTCATCGACTTCATCGACATGGTGCTGGAATCCAATCGCGATCTGGTGCTGCGCCGATTGACCGAGGCGCTGGCCCGGGACCGCACGCGTCATCAGGTCTCCGAGGTGACATCGCTGGGCTTGGTGCAGCTGACCCGAAAGCGGTTGGGAACCGGGCTGGTCGAAGCATTCTCCACGTCGTGCCCGCACTGTGGTGGCCGTGGGATCGTGCTGCACGGTGATCCCGTCGACTCCGCGTCGTCGGGTGGCGGGCGCCAATCCGAGCCCAGCAGTGGTGGTGGACGGCGCAGCAAGCGTGGCAAGAAGGGTGTCAAGCCTGAGGAGGTGCCGGTCGTCAAGGTGCCCGACCACCCGGCCGGAGAACACCCGATGTTCAAGGCCATGGCCGCGGCCAACGGTCGCCTTCACGACGACGAGGCGCAAGACGAGAGCTCCAAGGAGTACGAAGAGCTCGACGACCTCGAGACCACCGAGGACGACAGCGTCGTTACCGAGCCCGGCGACGACACCGCCGAGCAGGTGGCCCGCGAGACCGCCGAGGAAGATCTCGACGACGTCGACGAGAACGACGAGGACTCGGATGAGGATGATGACGACTCGGATGAGGACGAGATCGACCTGGACTCTGATGATGAGGATGTCGACATCGACGATGACATCGACGTCATCGACAATGACTCGACCGACGAGGATTCGGCAGACGACGACTCGGACGATGACGACGGGGATGATGACGAAGAGGTCGAACTTCCGCAGGTGATCACCGTCGCCAGGCGTCCGCGTCGTCGGGCAGCTGCCCGGCCTGCCGGCCCGCCTACCCACGAGTAGCAGCGGTGTACGGGCGGTTTGACCCTCTACCCGCTGGTCACGTACCCTTGACCAGTTGTCGCCAGTGTCTGCAGTCGCAGGCCGGTGACGGCGGGGTACCCCCGCCACCCAAGACCCGCGCACGCACCGACCGGTCGCGCGCGCCCGCAGAGCAGAGGACACGATGGCGACATACGCAATCGTCAAGACCGGTGGCAAGCAGTACAAGGTTGCGGCCGGTGACGTGGTGAAGGTTGAGAAGCTCGACGCCGAGCCGGGCGCATCCGTGTCGCTGCCGGTCGCCCTGGTGGTCGACGGCGCCAACGTCACGAGCAAGGCCGATGACCTGGCCAAGGTCGCCGTGACCGGCGAGGTCCTGGAGCACACCAAGGGTCCGAAGATCCGCATCCACAAGTTCAAGAACAAGACCGGCTACCACAAGCGCCAGGGGCACCGTCAGCAGCTGACCGTGCTCAAGGTCACCGGGATCAAGTGATGAGCCGTCAGGCGAAGAACAGACAATACAGCGCAAGGGGCATCTAGATGGCACATAAGAAGGGCGCTTCCAGCTCACGTAACGGTCGCGACTCCGCGGCACAGCGGCTCGGCGTCAAGCGGTTCGGCGGCCAGGTCGTCAAGGCTGGCGAGATCCTCGTTCGCCAGCGGGGTACTCATTTCCACCCCGGCGTCAACGTCGGTCGCGGCGGCGACGACACGCTGTTCGCGCTGGCCCCCGGCGCCGTGGAGTTCGGCTCCAAGCGTGGCCGCAAGAACGTGAACATCGTTCCCGTTCCGCGCCCGGAGGCCTGAGACATCGAGGATTCTCCGCGAATGTGAAGCAGCTGCGAGTTCTCGACTGAGATTTCGCGATAGCTTCACATTCGACGGAGAGGATGTCCGATGTCCCGGTTTGTCGACCGCGTCGTCATCCACGCGCGGGCCGGTAACGGCGGCAATGGGTGTGCCTCGGTGCACCGCGAAAAGTTCAAACCCCTTGGTGGCCCTGACGGCGGCAACGGTGGTCGCGGCGGCAGCGTCGTCCTCGTTGTAGACCCTCAGGTGCACACCCTGCTGGACTTCCACTTTCATCCGCATGTCGCGGCGCCCTCCGGTAAGCAGGGCGCCGGCAGCAACCGGGACGGCGCATCAGGTACCGATCTCGAAGTCCGCGTACCCGACGGTACCGTCGTGCTCGACGAGGACGGGCGGATGCTCGCCGACCTCGTCGGAGCGGGCAGCCGTTTCGAAGCCGCAGCGGGCGGACGCGGCGGCCTGGGCAATGCCGCGCTGGCGTCCCGGGCCCGCAAGGCCCCCGGCTTCGCGCTGCTCGGTGAGAAGGGCCAGGCCCGCGATCTCACCCTGGAGCTCAAGACCGTTGCCGATGTCGGTCTGATCGGTTTTCCCTCAGCAGGCAAATCCTCACTGGTGTCGGCGATCTCGGCGGCCAAACCGAAGATCGCCGACTATCCGTTCACTACACTGGCGCCCAATCTGGGTGTGGTGTCGGCCGGCGACAACACCTATACCGTGGCCGACGTCCCCGGTCTCATCCCCGGCGCCTCCGAAGGGCGCGGACTTGGCCTGGAGTTCCTGCGGCATCTCGAACGCTGCGCGGTACTCGTGCACGTTGTGGACTGCGCCACAATGGAACCAGGCCGCGACCCGATCTCCGACATCGAGGCGCTCGAGGCCGAACTGGCCGCGTATACCCCGACGCTGCAAGGCGATTCGGCTCTGGGTGACCTGGCCTCGCGGCCGCGGGCGGTGGTGCTCAACAAGATCGACGTTCCGGACGCGCACGAGCTCGCCGACTTCGTCCGCGACGAGGTGGCCCGGCGGTTCGGCTGGCCGGTGTTCGAGGTGTCGACTGTGAGCCGCGCTGGCTTGCGCCCCTTGACCTTTGCGTTGTGGGACATGGTGAAGGCCTACCGCGACGCTCAACCTGAGATCGCAGCGCGACGCCCGGTGATCCGACCCATCGCCATCGATGAGAGCGGGTTTACCGTGGAGTCCGACGGGCAGGGTGGCTTCATCGTTCGCGGGGTGCGCCCCGAACGCTGGATTGCACAGACGAATTTCGACAACGACGAGGCTGTCGGCTATCTCGGTGACCGCCTGGCCCGGCTGGGTGTCGAGGACGAACTGTTCAAGCGTGGTGCGCGGCCGGGTTGTGCCGTGACCATCGGCGATATGACCTTCGACTGGGAACCGCAGACCCCCGCCGGTGTCGACGTGCCGCTGACCGGTCGCGGCACCGACATCCGGCTGGAGCAGACAGACCGCGTCGGAGCGGCCGAGCGCAAGGCTGCCCGCCGCGAGCGGCGCAGTCCGGGCGCGCACGCGAGGAGCAGCAACGAACGAAGCGAAGACGAGTGACGGGCGCACACTCGGCATCCTCTGCTCACCGGGAGGCGATCCGCACCGCGCGCAGCGTCGTCGTCAAGATCGGAACCACCGCGCTCACCACCGCCACCGGGGTGTTCGACGCGGCTCGGTTGGCGTATCTCGTCGAGGCCATCGAGGGCCGGATGAAGGCCGGCTCGGATGTGGTGATCGTGTCCTCGGGTGCCATCGCCGCCGGGATCGAACCGTTGCGGCTGACCAAGCGGCCCACGGACCTGGCCACCAAACAAGCCGCGGCCAGCGTCGGTCAGGTGGCGCTGATCAACGCGTGGAACACTGCCTTCGCCGCCTACAACCGGACTGTCGGTCAGGTGTTGCTGACCGCGCATGACGTTTCGATGCGGGTGCAGCACAACAACGCGCAACGGACCCTGGACCGGCTGCGGGCGCTGCATGCGGTCGCGATCGTCAACGAGAACGACACCGTCGCCACCAACGAGATCCGGTTCGGTGACAACGACCGGCTCTCGGCCCTCGTGGCGCAACTGGTCGGCGCCGACGCCCTGGTGCTGCTGTCCGACATCGACGGCCTCTACGACTCGGATCCCCGAAAAGGCAACGCGCGCTTCATACCTGAGGTCGCTGCGCAGGGTGATCTGGACGGCGTCGTTGCCGGCCGGGGCAGCCACCTGGGAACCGGCGGTATGGCGTCCAAGCTGTCGTCAGCCTTGTTGGCCGCCGATGCCGGCGTGCCCGTGTTGTTGGCGGCGGCGGCCGATGCCGCTGCGGCACTGCGCGATGCATCGGTTGGCACGGTGTTCGCGCCCCGTTCCGAACGGATGTCGGCGCGGCGGTTCTGGGTGCGGTATGCCGCCGAGTCCGCGGGGGCGCTCACTCTCGACGACGGCGCGGTGCGGGCCGTGATCCACCAGCGACGATCGCTGTTGCCGGCCGGGATCACCCAGGTGGCAGGCCGGTTCCACGGCGGGGATGTGGTCGATCTCCGTGCGCCTGACGGGCAGACGGTAGCCCGCGGTGTCGTCGCCTACGAGGCGTCGGAGTTGGCGACCATGATGGGCCGGTCCACCCCGGATCTGCCGGTCGAGATGCGCCGGCCCGCGGTACACGCCGACGATCTGGTCGCCCTCAAGAGAACTCGGTGAGCGCGCTTCGCGAAGCCGGCGGTGGCGGTCACCAGTGGCCCCGGTGCACGACCTCGTCGAACGGACGGCGATTGGGTTTCAGGATGGGCCGGAACGGGCGATCCGCCGGGTACCCGACACCGAGCAGAAACGACACGAGGTGATCGTCGGGCACGCCGAGAATGGCGCGCGCTTTGGGTTGATCACCCACCGATGAATGGCCGGTTCCGATACCGAGATCGGTCGCGGCGATGGTCATCGCCAGCGTCGCCTGGCCCAGGTCGTACTGGTCGATGAGTTTGGTGTGCTCATCGGCAGCTTCCGGGACGACCAGCGCGATCGCGGCCGGCGCCGACGCGATGTGACCGGCGCCGCGCCATACCGTCGAGAGTTCTTGCAGCTGGCCCCGGTCGGTGACGATCACGAAATCCCAGTGCTGCCGGTTCGCCGCGGATGGCGCGCGCCAGCCGGCTTCAGCTATGCGGTTCAGGTCTTGCTCCGAGACCGGATCGGGTAGATAACTCCGCACGTTTCGGCGTGCGCGGATCGCATCCCAGGTTTCCAACTCGAACTCCTTTGCATCGAATGTCAGACAGAACCCACCACCTGACAAAACCACACTGCGGCACCGAGTATTTCGTGCGCCGGCACCGCCGTCACGCGGTGTGCTGTTCCAGCCGGCCTATCCGGGCGATGCCGTCGGGGTAATGGCCAGTTCACCGGCCAGCAGGGTCAGCAGCTCCGAGCAGCCGGCGTCGACCTTCACGGTGGCCAGATCGTCTCCGCGGGTGCGTCCCCGGTTGATGATCGCCACCGGTATCCCCTGTGCAGTGGCGTGGCGGACGAATCGGTAGCCCGAGTACACCGTCAGCGAGGAACCCGCCACCAACAGTGCGTCGCCGGAATCGACCAGTGAATAGGCCTGTTCCACACGGCTTTTGGGGACATTCTCACCGAAATAGACGATGTCGGGTTTGAGCATGCCACCACAGACCGGGCAGTCGACGATGGTGAATGACGACGTGTCGGCCACCACCGCATCGGCGTCGGGGGCCACCGCGATCCCACCGACTGCTTCGTCTCGCTCGAGAAACCCCGGATTGGCGGCCTCCAGCAGCTCGGCCAGCGCGGCACGCGACATGGTGTGACCGCACTCGAGGCACACCACGCGGGCGTAGCTGCCGTGCAGGTCGACCACCGTGCGACTGCCCGCCTTGGTGTGCAGGAGATCCACGTTCTGCGTGACCAGGCCGACGACCACACCGGCGGACTCAAGAGCGGCCAATGCCCGATGCCCGGCGTTGGGCATCGTCTCGTCCATGTGCCGCCAGCCGATGTGGTTGCGGGCCCAGTACCGCTGCCGGAACGCCGGATCGGAGGTGAATTGCCCGATGGTCATCGGGTTGCTCGGCGGCGAGTTCGGACCGCGGTAGTCGGGGATGCCGGAATCGGTGGACATACCCGCGCCGGTCAGCACGGCGACGCGACGGCCCTCCAGCAGGGCGACGAGTTCGGGGGCATCCACCCCCACGAGAATAGGCGCTGGCCCATTCCGGGGACGGTTTGCGACCGCCCGATTGAGCCCGCCGCCCCGCTCCAGGCGCCTCGCGGGTGACAATGAAGGCAATGGACTTCTACTCCGCCTACCGACATGGCTTTGCCCGGGTTGCTGCGTGCACGCTTCACACGGCGTTGGCGGATCCAGCCGCCAACGCCGAATCGGTGCTGAGACTGGCGCAGGCCTGCCACGACGATGGCGTGGCCGTCGCGGTGTTTCCCGAGCTGACGCTGTCCGGCTATTCGATCGAGGACATCCTGCTGCAGGACACGCTGCTGGAATCGGTCGAGGAAGCGCTCGTAGAGATCGTCGCCGCGTCGGCGGTCCTGGCGCCCGTGCTCGTGGTCGGCGCCCCGCTGCGGCACCGGCACCGGATCTACAACACCGCGGTCGTCATCCACCGCGGCGCCGTGCTCGGGGTGGCCCCCAAGTCGTATCTGCCCACCTACCGCGAGTTCTATGAGCGGCGGCAGGTCGCCGCGGGCGACGAGGTGCGCGGCACCGTCCACGTCGCCGGCGCCGACGTACCGTTCGGCGCCGACCTGCTGTTCGTGGCATCGGACCTGCCGGGGTTGGTGCTGCACGTCGAGATCTGCGAAGACATGTTCGTCCCCGTCCCGCCGAGTGCAGAGGCTGCGCTGGCCGGTGCGACGGTGTTGGCCAACCTCTCCGGCAGCCCGATCACCGTCGGCCGGGCCGAGGATCGCTGCCTGCTGGCCCGCTCGGCATCGGCACGCTGCCTGGCCGCATATGTCTACGCCGCCGCGGGCGAGGGTGAGTCCACCACCGATCTGGCCTGGGACGGCCAGACCATGATCTGGGAGAACGGACGCCTGCTCGCCGAGAGCGAGCGATTCCCGCGCGGCGAGCGCCGCTCGGTGGCCGACGTGGATCTGGAGTTGCTGCGTGCCGAACGGCGGCGCATGGGCACCTTCGACGACAATGCTCGCCACCACGGGGTGGTCGTCGACGCCTTCCGGCGTATCGAGTTTCAGCTCGACCCGCCGACAGGCGACATCGGATTGTTGCGCGAGGTCGAGCGATTCCCGTTCGTGCCCTCGGATCCCGAACGGCTGCAACGGGATTGCTACGAGGCCTACAACATCCAGGTGTCCGGTCTGGAGCAGCGGCTCCGCGCGCTGAACTACCCCAAAGTCGTCATCGGCGTGTCCGGCGGGCTCGACTCGACGCACGCGTTGATCGTCGCAGCCCGGGCGATGGACCGGGAAAACCGGCCGCGCAGCGACATTCTCGCATTCACGCTGCCGGGTTTCGCCACCGGCGACCGGACCAAGAACAACGCCATCCGGTTGAGCCGCGCGTTGGGCGTGACATTCGAAGAGATCGACATCAAGCCAACCGCCCAGTTGATGCTCGCCGAGATGGACCATCCGTTCGGGCGTGGCGAGAAGGTCTACGACGTCACGTTCGAGAACGTGCAGGCCGGCCTGCGCACCGATTACCTGTTCCGGCTGGCCAATCAGCGAGGCGGGATCGTGCTCGGCACCGGCGACCTGTCCGAGTTGGCGCTGGGCTGGTCGACCTACGGTGTCGGCGACCAGATGTCGCATTACAACGTCAACGGTGGGGTACCGAAAACGCTGATCCAGCACCTGATCCGGTGGGTGATCTCGTCACGGCAATTCGGAGCCGAGGACTCGGACGTTAACGAGATCCTCCAGTCGGTGCTCGACACCGAGATCACCCCGGAGCTGGTACCCACCGGCGAGGACGAGGAAATCCAGAGTAGCGAGGCCAAGGTCGGGCCCTATGTGCTGCAGGACTTTTCGCTGTACCAGGTGCTGCGCTACGGGTTCCGGCCGTCGAAGGTGGCGTTCCTGTCCTGGCACGCCTGGCATGACGCCGGCCTGGGGGACTGGCCGGCCGGTTTCCCCGAGGACAAGCGACCGGTCTACTCGCTCAAGGAGATCCGGCACTGGCTGCAGGTGTTCGCGCAGCGGTTTTATTCGTTCTCCCAGTTCAAACGATCGGCACTGCCCAACGGGCCCAAGGTGTCGGCCGGCGGCGCACTGTCGCCGCGCGGAGACTGGCGGGCGCCGTCGGACATGTCGGCACGGATCTGGCTCGACGAGATCGAGCGCGACATCCCCGAGGCTTGACGACCCCTCAACGGGCGAGCATCGCGTCGATGTCGGCCACGGTGGGTGCGCAATCACCCGCGCCGCGCACCATCGTCGCGAGCGCACCGGCCGCACATGCCCGGCGCAGCGCCCCGTCGAATCCCGAGCACCAGTCGGCGGCCAGCACGCCGGCGAACACATCGCCGGCCCCGGTGGTGTCCACCGCCTTGACGGACGGCGACCGCACGTCGAACCGCTCCTCGACGCCCACGTAGCTCGCGCCCCGCGAACCCCGCGTGATGACGAGATGGGTCACCGGCCAATGCCATTCGCCGGCTTCGGTCTCGTTGACCACCACCACGTCGACCAGTTCGGACAGTGCCAGCAACTCATGAGCGTGGGTGCCGGGCGGTGACGCGTTGAGCATGACTACCGCGCCGGCCGTTCGCGCGAGGCGGGCCGCCGCGATCGCCGTCGCCGGCGGGATCTCCAGTTGCATCAACACCACATCGGCGGAGGTGATGGCGGTGCGCGCGGCGGCGGAGTCCACCGTGAGATGTGCGTTGGCGCCGGGCGCCACCACGATGCTGTTCTCCCCGTCGGCGTCGACGACGATGGCAGCCGATCCGCTGGGGCCGGGCACGGTCGCGACCGCGTCGAGGGCGACCCCGTTGGCGTCGAGGTGGGCGCGAAGC
The DNA here is from genome assembly GCF_000382405.1 of Mycobacterium sp. 141. Taxonomy (GTDB): domain Bacteria; phylum Actinomycetota; class Actinomycetes; order Mycobacteriales; family Mycobacteriaceae; genus Mycobacterium. Next base: position 44,559 of record NZ_KB908256.1, read on the forward strand.
GAGCCTGCGGCAGCGTCGTCGCCGAGTGCGGCGACGAGGCTCACCGAGGCCCCGGCCCGCGCCGCGGCGACCGCCTGATTACCACCCTTGCCGCCCGACGCCGACGACAGCGACGATGCCAGCACCGTCTGCCCGGGTCTGGGTAGTGCCGGCACGGCGAACGTGAGATCGGCGTTGACGCTTCCAACCACGCACACTCGTGAGGACGCCATAGTCGACAACGCTAAACCAGCTGCGTGCTGACGCGCGTCGAGCCGGACGAACACCTCCGATACCCTGGGACGATGAGTGTGCAGACACCGCCCGTGAGTGCGTCGACGCAGGACTTGCGGGAACAGGTGCACGAGTCCGCCCGCCGCGCCCGAGTCGCGGCGCGCACGTTGGCCACCCTCAACACGGCCACCAAGAACCGAGCCCTTCATGCCGCCGCCGACAGTGTGCTGGCCTGCGTCGACACGGTGCTGGCGGCCAACGCCGGAGACCTCGACGCGGCTCGTGCCGCCGGCACGCCGGAGGCCATGCTGGACCGGCTGGCGCTCAACCCGCAGCGGATCGACGGCATCGCCGCGGGCCTGCGCCAGGTCGCCGGACTGCCCGATCCGATCGGTGAGGTGCTGCGGGGGCGCACGCTCCCCAACGGCCTGCAGCTGCGGCAGCAGCGTGTCCCCCTCGGCGTGGTGGGCATGGTCTACGAGGGTCGGCCCAACGTCACGGTCGACGCTTTCGGGTTGACCCTCAAATCCGGCAATGCGGCACTACTGCGCGGCAGTTCCTCGGCGGTGCGCTCCAACGAGGCGCTGGTGGCGGCCCTGCGGGCCGCGCTGCTGGCCGAGGGCCTGCCCGCCGACGCCGTGCAGCTGCTGCCCAGTCACGACCGCGCCAGCGTGACGCACCTGATCCAGGCCCGCGGCCTGGTCGACGTCGTGATCCCGCGTGGTGGGGCCGGCCTGATCGACGCCGTCGTACGCGATGCGCAGGTGCCGACGATCGAGACCGGCGTCGGCAATTGCCATGTCTACGTTCATGAATCGGCCGACCTGGACCTGGCCGAGAAGATCCTGCTGAACTCCAAGACCCGTCGGCCCAGCGTGTGCAATTCGGCCGAGACGCTGCTGGTCGATGCGTCCATCGCCGACGTCGCGGTGCCGCGACTCGTCGCGGCGCTGCAGGACGCCGGCGTCACCGTGCACGCCGACCCGTCCGAGGACGAGCTGCGCGCGGAGTTCCTGTCGATGGACATCGCGCTGGCTGTAGTAGATGGAGTGGATGCCGCCATCGCCCACGTCGACGAGTACGGCACCGGGCACACCGAGGCCATCGTGACAACCGATCTGGCTGCGGCACAGCGGTTCACCGAGCGCGTGGATGCCGCCGCCGTGATGGTCAACGCGTCCACCGCCTTCACCGACGGAGAGCAGTTCGGCTTCGGCGCCGAGATCGGCATCTCCACCCAGAAGCTGCATGCCCGCGGCCCGATGGGATTGCCCGAGCTGACCTCGACGAAATGGATTGTGTGGGGCGAGGGCCAGACCCGCCAGGCCTAGACGACAAGGGAGAAACACGTGTGCGTGCCCGCGCGCCAGGCACCGCTGTTCGCCGATATCGACGATGTGGCACGACGACTGGCCGAAACCGGATACCTGCCCGATACCGCCACTGCCACCGCGGTTTTCCTCGCAGACCGGCTCGGCAAGCCGTTGCTGGTGGAGGGACCCGCGGGTGTGGGCAAGACCGAACTGGCCCGCGCGATCGCCCGGAGCACCGGGAGCGAACTGGTGCGGCTGCAGTGCTACGAAGGCGTCGATGAGGCCCGCGCGCTCTACGAATGGAACCACGCCAAGCAGATCCTGCGGATCCAGGCGGGTCAGGGGCAGGGAGCGGACTGGGACCGCACGAAGGACGACGTGTTCAGCGAGGAATTCCTGCTGAGCCGCCCGCTGCTGACCGCGATCCGACGCACCGACCCGACCGTGTTGCTGATCGACGAGACCGACAAGGCCGACATCGAGATCGAGGGCCTGCTGTTGGAGGTGCTGTCCGACTTCGCGGTCACGGTGCCGGAACTGGGCACCATCACCGCCGAGCGGCCACCGTTCGTGCTGCTGACGTCGAACGCCACCCGCGAGCTGTCCGAGGCGCTCAAGCGGCGTTGCCTGTTCCTGCACATCAACTTTCCCGATGCCGACCTGGAGCGGCGCATCCTGCTGTCGCGGGTTCCGGAACTGCCCGAGCACATCGCCGCCGAGCTCGTGCGGATCATCGGGGTGCTGCGGGGCATGCAGCTCAAGAAGCTTCCGTCGGTCGCCGAGACGATCGACTGGGGCCGCACCGTGCTGGCGCTCGGTCTGGACACCATCGACGATGCCATGATCGCCGCCACGCTCGGGGTGGTGCTCAAGCACCTGTCCGACCAGCAGCGAGCCGCCGGGGAGCTGAGGCTCAACTGATGGCCTCCCGTCGAACCCGACCGCCCCAACCACTGGCCCCGCACGGCCTGCCGGGGCATCTCGTCGAGTTCGTCGAAGCCCTTCGCGCACAAGGCATCTCGGTGGGATCGTCGGAGACGGTGGACGCCGGTCGGGTGATCATGGTGCTGGGGTTGGGGGACCGCGAGGCGCTGCGTGAGGGCATCGCGTGCGCGGTGCTGCGCCGCGCCGATCACCGCGACACCTATGACGCGATGTTCGACCTGTTCTTCCCGCCGGCGCTGGGCGCGCGCACCATGCCGTCCGACGACGAAGCGCTCGGCGACCAAGCGCAGCAGCTGCCCTCGGCGGATGTCGATGCCATGCGGGCCGCGCTGGTGCAGATGCTCTCCGACAACGAAGATCTGGCCGGCCTCGATGACCGGTTGGCGGTGATGATCGCCCAGATCGTCGGGACCTACGGCCTTTACAAGTCGAGCCGCGGACCGTCGTACTCGACGTATCAGGCGCTCAAGGCGATGAACCTGGACGATCTGGAGAGTCGGCTGCTCGCGGGGTTGCTGGCCGCGTACGGCGACCGGCCCACGCCCACCCAGCAAGAGATCGCCAAAGCGGTGGCTGCGCAGCGTATCTCGCAGTTGCGCAAGATGGTGGAGGCCGAGACCAAGCGCCGAACCGCCGAGCAGTTGGGCCGCGAGCACGTGCAGGTTTACGGTGTGCCACAACTGGCCGAGAACGTGGAATTCCTGCGCGCCTCAGGCGAACAGCTGCGCCAGATGCGCAAGACCGTTGCACCGTTGGCCCGCACCCTGGCGACCCGGCTGGCCGCGCGTCGTCGGCGCTCCCGCGCCGGCGAGATCGACCTGCGCAAGACGTTGCGCAAGTCCATGTCGACCGGCGGGGTGCCGATCGACATGGTGCTTCGCAAGCCGCACCCGGCCCGGCCCGAGCTGGTTGTGCTGTGCGATGTGTCCGGCTCGGTGGCCGGTTTCAGCCACTTCACGCTGATGCTGGTGGCGGCCCTGCGTCAGCAGTTCTCGCGGGTCCGCGTCTTCGCCTTCATCGACACCACCGACGAGGTCACCGAGTTGTTCGGCCCGCAATCCGATCTCGCCGTCGCGGTGCAGCGCATCACCCGAGAGGCGGGTGTCTACACCCGGGACGGACACTCCGACTACGGGCACGCCTTCGTGTCGTTCTTGGAGAAGTTCCCGAGTGTGCTCTCGCCACGCAGTTCGCTGCTGGTGCTCGGGGACGCACGCAACAACTACCGCAACCCGCAGTCCGACCTGCTGGCGCACCTGGTGTCGACGAGCCGGCATGCGCATTGGCTCAACCCCGAACCGAGGCACCTGTGGGGCAGCGGGGACTCCGCGGCCCCGAAATACGGCGAGGTGATCACCATGCACGAGTGCCGCTCGGCCAAGCAGCTGGCTTCTGTGATCGACGGGCTGTTGCCGGTCTGAAGCGGGTCGCGGCCGGTTACGCGCCGGGTCAGCCGCCCGTCGACGCTGCCGTAAGCTGGCTGTTCGTGGCAACGCGGCGCAGGCTCGGTGTGATGGGTGGGACGTTTGATCCCATCCACAATGGGCACCTCGTCGCCGCCAGCGAGGTGGCCGATCTGTTCGAGCTGGACGAAGTGGTGTTCGTGCCGACCGGCGAGCCCTGGCAGAAGCACGACCGGCCGGTCAGCGCTGCCGAGGACCGGTATCTCATGACGGTCATCGCCACGGCGTCCAACCCGCGGTTCTCGGTGAGCCGCGTCGACATCGACCGGGGTGGCCCCACCTACACCGCCGACACGTTGCGTGACCTGCGCAAACTCAACGTCGACAGCGATCTGTTCTTCATCACCGGCGCCGATGCCCTGGCGTCGATCCTGTCCTGGCAGAACTGGGAGGAATTGTTTTCGATGGCGAAGTTCGTCGGTGTGAGCCGACCGGGCTACGAGCTCGACGGTAAGCACATCCTGGCGGTGCGCCAGGAGCTGCCGTCCGATGCGTTACAACTGGTCGAGGTGCCTGCGCTGGCGATCTCGTCGAGCGATTGCCGGCAGCGTGCGGAGGCGTTGCGGCCCATCTGGTACCTGGTGCCCGACGGGGTGGTGCAGTACGTGGCGAAGCGCGGCCTCTATACCGCGGACGTGAAGAGTGACCACAACGGTGGGAAGGGTGTCTCATGACCGCCACGGCTGAGGCCATCGCGATGGCCGAGGTGGCCGCCCACGCGGCGGCCGGCAAGCTCGCCGACGACGTCGTGGTGATCGACGTGTCCGGGCAGCTGGTCATCACCGACTGCTTCGTGATCGCCTCGGCATCCAACGAACGGCAGGTCAACGCCATCGTCGACGAGGTCGAGGACAAGATGCGCCTGGCGGGCTACAAACCGGCCCGTCGGGAGGGCGCCCGTGAAGGGCGCTGGACGCTGCTGGACTACGTCGACATCGTGGTGCACATCCAGCACCAGGACGAGCGCAACTTCTACGCACTGGACCGCTTGTGGCGGGACTGCCCGCTGATCTCCGTGGAGCTGGATCACGACGGCTCCGCCGAATGAGGGCGCGATGAAGGTTCGGCGGCTCGTGCTACTCCGGCACGGCCAGACCGAGTACAACGCCGGCAGCCGGATGCAGGGCCAGCTCGACACCGACTTGTCCGATCTGGGTCGGGATCAGGCTGCGGCGGCCGCCGAGGTGCTGGCGAAACGACAACCGCTGCTGATCGTCTCGTCGGATCTCAAACGTGCACTGGACACCGCCATGACGCTCGGGGACCGTGCCGGACTGCCGGTGCGGGTCGACGAGCGGCTCCGCGAGACGCATCTGGGGGACTGGCAGGGCCTGACACACCTGGAGGTCGACGCCCTGGCACCCGGGGCAAGGGCGGTGTGGCGCGAAGACGCCCGGTGGGCGCCGCACGGTGGTGAGAGCCGTGTCGACGTTGCCTCGCGCAGTATTCCTCTGGTGGCTGAAATCGTTGCCGGGCAACATGAGTGGGGGCTCGACGCACCTGAACGGCCGGTGGTGCTGGTGGCCCACGGTGGTTTGATCGCAGCGCTCACGGCGGGGTTGTTGGCTCTGCCGGTCGAGAACTGGCCGGCGCTGGGCGGTATGGGTAACGCCAGCTGGGTACAGCTGACAGGCCATTCCGACGACGATGCGCCCTTCGGCGACATCCGGTGGCGGCTGGACGTGTGGAACGCCTCGGCGCAGGTGGCCAACGATGTCCTCTGACCCCACGGTCGAGTCGTACCGCGGGGGCTCGGCGACGCTGTTGGTATTCGCCGATTCGCTGTCCTACTTCGGCCCGACCGGCGGCCTGCCGTCGGATGATCCCCGGATCTGGCCCAATATCGTTGCTGAACAACTGGGCTGGGACCTGGAACTCATCGGGCGCATCGGCTGGACCTGTCGGGATGTGTGGTGGGCGGCTACTCAAGATCCGCGGGCTTGGGCGGCATTGCCGCGGGCGGGCGCAGTCATCTTCGCGACCGGCGGTATGGATTCGCTGCCGTCACCGCTACCGACGGCGCTGCGGGAACTGATCCGCTATGTGCGGCCACCGCGGTTACGGCGATGGGCGCGCGACGGCTACGGGTGGGCACAGCCGCGGTTGTCGCCGATAGCCCGCTCGGCGCTGCCGCCGCACGTCACCGTCGAATATCTCGAAATGACCCGAAGCGCCATTGATTTCAACCGCCCGGGCATCCCGGTGGTGGCATCGCTGCCTTCGGTCCACGTCGCCGAGACCTACGGCAAGGCTCACCACGGTCGGGAGCCGACGGTGCAGGCCATCACGGTGTGGGCCGAGCAGCACGATGTTCCGCTGGTGGACCTGAAAGCGGCCGTCGCCGACGAAGTGCTCAGCGGGCGGGGCAATCCCGACGGTATCCATTGGAGCTTCGAGGCGCACCGGGCGGTGGCCGAGTCGATGATCAAGGCCTTGATGGCAGCAGGCGTCCCGCAACAGAATTCCGCCGACTGACGATGGCTGTCGTGGTGGTGACAGACTCGTCGTCGAGGCTGGGGGTCGAACAGCGCGATGGCTGGGCGATCCGGCAGGTGCCGCTGCACATACTCGTCGACGGCATCGATGTGCGTGACGGCGTCGACCCGCTGCCGTGCGACATTCACGATCGGGCCCGGGTGACCACGGCCGGTGCCTCCCCGAGCGAGCTCGCGGCCGCCTACCGGCAGGCGCTGGCCGACAGTGACGGTGACGGCGTTGTCGCCGTGCATATCTCGGCGGCACTGTCGAGCACCTACAGTTCGGCCGCACTGGCGGCCCGGGAATTCGGCCAGGCGGTGCGGGTGGTCAACTCGCGATCGGCTGCGATGGGGGTGGGGTTCGTGGCGCTCGCCGCCGCGCGCTCGGCCCGCACCGGGGCAGGCCTCGACGAGGTCGAGGCGGCAGCCCGCGCGACGGTGCCGCGCGGGCACGCGTTCATCGTGGTGCACCGGCTGGACAATCTGCGCCGCAGCGGTCGCATCGGCACCGCCGCGTCCTGGCTGGGTACCGCGCTGTCGCTCAATCCGTTGCTGACCCTGGACGTCGACGGCCGGCTGGTGCTCTCGCAGCGAATTCGCACGGTGTCGAAAGCCCGTGCGGCACTTGTCGATCAGGTTGCCGGAGTGATCGGTGAACGGTCGGCCTGCGTTGCGGTGCACCACGTTGACAACGTTGCCGGCGCCGATGCGGTCGGCACCGCGCTCACCGCCCGACTGCCGCAGTTGGAAGCGCTGACGGTGACCGAGATGGGGCCGATGCTCGGCGTGCACGTCGGTGCGGGCGCGATCGGGGTGTGCGTATCGCTCGACAGCGGGTGACGGTGCCTAGCCCGCGAACCGCCCGGTAATCTGCCTGCGCTGGCGGGCGCGGCGCCCAAGTCGCACAATCGGACTATGGATCCACAATGACGGATCGAGGTCTGATCATGGACATGCTCTATTCACTCGGGGCGACCGCCCTCGGCGCGCTGATTCTGCTCTGGATCGGCGCCAGCAACATCCGCGTGATCAAACAGTACGAGCGGGGCGTGGTGTTCCGGTTCGGCCGCGTGCAGGACCAGGTCCGCGCACCGGGGTTGACCATGCTGATCCCGATCGCCGACAGACTGCAGAAGGTCAACACTCAGATCATCACCATGCCGGTCCCCGGACAGGACGGCATCACCCGCGACAACGTGACGGTGCGGGTCGATGCAGTGATCTACTTCAACGTGGTCGACCCCGTGCGGGCAGTGGTCGATGTGCAGGACTACATGTCGGCGATCGGTCAGGTCGCGCAGACCTCACTGCGCTCGATCATCGGCAAGAGCAATCTGGACGATCTGCTGTCCAACCGCGAACGGCTCAATCAAGGATTGGAGCTGCTCATCGACAATCCCGCGCTGGGCTGGGGCATCCACATCGACCGGGTCGAGATCAAGGATGTGGTGTTGCCGGACACGATGAAGCGCTCGATCGCCCGCCAGGCCGAGGCTGAGCGCGAGCGGCGGGCCCGCGTGATCACGGCCGACGGAGAACTCCAGGCCTCCGAGAAGCTCGCTGCAGCAGCCGATGTGATGGCTGCCGAGCCTGCCGCTCTGCAACTGCGACTGCTGGAGACCGTCGTCGAAGTGGCCGCGGAGAAGAATTCCACCGTGGTCCTGCCATTCCCGGTCGAACTGCTGCGATTCCTGGAGCGGGCCACACCGGAGCGGGCGCGGCCCGGCGTTCCCGACGACGCCCGCGCGATCACACTCGGCGAGCCGCTGCCCAGCCACACCGACCGAATGGCCGCTCCCGGTGCGTGAATGAACCATTTCCGTCGGCGCCCAGGAGCGGCCCAGACCGGTAGGTAGTTCATCCACAAAGCCGAGTTCATCCACAGTTGCCCGTCGACCGGGCGCTTCGCGGGCCGGCTCGTCCGAGCGTGTGCCTACGGTCGTGGCATGTCCACCGAACTGCCCGAGCAGCGGCTGCGCCGTCGGCTGGCGCCCGCCGACACGATCCCCGATGATCTTGATTCCGAACGTGAGTCTGGTGCTCCACCACCGGACAGTGCGCTGACGCGCTGGCTGCCCGACACCACATCCGACGGATCATCGGGCTGGCTCGCGGCCGCGCGCGCCGACCCGGGACGGGCCGGCGTGGTGGCACTGGCCGTCGTCGGCGTGCTGGCCGTCCTGGTCACGGTGTTCACCCTGATCCGCGATAAGCCGCCGCCGGTGGCAGCCGCCAATCTTCCTCCGGTGCAGATGGTTTCGTCGGCAAGTGCCACACCGAGCGTCACCGCCGGGCCCGTGGTGATCAGCGTCGTGGGACTGGTTCACAAACCCGGCCTGGTCACCGTGGACGCCGGAGCCCGCATAGCCGATGCGCTCGCCGCAGCCGGGGGCCCGCTGGACGGAGCCGATCTGGTCGGGCTGAACATGGCACGGCGTGTCACCGACGGTGAACAGATCGTCGTCGGAATCGCTGCGCCGCCGGGAAAACCGGCCACCATGGGTAGTTCGGTGACGGGCGGGAGCGCTACGACATCGGCCGGGCCGGCGGCACCAGGTATCGCTGGTGCGCCGGGACCAGTGGATCTCAACACCGCGACGGTGGAACAACTCGACGCGTTGCCCGGGGTCGGTCCGGTGACCGCGGCCGCAATCGTGGCCTGGCGCGACACCCATGGCCGGTTCGGCAGCGTGGATCAGCTCGGCGAGGTCGACGGAATCGGCCCGGCGCGCCTGGAGAAACTGCGGCCGTTGGTCCGGGTGTGATGGCAACCGAGCCCGAGGCCGAAATCGACCGGTTGGATCTACGGCTGGCGCCCGCGGCCCTGACAGCATGGATGGTGACGGCCACGGGAATCGTGTGGGGCATCGGGGGTTCGGCGCTCACGGTTGCGGCTGCTGTCGGGTTGATCGCAGGGCTGGCCCGGTTCAGCGGGATCCGGTTCGGCGTCGCCGCGGTCCTGGCGGTGGCAGCCGCCGGTGCGGGGTTCGCCGTGGCCATCGGCTTGCGGGTGCACCAACAGCAACACCATCCCATCACGGTTCGCTACGGCGGGGGCGCGACGGTGGTTGTCACCCCGACCGAGACGCCGCGGATCATCACAGGCGGCCGGCTGATGTTCCGCGGTTCCCTGAGCGAACTGGACGGCAGCGCGGTGGCGGGACGGGTGCTGGTGTTCGCGCCGGCCGGCGGCTACACCGAGATGGCCACCGGACGTCCCGCGCGATTCCGGGCCGCGGTCGGCCGGCCCACGCGTCGCGATCTCACCGTGGCCGTTCTCACGGCGAGTGGGCGACCGTCGCTCGGGGCGGCCTCGGTGCTACAGCGGGCGGCTCAGCGGATCCGCGCTGGGTTCGCCGAGTCGGCGCGGGCCGCGTTGCCGGCAGACCAGGCAGCTATGTTGCCGGCGTTGGCGCTGGGGGACACCTCGACCGTCGACGGGCAGACCACCGCCCGGTTCCGTACGGCCGGATTGACCCATCTGACCGCCGTGTCCGGCGCCAACGTCACCATCGTCTGCGGCGCACTGCTGCTGACCGCAGGAATCGTCGGGCCGCGGGTTGCGGTCGGGTTCGCGGCGCTCGGACTGATCGGATTCGTCATTGTCGTGCAGCCGTCGGCCAGCGTGCTGCGCGCCGCAGTAATGGGCGCGGTGACCCTTTTCGCGGTGCTGATCCATCGTCGACGGCGGGCCATCCCCGCCCTGGCGGCCAGCATCATCGTGCTCATGGTCGCCGCACCCGAACTCGCCGTCGACGCCGGGTTCGCCCTATCGGTCGCGGCGACGGCCGGCATCGTCGTGCTCGCGCCGGTGTGGACACGTCGGCTCGTGGCTCGTGGCTGGCCGCGACCGTTGGCGGCCGCCGTCAGCGTCGCCGCGGTTGCCCAGCTGGTCACCGCGCCGCTCGTGGCCGGGATATCAGGCACGTTCAGTGTGGTCGCGGTGGCCGCGAATCTTGCGGTCGCCGCGGTGATCCCTCCTATCACGGTGCTGGGAACCTCGGCCGCGGTGATCGCCACGGTGTGGCCCGCGGCGGCGCAACTGCTGATCCGGTTCACCGGTCCTGAGCTGTGGTGGTTGTTGTCGGTGGCGAACTGGGCCTCGGCGGTACCGGGCGCAGCGGTGCCGACGCCGTCGGGGTGGGCTGGCGTGGCGCTGGTGGCTGTCGGTGTAGTGGCCCTTGTGACCACGTGGCGGTGGCGGTGGATACGTCAGACGACGGCCGGGCTGGCCGTGTGCCTGTTGGCCTGGATGATCGCGGATGTACTCCAGAGCTGAATGTCGGCATTGTCGTGCCGGCGTGACACCATCATCGGCGTGAGTCAACAGGCCGAAGGGCTGCACCTGGTGCTGGGTGATGAGGAACTGCTGGTCGAGCGCGCCGTCGCGACGGTGTTGCGTGCCGTGCGCGCGGAGGCGGGAGCCGATGACGTGCCGGTGGACCGGATGCGCGCCGGTGAGGTGAGCACGAGCGAACTGGCCGAGTTGCTCAGTCCATCCCTGTTCGCCGAACAGCGTCTGGTGGTGCTCGATTCGGCTGCCGAGGCCGGCAAGGACGCAGTCTCGCTCATTGCCGGAGCAGCCGCCGATCTACCGCCGGGCACCTCACTGGTGGTCGTTCACTCCGGCGGGGGCCGAGCCAAGGCATTGGCCGATCAGTTGAAAAAGCTTGGCGCGCAGGTATATCCATGCGCACGGATCGCCAAGCCGGCTGAGCGGGCCGATTTCGTGCGGCGCGAGTTCCGGGCATTGCGGGCCAAGGTGTCCGACGACACCGTCAACGCGGTGCTCGACGCGGTCGGGTCGAACATCCGCGAGTTGGCCGCGGTGTGCTCACAGCTGGTGGCCGACACCGATGGGCAGGTCGACGCTGCCGCGGTCCGTCGGTATCACAGCGGTAAGGCCGAGGTGAAGGGCTTCGATATCGCCGACAAGGCGGTCGTCGGCGACGTGTCCGCCGCCGCCGAAGCGCTCCGTTGGGCGATGCTGGCCGGTGAGCCACAGGTGGTGTTGGCTGATGCGCTGGCCGAGGCAGTGCACACCATCGCCCGGGTGGGTCCGCTGTCGGGAGATCCGTACAAACTGGCCGGCGAGCTCGGTATGCCGCCGTGGCGGATACAGAAGGCACAGAAGCAGGCGCGGCGATGGTCGCGGGATTCCGTCGCCGAGGCGATACGGGTGGTAGCCACGCTCAATGCAGACGTGAAGGGCGCAGCGGCGGATGCCGACTACGCCCTTGAGGCGGCGGTGCGCCGAGTGGCGCAGCTCGCCGCCGGGTAAAGCGTGAAGCTCAGAGCTTGTTCAGCGCGAGAGCCAGCGCGGACTTCTTGTTCGCGGCCTGGTTGGCGTGGATCACGCCCTTGCTGGCGGCCTTGTCGAGCTGACGGCTGGTCGACACCAGCAGCTCGGCGGCCTTGTCCTTCTCGCCCGCCTCGACGGCCTCGCGGAAGCCGCGAACGGCGGTGCGCAAAGACGACTTCACCGACTGGTTGCGCAGCCGGCGACGCTCGTTGGTGAGGATGCGCTTTTCCTGCGACTTGATGTTGGCCACGTAGCAGTTCCTTCGTAATTTTCTAGCTGGGATTACCTAAGTCTCGTGCGGTGCCCGCACAGCGGGCAGCGACTGCTCAGGGTACCAGCGCGGCACCCCAACTCCCAAAGCGGCGGCCGCCGAGCCCTGACCTGTTGCCATTCTTTTACCACGTCAACCTGCTCTTTGTCCTGCTGAAACGGGCTACGTCGTTGGAAGGTGAAACGTGACCGGTGGTGCCCCACGCTGGGGATGGGCCTTAGCGCGACCCGGACGTGAGAAGTAGATGCGGCCTGGTGGAGATCACCCGGCTGGTTTGAAAGGACTCGCGCCCGCCCGGCCCAGGTTGCGGAAGCCCTGGTGCACGTGCGGTGTTAGCTCGTGCTGGCCGGGCTGATCTGCTGGACCATGTCGCCGAACTCGCGACGCTGGTACTCATCTGGCCCTAAGCAGCGGTGGTATTGCCGATCGCCCGGTTCACCGGATTCATCTGGCTTATCGTGGTCGGCGCACTTCTGCCGGAGCGCCGGACTGATCGGCGGCGCTATCAGCTACGCGACCGAGCGCACACTCCCGGATGAACTTCAACGCGGTGCAGGTCGTTGCCCAGCTCGATCTGCCGGTCGAATTCCGTTGCGGCTCTGGCGCGCCACTCGTCTTCCTGGCCCGGAGCAATGGCCGGTACGTAGTGGGTGAGGATGAGAATGCCGACCCCGGCGCGCGCGGCGGTGGCCGCAGCCTCCTCGACGGAGGAGTGGTAGTCGCAGATGTCCCGGATGCGCTGCATGGGTAGCTGCTCCACCAGGTCCTTGCGGATCACGGTATGCACCAAGGCGCCCGCACCGGCGGCCAGTGCGTCCAGGCTCGCGCACGGTACCGTGTCGCCCGCGACCACGACCGAGGCGCCATGGTGTTCGAACCGGAACCCGATGGTCGGCGTCACGGGCCGGTGGTCGGTGGGGCCCACCAGGATTCGCACGCCGTCGCGATCCCACGCCACCCCTTCGGTGTATTCGTGTACCTCCACCGGAGGTGGCGTGGTCAGATCGGCGTGATGAGCGATGCGGTACCCGATATCGGGCCCGAACGCCTCGAGCGTCGCCTCGACCACCCGTGCCGTTCCCGGCGGCCCGATGATCTGCAGCGGGGTCTGCGCGGCGAAGGTGGTCACCCACCGGGTGATGATGACGTCGCCCAGGTCGGCGATGTGATCGCTGTGCAGGTGGGTGAGCAGCAGCGCGCTCAGTGCATTGGCTCCGGAACCGGCTGCGGCCAACCGTTGTTGCACGCCGCGGCCGCAGTCGACGAGAAACGTCTGGCCACCGGCGCGGATCAGGGTGGCCGGGCCCGCCCGGTCCGGGTCGGGGATGGGGCTGCCGGTGCCGAGCAGGGTGACTTCGATCATGCGCCCAGATATACACGTTCGTGCGTCTTGAACGAGGCCCTTTCGCACGGACCGTTGCCGACCTAGCCTGGTGTGAGGTGGATCACGATCGGAGGCGGGCGATGCGGATCGCGGACGTGCTGCGCAACAAGGGGGCCGCCGTGGCGACGATATCTCCGGAAGCCACGGTTTCCCAGCTGCTGGCCGGGCTGAACGAGATGAACATCGGAGCGATGGTGGTGGTGGGATCCGAAGGGGTGGCCGGCATCGTGTCCGAACGGGACGTGGTGCGCAAGTTGCATGAACTGGGCAGCAGCCTGTTGGTCCAGCCGGTGTCGGAGATCATGACGACGGTTGTGGCCACCTGCACCCCACGCGACACGGTCGATCATCTCAGCGTTGTGATGACCGAGAACCGGGTGCGTCACGTGCCCGTGCTCGACGGCGGCCGGCTGGCTGGAATCGTCAGTATCGGCGACGTGGTGAAAACGCGCATGGAGGAACTCGAGGCCGAGCAGCAACACCTGCAGGCCTACATCACGCAGGAGCGCTGATACGTCCGCCGACGCCGTTGAGAAGGTCTCGGCGGAGGCGCCCCGATCGGCCGATCATGCGGTTGGCGCCCTCCAAAACTCAGGCCATGTCTCGGATCTCGGCTCGGCGGTGCCCGACACTTCGGGCGATCTCGGCCCCAGGTGAATGTCGGTGCGGCCAAGGTGAGTTGGAATCCAGTCGCGGCGATGGCATCGTCGAGGAACGCCTCGAGCCCTCGTTGCACCGTTAATTTGCTGTGGCGCAGGTTATTACGTGAGCGCGGCTTGACCAGCGACAGCTATGGTTCCTGGCTGCTTTGTGACCCCGCGGCGGTCGAGGAGTTGGTCGACGAACAGCATCCATCGAATCATCGCGGCATAATCAGACTCGGCTTGGGCTTTCTTGACCTGCTGATAAGCACTAAAGATCTGGCTATCGAGCACGGAAAAGATCTGGCTATCGAGCACGGAAACCAAATTAATCATTTGCGTGGCCTTCCGATCAATGTGACCGCAAGGACGGCGCAAACTGCGGACGGGTCTCCGCATGGACAGCGATCCCAGTCATGGCCGTCAGCTCCTCACCCCGTCCTCGCCAAACAACTTTGTATTCCCTGAACCACCGCTGTTTAATCTCACTGTCAACGTAATATGCTCTTGTTCACTGTGATTCGTGATCGAGCAGGACACTGACGACTTGATGCGGGCTATCGATCGCCGAACAGCTGGCGAGCCTCGCCGTATCTGATGGTGAACTGGTTGTTCTCTGCGGTCTTTCGTGGGAAGGACCCCGGCCGTCGCGCTTTTCAGCCACCCGCCAACAACTTGGATTCCACGGTCGTAATCGACCGGAGCCGCCACTCGGGATTCGGCGTTTCCGCGAGCCGCTGTAACGCCTCGTCCAATGAGTCCACGACCGGCAACCGGTAGCCGGACGCGACCGGCAAGAGTAGCTTCACGGCATCGCTTGCCACCAACACCCAGTCTCGCCCGGCTTGACGGCAGTCCGTCGCGAAACGAAGTACCGCCTTGAAACCGGCGAAGTTGAGGAAGTCGACGGCGCTGAAATCGAGGACCAACGGGCGACCAACGTGCACGAACCTGGTCAGGTAGCGGCTGACACCACGGGCGCTGCGAGCGTCGATCTCACCGCCGACTTCAATAACCAACGCCGGAGGGCGCGGGTAACTGCACAACCGCACACCGAGCGCGGCAGGAGCAGTTGAGATGCGGGTGAGTTTAGGACCGGTGTAGGTCATAGTAGCCCCTAGTGATCGGTGGGCGTCGTCGCGTGCTGGGCTTTGGTCTTGACCCAAACAACCGACGAAGGTGACTTAGATATACCCGTTCACCACGCCGTCTACTCCTTGCTGGCTCATCAGGTGACCCACGAAATCAGCTATCGGCCCCGCCATTTCGGCTACCCCCCCAGGCCCAGGAGTTTCGCCACGTGGGTGTCGGCTGATCGAATGTGTGATCGTGGTCAGGTGGCTGCCGTCGATATCCGCCCCGTACATAAGCCCGACGTCAGGCAGTTCGCTGCCGTGCTGGCGCATGCCTTCTATGACGATCCGGTGGCCCCTCGCTGACGTCGAGGTGGCGACAGCCACGGTAGAGTCTGGGTGGCGACAGCCACGGTAGAGCCTGGGTCAGCTCCAGGAGTACTCGGCGCGCAGGCGGGTGGCGACCACCTCGAACCGGTCACGGTCCAGGATGGCGCCTTCGCGACGGATGCCTTCTTCGGGTACGTCGAGCACGCGATCCAGCCGCACCCAGCTGGCCCGGCCGTCGTAATCCCAGCTGCCCGTTCCGATGGCTACCCACTGGGGATCGTTGCGGTGGTACTCCTGGCTGGACAGCATCAGCCCGAGCAGCGTCCGCTGATCGCGGCCCACGACCAGGACGGGGCGGTCTTTGCCCTTGGTCGGGTCGTCTTCGTAGACCACCCAGGTCCAGACGATCTCGCCTGGGTCGGCGCGGCCGTCGAGATCGGGGGCGTAGATGAGCCGGCGGGCCCGGTGCGCGGTCGGAACACTGTGTTGCGAGATCGGCCGACCGGCGGTGATGGCCGGGGTGCGTTCGACCTGGGCACTGGCGAGCACCTCAAGACCCAGCTTGATGCCTTGCTGAATTCCCTGTTGGACGGTGCGCGGCACGGTCTCGGGATTCTGTAACTGGCGGATGAGTTTCGGCGCCTCGTTGAACACGAGGTTTTCCGCAAAGCGTTGGAACGCCTTCCATTGCGACGCCATGGTTTCGAGCATAGGGCAGGACTCTTAGGGCAGGAGCGCAGCGACCGCGCGGTGAAACAGCGCCGCGATTGTGTCGCGAGGGTGGGTGCTCGATACCCTGGAGAGGTACAGCACGTGCTCGACATCCACGCTCACCAGGAGATTCCCATCAGCAGTTTCGCCGACAAGACGTTCACTGCGCCGGCGCAGATTCGGAACTTCTGCATCATCGCCCATATCGACCACGGCAAGTCCACGCTGGCCGACCGGATGCTGCAGCTCACCGGTGTCGTCGACGACCGGTCGATGCGTGCGCAGTACCTCGACCGGATGGATATCGAGCGCGAACGCGGTATCACCATCAAGGCCCAGAACGTGCGGCTGCCCTGGCAGGTCACCGGAGACGACGGAGCCGAAGAAAACTACGTATTGCATCTGATCGATACGCCGGGCCACGTCGACTTCACCTACGAGGTGTCCCGCGCCTTGGAGGCGTGCGAGGGCGCGGTGCTGCTGGTCGATGCAGCGCAGGGCATCGAGGCGCAGACGTTGGCCAATCTGTATCTGGCGCTGGACCGGGACCTGACTGTCATCCCGGTGCTCAACAAGATCGATCTGCCTGCCGCGGACCCCGAGCGCTACGCCGGTGAGCTTGCGCACATCATCGGCTGCGAGCCGTCCGATGTGCTGCGTGTGTCCGGCAAGACCGGTGAGGGCGTGGCCGAACTGCTCGACGAGGTGGTGCGCCAGGTGCCGGCACCGACCGGTGACGCCGATGCGCCGACCCGCGCGATGATCTTCGACTCGGTCTACGACATCTACCGCGGTGTGGTGACCTACGTCCGCGTCGTCGACGGCAAGATCGTGCCGCGCGAGAAGATCGCGATGATGTCCACCGGCGCGACCCACGAACTGCTCGAGGTCGGCATCGTCTCACCGGAACCGAAGCCCAGCGCGGGACTCGGGGTGGGGGAGGTCGGCTACCTCATCACCGGCGTGAAGGACGTCCGTCAGTCCAAGGTCGGTGACACCGTGACGACGGCCCGGGGCGGTGCCAAGGAGGCGCTGACCGGATACCGAGAACCCAAGCCGATGGTCTATTCGGGCCTGTACCCGGTGGACGGTTCGGACTATCCGGATCTGCGCGACGCGCTGGACAAGCTGCAGCTCAACGATGCGGCGCTGACCTACGAGCCGGAGACCTCCGTGGCGCTCGGCTTCGGGTTCCGCTGCGGCTTCCTCGGGTTGCTGCACATGGAGATCACCCGTGAGCGCCTGGAACGCGAGTTCGGTCTCGACCTGATCTCCACGTCGCCCAACGTCGTGTACCGCGTCATCAAGGACGATGAATCGGAGATCGTGGTGACCAACCCGTCGGACTGGCCGGAGGGCAAGGTCCGCGAGGTGTTCGAGCCGGTGGTGAAGACGACGGTGATCGCGCCCAGCGAGTTCATCGGCACCATCATGGAGTTGTGCCAGTCGCGCCGTGGTGAGCTCGGCGGCATGGACTACCTCTCACCCGAGCGTGTCGAGCTGCGCTACACGATGCCGCTGGGCGAGATCATCTTCGACTTCTTCGACTCGCTGAAGTCGCGTACCCGTGGTTACGCCAGCCTGGACTACGAGGAGGCCGGTGAGCAGCAAGCCGATCTGGTCAAGGTCGACATCCTGCTGCAGGGCGAGGCGGTCGACGCGTTCAGCGCGATCGTGCACAAGGACTCGGCGGCGGCTTACGGCAACAAGATGACCACCAAGCTCAAGGAGCTCATCCCGCGCCAACAGTTCGAGGTTCCGGTGCAGGCCGCGATCGGTTCGAGAATCATTGCCCGCGAGAACATCCGGGCTATCCGCAAGGATGTGCTCTCCAAGTGCTACGGCGGTGACATCACCCGTAAGCGCAAACTGCTCGAGAAGCAGAAAGAGGGCAAGAAGCGCATGAAGACCATTGGGCGCGTGGAGGTCCCGCAGGAAGCATTTGTCGCTGCGCTCTCGACGGACGCGGCGGGGGACAAGCCCAAGAAGTAGCTCGCCGCGCTTGCCCCGCTGCCGTAGTAGGCTCTGGGTGATTGCTGTCGGCGGGAGTAGGCGATGAGAACGGTTGGCGCGCTTGGGTTGCTGGTGTCCGCCGTCATGATGACGTCGGGGTGCGCCAAGGTCGTCGACGGGAATGCAGCGGCTGCCGACGGTTTGACGCCTCGTCCGCTGAGCGGTCTATCCGTCGAGAAGGCGCTGCCCGACATCGGGCAAGTGGAGAAGATCGTCGGTGAATCTCTCACAGAGGACACGTACGTGCCGTCGATCTCGGGTGGGCTCGACGACCTGCCCGACGGTTTGGCGACCGAACAGGATGCGACACCGCACGAATGCGTCGGAGTGTCGAGTCCCATGCAACGCAGCATCTACGAATCCGCCGATGTCACCGGCGCCGCCAGCACGCAGTGGAAGGGTGACGAATCCGACGGGGCGGTGCTTGCCGTCGACGTCGGTGTGGTCGCTCTCGGCAGCGTGGCCGACGCCAACGCGTTGTTCGCCGGGTTCGCCAAGCAATGGAAGGACTGCCAGGGCCAGACGGTGACACTGGTGCGGGAATCGGTTCGCGGTGGCTACTACACCGACGCGATCACCGATGTGCGGGCGACCGGTTCGGTGGTTGCCGCCACCGTCGAATTCGGCCACACCACCGACAAGTCGACCAGCCCTGTGGCCCGTGCCGTCGGCGTGAAGGCCAACTGCCTCATCGAGGCCGAGATCGCGTACTACAGCGACGCGGTGACATCGGGCAGGCCGTCCGATGTTGATACCGTTGCCATCGATATCGCGCGGGCGATGATGGAGCGGGTCGAGGAACTCACCTAGAAGACGTCAGATCCCACGCCTGCACAGGTCCCGTTTCCCCGCGAGCAGACGTTGCGGTACCCGACACGCCGGTTTTCGCGGACCCGAGTGTCTGTTCGCGCAAGGAACGTGAGTTGGCTTCTGGCTGAGCGCAACCCTGCAACCCGGGCGGCGGCGACCGTATCGTCGGCGACGTGCCCAGGGAACTACACCTGCTCGCATTCGGCAACATCCGCTCGGCCGGGCCCTGGCGGCATCCCGGCATCGACAACAGCACCGCCGGGGCGCGACGCCGGCTGATCGAGCACGCCCGAACCGCCGAGGCAGGATCTTCGCGACCTACTCGCAGATCCTGCATTTCGGCGAAATCGACGGCGACAAGGCGGTACTCCCGCAGCTCGCCGACGCCGTCGGCGTGGCACGGGTGAATCAGGTTGTGAGCGCGACGGTATCGGTCGCCTTCATCGTGTTCGTCACCGCCGTCACGACCGCCGCGGCGCGCTCACTGTTCACGTTCGCCCACGAAGGTGCGCTGCCCAAGGTATTCGCGAAGGTGCACCCATCCCATAAGACACCCTGGACCGGGGTGGTGTTCGTCGGCATCCTGGCGCTGATCTTCTCGGCGGTGGCGACATTCAGTTCGGCCGGCCGGCTCGTGTTCGACGTCTACGGCGGCTACGTCTCCAACTGGGGCTTCCTGACCAGCTACCTGCTGGTGGTGATCGCTACCCCGATCTGGCTACGCAAGATCAACGCGCTGCCGTTGCGACTCGGCGTTTCGGTCGCCGCGACCATCGGCATCGGCTACGTGATTTTCAGCAACTTCTACCCGGTGCCCCAATTCCCGTTCAACATCCTGCCTTTCGTCTTCGGCGTCATTCTTCTGGCCGGCCTGGCGTGGTACTGGTACCTGAAGCGGACGAAGCCGGAGATGCTCGGCGACTTCGTCTTTCATCCGCAAGTGTTGCAAGAGGCGGTCGACGGACGCGTATTTGCGAACCTACATCGGGGCCGACCAGCCGGTGGCGATCACCGCGCTGGTCGATCGGGGGGCCCGTCTGGAGCGGCAGTTCATCAGCACGCGCAAGTCCCTGCTCGACGAGGACCCAGCCGAACTCGACGCGGCGCGCATCGACGGGCTGACCGTGCTGTCGTGGCCTGACGTGCTCGACGGTGGTTTCGCCGAGCAGGTCCGCCAGTTGCAGTACGAGACCTTCAGCGAGCATTTCGGCAACATGTCGAAGACTCCGCAGCGCTGGCAGCATCATCTCGAAAGTAGCTCGTTCAACCCGGATTTCAGCCCAGCTGCGGTGGACGACAGAGGCGAGGTGGTCGGCTAGGTGCTCGGCTCGACCTACACCGTCGGCGTCGGTGCTGACGAACAACGCAGTGCCCACACCGATTACATCGGGGTGCGCAGGGACCGGCGGTTGCGCGGCACCGGGGAGCTGCTGCTGCGCAAGATCCGGCTGGCGGCGCTGCGGCGCGGTTTGACCGAGGTGTCGCTGGGCACCGATATCAACAACGCCAGCAGGGCTCACCTGTTGTATCGCAGGTTGGGTTATGTGGCGGTACAGGATTTCTATGCTTATCGAATCGATGCCAAGGGGATGGCGAAATAACCGGATTCACAACGTATCTCAAACGTCCGACGGGGTACGACGCCGAACTCAGATCGGTGTTCCAGCCGGTCTTCGGCCGGATCGCAGAAGGTAACCTACAGCGTGAACGCGCGCACCCTTGCCTCTCACAATCCGGTTGTCTACAAGGCGCGGATTCTCGGCGACTGGTTCGTCAACGGCACTGACCCAGTGTCCGACCTGGCTTCTCTGAGCCGCGGCGGGCAGGGCAACTGATCTAACGCTGCACCCGCAACACCGCTTTACCGGCGACCTTGCGGCCCAACAGCGCCTGCGCAGCGGCCGAGATGTTGTCCCATGAATCGCGCAGGCCGATCTGCGGGTCGAGCTCGCCGTCGGCCAGCAGCGTCAGCAGGTACTGCAGGTCGGCCTGAAACGGCGCACGAACAGTGAACGGCTCCAAACGTTTCCGGTTGCCGAGCCGGCGTTCGTGCTCGAAGTTGATGGTGGTGGGCTCGTCGGAGGCCATGCCGATGGACTGCACCGAACCACCGTCGTCGACCAGGCTGAAAGCTTTAGCGAGCAACGTTCCTCCGACGTTGTCGAGTACCCCGAACACCGGCTCGGTCACCGAATCCAAGCCGACAACCACCTCGTCGGCACCCAGTTCGGCGAGGCCGTCACCGCGGGCCGGGCTGCCCACGGCGGCGATCACGTGGGCCCCCGCCCGCGCTGCCAACTGCACCGCGAAGCGGCCGACACCACCCGAAGCTCCGGTGATGAGCACCCGCCGACCCACCACGGGGCCGAGAGTGCGCAGCGCCTGCAGCGCGGTCACCCCGGCCACAGGCAGTGCCGCCGCTTCGTCGAACTCGACGAACTCCGGAAGTTCTGCGAGATTGTCCGTCGCGACGGCTCGGCGTTCGGCCCAACCGGCCTCACCGCTGAACCCGACCACGCGGGTGCCTTCCGGGGGACCTGATCCGTCGGCGGCCGACCGGGTCACCACGCCCGCGGTGTCCCAGCCAGGTACCTCACCCGGTCGGCGCATCTGTTCGATGAAGTGCAGTTCCCCGAAGTTCAACGCGATGGCGTGCACGTCGATCAGCACCTGCGAGTCGGCCACCGCCGGCTCGGTCACGTCGTCGAATCGAAGCTTGGCCGGGGCCTGCGGATCGTAAACGATGGCTCGCATGAGAAGGCAAACCTCCGCGGGTGGCGTCACTATTCCCGGCTGGGACCACTTCGTAAGGTACCGCCGGTGAGCGAGCAGGATCGCGTGCGCTGGGACGCCATCTACACGAACCGGTCGTCGGGCGATACCGAGCCAGGGCCACCGAGTGTCTTCGCTTCCCACGTCGCCGCGTTCCCGGTCGCGGGTACGGCGCTCGATATCGCGTGCGGGCAGGGAACTGCGTCGATCTGGCTGGCGCAACGCGGGTTCGAGGTCCTCGGCGTCGACGTGTCAGCGGTCGCCATCGAGACTGCCCGTGCGCGGGCGCGTCGGTGCGGGGTGGCCGCTCGGTGCCGGTTCGTGATGGCCGACCTCGACGATGGCCTGCCCGCAGGCCCGCCCGCCGACGTCATCCTCTGCTACCGGTTCCGCGACCGGAAGCTGTACCCGTCGCTCGTCGACCGGTTGGCTCCCGGCGGTCTGCTGGCAATCTGCGTGCTCAGTGAGATCGGCGCTACACCGAGCCCTTTCCGCGCGGCGCCCGGGGAACTGCGTGCCGCGTTCGCCGGACTTGAGGTGATCGCAGCGGACGAGGGCGACGGCCAAGCCTGGCTGCTGGGGCGCTGCGGGTAGACCGGTGCGTAGATGCGGAGTTTTGGACAGACGGGTTCACATCAGTCACATTCGTCACTGTCCCGCGGACATGGTGGGTGTGCCCGGCTATTAGCGACAAAGTCGCGGAAATCGCCACATGGGCACCACAGGCATCAGTCGTCTCGCGTCGGCCAATCCTATGCACCAATCTGGCACCACAGGACCCTCTCCGTCGCACTGGTTACACGCCCGCGCTGCGAGCGACAAAGTCGCTGATATGCGGGCGCAGAATATTCTGTTGCTGGTGCGGCTGCTGTTACTGCCGGTTCAGACGAGATTCGCGGCGTGGTAATCCAGTGAAACACGTTGCAGCTGAGGCGGTTTCCGCGACTTTGTCGCTAACAGCCGGGCACAACGTACATGATTTTCGAACAGGTACAGATGTGACAATTGTGACGACGCCCCAAGGCGGACAGCCCGCGTCGGCCGCAACAGCCCCGATTTCACAGGGAAATCGGGGCTGTTGCCGGGGTGCCGCCTGGTTGCGGCGGACTGCTCGCGGGCTTAGGCCGAGCCCTCGGCAATGCGGCGGACCGCGTTGATAAACACGTCGATCTCTTCGAAGGTGTTGTAGAACGCGAACGATGGCCGCACGGTGGCCTCGAGCCCGAGCCGGCGCAGGATCGGCTGCGCGCAGTGATGGCCGGCCCGCACCGCGATGCCTTCAGCATTGAGTGCCTTGCCGACCTCCAGCGGTTCGTGCCCGGCCAACACGAAGGACAGCACGCTGGCCTTCTCGTCAGCCGTGCCCACCAGACGCACCCCTGGGATCGCGGCCAGGCGCGGGGTGGCGTACTCCAGCAGTGCGTGCTCGTAGGCGGCGACGCGTTCGATGCCGACCCGTTCGACGTAGCGCAGCGCCTCGCCAAGGCCGACCGCGTCGGCAATGGTGCCGGTGCCTGCCTCGAACTTGTTCGGCGGCCCCTGGTACAGCGACCGCTCCAGAGTGACATCGGCGATCATGTTGCCACCGCCTTGCCACGGCGGGGTCTCGGCCAGCGCGTCCTCGCGTCCGTAGAGTGCTCCGACGCCGGTCGGCCCGTAGATCTTGTGCCCAGAGAAGGCAAAGAAATCGGCCCCGGTCTCGGCTACGTCAATCGGGATGTGCGGAATCGACTGCGCGCCGTCGATGAGGACTCGGGCGCCGTAGCGATGGCCGAGTTCGACGATGGTCTCGACCGGGGTCACCGTGCCCAGTGCATTGGAAACCTGGGTGGCGGCAACCAGTTTCGTCCGCGGACCGAGCAAATCCTCGAATTCGCTGAGGAGCAGGTTGCCCGCATCGTCGACTTGGGCGACCTTGAGGACTGCGCCGGTCTGCTGCGAAACCAGCTGCCACGGAACGATATTCGCGTGATGCTCCAGGTGGGTGATGACAATCTCGTCACCCGGGCCCAGATGCTTACCACCCCACGCGTACGCCACCAGGTTGATGGCCTCGGTGGTACCGCGGACGAAGATGATCTCCTCGACCTTCGACGCGCCGATGAACCGTCGCACCGCCTCGCGGGCATCCTCGTAGGCGTCGGTGGCCCGAGCCGCCAACTCGTGTGCCGCACGATGGATGTTCGAGTTCTCGTGCGTGTAGAAGTAGGTCAGCCGGTCGATCACCGACTGCGGTTTCTGGGTGGTTGCGGCGTTGTCGAACCAGATCAGCGGCTTGCCGTTGACGGTTTCTCGCAGGATCGGGAAGTCCGCGCGGATCGCGTTGACGTCGAAGATCTCATGCTCGTCAGGTATGGCCGGCGTCGGTTCGACGGGTGCCGTCGGGTTCTGCAGGAAGTAGTAGCCCGCCGCATCGTCGGATTGCGCCGGCGAACCCCGCCAACCCAGATCAGGCACCGTCGGGACAGTGCCGGGCCATGTGGGCGCCGAACCACGGGGCGTTACCGGTGTGGTGGGCGCGCTGCCCGCCAGTACACCTGGCACAGTCGGAACCAGGCCCGTTGGTACCGCGAAGGACTCCAGGCCGCCGACGGGCGCGACGAGGTCCGGAGCGGAACCACGGGGAGCGACCGGAACGACTCCTGGAACACCTTCCGGCCCAGGCGACGTCGGGGGAGGTAGATAGACGTCGGGCACCGAGACGAATGCCGGGGGAGTGCCCGGGTGCGCCAGACCTGCCGCGGTGGTACCTGCCGACGATGCCGCCGTGGCATCCGGGGCCGCTCCGCGCGGCGCCACCTGGGTGGTCGCCGGCGGGCTGTCCGGACCTGGCCGGATGCCGGTGGCGTAGAGCTGCGTGGCCAGCGAGGCCAACTCTGCTGCGCTGATCGGCAGGTCTCCCTCAGCATCTAGCGACCGGTACTCTTTCCCGTCGCTCCGCTCGCCCCAGTACTCACTTGTACTCATGGAAATGGTCCACTCCGACGTCCTCGAGGACCGCCAGTGCATCGTCGGTGAGCACCGCCAGTGACGAGTACAGCGTGACCAGGTAGGACGCGATCGCCGACCGGTTGATGCCGGTGAAGCGCACCGAAAGGCCCGGAGCCTGCTCGCCGACCAGCCCCGGCTGGAACAGCCCGACCACACCTTGGCGTTCTTCACCGGTGCGCACCAGGATGAACTTGGTCTTCCCGTCTTCGACCGCCACCTTGTCTGACGGCACGATCGGGACACCGCGCCATGTGATGAACTGGGCGCCGAACAGGCTCACCACTGGTGGCGGCACACCGCGGCGGGTGGCCTCCCGGCCGAAGGCGGCCACGCCAAGCGGGTTGGTCAGGAAGAACGCCGGGGTCTTCCACACCTTGGTGATCAGGGAGTCCAGGTCGTCGGGCGTCGGGGTGCCACGCAGGGTCTGAATGGTCTGCTCGGGAGTCACCTGTGACAGCAACCCGTACTCGGGATTGTTGATCAGCTCGTACTCCTGGCGTTCCTTGATGGTCTCGATCGTCAGCCGCAGCTGCTGGGCCACCTGATCGTGCGGGCTGGAGTACAGATCTGAGACCCGGGTGTGCACGTCGAGCAACGTCGAGATCGAGCGCAGCGTGTACTCGCGGGGGCTGGTCTCGTAATCGACGTAGGTCTCGGGCAGTGGTTCCTCGGTGCCGGTGCCTTCCTCTGCGTGGATCGCCACCTGGTCGGGATTGACCACTCGGTTCACCCGGTAGACGCCGGCCTCCACCGGCACCCAACTGAGTAGATGTAGCAGGAATCGCGGCGTGATTGTCGATAGCTGCGGAACTGTCTTGGTGGCGTTGGCTAGCTGCCGTGCGGCAAGATCGCCGAGAGCGTGGGATTCGTTCTGTGCCGATGTCATGTGGCCCCTCCGACTGGTCTGAAGTGCGGGTGCGGCGGCAACGATACGGCTTGCCACCAGCATCTGACAGGGTTAGCGCGCAAACCGATTCAAACCTGTCACGACGACGTGAACTGGGCATTAGGCCGTGTGTGCCGTATCGTGTGGGCATGGCTCACGACGGATCGCTGCGCTCTGTTATGGCGCGCTGCCTCGTCGTGCATTGTTGTTGTTGTTGATTTTCTGACGACGGCCCCCGCGTTTCAGGCCCGCCCCTATTCGGCGGTGCGCCGTTTCGCGCTCTTCTCAGCCACCAGAAAGCCAACCCGCAATGCCTGTTCTCCCCGCACTCGCTCCCATCCCGACCCCTGTTGCCGTGCGACGCCGCGTGCGTGCCTGCGACGTCGAGATCGCCCGGATGACGCGCTACCGCGGCGGCACCTACTCGCCGACGGTCGACACCGTGGTGTTCGCGGACGGGTCCACCGCACGCACGGACCTGATCAGGCTCAACCCCAACATCGACGCCTACTCGGTGGACTTCACCGGGGTGGCGCCCAGAACGCCGTCACGGTACCGGCCGGCGAGCTGGTCGGCCGTGCCCAGTCTGGCGACGCGGGCCCATGAGGCCGAAGTCGATTGGATCATCCGCAACTCGTTTCCGACTCTGGGCACGGCCGAGTTGAGTCGCCGGCTGCGTGCGGCCGGGCAGCGGCTCGGTGCGCATCTGGCTGAGCACGAAGCGATCGCCGCCACTCAGGCCGCTATCTGGCACTTCACCAACGGTCTGGATCTGGACACCCGGCCGTTGAACGTGCCTGTGGCGCAATGGCGGGAATCCGGTGCGATCGTGTTCGAGTTTGACGGTGATCCCCAATTGGGCGGATACACCGTCGAATTGACGGCCGATTCGCCCGTCTCGCTGCTCCTGCAGAAGTCGGCCGACGGGGTCGAGTGGCGCGACGTCGCCGCCTCGGGGCTCAACATCGCTGCTGGGCAAGGCAGTTACCGCAGGGCCCTCGGTGTTGGCAGCACCACGGCGGCGATCCGCCCGGGCCGGCGCCACCAGGGTTACCGCTTCTACCGTCTGCACATCGTCGCCGACCCCGCCGCGACCATCGAGATCGGGGCAGTCACGTTCTGGCTCAACGGTTCCGGACGTTACCGGAACGCCGAACGCGTGGTGGCCCTGTACGAGTACCTGCTCGCGGGCGCCGCCGCCGCGCGCCGATCGACCGTGGTGCCCGCTTTGAGTTCCGAGCGCGCAGTCCTGGACGCCGGGGTGCTCGGGCCGTTCCGGCTGGATGCGACCGACGCAGCGGCACTATCCGTCTCGGCCGGAAGTGTCGTCGACCCCAACGGTGTCGCGATCGACGGGCCCATCGCACCCGGAACCGACTTCTATCTGCTTCCGGGCCACACCGCGGGGCGCGTCACCCTGACCGCGAGCGTCCCGGCCACCACCGACGGATTTGGCGGCAGGGTGATCACCGGTGTCGCCCACGACGACAGCCGGTTCACCCCCGTGGTTCTGGCGGTCCCGACGCCGACCGTCATCGAGTTCGAGATCACGTTCTGACTCACGCCTGCGTGGATTGGCGCCGACGCGGCCCGGCGGGTCGGCCACTGGCCACGGCCAGCAATGTCGACAGCGTTGCACGCGGCTTGGTGGCGGGACGCCACACCGCGCGCAGCAGCCGGCGCAGGTCGATCCCGCTGACCTCGACCTCCACCAGCCGTCCATCCCGGAGCTCGGCTGCCACCGCAAGCTCACTGAGCACTGCGGCGTGCGCACCCGCGGCGACCATCACCTTCACCGCCGCGTTGCTACCCAGGCTCACCGCCTCGGTATGCGGGGACAGTCCGATTCCGGCGAGGGCGTGTTCGACGGTGTCACGCGTGCCGGCCCCCGGCTCCCGGATGACCAACTCGAGATCCGCCAGTTCGGCCGGCTGCAGTGGTCGCCGGCGACGCGTCAGCGGGTGACCCGGGGCCACCACCAGAGCGAGCCGATCAGATCGCAGCACCCGTACAGCCAGACCCGCAGGCACGGTCGGGCCCTCCACGAAGCCCAGTTCTGCATCGTGCCCCAGCACCGCCGAGATCACCGCGGCCGAGTTGCTCACTGTCAGGTGGATTGGCTCGTCGGCGTACTCGCGGGCCCGGGCCAGCCAGGTCGGCATCAGGAACTCGGCGATGGTCTGACTGCAGGCGACCTTCGCGGTGCGGTCGGCATGTAGTGCTGCCGCGCCGGTGAGCAGTGAATCCATCGCGGCCACCACCGAACGAGCCCACTCGGTCACCGCAGCACCCGCCGCGGTGAGTTCCGCCCCGCGGGTGCGTCGGTCCAGCAACTCCAGGCCGAGTCGGTGCTCGAGATTGCGCAGCCGGGCCGACGCGCTGGGCTGGCTGATGCCTTGGCCCCGGGCAGCGGCCGAGATGGAACCCGTGTTGGCCACCGCGATCAGCAGCCGCAGCGCATCCACCGCCGGTGCGGTAGTCGCCGCCGAGACCACTGCAGAATCGGTACTGTCCATAGACCAAGGCTATGGGTAGATAGCCAATCTGTGGGTACCGGATGGCCGCGCCGGGCAGCACCGTATACACACGTGACTACCAGCCTCGTCCAACGCCTCCGGAAAAGTACCGCTCTGCCCGGCGCCTGCCTGGCCCTCGCCGTCGCCGTGGCCGCCACCGTCATCGGAAAAGCCCTACCGGTCTTGGGCGGTCCGGTGGCGGCGGTTCTGATCGGAGTGGTACTGGCCACCTGGTTGAGGCCCGCCAAGCGGTGGCCGAGGGTGTCACACGGCCTGAGGATCACCGGCGGTCTGGCGCTGCAAACCGCGGTGGTGGTGCTTGGTACCCAGATCTCGCTGGCGCAGGCCTGGCAGGTGGGTGGGTCGGCGCTTCCGGTGATGGCCGCCACGTTGGCCGCGGCCTTCATCTGCGCCTGGTTGTTCGGCCGCTGGTTGGGGATCGACCACGACCTGCGGACCCTGATCGGAGTGGGCACCGCGATCTGTGGCGCGTCGGCGATCGCCGCTGTCACCCCCGTGCTGCGGCCGAAGCCGAGCGCCGTGGCGTACGCGCTGAGCACCATCTTCCTGTTCAACGTCGCGGCCGTGCTGACCTTCCCGATGGTCGGGCACCTGCTGGGACTCGGCCAGCAAGCCTTCGGCGTGTTCGCCGGTACCGCGGTCAACGACACCTCGTCGGTGGTCGCCGCGGCCACGGTCTACGGCGCTTCGGCCGCGCATACCGCCGTGGTGGTCAAACTGACCCGCTCGCTGGTGATCATTCCGGTGGTCGTGGTGATCGGTGCGCTGGTCGCCCGACGCGACGGTGGCTCTTCAGGACACCGTCCGAAGGTGCGGCAGTTGGTGCCGTGGTTCCTCATCGGCTTCGTGGCCCTGGCCGCGGTCAATTCCATCTGGCCGCTGCCGGCGGCGATCCGCGTTCCGGGTGCCGAGGTGGCCGGTCTGCTGATCACGTGGGCCCTGGCCGCGATCGGGCTGTCGACCGACCTCGGCGCGCTGCGGCGCACCGGACCCAAGCCGTTACTGCTCGGTGGGGCGCTGTGGCTGGTGGTCGCCGCGACCAGCCTGGTGGTCCAGTTCCTCACCACCAGCCTGCACTCGTGACGTGGCCCGACGCCTGGAGCGGGGGCTGGCCTCACATCGGCGCGTTGGCGGGTTGGAAGACCCCGGAGCTATCGGACTCCTCTTCGGCGCGGATGACGTGCACCACCGCGTTGATGAGTGCCAGGTGGGTGAACGCCTGCGGGAAGTTGCCCAGGTGGCGCCCGGTGCGTGGCTCGATCTCCTCGGCGTAGAGATGCAACGGGCTGGCGAACGAGAGCAACCGCTCGCACAGATGCTTTGCCCGGCTGACCTCTCCGATCTCTACCAGCGCCGACACCAGCCAGAACGAGCAGATGGTGAAGGTGCCCTCCTCGCCGGACAGTCCGTCGTCGGTCTCATCGGTGCGGTAGCGCAGGACCAGCCCGTCCTCGGTGAGTTCGTCGGCGATGGCCAGCACGGTCGCCCGCACCCGGGGATCGTCGGACGGCAGGAACCGCGTCAACACCGTCAGTAGCAGCGACGCGTCCAGCGCGTCGTCGCCGTACCGCTGGGTCAGCACCCCGCGAGAATCTACGCCGTGGGCCAGCACGTCGGCCTTGATCTCCTCGGCGATCGCCCGCCACTGCTGGGCGTAGGACTTCTCGCCCTGCAGCTCGGCGAGTTTCGAACCGCGGTCGAGTGCCACCCAACACATGATCTTGCTGGAGGTGAAGTGCTGCGGCTCACCGCGCACCTCCCAGATACCGCGGTCAGGTTCGCGCCAGTGCTTGATGGCCTCTTCGACCTGGTTCTTCAGCACCGGCCACAACGCCTCGGGAATCTGCTCGCGCGACTTGGCGTGCAGGTACACCGAATCCAGCATGGTGCCCCAGATGTCGTGCTGACGCTGGTTGTAGGCGCCGTTGCCGATGCGCACCGGCCGGGCGTTGTCGTAACCGGACAGGTGATGCAGTTCTTCCTCGACCAGGCTGCGTTCCCCGCCGACGGCATACATCACCTGCAGGGGATGGTGTTCGCCGTTGTTGGCTCCGGACACGTCGGCGATGAACGAGAAGAAGTCGTCGGCCTCGCGGTCCAGTCCGAGCGTGTACAGGCCCCACAGTGCGAACGTCGAATCGCGGATCCAGGAGTAGCGGTAGTCCCAGTTGCGTTCGCCCTGCGGGGTTTCCGGCAGTGATGTGGTGGGGGCGGCCAACAGGGCGCCGGTGGGCGAATAGGTCAGGCCCTTGAGGGTCAACGCGCTGCGCTGCAGATAGGAGCGCCACGGATGGTCGGGGAAGTCGCCGACGTTGATCCACTGGCGCCACGACTCGCTGGTCTTCCACATCTTGTCGGCGGCCTCGTCGTAGGTCTGCGGGGCCGGATGCTTGGACCAGGACAGCGCGACGAACACGTTGTCACCCTCGGTGAGCCGGGTGCGGGCACGGGCCTCCCGACCCTCCAGGCCGATGCGCAGGTTCGTGGTGAGACGCAGCGTGGGATGGGAATCGGGGTTACGACTGGCTCGTGAGATCGCCTCGCCGTAACCGGGGCCGGAGTACTCCCAGGCCGCACTGACACGGTGGTAGTCGAAGGACGGCTCGCAGCTCAACACCATCTCGACCGTGCCGCTTACGCAGCGCACGGTGCGCAGCAGAATATGTTCGGCGTCCCAGTCCATCGGGGTGCGCCGGTGGGTCCGCGACCGGGTGTCGATGTCATGCCACGGGCCCATCACCAGCGCGTCGCGGATGATCACCCAACCGGTATGGGTTTGCCAGGTGGTCTCCAGGATCAAGCTGCCGGGCAGGTAGCGCCGTGCCGCAGGCACGGTCACGCCGTACGGGCCGAGCCTGAAATGGCCGGCCGCGCGGTCGAGGATC
Organism: Mycobacterium sp. 141; assembly: GCF_000382405.1. GTDB lineage: Bacteria > Actinomycetota > Actinomycetes > Mycobacteriales > Mycobacteriaceae > Mycobacterium. The sequence goes on from NZ_KB908256.1 coordinate 75,576, forward strand.
GCACCGAACACGCTGGGGGAATCGGGGCGCGGCACACACAGCCACTCAACCGAGCCGGCCGACGAGATCAGGCAGGTGTTCTCGCAGTCCGACAGGAATGCGTAATCGGCGATCGGCGGGAACGGGTTCCGCAGCGCATTGCTTCCGGTGTACGGAACGGGTGCCGTGACGGTGAGCGGGGAGTCGGATTCCCTGACATCCCGGGATGTCAGGCCGTCGCTGGACTCGGTCTGTTGCAGAACCATCCGCACATCATCGACCGCAGGTACCTGCAACGTCTACCCAGTCGGCGCATGTCGGACGTAACTGGTCGAGTCGGGCGAATTTGGGATCATCTCGTAGTGTGGCCGCATGGGCGCGTTCCTGAGTTGGTGGGACGGCGTCGAGCTGTGGTTGACCGGATTGGGATTCGTGGCTCAGACGGCCGTGGTGATGCCCATCGTGCTGGCTCTGGCGTACGGGATCGCGGTGTTGCTGGACGGTGCGCTGGGGCGGGGCATCAACGGCTTGCGCCGCGTGCGCCACGCCAAAGAGGACGATGAATTGGACACTCTATGAACGGTATGCCCCGATCGCGGGTGACGTTGGTGCTGGTTCTGCTCGTCGTGCTCGTCATCGTCACCTGGTTGCTGACCCACTGACCTCGGCGCACTCGGCGAGCGCGTCCGACGGATTCTGTTATTCTTCGCCCATGCACACAGCGAACGGTGCGACAGAGGGCCATGTCCTGGCGCTCATCGCCGTGGGTTCTTGCGCTGTTGCTGATGTCTACTGTTGTCGCTGACTCCAACCCGTCCACGGTTTGGTGTCGGTGATGGCTGTTCTTTGCCCGGATACTGATCCTTAGCCTTGCCGCTGTGACGGACCCGTTCTGTCCGCCGTCTGCAAGGAAAGGCCCTCGGTGCTAAGTAACCGGCTCAACATCAAGAACGTCTGGCGCAGCGCCGCTGTACTGGTAACCACCGGAGCGCTGATCGTGGGCTGCGGTGGGGGCGCCAGCGACGTCGTGGGCGGTGACAAGACCGCCGGTGGCAACAGCACACTGACACTGGTTGCCTATGCGGTGCCGGAACCGGGCTGGAGCAAGATCATCCCCGCATTCGCCGCGACGGATGAAGGCAAGGGCGTCGGGGTGACGCCGTCCTACGGCGCGTCGGGCGACCAGTCGCGGGCCGTGGTCGACGGCAAGCCGGCCGACATCGTCAACTTCTCCGTCGAACCGGACATCACCCGGCTGGTCAAAGCGGGCAAGGTGGCCGACGACTGGAATACCGGCAACACCAAGGGCATCCCGTTCGGCTCGGTGGTGTCGCTGGTCGTCCGCAAGGGCAATCCGAAGGGCATCAAGGACTGGGACGATTTGCTGCAGCCCGGTGTTGAAGTGGTGACCCCGAGCCCGCTGAGCTCCGGCTCGGCCAAGTGGAACCTGCTGGCGCCGTATGCGGCCAAGAGCAATGGCGGCAAGGACGCCGCGGCCGGCATCGACTTCGTCAACAAGCTGGTCACCGAACACGTCAAGACCCGTCCCGGCTCGGGTCGCGAGGCCAGCGACGTCTTCTTGCAGGGCACCGGTGACGTGCTGATCAGCTACGAGAACGAGGCCATCAACATCGAACGGCAGGGCAACGATGTTGAGCACATCAACCCGCCGCAGACCTTCAAGATCGAGAACCCCGTCGCGGTGGTCAAGACCAGCGCTCACGCCGAGCAGGCCAACGCGCTGAAGAACTTCCTCTACACCCCGGAGGGCCAGAAGCTGTGGGCCGAGGCCGGCTTCCGTCCGGTGGACCCGGCGGTGGCCGCGGACTTCGCGAAGGACTTTCCGACGCCGGAGAAGCTCTGGACCATCGCCGACCTGGGCGGCTGGGACACGGTCGACCCGGCTCTGTTCGACAAGGACAACGGATCGATCACCAAGATCTACAAGCAGGCGACCGGATGACCGCTTCCGCCGAGACCGATTCGGCGCTCGTGGCCACGCCGGGAGATCCCGCCCCCGGCGTGCTCCGCGGCCGCTACGGTACGACTTCGCTACGGGTCGGTGCGGCGTCCATCTGGCTGAGCGTCATCGTGCTGCTGCCGCTGGCCGCCATCGTGTGGCAGTCCGTCGGCGGCGGGTGGACGGCGTTCTGGCAGGCCATAACCTCCAACGCGGCGCTGGAATCGTTCCGGGTCACGTTGTCCATATCCGTCGTCGTTACGGTGATCAACCTCGTGTTCGGCTTGCTGGTGGCCTGGGTGCTCACGCGCGACGAGTTTCCGGGCAAGCGCCTCGTCGACTCGGTGATCGACCTGCCCTTCGCCTTGCCCACCATCGTCGCCAGCCTGGTGATGTTGGCCCTGTACGGGCCGGCCAGCCCGGTCGGATTGCACCTGCAGCACACCAAATGGGGTGTGGGGGTGGCGCTGCTGTTCGTCACTCTGCCGTTCGTGGTCCGGTCGGTGCAGCCGGTGCTGCTCGAACTCGATCGCGAGACCGAGGAGGCTGCGGCGTCGCTGGGCGCAGGCAACCGGGTCATCTTCACCACCGTGATCCTGCCGGCGCTGTTGCCGTCGCTGCTGTCCGGCGCCGGGCTGGCGTTCTCACGGGCGATCGGTGAGTTCGGGTCGGTGGTGCTCATCGGTGGCGCCGTCCCGGGCGAGACCGAGGTGTCATCACAGTGGATCCGCACCCTCATCGAGAACGATGACCGCACCGGTGCCGCCGCGATTTCCATCGCACTGCTGATCATCTCCTTCCTCATCCTGTTGGTGCTGCGGACGGTGGGGTCACGCGCGGCCCGACGGGAGGAGTTGTCGGCATGACGCTCTCACCGTGGAAGCGCTACCTGGTGCGGTACCTGGCGCTGGCATATGTCGGTGTGCTGGTGATCGTGCCGGTCGGGCTGATCTTGTGGCGTACCTTCTCACCCGGGATCGGAGCGTTCTTCGCTTCCGTCGGCACCCCGGCGGCCATATCGGCACTGCAACTTTCGCTGCTGGTGGTGGCGATCGTCGTGCCGCTCAATGTGTTGTTCGGTGTCCCGACCGCACTGGTTTTGGCGCGCAACAGGTTCCGCGGCAAGAGCGCGCTACAGGCCGTCATCGATCTGCCGTTCGCGGTGTCCCCGGTGGTGGTCGGCGTGGCGCTGATCCTGCTGTGGGGTTCGACCGGATTGTTCGGAGTCGTCGAACGTGACTTGGGCTTCAAGATCATCTTCGGGTTCACCGGTATCGTGCTGGCGAGCATCTTCGTCACCGTCCCGTTCGTCATCCGCGAGGTCGAACCCGTGCTGCACGAGATCGGCACCGATCAGGAAGAGGCAGCCGCCACGCTGGGATCCAGTTGGTGGCAGACGTTTTGGCGCATAACCCTGCCGGCTATCCGGTGGGGGTTGACCTACGGCATCGTGCTGACGGTCGCCCGTACCCTCGGCGAGTTCGGTGCGGTGATCATGGTGTCGTCCAACCTGCCGGGCGCGTCGCAGACGCTGACCTTGCTGGTTGCCGACCGCTACAACCGAGGTACCGCCGAATCGGTGTACGGCGCGTATGCCGTCTCGACTTTGTTGATGGCCGTCGCCGTGATCGTCCTGGTGGCCCAGGTGATCCTCGACCGGCGGCGAACCCGGACCGAGCAGTAGTGCCGAGAAGGAGCTAGAGCAATGACCGACGCGATTGTCGTCCGGGGCGCCAACAAGCACTACGGTGAGTTCGCGGCACTGGACAATATCGATTTCGAGGTGCCGTCCGGCTCGCTGACCGCCCTGCTGGGGCCCAGCGGTTCAGGCAAGTCCACGCTGTTGCGGGCGATCGCCGGCCTCGATCAACCCGATACCGGCACCATCACCATCAACGGTCAAGATGTCACGGGGGTGCCGCCGCAGCGCCGCGGTATCGGTTTCGTATTCCAGCACTACGCCGCGTTCAAGCACCTGACAGTGCGCGACAACGTGGCGTTCGGCCTCAAGATCCGCAAGCGCCCCAAGGCGGAGATCAAGGAGAAGGTCGACAATCTGCTGGAAGTGGTGGGGCTGAGCGGTTTTCAGACCCGCTACCCCAATCAGCTTTCCGGTGGCCAACGTCAGCGCATGGCACTGGCCCGGGCGCTGGCGGTGGACCCGCAGGTGCTGCTGCTCGACGAGCCGTTCGGCGCACTCGACGCCAAGGTGCGTGATGATCTGCGCACCTGGCTGCGCCGCCTCCACGACGAAGTCCATGTCACCACCGTGCTGGTCACCCACGATCAGGCCGAGGCACTGGACGTGGCAGACCGGATCGCGGTGCTCAACAAGGGCCGCATCGAGCAGGTCGGATCACCCACCCAGGTCTATGACGAGCCGGCCAACGCGTTCGTGATGTCGTTTCTCGGGGCGGTCTCCGAGCTCAACGGAATCCTGGTGCGCCCGCACGATATCCGGGTCGGACGCAACCCTGAGCTGGCGATCGCGGCCGGCGACGGAACGGCTGAGGCCACCGGCGTGCTGCGGGCCACCATCGACCGCATCGTGATGCTCGGCTTCGAGGTCCGCGTCGAACTCACCGCCGCCGCGAACAACATGCCGTTCACCGCGCAGATCACCCGGGGCGACGCCGAAGCGCTAGGCCTGCGCGATGGCGACACGGTCTACGTTCGGGCCACCCGGGTGCCGCAGATCTCCGGCGACGTGCAGACCGCGGCGGTCGAGGAGGTCGAGGCACTCAGCACCAGCTGAGCCGGCTCAGGCCAGAGCCAGGAACAGCCTTTCGAGTTGAGCGACGTCCAACGTCTCCGAGCCGTCGGGATGCTCGGTGGTGACACACTCACGGAGACCGGTGGCGACGATCTTGAATCCGGCGCGGTCCAAGGCCCGGGACACCGCGGCGAGCTGGGTGACGACGTCCTTGCAGTCACGGCCTTGCTCGATCATCGATATCACTCCCGCGAGCTGGCCCTGGGCCCGTCGCAGTCGGTTGAGGATAGCGGTGATGGCCTCCTGGTCACCGACCATGGTGTGCCCCTTTCGAAGTCGATGCCGTCGTTGATCTCATGGTACCCGCAGGGGTATCAGACGGCCTGGATTGCTTCGGCCCAGGCGTTGTAGCCGCCGACGATGTCGCTGACATCACCGAAACCGCGTTGGCGCAACAGGCTTGCCGCGGCCGACGAGCGGTAGCCGCCGGCGCAGTACACGACCGTCGGTGCGGCAGGGTCGAGTTCACCGACCCTGCCGGGCAGTTGGCCCACAGGGATGTTGACTGCGCCCGGGATCATGCCGCCGGCCGCTTCACCGGGATTGCGAACATCGACGATCTGCAGGCCATCGATCTCGGCGGCGCGCTGTCCGAATGCCGCAGCCGTCAGCCGGGATGCCACCTGCACGTCGTCGCGATGCTCGAACATCGTCCGCTCCGGGTCTTCGAGATAACCGATCACCCGGTCGAATCCGATGCGGGCCAGCCGGGTTTTGCCCTCCAGCTCTTGCCCGGTGTCGGTGACCAGGACGATGTCGACATCGGGGGGCACGATCGAACCCGCGAATTCCGCGTATCGACCTGCGAGGCCGATGTTGAGGGCGCCGCGCAGATGGCCCTGCGCGAATTCCTCGGGGCTGCGACCGTCGATGAGCATCGCGCCGTGGGTCAGCGCGTCGGAGGCTTGCCGGTAATCCATGGCGGGCGGGAGTTTCCCTTCGGCGAGCAGGGCCCGGTCCTTGCGGTTCAAGATCGCGTCGTAGACGAAGTAACCGGGCGCCGGTGGCTGTCCCTCGGTCACCAGATCGATAAAGGTCTGCTTGTCGGGTGCACGTAGCGCGTAGTTGGTCCGCTTCTGGTCGCCGATCGTCGACCACAGATCGGTGGACAGGTTCTTGCCGCACGCGGAGCCGGCGCCGTGCGCAGGGTAGACGCGGGTGGCATCGGGCAGTGGCATGAGCTGCTCGTGCAACGAGGTGTAAAGGCTGTTGGCCAGTTCTTCACGCGTGAAGCCGATCGAGGCGAGCAGGTCGGGCCTGCCGACGTCGCCGATGAACAAGGTGTCGCCGGTGAGAACGCCGTAGGGCGTCGCGTCGCCGGCGTGTTCGTAGACCACGATGCTCATCGACTCAGGAGTGTGGCCCGGGGTGTGGCGGAACTCCAACGTCACGTCTCCCAGTGAATAGCGTTGGCCGTCTTCGACTCCCATGAAGTCGAACTCCGGCTGGGCAACCGACGAGTACACGATGGTTGCCCCCGCGGCCTCCGCGAGCTCGAGATGGCCGGACACGAAGTCGGCGTGGAAATGGGTCTCGATGACCAGTTCAATCTGCAGGCCCAGCTGTTCGGCGTCGGCGAGGTACTCCGACACGTCGCGCTGAGGGTCGACCACAACGGCTCGCCTGGTGGTTTCGTCGCCGATCAGGTACGACGCGTGCGAGAGGCAGTCCAGGTAGTACTGGATGAACTTCATCGTCCGTATCCTTTGTTCCGGTCCCGGGGCGATATACCGCCGGGGGTATGAATACGCTAACGATAATACCCCGGGTAGTATTCCGGCAAAGGGGGGATCGCACCGGCGGGTGCAGGAATTTACGACCCTGTACGGCGAAATCAGGTCAGGCGGCGAAGCCGGCGTTGCGTGCGGCCATTGCTTCTTCGTAACGGTCCAGCACGGTGGCGGCCACCAGTCGGTGTGCCCCCAGCGGCTCAGTCATCGGAATCCCTGCTGCACAGGCGAATTCGGCCACTCGATCGGTGATCCTGCCGTGCGCGAGGAACCATGGCGCGATCACCAGGCGTTGCGCGCCGCGGGCGCGCAACAACTCGACGGCATCGGCCGGCGTCGGGGTTTGGCCGGTCGCGAAGGCCACCTGCACACCGGCCCAGCGGGTGCCCTCGAAGAGGGTTTGTGCCAGGGCGGCGGTACGCGCGTTGGCCGCCGGGTGTGACGAACCCACACTGGTAAACACCACGCCGAGTTCGCTGTCGAACCGGGAAACCCCCAGTGCGCTCAACCGCTCCCGCATCACCTGCAACAGGCGGGGATCGTCACCGAGAACGTCGGCCTGGATGACTTCGGCCCCGGAGTCGGCGATCAGCGCGGGAATGTCGGTACGAGCGTGATAGGCACTGGCCAGCAGCAGTGGCACCACGACCGAACCGGCCGCGGCGTCGGCCAGCACGTCGATCAGATTCGGGGTGTTCTGTTCGCAGAACGCCACCTGGACCGCGGTATCCGGCAGCAGGCGCCGCAGATGTCCCGCGATCGCATGGGCATTGGCCGACGATCGCGGATCCGCGCTGCCGTGTGCGGTCAGCACCAGCGAAGTCACGAGGCGTGCAGCCCGCATTCCGTCTTGGTCTGTCCCGCCCAGCGGCCGCTGCGCGGGTCGGCGCCCGCGGCGGGCTTGCTGGTGCACGGAGCGCACCCGATGGACGGATAGCCCTCGTAGACAAGGGGATTGACCAGGATGCCGTTGGCCTCGACATAGGCCTGCATCTCCTCGTCGCTCCATGCCGCGATCGGATTGATCTTCACCAGACCGAATGCGTTGTCCCAGCTGATCAGCGGGGCGTTGGCCCGCGTCGGGGCCTCCACCCGGCGGATACCGGTGACCCACGCCGAATACCCCGCCAGCGCCTTGCTCAGCGGCTCGACCTTGCGCAACCGGCAGCACTCGCCGGCGTTGCGGGCGAACAGATCTGTGCCGAGGAGTTCGTTCTGCTCGGCGACGGTGTGCTCGGGATACACGTTGACCACATTCACGCCGTATACCTGCTCGACGGCGTCGCGGGTACCGATGGTCTCGGCGAAGTGGTAGCCGGTGTCGAGGAACAACACATCGACGCCGGGGCGAACCTTGGCCGCCATCTCGACCAGCACAGCATCCTGCATGTTGGACGCCACCACATACTTGCCGCCGAAGTGCTCGTCCGTCCAGCGCAGCAGCTCTTCGGCACTGGCGTCGGCCAGTTCGGCCGCACCGCGCTCCGCCAACTCCCGCAGCTCCGACTCCGTGGTCGCCAACCCTGTCACCGCAAATCCGCCTCGTCGGCCCGCACGGCCCACTGGGCGAAGCGTTCGCCCTCGTTGCGGAGCTTGATGAAGTTGCGGGTGACCCGCTCAATGTAGTCGCCGAGATCGGTGGCCAGCACTTTGTGCTGGCGCAGTTTGCGCCCGAAACCGCTGTCGAGGCCCAGGCTGCCGCCCAAGTGCACCTGGAAGCCCTCCTCGGGCCCGTTGCCGTCGTCGACCATCTGGCCCTTGAAGCCGATATCGGCGACCTGGATGCGCGCGCAGGAGTTGGGGCAGCCGTTGATATTAACCGTGACCGGCACGTCCAGTTCCGCATTGACGTCGCCGAGCCGGGCCTCCAGTTCCGGAACCAAGTGTTGAGCGCGACCACGGGTGTCGGCGAAGCTCAGCTTGCAGTACTCGATGCCGGTGCATGCCATCAGATTCTGGCGCCAGTGCGATGGCTGTGACTGCAGACCGAGCTCGTCCAGGCCGGCGCGCAGCGCGTCGACCTTGTCGTCGGGAACGTCGAGGATGATCAGCTTCTGGTATGCGGTCAGGCGGGCGCGGTCCGCGCCGGCGGCCTCCATGAGATCGGCGACCTTGGTCAGGATCGTGCCCGAGACGCGCCCGGCGATCGCCGAGACACCCACCGCGTTGAGGCCGTTCTTGATCTTCTGCACGCCGACGTGGTCGACGGTATGCGGCACCTGCTCAGGCGCAGGCCCGTCGATGAGGGGACGCTTGAGGTATTCCGTTTCGAGAACTTCCCGGAATTTTTCTACGCCCCAATCCTTGACCAGGAACTTCAGCCGCGCCTTCGAGCGCAGTCGGCGGTAGCCGTAGTCGCGGAAGATCCCGATCACGCCCGCCCACGTCTCGGCGACCTCCTCGAGCGGCACCCATACGCCGAGGCGCTGTGCCAGCATCGGGTTGGTCGACAGCCCGCCGCCGACCCACAGGTCCAGACCGGGGCCGTGCTCCGGGTGGTTGACGCCGATGAATGACACGTCGTTGATCTCGTGCGCGACGTCCTGCAGACCGGAGACGGCGGTCTTGAACTTGCGGGGCAGGTTGGAGAACTCCGGGTTGCCGATGTAGCGCTGCTCGATCTCACGCAGCGCCGGAGTCGGATCCAGCACCTCGACCAGTGAATCGCCGGCCAGCGGGGAGCCCAGCATGCCGCGCGGGCAGTCGCCGCAGGCTTCCATCGTCTGCAGGCCGACCTCGTCCAGGCGCCGCCAGGCTTCCGGGACGTTCTCGATCTGCAGCCAGTGGTATTGCAGGTTCTCCCGGTCGGTGATGTCGGCGCTGTCCCGGGCGAAATCGACCGAGATCTGCCCGAGGGTCCGCACGGCCTGCGCTGAGAGCGCCTTGCCGTCGGTGCGCACGCGCATCATGAAGTACTTGGCTTCCAACAGGTCGGCGTTGTCGTCGCCGGTCCAGGTGCCGTCGTAGCCCTCGGTGCGCTGGGTGTAGAGACCCATCCAGCGGAACCGGCCACGCAGGTCGTCCTTGGCGATGGAGTCGAACCCCTGCTTGGAGTAGGCATCGATGATGCGGGTCCGCACGTTGAGCGCGTCGTCCTCCTGCTTGAACGCCTCGTTGGGGTTCAGGGGGTCGCGGCTGCCCAGCGCCCACTGGCCTTCGTCGCGCGGCTTCTTGGTGGGGCGGGGCTTGTCTTGTACCTCGGTCATGGAGGCTCCTCGGGTGGGAGCCGGCCTGTGGGATCGCGCTATCACCGGCTGGGCTGTCCGGCGGCGCAGATCCGGTGGCCAGCTGGACGTATAGAGCGGGCAGGGTCCGAAATCAACGCGCGGTCAAGACAGACAGCAACAGCTACAAACGCGCTTGAAGTCGACATGCCGCCGAGCCACCAGCGGAACGCTGATGCTGTTGTTACGGGCGACAGTCACGCCCGCTATTGTGCCACGATTGTCGCCACCGGCCCTAACCGGGGCAGATTTGCGCTCACGGTGAGCAAAAGTCGGCGCTGGACAGTCTGGGAAAATCAATACATGCCCACGCGCACCCTGCCTATTGGCCAGCCCGATCTGGCTGCCGTGCCGGGCCGGCCGTTCGGCATCTACATCCACGTCCCGTTCTGCGCCACGCGCTGCGGATACTGCGACTTCAACACCTATACGGCCGCCGAGCTGGGTGGCGCCAGCCCGGACGGCTGGCTGGCCGCGCTGCGTATCGAGCTGGCGTTGGCGGCGGCCCGGGTCGGCGCCGTGCCGGTGCAGACGGTGTTCGTCGGCGGTGGCACCCCGTCGATGCTCGGGAGCGGCGGGCTGGCCGCAGTGCTCGACGCCGTGCGGAACAACTTCACGCTGGCCCCGGATGCCGAGGTAACCACCGAGGCCAACCCGGAATCGACCTCACCGGAGTTTTTCGGGACGCTGCGGCAGGCCGGCTACACACGAGTGTCGCTGGGCATGCAGTCGGTGGTCCCCCATGTGCTGGCGGTGCTCGACCGCACTCACTCGCCGGGGCGGGCGCTGGCCGCCGCGGCCGAGGCGCGCAGCGCCGGTTTCGACCACGTCAATCTCGACCTGATCTACGGCACACCGGGGGAGTCCGACGACGATCTGCGCCGCTCCGTCGACGCCGCGGTGCACGTCGGCGTCGACCATGTCTCTGCGTATGCGCTGGTGGTCGAGGACGGCACGGCGCTGGCTCGGCGGGTGCGCAAGGGGCAGGTCGCCGCGCCCGACGACGACGTGCTGGCGCAGCGTTACGAGCTGCTCGACGGGCACCTCGCTGCCGCGGGCTTCCAGTGGTACGAGGTGTCGAACTGGAGTCGGCCCGGGGGCGAGTGCCGGCACAACCTCGGTTATTGGCAGGGCGGCGAATGGTGGGGGGCGGGCCCTGGAGCCCACGGGTTCCTGGGCGCGACCCGGTGGTGGAACGTCAAGCACCCCAACGCGTATGCCGAAGCCCTGGCCGGTGGCGAGCTGCCGATCGCCGATTTCGAGGATCTCGACGCATATGCCCGCCACACCGAGGACGTCATGTTGCGGCTGCGACTGCGGGACGGTTTGGAGCTCGCGCTGCTGGATGACGATGAGCAATCGCGGGTGCCCGGCCTGATCGACGACGGGCTGATCACGAACTCCGGTGAGCGGCTGGTGCTGACCGATCAGGGCCGGCTGCTGGCCGACGGCGCGGTGCGCGCTTTGCTCGCATAGCACGAATCACGGTGGCGTTCGATGGTTACGGCCGTGTAGTCGACCCGCTAAAGAAAGGTTAGGCTACATTTACTTTCGTGTCGAAGGTCAGTGTTGAAGTGAGCTCAACAAATGCCGAGACTTCTGCAGGCGCCGACGCGACCGCGCTCTCGATGCCGCCCGACGTGAATCCCATCGACCTGGTCGCCGAGCTGGCCCGCGTGCTTCCCGAACACGACGGCGAGGACTACGTCGGGTACGAGCGCGACGGCGAGTGGACGTTGGCAGTCGGGGTGCACGCCGTCATCGAACTCGACTCCGACGAGTTGCGGCTGATCCAGGATGGGGTCGTGCGCCGGCAGGCGTGGGCCGGCCGGCCCGGCGCCGCCCTGGGCGAGGCGGTCGACCGGATGCTGCTGGAAACCGACCGGCTGTTCGGCTGGGTGGCCTTCGAGTTCGGCACCTACCGGTTCGGGCTGCAACAGCAGCTGGCGCCCGGTACTCCACTGGCCCGGATCCTTTGGCCGCGTACGCAATTCGTAATCACTGCCGACGAGGTTCGACTGATCGGCGCTGACCAACGGCACATCGAAGCGCTGCGCCGGGTGCTCCGCGAAGGACTGGGGGACCTTCCGGCCGCGACTGCCGTCGACGTCAGCAAGGACACTGCCGGGTATCGCGGCCGCGTCGCCACCGCCATCGACGAGATCGTCGGCGGCCGCTACCAGAAGGTCATCCTGTCGCGACAGCTTGACGTGCCGTTCCTCGTCGACTTCCCGGCCACCTATCGCGTGGGGCGGCATCACAACACCCCCGCGCGATCGTTCCTGCTGAATCTCGGCGGGATTCGGGCCCTCGGTTACAGCCCGGAGCTGGTCGCGGCGGTGCGTGCCGACGGCACCGTGCTGACCGAACCGCTGGCCGGTACGCGTGCCTTCGGCCTCGGTGCCGACCAAGACCGCGCAGCCCGCGACGATCTGGAGTCCGACCCGAAAGAGATCGTCGAGCATGCCATTTCGGTGCGTACTTCGGTGCGGGAGATCACCGAGGTGGCCGAACCAGGCACCGCGGTGGTGCTGGATTTCATGACGGTGCGCGAGCGCGGAAGCGTGCAGCACCTCGGGTCGACTGTCGGGGGCCGGTTGCACCGCTCGATGGACCGGATGGACGCCCTGGAAGCGCTGTTTCCCGCCGTCACCGCGTCGGGCATCCCCAAGGCCGAAAGCGTCGACGCGATCCTGCGTCTCGATGAGGGGCCGCGCGGACTGTACTCCGGCGCGGTGGTCACCTTCTCGGCCGACGGGGCCATGGACGCAGCTCTGACGCTGCGATCTGCCTACGAGTCCGAAGGCCGCACCTGGCTGCGCGCGGGTGCAGGCATCATCGCCGAATCCAGCCCCGACCGTGAGTTCGAGGAGACCTGCGAGAAGCTGACCACCCTGGCGCCGTACCTGGTACCGCGCGCCTGAGTCTCGCGTTCCCTTCTGGGCCGATGGGAGCTCAGCCCGCGGCCAGCTGCGCCAAGATCGCCTTCTTGTCGATCTTGCCGACGGCGGTGGTGGGCAGAGCCGTCATCGGCACCAGCACATCGGGCCGGGCATGTGACGCCACGCCGCGCTCCTCGAGGTGACTGTGCAACTCGGCAAGTGTCACCGGAGATCCGGTGAAAACCACTGCCGCGCAGATCTTCTCGCCCAGGTAGTCGTCGGGGAGCGGGACTGCGGCGGCTGACCAGACGGCGGGATGGGTGAGCAGGTGCTCCTCCAGGTCCAGGGCCGAGACGTTCTCACCGCCGCGCACGATGACGTCTTTGACGCGCCCGGTCACCGTCAGGTAGCCCGCGAGCGGGCCGTCGCCGAACCGCCGCACTCGGTCGCCACTGCGGTAGAAGCCGTCCGGTGTGAACGAGCGCTGGTTGGCGGCCTCGGCGTTGAAGTACCCGTTGATCGTGTAGGGCCCGCGCACCAGCAGCTCACCCTCTTCTCCCGGCGCTACGGCGTGCCCGTCCTCGTCGACGACGCGCACCTCGTCGGCGGGGCACAGCGGCCTGCCCTGGGTGGCCTCCAGGATGTCGACCGAATCTCCGATGCGGGTGTAGTTCAGCAAACCTTCGGCCATTCCGAACACCTGCTGCAGCCCGGGTGTCAGTGCTGATCGGACCAGTCGGGCATCCTCGGCGCCCAGCTTGGCGCCGCCGACCTGCAGCAGGCGCAACGACTTCGGCGCCAGCGGTTCCCAATCGCAGGCCTGCGCCCAGAGCTTCGCCAGGGCGGGCACCAGGGCGGTGACGGTGACGCCGTGGGCGTCGATCGCGGCGAACGCGGCCTCCGGGCTCGGATCCGCGGTGAACACCGTCGTGGCGCCTACGCTGAGCGCGCCGAGCAGGCCTGGACAGGCCAGGGGGAAGTTGTGCGCGGCGGGCAAGGCCACCAGGTAGACGTCGTCGGGGTCCAGTCCGCACAGTTGGGCGCTGGCGGTGCAGTTGTACACATAGTCCTGGTGCGTGCGCGGGATGAGTTTCGGAGCTCCTGTTGTCCCGCCGGACACCAACAGCAGCGCCGGGCCGGCCAGGTCGGGGTCGATCTGCGGGACGGGCCCGGTCGTTTCGCGCGCCACCGCTGTCCAGGACAGGAAGCCGTCCCTGTGCTCCGGCAGGTCCCCGTGGACCAGCACGTGTCGTACGGTTGGGTGCGTGGCCAGCAGTTTGGTGGCCATCGCGCGGTAGTCGAACCCGTTTGCCGTGTCGGCGATGAGCAGCGCGACCGCACCGCTCACCTCGGCGAAGTGGGTGAGCTCGGCCAACCGGTGCCCGGGCAGGCACATCACCGGTACGGCCCCGGCGCGCAACAGCCCGAACAGTGCGATCGCGAACTCGCCGGAATTGGGGAGTTGAAACAAGACCCGGTCACCTGGGCGGATGCCGACGCCGGCGATCCCGGTCGCAGCCCGGTCGGCGAGTGCGTCGAGTTCGGCGAATGTGTGTGTTCCGGCGGAATCGGTGATCGCAACCCGGTCCGGCCACTGCTCGGCGGCCTGTCGGAGGACTGAATCCAGGCGCCGATCAGCCCAATAGCCGGCTGCTCGGTACGCCTGCGCGCGGTCGGCCGGAAATGCGGCAAAACCTTGGCGCAATGTCGATTGACCTGCGGATTCGGATGGCTGACCAGTGGTCGGAGTCACGTCGAGGCACCTCGGGGTAGGCGTGTTCGGTCACTCGAATATAGGGTAGCCTCCACAAAGTTAGGGCAGCCTGAACTAAATCGTCGGGAGTCAGTCGGAGGTCATGGTGAGCAATCTCGCCGTCGCGGACCCGCAGCGTATTCGGGAGACCGTTGCCGACCTTCTCGGTGTCGGCAGCGATGCCGTCGATCCGGATGCTGACCTGATAGGACAGGGGCTTGACTCCATCCGAATGATGTCGTTGGCCGGCCGCTGGCGCCGGGCCGGCATCGATGTCGACTTCGCCGCACTCGCGGCCACGCCGACCGTAGCGGCGTGGGCCGAGCTGGTGTCCCGACGCAACCCGAATACCACCGCCGTGCAGCATGATTCGCCATCCACGCCGCAGGACGCGCATGAACCCTTTCCGCTGGCGCCGATGCAGCACGCCATGTGGGTGGGACGCGAGGGCGATCAGCAACTCGGTGGTGTGGCCGGGCATCTCTACGTCGAATTCGACGGCGAGGGAATCGATCCCGACCGGTTGCAGCGCGCTGCCATGGCGCTGGCCGAACGGCACCCGATGTTACGGGTGCAGTTCCTGCCCGACGGTACGCAGCGCATCGCCGAGCCCGCACGGCAGTATCCGGTCACCATCGAAGATCTGCGCGCGGCCGCACCCGAGCAGGTCGGGGAGCGCTTAGCGGCCATCCGCCGGACCAAATCCCATCAGCAGCTCAACGACGAGGTCTTCGAGCTGACCTTGACGTTGTTGCCCGGCGACGCAACACGATTGCACGTCGATCTCGACATGCAGGCCGCCGACGCCATGAGCTACCGCACCCTGATGGCCGACCTGGCAGCGCTCTATCGAGGTGAGCACCTGCCGGCCTTGGGCTACACCTACCGCGAATATCGTTTGGCGGCACCAGAAGCCGCCGACGAGGCCGACCGGCAGTGGTGGGCAGAGCGGATCGCCGAGTTGCCTGATCCGCCTCGTCTGCCATTGGTGCCGCCGACCGAGCAGGCTGACCCGCACCGCACCACGCGCCGCCATCATTGGCTGGATCCGGCCACCCGCGATGCGCTCTACGCTGGGGCCCGCCGCCGCGGCATCACCCCGGCGATGGCGCTGGCCGCCTCGTTCGCCGATGCCTTGGCTGGCTGGTCGGCCGAGTCCCGGTTCCTGCTCAACGTGCCGCTCTTCGGCCGCGAGCAGCGTCATGCCGACGTGGACAAGCTCGTGGGCGACTTCACGTCGTCGCTTCTACTGGGCGTCGACCTCGACGGCACCGGGACGGCTACCGACCGCGCCAGGGCGGTGCAGGACACCTTCCATGCCGCGGCCGGACATGCGGGCTACCCCGGGTTGTCGGTGCTGCGCGATCTCGGCCGCCACCGCGGCACCCAGGTGCTGGCGCCCGTGGTCTACACCAGTGCGCTCGGACTCGGTGAGCTCTTCGCCCGTGAGGTGACCGAGGCCTTCGGCAAACCGGTGTGGATCAATTCGCAGGGACCACAGGTGCTTCTCGACGCGCAGGTCACCGAGTTCGACGGTGGTGTCCTGGTGAACTGGGATGTACGGGAGCACGCTTTCCGGCCCGGTGTCATCGACGCCATGTTCGAACGCCACATCGACGAATTGCGCAGGCTGGCGACTGACGACACCGCCTGGGAGGCGCCGTCACCACCGCTGTTGCCGGAATCGCAACGCGCGGTGCGCGATGCGATCAACACGAAGACAGCTGCCCCGAGTGGCCATGTGCTGCACCAGGGTTTCTTCGCCCAGGCCACCGTGCGGCCCGACGCGGTCGCGGTCGTCGGATCCACCGGCCGGCTCACCTATGCGCAACTGCGGGAGCAGGTGCTCACCGTCGCCGCGGCACTGCGGGTCGCAGGCATCCGAACCGGCGAGAGTGTTGCGGTGATGGGTCCCAAGGGCCCCGATCAGATCACCGCGTTGTTGGCGATCCTGACCGCCGGTGCCGTCTACGTGCCTGTCGGCGTCGACCAGCCCGCCGAGCGCGCCGAGCGGATGTTGAAGGCTGGCGATGTCCGCATGGCCTTGTTCTGCGGCGACGGGCCGCCGACCTGGCTGCCGGCGCTGACCATCGCAGAAGCTCTTCGCGTCGGCGCGCGTGCCGACCAGATCCAGCCTGTTGCAACCGATCCCAATGAACTGGCCTACATTCTGTTCACGTCGGGATCCACCGGTGAGCCCAAGGGTGTCGAGGTCACCCACGACGCCGCGATGAACACCGTCGAGACGCTCAACGGGCACTTCGGCGTCGGACCGGATGACAGTGTCCTGGCGCTCACGCACCTGGAATCCGACCTGTCGGTGCTCGACGTGTTCGGTGCACTCGCCGCGGGTGCCACGATCGTGGTGGTCGACGAGGCCGACCGGCGCAATCCGGATCACTGGGTCGAGCAGATCAACACCCACGGTGTCACGGTGCTCAACTTCCTGCCCGGGGCGTTGGAGATGCTGGTCGAGACCGCCACGTCCACCAACACGATGCTGCCGTCGGTGCGTGCGGTACCGACCGGGGGTGACTGGGTACGCACCACGATGGTGCGCAAGCTGCAGGCCCTGGCGCCGGGAGTGCGGCTGACCGGTCTGGGTGGGGCCACCGAAACCGCGATCCACGCCACGCTTTTCGAGGCAGGCGAATTGCCGGACGAGTGGGCCGCGGTGCCGTACGGCAAGCCGTTCGCGAACAACGCCTGCCGCGTCGTCAACGCTGCAGGGGAGGACTGTCCCGACTGGGTGCCAGGCGAGTTGTGGTTCACCGGTCGCGGTATCGCGCGCGGTTACCGGGGGAGGCCAGACCTGACGTCCGAGCGGTTCGTTCCCTATCTCGGTCGCATCTGGTACCGCAGCGGCGACCTCGCCCGCTACTGGCCCGACGGCACACTGGAATTCGTCGGTCGTGCCGACCACCGCGTCAAGATCAGTGGTTACCGCATCGAACTCGGCGATGTCGAGGCAGCGCTGCAGCGGTTGCCCGGCGTGCATGCCGCCGTGGCCGCGGTCATGCCCGTCGCAGGCGGTGAGATGCTGGCCGCAGTCGTCGGACTCGACGCTGAGGCGGCCGGGGCGAGCGCAGCGGCGGGGAATGTCACCGTTGCCGAGCTTCGCGCGGGCCTCGCGGAATTCCTTCCCGCACATATGGTTCCGCGGCATTTCGAGCTCATCGAGCAGATTCCGTTCACCACGGGCGGAAAGACTGATCGACGCGCCGTGGTCGAACTGCTCAGCGAGGCGATCGGCGGCGGAGACCGCACTCAGGTGCAGCACGCCTCGACCGCGGTGGAGAAGGCATTGGCCCGCATCATGGCCGAACTGCTGGGCACCGGTGAGGTGGGCGTGGACGAGGACTTCTTCGAGCTGGGAGGTGATTCGGTGCTGGCCACCGCGGCCGTCGCCCGTATCCGGGATTGGTTGGACACTCCGACGGTGATGGTGCCCGACATCTTCGCCACCAGAACGGTGGAGGCGCTGGCGGTCCGGCTGGCCGCGCGGGAGGCCGACAGCGGCCGGCTCGAGCAGGTGGCAGAGCTGTACCTGGAAGTTGCCGAGATGGACGACGCCGACGTGTTGTCCGCACTCGGCACCGCCTCGGCGTCGTGACCGGCAACGCGACGGATGCACAACTGACCATCGCAGGTTTGGCGTGTCCGGCTGGAGCGCCCTCATCGGTGCCCTCACCGCCATCGAGCTGATCGAGCACCTCGACAGATCTGAAAAGGAAACACTTTCGCGTGACTGACATCGCAGACGCACCTCGAACCTCCGACGCGCGGCTGGAACTGATGCGGCGCAAGCTTGCCGAACGCGGTCTGGCTGCCGGGCCCGACCGCACCACCGTCGATCCCGGTGTACTGACCGACGGGCAACGCCGGATGTGGTTCGTGCAGGGCTTCGACCCCAGCGGGGTGCTGCTCAATGTCTGCCTGTCCTACCGGCTCAGCGGAGAGATCGATGCCGAGACACTGCACGACGCGGTGAATGCAGTCGCCCGGCGACACCCGATCCTGCGGACCACCTTCGCCGCCGACGAGAACGGCGAACCACGGGCCACCGTGCACGACGACCTGGCCCCGGCGTGGACGACACACGACCTCTCCGAGAAGTCCGAGCGGGCGCGCCAATTGCGGCTCGAGGTGCTCGCACAGCGGGAGTTCGGCACCCCGTTCGATCTGGGCTCGGACTCGCCATTGCGCGTCACGCTGATCAAGACCGGCACGGCCGAACACGTCATGCTGCTCGTCGCGCACCACATCGCCTGGGACGACGGGTCGTGGCGGGTGTTCTTCACCGATCTCACGCGCGCTTATGCCGGAGCCGAACTGCCCGAAACGCCTCGGGTGTACGGCAATCCGGCGCTTCGAGCGGCAGAGGCCGACGAGGACGTCGCCTACTGGCGCCAGGTCCTGGCTGATCCGCCAGAGCCGTTGGAGCTGCCCGGCCCCGCGGGTTCGGCCATACCGACCAGCTTCCGCTCCCAGCGCACCACGTTGACACTGTCGCCCGATACCGTCGAGAAGGTGTCGGGGTTCGCGCGTGACACCGGGGCGACCCCTTTCATGGTGTTGCTGGCTGCTTTCGGCGCCCTGATCAAGCGCTACACCCACACCGACGACTTCCTGGTCGCCACACCGGTACTCAACCGCGAGTCCGACGAGACCATCGGCTACTACGGCAACACCGTGGCGATGCGGATGCGGGTCAGTCCGGTTACCGGGTTTCACGACCTGGTCACCGCGACCCGCGACACCGCGCTGGGGGCCTTCGCCCATCAGCGGGTGAACCTCGACCGCGTGGTGCGCGAACTGAACCCCGACCGACGTCACGGCGTCGAACGTATGACGAGGCTGAGCTTCGGTTTTCGCGAACCCGACGGTGGCGGGTTCCACCCCGAGGGGGTGACGTGTCGGCGCGGTGAGCTACGCGGCCAGCACACCCAGCTGCCGCTGGGCTTCATGGTCGAATGGGATTCCACCGGTACCGGCGATGTCGTCGTCGAGGCCGAACATCTCACCGAGGTCGTCGACGCCCCGCTGGCGGCTCAGATGCTGCGTCACTTCGCGGTGCTGCTCGAGCACGCACTCGACGATCCGCACATGCCGCTGTCCCGGCTGGACCTGTTCACTCCCGAAGACGCCGAATGGATCCGCAACGCCAGCACCGGCGAGCAATTCCACACTCCGGCAACCACATTGACGGACCTGGTGGCCGAGCAGGCCGCGCGCACACCCGACGTGACCGCGGTGGTGTACGAAGGCAGGCACTACAGCTACCGCGAGCTCAACGAGTCGGCGAACCGGCTGGCGCACTGGCTCATCGGACAGGGCATCGGCACTGAGGACCGGGTGGCGGTCCTGCTGGAGAAATCTCCCGAACTCGTCATCACCGCACTCGGCATCGTCAAAGCCGGCGCGGTGTACCTACCGGTGGATCCGACCTATCCCGAGGACCGGCTCAACTACATCCTTGCCGACTCCGACCCGAAAATCGTGCTGCGCGAACCGGTCACCGGGCTGGAGAACCAGCCGTGCGCCGATCCGACCGACACCGACCGAGTACGCCCGTTGTCCCCGGACAACACCGCGTATCTGATCTACACATCCGGCTCCACGGGCCTGCCCAAGGGTGTTCCGGTACCACACCGCCCCATCGCCGAGTACTTCGTGTGGTTCGGCGGCGACTACGGCGTGTCACAGGACGACCGCCTGCTGCAGGTCGCCTCGCAGAGCTTCGACGTGTCGATCGGCGAGATCTTCGGCATGCTCGCCGCCGGCGCCCGGCTCGTCATCCCCAAGCCGGGCGGGCTGACCGACATCGGTTATCTCACCGACCTGCTGCGCGACGAGGGCATCACCTCGATGCACTTCGTGCCGTCGCTGCTCGGTCTGTTCCTGTCGTTGCCCGGAGTGAACGAATGGCGCACGCTGCAGCGCGTTCCCATCGGTGGAGAAGCCCTGCCGGGCGAGATCGCCGACAAGTTCCATGCCACATTCGACGCGCTGCTGCACAACTTCTACGGGCCGACCGAAACCGTGCTCAACTGCACCCGCTACAAGGTGGAAGGCAAGCAGGGTGCCCGCATCGTGCCGATCGGCACCCCGAAGATCAACACCACCATCCACCTGCTCGATGAAGCATTACAGCCCGTCGCTCCCGGCGTGATCGGCGAGATCTACATCGGCGGAACACATATCGCCCATGGTTACCACCACCGACCGGGCCTGACCGCCGAGCGCTTCGTCGCCGACCCGTTCAACGCCGGTGGTCGCATGTACCGTTCGGGTGACCTGGCGCGGCGCAACGCCGACGGTGACATCGAGTTCGTCGGCCGCGCCGACGAACAGGTCAAGATCCGCGGGTTCCGCATCGAACTCGGTGAAGTGTCCGCGGCCATCTCCGTGGACCCGTCGGTCGGCCAGGCCGTCGTGGTGGTCAGCGACCTGCCCACGCTGGGCAAGAGTCTGGTCGCCTATGTGACTGCGGCATCCGGTGCCGACAGGGTCGAGATCGACCGCATCCGGGCCAGGGTGAGTGCGGCGTTGCCCGAGTTCATGATCCCGGCGGCCTATGTCGAGCTCGCCGATATCCCGATCACCGCGCACGGCAAGATCGACCGTAGGGCGCTTCCCGAGCCGGAGATCACGTCCGCCACCGAATTCCGGGAGCCCTCGACAGACACCGAACGCGACGTGGCGGCACTATTCGCCGAGCTGCTCGATCGCGACCGGGTGGGCGCCGACGACTCGTTCTTCGACCTCGGCGGTCACTCGCTGCTGGCCACCAAGTTGGTCGCCGCGGCGCGCGCCCGCTGCGGGGTCGACGTCGGTGTTCAGGATGTCTTCGAATACACCACCGTGTCGGGGCTGGCTGCGCGCATCGAGGCGCTGCGGGCCTCCGGCACGAGTGCTGACGGGCCTGCGATCGTCGCGGTGCCGCACGACGGGCCACTGCAGATGTCTGCCGCGCAGTTACGCCAGTGGTTCCAGTTCCGCATCGACGGCCCCAACCCCGTGAACAACGTGCCGTTCGCGGCGCGACTGAGTGGGCCGTGCGATGTCGAGTTGTTGATCGCCGCGGTCAACGATGTCGTCGAGCGGCACGAGATCCTGCGTACCACCTACCGCGAAATCGACGGTGCGCCATACCAGATCGTGCACCCGAAAGCCCCGCTGACCGTGCGTCGGGCCCAGGGTGAGGATGAGGGCTGGCTGCAGCGCGAACTCGATGCCGAGCGCAAGCACTGCTTCGATCTGGAAGCTGAACTGCCCATCCGGGCCGCGATCCTGTCTGCCGGCGAGGAGCATGTGCTGTCCCTGGTGGTGCATCACATCGCCGCCGACCATTGGTCGGCCGCCGTGTTGTTCACCGATCTGCTCGCGGCATACCACGCGCGGCGGGCCGGACAGCCGGTGGAGTTGGCGCCATTGCCTGTGCAGTACGCGGACTTTGCGGCCTGGCAGGCCGAGTTGCTCGCCACGGTCGACGCGCAGCGGGACTATTGGACACGGCAGCTGGCCGGGCTGGCCGAGAACGACGTCGAGACCGGTCTGCAGCCGGACTTCCCACGGCCGCCCGTGCCGACGGGCGAGGGGCGGGCGTTCGATTTCCACATCGATGCGCCGACCCGCGACAAGCTCGTGGAGCTGACCCGCGAGCTCGGGGTCACCGAGTTCATGCTGCTGCAGACCGCTGTCGCGATCGCATTGCACAAGGCAGGCCAAGGCACCGATATACCGCTGGGCACCCCCGTGGCCGGGCGCACCGTACCCGAACTCGACGGGCTGATCGGGTTTTTCATCAACATCCTGGTGCTTCGTAACGACCTGTCGGGCAACCCGTCCCTGCGTGAGATGCTGCGCCGGTCCCGCGAAATGGCGTTGGCCGCCTACCAACATCAGGATCTGCCGTTCGATCGCGTCGTCGACGCGGTGAGCCCGGTGCGGTCGCTGTCGCGCAACCCGCTGTTCGGTGTCGTCGTGCACGTGCGGGACGACCTGCCGTCCGAGCAGATCATCGATTCGGGCCCCGACGGGGAAACGCGTTTCACCACACTGGAACCCACGTTCGACGTGGCCCATGCCGATCTGTCGCTGAACTTCTTCGCTCAGCCGGGCGCCGGGTACAAGGGCACCGTCATCTACCGCACCGAGCTCTACGAACCCGCGACCGCGCAACGGTTCGTCAAGTGGCTGCACCGCATCGTCGAAGCCTTCGTCACCGACGCCAACCAGACGCTGCGCGACATCAGCGTCATCGAACTGGACGAGCGGCGGCGTCTCGTCGAGGACTGGAGCCGCCGGGCGGTACCACCGGAGGGGCTCCCGCAGACCGAGGGCGCGACGCATGTCTATGTCCTCGACGGATGGCGGGAACCCGTCGCCGTCGGCGATATCGGCGACGTGTATTTCGCAGGCGGCGCGGTCGACGAGGCTGCTCGTACCGCGACAGCCGCAGCGGCACAACGGTTCGTGCCCAACCCCTTCGGCGCGGGGCAGCTGTATCGCACCGGCGATCGGGCGCGCTGGACCACCGACGGCCGGCTGCAACCGGTCACCACTGGCGAGCCCCGCCTGCAGGCCGCACTGGAGGCGCTCGACGGCGTCGCGGCGGCAGCCACCAGATACTGGACAGAAAGCAGCGGAGCACTGCCGGCCGGGTACATCGTTGTGCGACAGGGCGGTGATGCGCAGGCCCTGCTCGAGGCCGTACATGCCGCGCTGCCAGCCGAATTCGCCGGTGTACCCATCAACGTCGTCGACAACCTCGACACGTTGGCGCGACCGACGGCGACGGTGCGCGCGGGATCGTCTGCACCGCCCGCCACCGAGACCGAACGGGCCCTCGCCGCACTCCTGGCCGAGTTGCTCGACATCGACACGGTCGGGCGCTACGACGACTTCTTTGCCCTCGGCGGCGACAGCATCCTCGCGGTGCAATTGGCGGCACGCGCACGCGACGCGGGGTTGTCGATGACGGCGCGGACGGTGTTCGAACATTCGGAGTTGGCCGAGTTGGCCGAGGCCGTCGACACCGGCGCCGCGAGTGCGGCATCCGGCGACACCCACCACGCTCCCATGGCCGCGTCGGGCCTGTCTGCCGATGAGCTGGCGACGCTGACCGCAGGCTGGGGAAAGGACACGGACGGGACATCATGACCGCCACCGGAACACCGTCGGGTGTCGACGACGTCTTGGCGCTGAGCCCGCTGCAGCAGGGGCTGTTCTCGCTGGCCGGGCTGTCCGACGGCGCCGAAGGCGTAGATCCGTACGTCATCGCGATGGCTGCCGACGTCGACGGTCAGCTCGACGCCGAGTTGCTGCGCAGTTGCGCCGAGGCGATGCTGATTCGCTATCCCAACCTGCGGGCCAGCTTCTTTCAGGGCAACCTGAGCCGCCCGGTGGCTGTCGTCCCCTCGGCGATCGAGCTGTCGTGGCGGCACGTCGCCGCCACCGAGGCCGAGGCCGCGGCGGTCGAGTCCGAGGAGCGGGCCAGGCCGTTCGACCTGGGGCGCGGACCGCTGATCCGGTTTCTGCTCATCGAGAAGCCTGAACAGCGGTGGCGGCTTGTCGTTGTGGCCCACCACATCACGATCGACGGTTGGTCGTTGCCGGTGTTCGTCGGCGAATTCCTCTCGCTGTACGCCGCCAAGGGGAACAGCGCGGCACTGCCCGCATCGCCGCGGCCGTACCGCGACTACATCGGCTGGCTGGCCGGACGTGACCAGGACACGAGCCGGGCCCGCTGGCGGTCGTACCTCGCGGGCCTGGACGGCCCGACCATGCTGTCCCCGGCACTATCCGGCCGAGAAACCCTGCCGGGGCTGCCCCAACGCACCGAGGTCACCCTCGACGAGCAGCAGACGGCGGACATCGTGGCGGCCGCGCGCGTCCGCGGCGTCACCGTCAACACGTTGTTCCAAATGGCATGGGCAGCAATCCTGTCCGTGTTCACCGACCGCACCGACGTGGTGTACGGCGTCACCGTGTCGGGCCGTCCCGACGAGTTGTCCGGCGTCGAGTCCATGGTCGGGCTCTTCATCAACACCGTGCCGCTGCGCGTTCGGCTGGACCCGGTGCAGCCGGTGGGGGAGCAGTGCCTGGCGCTGCAACGCGAAGCCGCCGACCTGCGAGACCACAGCTATCTCAGCCACACCGAACTGCGGTCGCTCGGTGAGATCGGCGAGCTCTACGACACGCTGCTGGTGTACGAGAACTTCCCACCCGGCGGACTGGTCGGAAGCGAGGACTTCCCGCTCGACGGCGCTGTGCTGAAACCCGCTGCCCTGGAAAGCCTCTCGCATTTCCCGGTCACCATCGCCGCCCACCCCACCCACGGCAGGCTCACAGTGCTGGTCGAAATACTCGACGGCGCACTGGGACTGCTCGACCCGCAAGCGCTCGGGCAGCGGGTGCTCGCGGTCGTTCAGCGTCTCCTGCAGCTGTGGGACCGTCCACTACGTGAGGTGACCGTCACCCGCGATGACGAGTTGCGGCCCGCCGCCGTGGCCGACAGCACCGAACGACCGGGCGGGTTCCACACCACGTTCACGACGGTCGCCGAAACACGTCTTGGTTCTATCGCATTGAGTTGGGACGGCGGCGAACTCAGCTACCGCCAACTCGACGAGGCCGCCGACCTGCTGGCTGCCGGGTTGCGCCGCCGCGGTGTACGCACCGAAACCTCCGTGCCGATCCGGTTGCGGCGCGGCCCCGACTACGTCGTGGCCATGTTGGCGGTGCTCAAGGCCGGCGGGCTCATCGTGCCGCTGGATCCCTCGATGCCCGACGAACGCGTCGCGGAGATCCTGCGCCAGACCGGGGCGACGCTCGTCGTCGACGAGGCCCTGCTGGCGGCGGTCCGCGCCGAGCCGGCCACCGACCACACTGCGGCACAGGTGCATCCGGGCCAGGGGGCCTACATCGTCTTCACCTCCGGTACCACGGGAAAGCCCAAGGGCGTCATCGGAACCCACCGTGCCCTGTTGGCCTATGGCGCCGACCATGCCCGTCGCGTGCTGCGCCCGGCGGCGAAGCGGCTCGGCCGCCCGCTGCGCATCGCCCATGCGTGGTCGTTCACCTTCGACGCGGCCTGGCAACCGCTGGTCGCCCTGCTCGACGGGCACACCGTGCACATAGTCGGCGACGACGTGCAGCGCGACGCCGAGGCTCTCGTCGACACCATCGGTCGCTACGCGATCGACATGATCGACACCACGCCGTCGATGTTCAGCCAGCTGCGGGCCGCGGGGCTGCTCTCGCGGGTTCCGTTGGCCGTGCTGGCCCTGGGTGGCGAAGCCATCGATCCCGCGGCCTGGCAGGCGATCCGCTCCGAGTGCGAGCGCACCTGGATGTCGGCACACAACTGCTACGGGCCCACCGAGACCACGGTCGAGGCGGTCGTCGCCGCGATCACCGAGCACACCCTGCCATGCATCGGAGACCCCACCGACTCGACTGTCGCCTACATCCTCGACCACTGGCTGCGGCCGGTTCCCGACGGGGTGACCGGTGAGTTGTACCTGGCCGGTGGACAACTCACCCGCGGTTATACCGGCAGGCCAGGCGAGACCGCGGCCCGTTTCGTCGCGGATCCCGTCAATCCCGGGGCCCGCATGTACCGGACCGGCGACGTGGTGCGCCGCCGCCCGGGATCGCGGGCCATCGAGTTTCTGGGCCGCGGCGACGATCAGGTCAAGATCCGCGGGTTCCGGGTCGAGCCGGGCGAGGTCGCCGCGGTGCTCAGTCGGCTGCCCGATGTCGACCACGCCCATGTCGCGGTGCGCCGGCACCGCAGCGGGCCCCGCCTGACGGCCTACGTGGCGGGCGCCGCGCCCACCGCCGAGCTGCGCCGCGCACTGTCTGCCAGGTTGCCGAGATACCTGGTGCCACACCACATCATCGCCGTCAACGAGATTCCGCTGACCGGCAACGGCAAGGTCGACGATGCCGCGCTGGCCGCCCTTGATCCCGATAGCCGGGTCGACGGGTCCGAGGCTCCGGCGACCGACACCGAGAAGGTGCTGGCCGAGGTGCTCGCCGGCGTACTCGACACGGGTCACATCGACGTCACCGCGGACTTCCTGGAATTGGGTCTGGACAGCATCGTGGCGCTGTCGGTGGTGCAGGCGGTGCGCCGCCGCGGCATCGCGATGCGAGCGCGGCTGATGCTGGACTGTTCGACGGTCCGCGAACTCGCGTCGGCGATCGACGACGACGAGGTCCGTGTCGACGATGTCGACGAGGATTCGAGTCCGATCCCGTTGCTGCCCAACGGCCGTTGGCTCTATCAGTACGGTGACCCGCGTCGGCTGGCGCAGACCGAGGCGTTCCGCCTGCCTCCGGGCATCACCAGGGACCACCTCGACACGTTGCTGCGCACCGTGATCGACGGACACGAGGTACTGCGCACGCGGCTGGACCCCAACACCATGACGCTCGTCGCACACCCGACGGTGGGGGTGCTCCGCGAGGCGACGGCGTCGGGCGACCTGGCCGCCGCGGTGGCCGAGCAGACCAGGCAGTCGGTGGAACGGATCGACCCGCAACAGGGTTCGATGCTCGACGCGGTCTGGCTGCACCATCCCGACGCCGGTTCGGGTGTGCTGATCCTCACCGGGCACGTGCTGGCGCTGGACCCTGCGTCGTGGCGGATCATGGTCGGCGAACTCGAGACGGCCTGGCATGCGCTGGCGGCCGGGCGCACGCCCACGCCGGTCCGCGAGCACACGTCGCTGCGGCAGTGGTCACGCCTGCTGTCCGACCGCGCACTCAAACTCGACACGTGCGAGTTCTGGGAGCGGCAGTTCGACGGCGACGATCCTGACCTCGGTGCCCGGCGCATCGATCCGGCCACCGATCGGATGAGCGACGTCGTGGTCGAGATGTCCTTCGCCGAACCGGATGTCACCGCGCGTCTGCTCAGCGCACCCGTACCGGTGACCGAGGTGCTGGCTGCGACGACGGCCCGCACGCTGACGATGTGGCGTCGCCGCCGTGGCCAACCGACCGCGACGCCGTTGCTCGCGCTGGAAACCTACGGGCGGTCGGATGCCGTGCTCTCGGCAGGTCTCGTTGACGAAGACCGCGATATCGACACCGGTGACACCGCCGGATTGCTCAGCATGATCTATCCGCTGCGGCTGACTGCCGACGATGCCCGCGGCGTCGCGGCCGAGGTCGCCGCCATCCCCGGCGATCCGATCGACTTCGGTCTGCTCCGCCACTTGCGGGAAGACACCGCCGAGCGGCTTGGTGCTCACCGGGATCCGCAGATTCTGCTGAATTACCTGGGCCGTATCGCACTCGACTCGGCGGACAACGCTCTGCAGCAGGATCGGTCCCTAACGGCGAAAGTGTCGCCGGTGCCCGAACCCGATGTCGCGATCCGCCACGAACTGACCATCTTGGCCGCGGTGATCGACCGCGGCGGGGTCGCCGTACTGGGCACCCAGTGGCGCACCCTGCCCGACATCCTGTCCGGCGCCGATATCGCTGCGCTGCAGGCGATCTGGCTGGACGCCCTGCGAGAGGTGACCGCGTGAGCACTCCGAGGCGCACACTGGCCGTGATCGGTGCAGGCCCCAAGGCGATCGCGGTGGCCGCCAAAGCCGCCGAGCTGCGGGCCATGGGCCTGAGCGCTCCCGACGTCGTCGTCGTCGAACGTGCCGGCGTCGCGGCCAACTGGCAGGCGATCGGCGGTTGGACCGACGGGCAGCACCGGCTGGGCACCAGCCCGGAAAAAGACGTCGGCTTCCCGTACCGGTCCTCGTTGGTACCTCGTCGCAATGCCGAACTCGACGAACGTATGGTGCGGCACAGCTGGCAGTCGTACCTGATCGACATCGGCCACTTCGCCGAGTGGATCGATCGGGGCCGTCCGGCACCCACCCATCGCCGCTGGAGCCAATACCTGAACTGGGTGGCCGACAACATCGGTATGACCGTGGTGTCCGGCGAGGTGACCGAGATCGGCGTCGACGACAGCCAGACCGCTTGGGTGTTGCGCACCCATGACGACACCGTGCGGGCCGACGCGGTCATGGTCACCGGCCCGGGACAGGCGGAAACGGCCATCCTGCCGGGCAATCCGCGAGTGCTTTCCATCGCCCAGTTCTGGCATCGCGCCGCTGCGCAGGAACTCATCTCCGCCGAACGGGTCGCGGTGATCGGCGGCGGGGAGACCGCGGCAACCATGCTCAACGAGCTGTTCCGCCACCGGGTTTCAACCATCACCGTGATCTCGCCGCAGATCACGCTGTTCACCCGCGGCGAGGGATTCTTCGAGAACACGCTGTATTCGGACCCCACCCACTGGTCGGGCCTGACCCTGTCGGAACGCCGCGACGCCATCAACCGCACCGATCGTGGGGTGTTCTCAGCACGGGTGCAGGAGGCGCTGCTGGCCGACGACCGCATCCGCCATCTGCGCGGCCGCGTCGCGCATGCCGTCGGCCGCGATGAACGCATCCGGTTGACGCTGCTCAGCGACAAGGGCGCGCAACGGCTGGAGACCGTGCACGGATTCGACCTCGTGATCGACGGATCGGGCGCTGACGCACTGTGGTTCGTTCCGCTGCTGGCCCAGGACGCCCTCGACATGCTGGAGCTCGGTCTGGGGTGCCCGCTTACTTCGGAGAGCCTGCAGGAGTCGATCGGCGACGATCTCGCGGTCTCCGGGGTGCACCCGAAGTTGTTCCTGCCAGGACTGGCGGGCCTGAACCAGGGACCCGGTTTCCCCAACCTGAGCTGCCTCGGGCTGCTGTCGGACCGCGTGCTGGCGGCCGACCTGGGCGCCCACTCAGCCGCCACCACAGAGAGATCGACGAGGAGCACTGATGAGCACCAATCCGTTCGATGACGACAACGGCACGTTTTTCGTTCTGGTGAACGACGAGGACCAGTACAGCCTCTGGCCGGCGTTCGCCGACGTGCCCGCCGGATGGTGGGTGGTCTTCGGTGAGAGCGGCCGGTCGGACTGCCTGGCCTATATCGAGCAGACCTGGACGGATCTGCGCCCGAAAACCCTGCGCGCGGCCATGGCGGAGTAACGGGCCACGCTAGTCAGACGTGCGGTGCAGCGAGTCCATGTCGAACAGGCGGGCATGCAGGATGGTGCGGTTCCGCAGCGCGGCACGCACCGCACGGTGCAGGCCGTCCTCCAGGTAGATGTCGCCGTGCCACCTGACCGCGTGTGGGAACAGGTCGCCGTAGAACGTCGAGTCCTCCGACAACAACCGATCCAGGGCGAGCACCGTGGTGGTGGTCACCAACTCGTCGAGCCGCAATTGCCGGGGCGGGATACGGGACCAGTCGCGATAGCTCAATCCGTGCTCGGGATAGGGCTTGCCCTCGATGACACGTTTGAAGATCATCGCCGACCTGCTTGCGGGCCACCTGTATGCGGTCTTGCCAACGGCATGGTTGCCAAGGCTAGCCCTCGCACTGCTCCGCACGCATCGTCTATGGGGTCGGTGAAGGTCTCGCCGGTCAGTAAAATGGATCAAGCGATATAGGCCCGTGGCAACTCGGAAGGGCAGGTGAACACGTGGGTAGTGCCGACGATCGTCGTTTCGAAGTGCTGCGCGCCATCGTCGCCGACTTCGTCGCCACCAAGGAGCCCATCGGTTCGAAGACTCTCGTCGAACGCCACAACCTGGGTGTCTCCAGCGCGACCGTGCGCAATGACATGGCGGTGCTGGAGGCCGAGGGCTACATCACTCAACCGCACACCAGCTCGGGACGGGTGCCTACCGAGAAGGGCTACCGCGAGTTCGTCGACCGCATCGACAACGTCAAACCGCTGTCGTCGTCTGAGCGTCGCGCCATTCTCAACTTCCTCGAATCCGGCGTCGACCTCGACGACGTGCTGCGCCGGGCCGTGCGCCTGCTCGCCCAGCTGACCCGGCAGGTGGCCATCGTGCAGTACCCGACGTTGTCCACCTCGACCGTGCGCCACCTCGAGGTGGTGGCCCTGACCTCGGCGCGGCTGCTGCTGGTGGTCATCACCGACACCGGCCGGGTGGACCAGCGCATCGTCGAACTCGGCGACGCCATCGACGAGCATGAACTGTCCAAGCTGCGGGAGATGCTGGGGCAGGCCCTGGAGGGCAAGCGGCTGACCGCCGCATCGGTTGCGGTGTCGGATCTGGCCAGCCACCTTAACGGCAGCGGCGGCCTGGCCGACGCGGTCGGGCGTTCGGCCACGGTGCTGGTCGAGACGCTGGTTGAGCACGTCGAGGAGCGGCTGCTGCTCGGCGGCACCGCCAACCTGACCCGCAACACCGCCGACTTCGGCGGCTCGCTGCGGTCGGTGCTGGAGGCGCTGGAAGAACAGGTCGTGGTGTTGCGGCTGTTGGCGGCGCAGCAGGAGGCCGGCAAGGTCACTGTGCGCATCGGCCACGAAACCGAGGCCGAGCAAATGGCGGGGACGTCGGTGGTCAGTACCGCGTACGGCAGTTCGGGCAAGGTGTACGGCGGCATGGGTGTGGTGGGGCCCACTCGAATGGACTATCCGGGAACTATCGCTAATGTCGCTGCGGTTGCTCTCTACATTGGTGAAGTCTTAGGCAGCCGCTGAGCGGCAGTGAAAGGTCTGGCGTGGCACGCGATTATTACGGCTTGCTCGGAGTGAGCAATGGTGCGAGTGATTCGGAGATCAAGCGCGCCTATCGGCGGCTGGCCCGCGAGCTGCACCCCGACGTCAATCCCGACGAGCAGGCCCAGGCCCGGTTCACGGAGATCCAGGTGGCCTACGAGGTGCTGAGCGATCCCGAGAAGCGCCGCATCGTCGACATGGGTGGTGATCCCCTGGAGACGGTCGGTGCTGCCAACGGAGGCTTCAGCGGCTTCGGTGGCCTCGGTGACGTCTTCGAGGCATTCTTCGGCGGCGGTACCGCGTCGCGCGGTCCCATCGGTCGGGTCCGGCCCGGTGCCGATTCCCTGCTGCGGATGCGCCTGGATCTGGAGGAATGCGCCACCGGGGTGACCAAACAGGTCACGGTGGACACCGCGGTGCTGTGCGACCTGTGCCAGGGCAAGGGCACCAACGGCAAGTCCACCCCGGTGACCTGCGACACCTGTGGCGGGCGCGGCGAGATCCAGACCGTGCAGCGATCACTGTTGGGTCAGGTGATGACGGCGCGTCCGTGCCCTGTGTGTGGCGGTGTCGGTGAGGTGATCCCGGATCCGTGCACGCGCTGTGGCGGCGACGGCCGGGTGCGCTCCCGGCGCGAGATCAGCGTCAAGATCCCGGCCGGTGTCGGCGACGGGATGCGGGTGCGGCTGGCGGCCCAGGGCGAGGTCGGCCCCGGTGGCGGCCCGGCCGGCGACCTGTACGTAGAGGTGCACGAAAAGCAGCACCCCACCTTCGTTCGCGACGGTGACGACCTGCACTGCACGGTGTCCGTCCCGATGACCGACGCCGCGTTGGGCACCACGGTCAGCGTCGCAGACATCCTCGACGGCGACACCGAGATCGCCATCGACGCGGGCACCCAGCCCGGTGCGGTCACCACGCTGCGCGGACACGGTATGCCGCACCTGCGCTCGGGCGTGCGCGGCGACCTGCACGCGCATATCGACGTCGTGGTGCCGTCCCGGCTCGACCACACCGACATCGAACTGCTGCGCAAGCTCAAGGAGAACCGGCCCCGCGACACCGCCGAGGTGCGTTCGACGCAGGCGTCGGCGGCGGCCGGGAACGGTGGATTGTTCAGCCGGCTGCGCGAGACATTCTCCGGCCGCTGACGGCCATGGCACCGATGTGACCAGGGCGCTGTTCTATCTCGACGCGCTGCCCGCGCCCGGCGAGCTCGCGCTCCTGGACGGTGACGAGGGTTTCCACGCAGCCAATGTCCGGCGCATTCGGACCGGCGAAGAGATCGACCTCGGGGACGGCGCCGGAACGCTCGCGCACTGCATCGTCGAGGACACCGCCAAGGGCCGGTTGTCGGCGCGGGTACTGGAGCGACGCGTTGTCGCCACTTCGCGCCCGCACGTGACCATCGTGCAAGCCCTGCCAAAGTCGGACCGGTCCGAGCTGGCCGTGGAGCTCGCCACCGAGGCCGGTGCTGATGCGTTCATCGCCTGGCAGTCGGCCCGGTGCGTGGCGCGCTGGGATGGACTCAAGGCGGACAAGGGGCTGCGTCGGTGGGAGGCGGTGGCTCGCTCGGCATCCCGGCAGGCCCGCCGGGCCCACATCCCGTCGGTCGACGGCGTGGTGTCGACGGCCGAATTGACCCGACGTGTCGCCGCTGCGGCGGCGGATGGCGCGCTCGTGCTGGCATTGCACGAGTCGGCGACCGAGCCCATCGCCGAATCGGCTCTCGCCCAAGCTGATTCGCTGATGCTGATCGTCGGCCCGGAGGGCGGTATCGCCGACGAGGAGCTCGTCGCACTGAACGCGGCCGGCGCCCGGGCGGTGCGGCTGGGCCCCACGGTGCTACGTACGTCGACGGCTGCGGCGGTCGCGTTGGGCGCGATCGGCGCACTGACATCGCGCTGGGCCTGAGGGATTTTCTGCCAGCCGACGATTGATTTCTGCCAACGGAATTATCTGGTTGACCCGTGTGTTCTAACCAGCAGACCGGCGACGAAGAGGACACGACCGGCCGCTACCGCAGTAGACGAAGGAAGCGGGATCATCATGAAGAAGTTCGGGATTGCCACCATCATCGCCAGTGGGATGGCTGCCGCAGTTTTGGGTCTTGCCGGGCCAGCGCAGGCCGACATCGGCCACCATGACTGGCTGGATCAGATCGGCCCGCACGTGACGGTGCCGCAGGTCGACACCACTGTCCACCAGAGCCCCTAAAGGCCATACTCTCCGCGAAGGGCGCCCCTGCTGGGGCGCCCTTCGCCGTCTGTGCTGCTTATCCATTGGGAGGTGTCACCGACCGGCGGTAAACTGGTCTGAGCAAACCACCCTGGAAGTGCCACAACTCGTATACCGAAGGCAGGAACCAAACCCCACGTGACGCCCCGCGAGACAACAGCTGATTCCTCGGCTTCCTCACTGGAATCGGTCCGCAGCAGCATCAGTGTTCAACCCGACATCATCGTGGGTCTGCTGGGTTCGGCTGACGGGAACCTGAAGGCGCTCGAACGCCTGCTTGCCGCCGATATCCATGTGCGCGGCAACGAGATCACCTTCTTCGGCGAACCGGCCGACGTGGCACTGGCCGAACGCGTCGTCGCCGAACTGATCGCCGTGGCATCCAGCGGGCAGGCGGTGACGCCGGATGCGGTGCGGCACAGCGTCGCAATCCTGACCGGGACCGAGGACGAATCGCCCGCCGAGGTGCTGACGCTGGACATCCTGTCCCGACGCGGCAAGACCATCCGGCCCAAGACGCTCAACCAGAAGCGCTACGTCGACGCCATCGACGCCCACACCATCGTCTTCGGGATCGGCCCCGCCGGTACCGGCAAGACGTACCTGGCCATGGCGAAAGCGGTCAGCGCGCTGCAGACCAAGCAGGTCAGCCGGATCATCCTGACCCGCCCCGCGGTGGAAGCCGGTGAGCGCCTTGGTTTCCTGCCCGGCACGCTCAGTGAGAAGATCGACCCCTATCTGCGGCCGCTCTACGACGCCCTGCACGACATGATGGATCCCGAGCTGATTCCAAAGCTGATGAGCGCCGGGGTGATTGAGGTCGCGCCGCTGGCTTATATGCGGGGTAGAACCCTCAATGACGCCTTCATCATTCTCGACGAGGCGCAGAACACCACCGCCGAGCAGATGAAGATGTTCCTGACCCGGCTCGGGTTCGGGTCCAAGGTCGTCGTCACCGGTGACATCACCCAGATGGACCTGCCCGGCGGTGCCACCTCCGGGTTGCGCGCCGCCATGACCATTCTCGACGGCATCGAAGACATCCACTTCACCGAACTGACCAGTGCTGACGTGGTCCGTCACCGGTTGGTGTCGGAGATCGTCGACGCCTACGCACGACATGAGGAGCCGGCATTGTTGAACCGGGCCCAGCGCCGATCATCGACCGGGCGGTCACGGCAATGAGCATCGAGGTATCCAACGAGTCGGGCATCGACGTTTCGGAGTCGGAGCTCATCAGCGTCGCGCGGTTCGTCATCGAGAAGATGGATGTGCATCCGGCAGCCGAACTTTCGATGGTGTTGGTGGACAGCGCCGCGATGGCCGACCTCCACATGCGGTGGATGGACCTGCCGGGCCCCACCGATGTCATGAGTTTCCCGATGGACGAGCTGGAGCCCGGCGGCCGGCCCGACTCACCCGAGCCGGGGCCGGCGATGCTCGGCGACATCGTGCTCTGCCCGGAGTTCGCCGAGCAGCAGGCGGTCAAGGCGGGGCATTCGCTCGGCCAGGAGCTGGCATTGCTGACGGTGCACGGGGTGCTGCATCTGCTGGGTTACGACCACGCCGAGCCCGATGAGGAGAAAGAGATGTTCGCCCTGCAGCGCCAACTCCTCGAGGAGTGGGTGGCCAATCAGGTGCAGGCGTACCACGACGACCGGCAGACCCAGAAGGACCAGCGCCTGCTGGACGAGTCCCGATACTTTGACGAATTGAACGGCGGCGAATTCAACGGCGACGAACGGTGAGCGGACTTGCCCCACTGCTCGGCGCCATCGCGCTGGTCGGGTTCGGCGGGCTGTTCGCTGCGATCGACGCGGCACTGTCGACGGTGTCCATCGCCCGCATCGAAGAACTGGTCCGCGACGAGCGGCCCGGCTCGGCCCGGCTGTCCCGGGTGGTCGCGGAGCGGCCCCGCTACATCAATCTCGTAGTCCTGCTGCGTATCACGTGCGAAGTCTGTGCGACGGTGCTGTTGGTCGCCTATCTCGACGGTCACCTCGGGGTGAGCTGGGGCCTGGTGGCCGCGGCGGCGATCATGGTGGTCACCAGTTTCGTGGCCATCGGCGTCGGCCCCCGGACCGTCGGCCGACAGAACGCCTACTCGATCGCGCTGGCGTCCGCGATACCGCTGCAGGCGATTTCGGTGCTGTTGACACCTATCAGCCGGCTGCTGGTGCTGATCGGCAACGCGCTCACGCCTGGCCGCGGTTTCCGCAACGGCCCGTTCGCCTCCGAGATCGAGCTGCGTGAAGTGGTCGATCTGGCCCAGCAGCGCGGCGTGGTGGCCGACGAGGAACGCCGGATGATCCAGTCGGTGTTCGAGCTCGGCGACACCCCGGCCCGCGAGGTGATGGTGCCGCGCACCGAGATGGTGTGGATCGAGAGCGACAAGTCTGCGGGGCAAGCCACCTCGTTGGCGGTGCGCAGCGGTCATTCCCGCATCCCCGTGATCGGGGAGAACGTCGACGACGTCGTCGGCGTGGTCTATCTCAAAGACCTTGTCCAGCAGACCTATTACTCCACCAACGGTGGCCGGGACACCACGGTCGCGCAGGTGATGCGGCCGGCGGTGTTCGTGCCGGACTCCAAACCGCTCGACGAATTGCTCAACGACATGCAGCTTGCCCGCAACCACATGGCGCTGCTGGTCGATGAGTACGGCGCGATCGCCGGGCTGGTCACCATCGAGGACGTGCTGGAGGAAATCGTCGGCGAGATCGCCGACGAGTACGACACCGATGAGGTGGCGCCCGTAGAGGACTTGGGTGACAAGCAGTTCCGGGTCTCCGCACGGTTGCCGATCGAGGACCTCTGCGAACTGTATGACCTGGAGCCTGACGAGGATCTCGACGTCGACA
Organism: Mycobacterium sp. 141; assembly: GCF_000382405.1. Classification (GTDB taxonomy): domain Bacteria; phylum Actinomycetota; class Actinomycetes; order Mycobacteriales; family Mycobacteriaceae; genus Mycobacterium. Next base: position 111,579 of record NZ_KB908256.1, read on the forward strand.
CCGTCGGCGGCCTGCTTGCACTGGAACTGGGCCGCGTCCCGCTGCCCGGTGCACAGGTGGACTGGGGTCAGCTGAGGTTGCGCGCCGAAGGCGGCCCCGCTCGTCGGGGCCGGGTGCGGGTCGGCACCGTGCTCGTGAGCCCGATCGAGACCGATGAACAGGAGCAAAATTCAGATGACCGAACTTGACGCCGAGGACGCCAAACTCGTGGTGCTCGCCCGTGGCGCGATGGGCCGTGCCGAGGCGTCGGCCGGTGCCGCCGTCCGCGATCTCGATGGGCGCACCTATGCCGGCGCGCCGGTGGAGCTGGCCGCGCTGCGGCTGACCGCACTGCAGGCAGCAGTGGCGGCCGCCGTCTCCAGCGGCGCCACAGGTCTGGAGGCGGCGGTCCTGGTCGGCGGCTCCGAGCAGGACGCCGGAGTGGCTGCGGTGCGCGAACTCTCGGCCGGTGCCACAGTGATCGTCACCGACCGGTCAGGACACCCGGTATGACCGTCGCGAGTGTGAAGCCAGTGCGAAAAACTGCGCCGAATTCACACTCGGGGAGTGTTTCATGACTGAATTCCGCTCTGGGTTCGTCTGTTTTGTCGGCCGGCCCAACACCGGCAAGTCGACGCTGACCAATGCCCTGGTCGGGAGCAAGGTCGCGATCACGTCGAACCGGCCGCAGACCACGCGACACACCATCCGCGGCATCGTGCACCGTGAGGATTTCCAGATCATCCTGGTCGACACACCGGGCCTGCACCGTCCTCGCACCTTGTTGGGCCAGCGGCTCAACGATCTGGTCAAGGACACCTACTCCGAGGTGGATGTGATCGGCTTGTGCATTCCTGCCGACGAGCCGATAGGCCCGGGAGATCGCTGGATATATCAGCAGATCCGTGCGGTCGCACCGAAGACCACCCTGATCGCCATCGTCACCAAGATCGACAAGGTGCCCAAAGACCGTGTCGCCGCGCAACTGATGGCCGTCAGCGAGTTGGTCCGCGGACGCGAGGAGCAGTCAGAATCGGGACCCGACACCGAGATCGTTCCGGTATCGGCCACCGCCAACGAACAACTCGATGTACTCACCGATGTTCTCGTCTCCGCACTGCCGCCCGGGCCGGCCTACTATCCCGACGGCGAGTTGACCGATGAGCCCGAGGAAGTCCTGATGGCCGAGCTCATCCGTGAGGCCGCACTGGAGGGCGTGCGTGATGAACTGCCGCACTCGCTGGCCGTAGTGATCGAGGACGTTGAAGAACGAGAAGGCCGGGACGATCTCATCGATGTGCACGCGATCCTCTATGTCGAGCGCGACAGCCAGAAGGGCATCGTCATCGGCAAAGGCGGTGCGCGGCTGCGCGAGGTCGGCACCGCGGCCCGCATCCAGATCGAAAAGCTGCTCGGCACAAAGGTCTATCTGGATCTCCGGGTGAAGATCGCCAAGAACTGGCAGCGTGACCCCAAACAGCTGGGTCGGCTCGGGTTCTGACGTCTCAGGACCGGCTGAACACGCAGTGCGCGCTTCCGCCGACCGGCTGTTCGGCGACAACTTTTCCGTCCAGCGTGATGCGGCAGCCGGGCCCGGGAGTGTCGCGACCGGTCGCGACGACTTGCAACATCTGGACGTCGGGTCCGACAGTGACGGTTCGCTGCCACGGGATCGTCGTGTGATCGGCGACGTTCGCTCCCGCCGGGTCGGTGACGATGTTGTACACCTCGCCGGATCCGGTGACCTCGAACAGCACCGTCGACCCGCTGGGGGACGCGTTGGGCGTGGGTTGCGGTTGGGTGGCCTGCCTGCGCGACGCCGCGGCGGCGTTGTCGTTGCGCATCTGTTGGCGGAAGTCCGGTGTGACGCAGACCGTGTCGCCGTCGAATGCCTCGCGCCACACGTAGCCCTGGTCACAGGTCTGCGGTCCGTACGCGCCGTTGGGGTCTTTGTGCGCGCCGGGGTTTGCATTCTGCTGGGCCACCGTCGACCGCACGTCGGGGGTGACGCACACGTTGTCTCCGGGGCGGGCCTCCCGCCAGACATAACCCTGGATGCAGGTATCGGGTCCGTACGGCAGGGGATCGGCGACGGCCGGCACCGGGACGAGAACGCCCATGCCGAGGGCTGCCGCCGCAGCTGAGCGGGTGAGATTTCTGATTGCCATGAGAGCCTCCAGACGCTTGTGGAACGTGGGCCGGCAGCTGGGTGCAGCCTGACATCAGTCTATGAAGATGCTGTGAATGAGCGATAGAGTAGGTGACTACTCGATTCTTTGCTGCCGCGGCGAAGCCGCCTGCGGGGTGTTCCACCACGACGCGGGTTCTCTGGCGGCCCAGTCGTTGATCGCTTCCAGCTCAGCGGCCAGTGAGATCAACAGCGGCTCACTGTTGGCCGGACCCATCAGTTGCACGCCGATCGGCAACCCGTCGGAGGTGAAGCCGGCCGGGACGCTGATCGCCGGCCAGCCCAGCAGGTTCCACGGCCAGGTCATCGGGCAGTACTGGATGGCTGCGCGTTCGGTGGCCGCCCAGCTGAGCTGGTCGAATTCGTGCGTCAGGGGTGGTGGCAGGGCGGTGGTGGGCGCGATGATGACGTCGACGAGGTTGAAGATCCAGCCGATGCGGCGTCGTGCCTCGGCTTCGTGGGCCCTGGCTTTGCGCAGCACATCCTCGGAGAGCAGCCGGCCGATGCGCATGTTGATCACGGTGCGTTCGTCGTAGCCGGCACCGTGGTGTTGCTCGCCGAGTCTCTCGGCCCAGTCCAGCAGCCCGGCAGTGGAGCGCGACAGGAAATCCCACGCCATCCGGCGGCTGTAATTGGGGTCTTTGCTGACGACGCTGTGTCCCAGCTGGCCGAGTTGTTCAGCGACAGTGTGCAACGCGGCCAGGATTTCCGGGTTCAGCCGGGCCCGGAATCCGGTGAGCGGCAAGGCCGTCGACACCGCGACCCGCAGCGGCCCCGGCGCTTGACCCACGTAGTCGGCGACCTGCACGGGTGGTGGTTGGTGCAGATCGCCGGTGGCATTGCCCGACGCGGCGTCGAGTACCAGTGCGGCGTCGCTGACGGTACGGGCCAGCACCCCGTTGACGGTGACGCCGTTGCACGCTTCGGGCAGCGGCCAGGTGGAGATCCGTCCGCGCTGCGGTTTGATACCGACCAGGTGGGTCCAGGCCGCGGGGATGCGGACACTGCCCGCGCCGTCAGAGCCGATGGCCGCGCTGACCAGTCCGGCGGCTACGGCTGCCGCGCTGCCGCCGGAGGAGCCGCCTGCGCTGTGTTTCCGTGACCACGGATTGCGGGTGTGGCCGAATGCCGGTCCACCAGTGAACGGCCACTGCCCGAGCTCGCAGGTGTTGGTCTTGCCGACGATGACCGCGCCGGCCTCTCTGAGCCGGCGCACCACCTCGGAGTCGGCCGTGGCCGGTCGGATATCGGCGTCAGTACCGAAGCGGGTGGGCACCCCGGCAATGTCGACATCGTCCTTGACCGCGATGGGAATTCCCAGCAGCGGCAGTTGCTCACCGGCCGCGCGTTTGCGGTCAGCGGCGGCGGCGTCGGTCATCGCCTGCTCGGCGAGGACCACCCGGAACGCGTTGAGCGTGGACTGGCTGGCGTCGATGGCATGCAGTGACCGCTGTATCAGTTGCTCAGATGTGACGGTGCCACTGGCGAGCTGGTAGAGCTGTTTGACGAGGGAATCCGATACCGGAGGGGGCGAGTCGGTGGCCGTGGATTTTCCCATCACATTTGAGGATATCGGCGGTGCGTTCGGCAAATCTGTCCGGCCACGATGAGAGACTGTCCCGATGCGGCTGTACCGGGATCGAGCGGTAGTGCTGCGCCAGCACAAGCTCGGCGAGGCTGACCGGATCGTCACCCTGCTCACCCGCGACCACGGTTTGGTCCGCGCGGTGGCCAAGGGGGTGCGGCGTACCCGCAGTAAGTTCGGTGCTCGGCTGGAGCCGTTTGCTCATATCGACGTTCAGCTGCATCCCGGCCGCAATCTCGACATCGTCACGCAGGTTCAGGCCATTGACGCCTTCGCCGCCGACATCGTCAGCGACTACGGTCGCTACACGTGTGCGTGCGCCATGTTGGAGACCGCCGAACGGTTGGCCGGCGAGGAGCGGGCGCCGATGCCCGCACTGCACCGGCTGACGGTGGCGGCGCTGCGGGCAGTCGCCGACGGTGCCCGCGCTCGGGAGTTGGTCCTCGACTCTTATCTGCTGCGGGCGATGGGGGTGGCCGGCTGGGCGCCGGCGCTGACCGAATGTGCCCGCTGTGCCGCGCCAGGCCCGCATCGCGCATTCCACGTCGCCGCCGGCGGCAGTGTGTGCGTGCATTGCCGGCCCAGCGGATCGTCCACACCGCCGCAGGCGGTACTCGAGCTGATGACGGCGCTGCATGACGGCGACTGGGAGTATGCCGAGACGACGACGTCGGGGCACCGCAGCCAGGCCAGCGGGCTCATCGCGGCGCACCTGCAGTGGCATCTGGAACGTCAGCTGCGGACGTTGCCTCTGGTCGAGCGGGCCTACCGGGTGGATCGGACAGTCGCCGATCGACGGGCCGCGCTGGTCGGGCAGGATATGACACATGGCATTCAAACGGGGCAAGATCACCTACCCGCAGCTTCCCCCGGCGCCTGAGGACTATCCGACTTTCCCCGACACATCGACCTGGCCGGTCGTTTTCCCGGAGTTGCCGCCTAATACCAACGGCCGCTTCTCTCGCCCGCCGCAGCACACCTCGAAGGCTGCCGCGCCGCAGATCCCGGCAGAACAGGTGCCCAATCACGTCGCGGTGGTGATGGACGGCAACGGTCGCTGGGCCACCCAGCGGGGGCTGGGCCGGACCGAGGGGCACAAGATGGGTGAGGCGGTGTTGATCGACATCACCTGCGGCGCCATCGAGCTCGGTATCAAACATTTGAGCGTGTATGCATTCTCGACCGAGAACTGGAAGCGCAGCGCCGAGGAAGTCCGGTTCTTGATGGGCTTCAACCGGGAGGTGGTGCGCCGCCGCCGGGAGAATCTGGACGCCATGGGTGTGAACATGCGGTGGGTCGGCTCGCGGCCCAAGATGTGGCGCAGCGTCATCAAGGAGTTCGATATCGCCGAGCAGATGACCGTCGACAACGATGTCATCACCGTCAATTACTGTGTGAACTACGGCGGGCGTACCGAGATCGTGGAGGCGGCTAGGGCGCTTGCCGAAGACGCAGTAGCGGGCACCGTGAATCCGAGCCGTATCAGCGAGGCGTTGTTCGCCAAACACCTGCACCGGCCCGACATCCCCGATGTCGACCTGTTCATCCGCACTTCGGGGGAGCGGCGGGCCAGCAACTTCCTGCTCTGGCAAGCCGCGTACGCGGAGTTCGTGTTCCAGGACAAGCTGTGGCCCGATTACGACCGTCGCGATCTGTGGGCGGCCTGCGAGGAATACGTCAACCGCAACCGTCGCTTCGGCAGGGCGTGATGCGTGATGCCTAGCCTCCTGCAACAGTTGTCCTCCGCGCTCGGTGAGGTGATGTCCGTCGTCGAGGAGGAGGACGAAGCGCTGACCGTCACCGTCGACGGATCGGTCGCCTCGGTGCGCGTCGTCACCATCGCCGAAGGGCTGGAGATGGTGTCTCTGACGCAGCCGCTGGCGTGGGATCTGCCGCTCAACAACAAGATTCGCGAACGGGTGACCGATCATGCCAGCCGCACCATGCTGGGTTCGGTGGTCTTGGTGGAGAAGTTGGTCACCACGCCCGTCAACGGTGCGACGGCGAAAGGGGCGGTGCGCAAGAGCTCGGTGAAGAAGGTCGCCGACGTGATGCTGCGTTACAACTTTCCGGCGGCCGGGCTCACCGACGAAGCTTTGCGCACGCTGATCCTGATGGTGTTGGCGACGGGTGCCGACATCCGTCGCGACCTCATGTCATGACCTGATCCCGGCGGCGTGATCGGTGATTCAGTCGGCTGATCCGACACAATCGCCGCACACCCCGAAGATCTCGATGGTGTGGCTGATGTCGGAGAAGCCGTGCTCGCGGGCGACATTGGCGGCCCAGGTCTCCACGTCGCCACCGGACACCTCGACTGTGGAACCGCAGTTGCGGCACACCAGGTGGTGGTGATGGTGCTCCGAGCACCGCCGGTACACCGATTCGCCGGTGTCGGTGCGCAGGGTGTCGACGACGCCCGCGCCGGCCATCGCCTGCAGCGTGCGATACACCGTCGTCAGGCCGATGCCCTCGCCGCGGCTCCGGAGTTCGTCGTGCAGTTCCTGGGCGGAGCGGAATCCCTCGGTTTCGTTGAGCAGGTCCGCGATCGCTGCCCGCTGCCGGGTGGATCGGACGGCACCGGTCACCGTCTGTCCTCTCCGGCGTGGATGACCGCGTCGACGACGATGTGGGCCAGGTGGTGGTCGACGAGGCGGTAGAGCACCTCACGCCCGGCCCGCGCACTGGACACCACGCCGGCCTGCTTGAGGATCCTGAGGTGCTGGCTGACCAGGGGCTGCGGCACGTCGAGGGCGTCGACCAGCTCGTGGACGCAGCGCCCCGACTGCCGCAACTGCAGCACGATCGCGATCCGTACCGGCGCAGCCAGGGCGCGCAGCAACTCGCCGGCGGTTTCGAGGATCTCGCGCGGTGGTAGCTCCGGTGCCGGCGCGCTCTCGTGATCGCGCACCGTGTCGTGGTCGGCGTGGCGATCTGACGGAGTAGAGTCGGCCAAACTGGAAACGGTTTTCATTAACTGCCAGAATACATGCATGAAATCGCATGTCAACAGTTCTGGCGGATTATCGGTACTCGCGCGGTATCGCTACTCTGTTGCACCGTGGCATCCATCATCGACACCGTTGCGAACCTGGCCAAACGCCGTGGTCTGGTCTACCAGTCCGGCGAAATTTACGGCGGCACGAAGTCGGCGTGGGATTACGGGCCACTCGGCGTCGAGCTCAAGGAGAACATCAAGCGGCAGTGGTGGCGGTCCGTGGTCACCGGTCGCGACGACGTCGTCGGCCTGGACAGCGCGATCATCCTGCCGCGTCAGGTGTGGGTGGCTTCCGGTCACGTCGACGTGTTCAACGATCCGCTCGTGGAGTCGCTGATCACGCACAAGCGTTACCGTGCTGACCATCTCATCGAGGCCTACGAGGCCAAGCACGGGTGTCCGCCGCCCAACGGCTTGGCCGACATCCGCGATCCCGAGACCGGTGATCCCGGCCAGTGGACCGAGCCGCGTGACTTCAACATGATGCTCAAGACCTACCTCGGCCCGATCGAGAGCGAGGAAGGTCTGCACTACCTGCGGCCTGAGACCGCGCAGGGCATCTTCGTCAACTTCGCCAACGTGGTGACCACCGCGCGCCGCAAGCCGCCGTTCGGTATCGGCCAGATCGGCAAGAGCTTCCGCAACGAGATCACGCCGGGCAACTTCATCTTCCGCACCCGCGAGTTCGAGCAGATGGAGATGGAGTTCTTCGTCGAGCCCTCGACCGCGGGCGAGTGGCACAAGTATTGGATCGATACCCGGCTGCAGTGGTACATCGACTTGGGTATCAAGCGTGAGAACCTGCGCCTGTTCGAGCACCCGCTGGAGAAGCTGTCGCACTACAGCGCAGGCACCACCGACATCGAGTACAAGTTCGGCTTCGCCGGTAACCCGTGGGGTGAGCTGGAAGGCATCGCCAACCGCACCAACTTCGACTTGTCCACGCACTCAGAGCATTCCGGTGTCGACCTGTCGTTCTACGATCAGGCCGCCGATACCCGCTATGTGCCGTATGTGATCGAGCCGGCAGCCGGCCTGACCCGCTCGCTGATGGCGTTCCTGGTCGATTCCTACACCGAGGACGAGGCGCCCAACGCCAAGGGCGGGGTGGACAAGCGCACGGTGCTCAAGCTCGACCCGCGGCTGGCTCCGGTCAAGGCCGCGGTGCTCCCGCTGTCCCGGCATGCGGATCTCTCGCCCAAGGCCCGCGACCTGGCGGCCGAACTGCGCAAGAGCTGGAACGTCGAGTTCGACGACGCCGGGGCGATCGGCCGCCGCTACCGCCGCCAGGACGAGATCGGCACGCCCTACTGCGTGACGGTTGACTTCGACACGCTGGAGGACGGCGCGGTCACCATCCGCGAGCGTGACGCCATGACGCAGGAGCGCGTCGCGTTGGACAAGGTGCCCGACTACCTGGCGGTCCGGCTGAAGGGCTGCTGAAAGCGGGACGAAGGGCGACGCCTAAGAAAAGGTTAGGCTAGCCTGATTGTCTGTGCGTCAGAGACAAGGATGGATCAGGAAGTTCCACAACCCCGATACGGTCGGGCGGCAACCGCTGCTGATCTTTCCGCATGCCGGGGCCGGAGCATCGTGGTACCGGCAGTTCTCACGGGTGCTCAGTGAGCACTTCGACGTCATCGCCTTTCAGTACCCAGGCAGGCAGGACCGCGCGGGCGAGCCGCCGCTGACGTCGGTGTCGGACATCGCAGCCGGCGCCTTCGCGGAATTCGAAGCGTCGCAATATAACTGCGGTACACCGCTCATGACCTTCGGGCACAGTATGGGCGCGCACATCTCGTTCGAGTTCGCCAGAATCGCCGAGCGGGCCGGTGTGAAGGTCCGGCAGTTGACGGTGGTCGCCGCGGTCGCGCCGCACCGATTGGCCGGCAAGCCACCTGCCCCCAAAGACGACGACGGCCTGCTGCAGCACCTGCGGTTCCTCGGCGGCACCAACGCCGACGTCGTTGCCGATCCCGAGCTGGTCAAGATGACTTTCCCGGTCGTGCGTGCCGACCACCGGGCCGCGGAGTCCTACCGTTGCGATCCGACTACCAAAGTGACCGCGGGTATTCGCGTCCTCGGCGGAGCGCACGACCCTATCGTGACGATGGCCGATCTCCACGGCTGGCGTGATCACAGCGACGACGTCGAGGTCACGATGTTCGACGGTGGACACTTCTTCCTCACAGACCACTACGATGCGATCCGGGATCTGTTGGCGGGGTGTGAGGTTCGCCGATGACCCGGACGGTGCTCGATGACGTCGACCACGTCGTCATCTCCGGAATGTCGGTGGAGGCACCGGGCGGCGTTCACACCCCGGCCGCCTACTGGGCCGCACTGAGCGAATCCCGGGAACTGATCGGTCCGCTGCCTCGCGATCGCGGTTGGCCGGTGGACGACATGATGTCGCTGTCGCGAATCGACGGGTGGGCCGACGTGTGTGACGCCGGCGGCTTTCTCGATGATCCGGGCGCGTTCGACCCGGCATTCTTCAATATCGGCCAGGTCGAGGCGACGATTACCAGTCCGCAGATCCGGCTCGCGATGAAGACGGCGTGGAAAGCGGTGGAGAACACCGGAATCAACCCCGCAGCTCTCGATGGGGAGGACGCCGGCTGTTTCGTCGGGGCGTACCCGACAGAGTATGGGCCGTCAGCTTCCCGGGCAGACGAGTACGGCGGATATCGCACAGTCGGTTTCGTCACCGAGAGCATCGCCGGACGCGTGTCGCACTCTCTCGGATTGGCCGGTCCGTCGGCGACCGTCAACACCGCGTGTGCGTCGTCGCTGACGGCGCTGCATCTGGCCGCTGCGTCGGTTCGCAATGGCGAGTGCGACTGGGCGCTCGCCGGCGGTGTGTGCATCATGGGGTCACCGGCGATCATCTACGACTTCGCCAAACACAACGCGTTGGCGGTCGACGGCCATTGCCGCGCATACGCTGACGACGCCACCGGAACGGTGTGGGGCGAGGGTGCGGGCTTCGTCGTCGTCGAACGCGAGTCACGGGCACGACGCGAGGGACACCGGGTATTCGGCCGCATTCTTGGCAGCCACTACAACCACAACGGCAAAGGGAAGGCGATCCTGACGCCAAGTGCGGATGCCCAGGCCGCTTTGATCCGACGCGTCATGGCGACCGCCGGGGTCGAGGCAGCTGACATCGGCATGATCGAAGGCCACGGCACCGCGACGCGTGCCGGGGATCGAGCCGAACTCAGCGCTTTGGCAGGCACTTACGGCGCCGCAGGATCGAACGCGTTCGTCGGATCGTCGAAATCCAATCTCGGGCACGCTCAGGCCGCTGCGGGAATGCTCGGTGTGATCAAGGTGCTGCTCGCCGGTTGGCACGGCCAGGTGCCGGCGTCGCTGTTCACGGAAAACCCCACGACCCAAGTGGATTGGGACCGTTCCGGCCTGCGATTGGCCACCAAGTTGCAACCATGGGAGCCCACACGGGGAAGCAGGTACGGTGCCGTGTCGTCGTACGGAGCCGGCGGGGTCAACGCACACACCATCATCGGTATGCCGGCAGGAGAGGAGCGGGACGATTTCTGACTACCGTCTTCCCGACGGGAGCATTCCCGTTCTGCTGTCGGCCGACACGTCCGGTCTGCTCCGCGCCGAGGCCGCCGCGCTGACGTCCTATCTGCACGACCACCCCGCCGCACCGCCGGAGCGGGTGGCCGACATGCTGTTTCGAACGCGTCTGCCAAAGCGCTACCGCGCCCTGGCGATGGTCACCAGCCACGACGGCCTCGTCGACGCGCTCGAGTCGGTCGCCGATGGCCGCGGTCATCCGGCGGTGGCACGTTCCGACGACTCCGCGGCACCGCGGCGCATCGCCTACGTGTTGCCCGGCCAGGGCAGCCAACGCCCCGGCATGGGTGCCCTGTTCTACCAACAGGTTCCGGCGTATCGTGCCGAAGCCGACCGCTGTGATCGCGTTTTCGGCGAGCTGTTCGGCACCTCACCGCTGGGCTATCTGCTCGGCACGACCGAGGTCGGCGATGGCACCGCCATGGTGCAGTCCGCGCTGTTCGTGCAGATGGTGGCGCTCGGCGCGATGTGGCGCTCGGTCGGCATCGACGCCGACGCGGCGGTCGGGCACAGCCAGGGGGAGATCGCCGCGGCGTACCTGTCGGGGAAGATGACGCTGGAAGACGCGGTGCTGGTACTGGGCATCCGCGCTCGGGCGGCCGAGACCATCGCCTCGGACGCGTTTGCGATGGCAGTCGTGGCCACCGACCGCGACGAGTGCGAGGAAGTGCTGGCCCGCCAATACGGGTGGGCTCAAGTCTCGGTGGTGAATTCACCTCGGATGGTGGGTATCTCGGGCGAGCGCGATACGGTGCAGAGTGCGGTGGACACTTTGGCTGCGCGCGGTCTGTTCACTCGTGTCATCCCGGTGAGCTACCCGGCGCACACCAACGCCGTCAGCCAGATTCGTGACGTGGTCGTCGACGCCGTCCGCGGCGGCCTGCGTCATGGGGAATTCCTCGACAGCGACACCGAGCTCATCGGTGCGACGTTGGGCGGCCGGGTGACATCCGATCTGGCGGTCGCGGACTACTGGTTCTGGAACCTGCGCAACACCGTTCGGTTCGACCGGGCGATCGCGGCGGCTGTCGCGGGCGGTACCGACGTCTTCGTCGAGCTGTCCGAGCACCCGACGTTGCACCTCGCCATCGAGGAGAACCTCGCTGCACTGCAGGCCCGGGCGACGGTGGTCGGTACCTCCGAACGGGACGCCGGGGATCTGAGCGTGTTCACTGCCAACCTCGCCGCGTTGGCAGTCAACGACATCGACTACCGCTGGGAGACACTGCGTTCGGGATCGGATGCCACCGTGACGCTTCCGCTGCTGGACTTCCCGAACACGCAGATGAACGAGCTGCCGTTGTGGTTGCCGTACCACGGCGTCACGGCACCGCCTGCCTCGGTGCCCGCCGAGCCGACGACCCAGCCGGCTCCGCAGGCTCGGCCCGACCGCGACGCACAGGCACAGGTACTCGTCGAGCAGTGGAAACTGTTGACTCATCGGACGGTGGTGGCGCCTCGCAGCCTCGGGATCGTCGATCACACGGGTGAATGCGCCGAGCTGGCCGCGGTGCTGCGGACACACGCCGAGCTGCAGGAGCTGCACGCCCGGATGGTCGTTTCCCCGGCCGATGCCGACGGCGTCGATGCCCTGGTGGTTCTGCAGCCTGCGCTTGAGCGGATGACCGTCGACGCCGCCGCTGCACAGGTCGCGGCATTCTTCGCCGATCGCACCTGGTGGTTCCCGCCTGCCGCCGGGCTCACGGATTACTGGCTGATCACCGTCGGTGCCGAACCGGTGCTGGCCGACGACGGGCCGCCCGAACCGGTCGCCGCGGCGCTTGCTGCGGGATTCCGCTGCCTTTCCAGCGAGTATGCCGACACCGCGTTCAGACACCTGGATCTACCGGCGGGTCGAGTGGATGCCGGCGCGATCATCGCCGCACTGCACACCGCCGGAGAACCCGAACTGGCGTTGCGCGAGGGCGGTCTGTACGCCAAACGGCTCGTCGACACCGGTACGCAGCCGACGACAGTCTCGCTCACCGGACGCCATGTCCTCATCACCGGCGGCACCGGCGCGGTGGGATTGGAGTTCGCCGATCATGCCGCGCGGGCCGGCGCACGTCGGATCACGCTGGCGAGTCGCTCCGGGATGTCGGCCGCGACCGCCGATCGCCTCCGTCGACTGTCGGAAATTACCGATGTCCGCGTGGTGGCCTGCGATGTGACGGACGCCGACGCGGTGGCCCGGCTGGCCGGCGACATGCAGGACGCTCCGGTGGATCTGTTGGTACACGCGGTGATGGACGGTGAGGGCACCGGCGACACCGCGTTGGCCGACCTGTCCGCAGACCAGATCGGCCGTGGATTGCAGGGTAAGGCGATCGGGCTCGCCCGGGTGCTGGACGCTGTTCCGCTGTCCGGCGAGGCTCGCATACTGCTGTGCTCATCCATGGCGTCGGTCTTGGGAGGACGCGGAAAGATCGTCTACGCGGCCGCGAACCGCCTGCTCGACGCGTTCGCGCACACCCTTCGCGCCGAAGGGCGCGACTGCGTCTCGGTGCAGTGGGGGCAGTGGGCGGTGTTCGAGGGCCGCGGGCGCGCCGAGATCGCCAACCTCGCTGAGATCGGCTACCGCGCAATGCCTTCGACCGTGGCGATCGAGCTCGGGCTCAGCCGGCTACCGGCCACCGCCGCCGTCGTTGCGTTCGACCTCGACCGGGCTCGATCCCGTTTCGACCTCCTCGGTTATGGCCCCACGCTGTCGGAGCTGGCGCAGCCGGTCGAACCGCGAGTGGTGCCGGTGGTGGATCGAGACGAGCCAGACGTCCGGCAGCGGCTGGTGAGCTTGTTCGCCGAAGTCATCGGGGTTGACGATCTGCAGGCGTTGGACAGCACCGCACCGCTGGTCGCGTCGGGGCTCGACTCGCTCAACGCGCTGCAGCTGCGGCGTCGGATCAAGACTGAATTCGGTTGCGAGGTCGCGGCATCCGATCTGCTCGGCGGGGCTGATCTCGATGACGTGATCGGTTGGGTCGAGGCCGACGGCGAACCTGCCGAGACGGGCGAACTCGACCTGACCGGGATTCGTTCGGCGCGAGAGGATTTGGATCTGTTCGGGCTGGACGCCATGTCGCGGTTGCTGGACCCCGTGCTGAGCGACGGCGATGTGCACCATACGGCGGAGATCGTCGAGCGGCTCCAGATCGCGGACCGGCATCAGTGGATCCTGCGTCAGTGGCTGGGCGAACTGGTCACCCGTGGTTTCGTCGGCCGGGAAGCCGGTGGTTACCGCCGGTTGCGGCCACCTCCGTCGCCCACCCGGCACGACCTCGTCGCAGTGTGCGAGGACCTCGGTTATCCGGCGCCGTTCGGGGAATTCCTGGCCGCGGCCAACGAGCATCTGGGTGAGCTTGTCGCCGACCGCCTCAGCCTGCAGGAGCTGCTGTTCCCGGACGGGTCGACGGCCACCGCCGATGCGTTCTACCGCGACAACGTCATCAGTCGCCACCTCAACCAGAAGGCGTGCGAGGCGGTCTCCGATACCGTTCGCCGGCTGATGACCGAGCGGTCGCCGGTGCGGATCCTGGAGCTGGGGGCGGGAGTGGGTGGCATGACGAACGCCATCGTCGGCGGTCTCGCCGGGCTACCGGTCGAATATCACTTCACCGATGTCTCGACGTTCTTCCTCAATGCGGCACAGCAGCGCTTCGCCGATACCCCGTGGATGACGTTCGGGATGGTCGACCTCAACACCGATCTCGGCGAGCAGCCGCCGTGCGACATCGTGGTCGCGGCCAACGTCGTCCACAACGCTCACGACATCGGCCGGACGCTCGACGAGATCCACGGCATCCTGCGGCCGGGCGGTGCGGTCATCCTGATCGAATTGTGTACCGCCCACTGCTCGTTGATGACATCGGTGTACTTCTTGATGTCACCGCGTCCCGGGCAGCCGCAAGTAGGCCTGACCGACGTGCGGGCCGGCACCGACCGGATCCTGTTGACCCGCGACGAGTGGCACGGAGAGTTCACGCGGGCGGGTTTCGTCCCGGTGCCGACACTGCCCACCGGTGACGACCCGCTGGCATTGCTCGACCAGTACCTCCTCGGGGCGGTGCGCAAGAACTGACGGACGGCCGGCAACCTGTGCGGGTGTCAGAACCGGCCGCTACCGCCGCTGTAACTGCGGCCCGACGAGCGTGACGCGCCGCCGTAGGACGTCGGCCGGCCCATGCTGCGGCCGCCTCCGTAGCCGCCCCCGAGCCCTCCGCGCAGCACATTGCCGATGATGATGCCGCCCAGCACCGCACCCATGTCCGATCCACCACCGCCGTACTGCGAGGCGTAGGAACGCTGTGCGGCGCGGACATCGTCATTGGCCAGCCCCTGCGCCTGTGCGGCCAGCGTCGATGCGCCATTGGCGTGCGCGACCGCCTCATTCGGGTTCTCGCCGCGCTTGGCCAGGGCGGCCTCCAGCTGCCGGTTGGCTTCGGCGAGCCGGGTGCGGGCCTCGGGCCCGATGCTGCCGCGCCGGGTATCGATGAAGTCGGACACGGCTTTGATCCGGGACCGCGCCGTTTCGATCGCCTGGTCCAGGGCGCGCGCCAGCCGCTCGGCGGCCTCGCGCTGAGCGTGCACGCTGGCCAGCAGTTGGTCCAGGTCGGCGTCGGCTTTGGTCAGCCGCGTGAATGTGCCGAGCGGATCGGCCGCGCCGTTGGTGGTGGCGTCGTCGGCAGCTTTGGCGGCCGCGTCGCGTGCGGCGGTCAGCTCGGCGGGCTGCGGCGTCGCCGGATCGCTGAGCAGAGCCGTGGCCTGACTGATGCCGTTGTTGATATCGGTGATCGCCGCGGGCAGCCCGGCAATCGCCCGGTTGATGTCGCTCGCGGCGCTGTCCACCGCGTCGAGCAGAGTGCGAGCCTGCCCCAGCGCGGACTCCGCGGCGCGCACGGCATCCACCAGCGCGGTCTGGTCGGTGGCGGGACGGGACACCAGACTGCGCGCCGACGCGATGCTGCGGTCGGCGAAGGCCAACCGTTCCTTGGCCGCATCGACGTTGCCTGCGACGGCACTCAATGCATGCGCGTCGAACTGCTGGTGCAGTGCATCCAACGTCTGCTGCGACGGCGTCATGCGCGCGGTCAGATCGACCACCTGCTGGGTCATGTCGTCCAACCGCGCCGGGGCATTGATCACCAGGTCTCGCAACTGGTCGAAGGCCGTGCTCTGGGCATCGAGCTCGCGGTCGGCTTTCGCTGCCGCCACCACAACGCGGGTCAGCAGGTCGCGTCGCTGCAGCGGCGTCTCGGGTATTGCGTCATCGAGGATCTGGCGCACGTTGAACGCCTGGGCCAACGCGGTTTTCGCGTTCGCGACGGCTCGGCTGAACTCTTCGGTCTGCCTGGGGCCGAATTCCTCGACCGCCAGCTGCAATTCGGCGGCACTGGTGCGTACCGCGTTGTCGACGTCGACGACGATCGAACGGGAGAGTTCGTCGAGAGCGTCGAGCGGCACCGTGGCCAACGCATTCGGGTCGGTGGGGTCAACCCGCTTGGCCGCCTCGAATTCGGCCTTGTGGCGCTTGGCCCTTCGCCGCGCCGACCACCACCACAGCAGCCCGGCCAGCACCAGCACCACGCCGAGGGCGATCACCAACGCCGGCCACGAGATACCGGACGCCGCTTGTGGTTCGGTATTCAACCGATTGGCTGCCGCGATCGCCGCGCCCGCCCAGTCATCACGACGCAGCGCGGGGGTGATGCTGCTGCGCCGGATGTCGTCGGCCTCCGAGGAGCTGATGTTGGTGATGGTCGAGGGCACCTGGAAGGCGAACGCACGGTCTACGGTGGCCACCGCCAACAGGGCGTCGTCGTCACCGAAATCGCTCATCGTCATCGTGCGCTGGGCCCATCCGAGCGCGTTCTGCCCGGAGAAGTCCTCGACGAAAACCACCCACAGCTTGATGCGGCGTTCGTTGTAAAGCTTGTCGAGCGCGCTGAGCACATCGGCGCGCTGCTGCGGTGAGAGCGCCCCCGCATTGTCGGTGAGCTGGGTGGCCAGCCGCAGCGGCGGCTCGGCACCGGCACTCGGGGCCACGAGCAGCCCTGCCATGAGGATTGCGAGCAGCATGGGCAGCAGACGGGCGATGCGCATGACGGTCAATCTAATGTGCGGCACGATGTTGCTGCTGCGTCCTGGCAGACTGTGCCTCGGTGAACGACGACGGGTACGACCCCTACGACGACTTCGACCGGGAACGCCTAGTGGTCGAAGCGCCGAAGGCTGCCGCCCTGCCCGGAACCGACAGCGTGCACCGCACCGATTTCGCCAGGGACCGAGCCAGAGTGCTGCACAGCGCGGCCCTGCGTCGGTTGGCCGACAAGACCCAGGTCGTCGGGCCGCGGCAGAGCGAGACGCCCCGCACTCGGCTCACCCATTCCCTCGAAGTGGCCCAGATCGGCCGCGGCATGGCGATCGGGCTCGGCTGCGACTCCGACCTCGTGGACCTGGCCGGGCTGGCCCATGACATCGGCCATCCGCCGTACGGGCACAACGGCGAACGCGCGCTCAACGAGATCGCGCAATCCTTCGGTGGATTCGAGGGCAACGCGCAGAACTTCCGCATCCTCACCCGGCTGGAACCCAAAGCCCTTGACAGCGAAGGTCGTTCCGCTGGACTGAATCTGACCCGGGCCTCGCTGGACGCGGTGACCAAGTACCCGTGGCAGCGCTATGGCGGGCGCAAGAAGTTCGGGTTCTACGACGATGACGCGCAGGCGGCCGCATGGGTGCGCGACGGCGCACCCGCCGAACGCCCGTGCCTGGAAGCGCAGGTCATGGACTGGGCCGACGACGTCGCCTATTCGGTGCACGACGTGGAAGACGGCGTGATCTCCGGGCGCATCGATCTGCGGGTACTTGCCGACGCCGACGCGGCCGCCTCGCTGGCCCGCTTGGGTGCCAAGTCGTTTCCGGTCCTGAGCCATGACGATCTGCTGGCGGCTGCCGACCGGCTGTCGCGGATGCCGGTGGTGACGGGGGTGGGGAAGTACGACGGCACCTTGGCGGCGTCGGTTGCACTCAAGCGGCTCACCAGCGAGCTCGTCGGCCGGTTCGCCAACGTCGCCATCACCGAGACCCGGGAGGCCGCCGGCGCCGGCCCGCTGCGACGCTTCGACACCGACCTGGCGGTGCCCGTCATGGTGCGCGCCGAGGTGGCGGTGTTGAAGATGCTGGCGCTGCAGTTCATCATGTCCGACCACCAGCACCTGCAGATCCAGACCGACCAGCGCACTCTCATCCACGAGGTCGCCCTGGCGTTGTGGGCTCAGGCCCCGGTCAGCCTCGACCCGCTGTTCGCACCGGAGTTCATCGCGGCGAATGATGACGGGGCCAGGCTGCGGGTGGTCATCGATCAGATCGCGTCCTACACCGAGAGTCGGCTGGAGCGCGTCCATGAGGCGCGATCACCCCGTCCACTGGGCTGAGCCCGTTCGATCCCGAAAAAAATGGCCTTCACCGCCGCATAGACTGAGCCGGTGGCCGGCCGGATTCCTGATCGCGATATCGCGGCCATCCGCGAAAAAATCCGCATCGAGGACGTCGTCGGCGACTATGTTCAGCTGCGCCGCGCCGGAGCCGACTCGATGAAGGGCCTGTGCCCGTTCCACGATGAGAAGTCGCCGTCGTTCCACGTCAGGCCCAACCACGGCCACTTCCACTGCTTCGGCTGCGGCGAAGGCGGTGACGTCTACGCCTTCATCCAGAAGATCGAGCACATCAGCTTCGTCGAGGCGGTCGAGTTGCTCGCGGACCGCGTCGGCTACACCGTCACCTACACCGGTGCCTCCACCACCAACGTGCAACGCGACCGTGGCAGCCGCAGCCGGCTGCTGGCCGCCAACGCCGCCGCGCAGGAGTTCTACGCCGAGGCGCTGGCATCCGAAGAAGCCGCCGAGGCGCGCAAGTACCTGACCGAACGCAACTTCGATGCCGCGGCGGCCGCGCAGTTCGGCTGCGGGTTCGCCCCGTCGGGTTGGGACAAGTTGACAAAACACTTGCTGCGCAAAGGTTTTGAGTTCAAGGAACTGGAAGCCGCCGGGCTCAGCCGGGAAGGTAAGCGCGGGCCGATGGATCGCTTCCACCGGCGTCTGCTGTGGCCGATCCGGGTGTCGTCGGGGGAGACCATCGGGTTCGGTGCGCGCCGGTTGTTCGACGACGATCAGAACCAGGCGAAGTACGTCAACACCCCCGAAACCGTGCTGTACAAGAAGTCGCAGGTGCTCTTCGGGCTCGACCGGGCCAAACGCGATATCGCCAAGGGACACCAGGCTGTAGTCGTCGAGGGCTACACCGATGTGATGGCCATGCACATGGCCGGCGTCACCACCGCGGTGGCCTCGTGCGGCACCGCGTTCGGCGACCAGCACCTGTCCATGCTGCGGCGACTCATGATGGACGACAACTGGTATCAAGGTGAATTGATATTCGTCTTCGATGGCGATGCCGCCGGGCAAGCGGCTGCGCTGAAGGCCTTCGATGGAGACCAACAGGTCGCAGGCAAGTCCTTTGTTGCCGTGGCGGAGGGCGGATTGGACCCGTGTGATTTGCGCCTGAAGAAGGGTGACGCGGCGCTGCGCGAGCTTGTCGCAAAACGGCAGCCGATGTTCGAGTATGCGGTTCGGTCCATCCTCTTGCGATTCGATCTGGATACCGAAGAAGGGCGAGTCGAAGGTTTACGTCAGACCGTTCCGCTCTTGGGGAAGATCAGAGATCCATCCTTACGCGACGGCTATGCGACAAAACTTGCCGATTCCTGGGTCGGGTGGCCGAACATTCCCCAGGTCGTCAAGCGGGTCCGTGAGGAAGCAGCAAAGGGGGGGCGACGCGCCGCCGTCGAACCCCAGGCACGCCCGAAGGCTGCTGCGGCGCCGCCCGTGCAGCGGCCGAACCCCGCGGACCCGACGTTGTGGCCGCAACGCGAGGCGCTCAAGGCGGGGTTGCAGTACCCCGGCCTGGCCGGTCCCGTGTTCGACTCTTTGACCACCGAGAGCTTCACCCATCCCGGCTACGCCGCGGTGCGGGCCGCGATCGAGGCGGCCGGGGGTGCGGCGTCCGGGCTCTCGGGCGCGCAGTGGATCGAAGTCGTCCGCGAGCAGACCAACTCGCCGGCGGCGGCCAGTCTGGTCAACGAACTCGGCGTGGAAGCCATCAACGTCGAGGATGACGAGCAACTGCCGCGTTACGTCGGCAGCGTGCTGGCGCGGCTGCAGGAGGTGTGGGTCGGGCGGCAGATCGCCGAGGTCAAATCCAAGTTGCAGCGCATGTCGCCGGTCGAGCAGGGCGATGAATACCACGCGCTGTTCGGTGACCTGGTGGCGATGGAGTCATACCGCCGCAGCCTGCTGGAACAAGCCAGTGGTGACGACCTGACTGCGTGATCGCTCACATCACGATATGGTGAACGCACTGTCGACCGTGGGCGAGGCGAGAAAGGCAACCCTGGTGAAACTGATCAGCACCCCGACGCGGCGGTTTGTCGCTGTCGGCGCTTTCGTGGTGGCGGCAGCCGCTTCGGTGGCCGCTCCGGCATTCCTGAGCCAGCAGACTGTGACTGCGGGTCCGGCTTGCCTGGCCTGGTTCGGGAACAAGGAGGACGGTAAGTGCCTGTCCTACTCGAATGGCCAGTCCACCCAAGTCGGAACGCCGTGGGTCGGAGCCGGGGGAAGTGGCGGTGTGTACAGCGGGCCGCTGATGCCGGGTACCACCATCAACCAAGGCATCGGCTAGCTCGAGCTCCAGTCGCGCTTTTTCGAAGCGTCGGTGTTCTCCATGGAGAGCACCGACGTTTCCGCATCTATAGGGGTCATCGTCACGAACTGCGGGTCCGGGGACACGCGCTTGGCGATGGTCCGGCGGCCGGCATCGAGCACGGCCTTGGTCGCGGGATTGCCGGTCACCGCGCGATAGGTGTTCGCGATCTGCTCGTAGCGGCGTCGGCCCGCCTTGGCACCCAGTACATAGCCGACGGCGATCACGGCGGCGTAGCGGATCACGGCGTTCCTCCCAGACGGCGAATGTGTACTTCCATCCTGCCTCACCGCCG
This sequence comes from Mycobacterium sp. 141, assembly GCF_000382405.1. Classification (GTDB taxonomy): domain Bacteria; phylum Actinomycetota; class Actinomycetes; order Mycobacteriales; family Mycobacteriaceae; genus Mycobacterium. The sequence continues at coordinate 131,983 of NZ_KB908256.1, forward strand.
CGCCGACGCGCCGGTCCGGGAGCGCATTGGCGGCGGCGGTGGTCTGTAGGCTAGAGTCAACGCTCGGCCCGCACGGAGCAAGCTCCGCGCGGACTTGCCGCAGAAAGTAGTCCCCTGTAGCTCAATTGGCAGAGCTCCCGACTGTTAATCGGGCGGTTATTGGTTCGAGTCCAATCGGGGGAGCAACATTCTCCTTATTTCTTGCCCTGCTGCTGTTGTCGCGCAGCCTGGGCGAGAGCTTCCATCAACGGGTTGGCGGCTGAGGCCAGGGCCTGACGTTCCTCATCGGTGAGTTGGTACAAGGTCCACACGCCCCATGCGGCCGGCCGGATATACACCGTCACCTCCCGGCGGGTGTTCTGCAGTACGGCCGGAACGGGCACCGCGCGGTCCAGCGTGGCGGCACTGGCCAATTCTTCGGCGATCTTGTCGACGTCAGCCGACTCCTGCAGTTGGTACAGCACAGCCTTGTTGAATGGTCCTTCCATTGCGAGGAACCAGGCCATCACATCTCCTTCGGTCGGTGTCGGCCGTCACTGTAAGTGATCTGTGCGAATTGTGGGCAGGTAACGAGGGCCCGCGACACGCTCATCGGGTGCGTGACGACGCCTACGCACACCGCCCAGGAATTGCTCAGGATTGGCTAGGCTCGTGGCGTGCATCCTCGGCTGATCGCCACCGCCATGTTCGTCGGGCTCGTCACGGCCGGTTGCGGCTGGAGTCCGTCTTCGGCGCCGCCGCCGAAACCGGACACCTGCAAACCGACGGACGGCCCCAGCGCCGACGCTGTCGCCCAGGCGATCGCCAACCTGCCCAACCCCGAAGCCGGGGCGCAGTGGACTCAGGTCAGGGATGGCCACACCGCTAACTGCCGGCTGTACTGGGTGCAGGTTGGGCAGCAGAATCCGCAGCCCAACAGTGTCGGCCAGTTGCTGTTCTTCGACCGGCAGACGCCGCTGGGCCCGGCCACCCCGCAGCCGCGCCCGTACATCAACGTGGTGACCAATGCCGATGACACCGTGGTGGTCAACTACCAGTGGCAGCAGGGGCAGGATTCGCCCAAGGCACCCACCGGTATCGCGACGGTGCGGTTCCGGATCGGTGACGACGGCAAGCTGCAGGCCGTCGACCCGCTACCGCCCAACCCTTAGCCGTTGACCAGCCTTAGCCGTTGACCAGCTCGGCCGGATCGAGCATTGCTGCGTAACGCAGTTGCTCGGGTATACCGAAACCGTCGACGAGGGTTTCGGCGTGCGGCCGCAGGGTGCGGCAGCGCTCGTTGATGCCCCGGGTGACGGCCTTCGCGCGTTCGGTGGACAGGTAGCGGTGCTCGATGAACCAGGCCTTGTCGTCCTCGATGACCGACAGCGCGTACAGGTCGCAGACATCTTCCAGCAGTTCGCGCGCAGTGTCGTCCTCGCACGCGGCGATGCCGGCGACGAACGCCTCCAGGATCACGCGGTCGATGTGCGCCGACGCGGCATGCAGCACGTGGTCCTGCACGGCGTTGAACGCGTCGAACGCGCTCATCTCCTTGGCCTTGCCCTGCAACCGGCGGGCCAGCGTCGAGAGCAGGTATTCCTCGCGGTCCTCGAACATCTTGACCTGGGTACCGCGGTTGAACAGGCTGCCTTCCTCCTCGTTGTCCTGGCGGCTGTCCAGCACGGTCTGGATGATGGTTTCCGCCGAGGTGCGCTTGAGCACCCGCTCGCCGGCGAAGTTGGCGGCGAACCGCACCCATTCCACCGGGCTCATGCCCTTGATGTCGTCGGCGTAGGCGGTCAGGAGCTCCTTGGCCACCAGCTGGGTCAGTACGTGGTTGTCCCCCTCGAACGTGGTGAACACGTCGGTGTCGGCACGCAGTGCGATCAGCCGGTTCTCCGCGAGATAGCCTGCGCCACCGCATGCTTCGCGCGCTTCCTGGATGGCCTTGCTGGCGTGCCAGGTGTTGGCGGCTTTCAGTCCTGCCGCGCGCGCCTCCAGTTCGCGCTGCTCCTCGGCGTCCGGGTTGTCCGAGGTTTGCAGTTCGTGGCACTTGGACACCAATTCGTTCTGCGCGAACTGCAGTGCATAGGACTTGGCGATCAGCGGCAACAGCCGGCGTTGATGCACCAGGTAGTCCATGATCAGCACCTCGTTGTCGCTCTTGGGTGCCTCGAACTGCCTGCGTTCCAACGCATATCGCGTGGCGATGTCGAGGGCGACGCGGGCCGCCGCTGCCGCGCTGCCGCCGACGGTGACGCGACCGCGGATCAGCGTGCCGAGCATGGTGAAGAAGCGGCGGCCGGGGTTTTCGATCGGTGAACTGTAGGTGCCGTCGGGCGCGACGTCGGCGTAGCGGTTGAGCAGGTTCTCTCGCGGCACCCGCACGTGGTCGAACACGATGCGGCCGTTGTCGACGCCGGGTAGGCCACCCTTGTAGTGGCAGTCCGACGTCGTCACGCCGGGCATGTCGTTGCCCATGTCGTCGCGGATCGGCACCACGAAGCAGTGCACCCCGTGGCTCACCCCGTCCGGGGTGATGAGCTGTGCGAAAACCGCTGCGACCCTTGCAGTCTCGGCGGCACCACCGATGTAGTCCTTGCGCGCTGTCGGGGTAGGGGAGTGGATCACGAACTCTTCGGTCTCGGGATCGTAGGTCGCCGTGGTCTCCAGGGACTGCACGTCGCTGCCGTGGCCGGTCTCGGTCATGGCGAAACAGCCCAGCAGGTCGAGGTCGATGAGCCGGCGCACATAGGCCTTGTGGTGTCGCTCGGTGCCGAGGTTCTCGATGGCACCACCGAACAGGCCCCACTGCACGCCTGCCTTGACCATGAGCGATAGGTCGGACATAGCGAGCATCTCGATGCTGCTGATCGCGGCGCCGACGTCGCCATTGCCGCCGTACTCCTTGCGGAACCCGTCCTCAGCGGCTCCTGCGGCCGCCATGATCTTGAGTTGCTCGGCGACCTTGGCCCGTGCGATGGCGGTGTTGGGCATATAGTGCGGCCGGAACTTTTCGTCCGCCAGATTGGCCCGCATGGCGTTCTTGGTGTCTCGCCAGCGCCCGTCCAGCGTGTTTCGCAGATGCTCGGCAGTGGAGGTCATACCCGACGGTAGCGTGCGTGCAACAAAAAGAACGTCGAGATCGACACCAGGGTCGTTGTTTTCGCGCTATCGCAACCCTGGCGTCGATCTCGACGAAGAGAAGACCTAGCTGTCGTTGCCCACGGTGACTGCGGTCGCCTCGTCGGTGAGCTCGTCGAGCTCATCCTCGATGGCGTGCTCGTCATCGAGGTGGCGCAGATATGAGCGGGTCGCGAAGAGCACGGCTGCACCGGCGAGTACGGCGGCGGCGCCCACCCAGTACGGCAGGTGCACGCTGACCTGCTCGCCGAGCAGCCCGGCCAGCCATGGCGCGACGGCCGCACCGCTGAACCGCAGGAAGCTGTAGGCCGCCGAGGCCACGCCGCGCTCCACCGGCGCGGCTTTCATCACGGTCTCGGTGATCAGGGTGTTGTTGACACCGATGAACAGGCCCGCGACGACGACACCCGTTGCCAGCACGGCCTTGGAATCCGTCCACACCGCCATCGCAGTCAGCACCGCGGTGAAGGCGATCAGGTTGAGGATAAGTACCCGTACCGTGCCGAACCGGTGCTGCAGCCGCGGCGCCACCACCACCGAAGTGAAGGCCAGCGCCAAGCCCCAGCCGAAGAAGATCAGGCCGATCTCATGTGCCGTCATGTCCAGGGGGAACGGGGTGAACGCCAGCAGGGTGAAGAAGCCGAAGTTGTACAGCAGCGCGGTGATCGATACTCCGAGCAGTCCTCGGTGACGCAGCGCCCGGAACGGGTCGGCCAGTGTGGTCGCGCGTTCGGCTCGCGGGGTGGTCGGCAGCAGGAAGGCGGTGATCACCAGGGCGAACGCCATCAACGCCGACACTCCGAAGAACGGGCCGCGCCAGGAGATCGACCCCAGCACGCCGCCGACCAGCGGTCCGACGGCGATGCCCAGGCCCAGCGCGGCTTCATAGAGGATGATGGCTTGCGCCACGGAGCCTTTGGCGGAGTTGACGATAGTGGCCAGTGCGGTGGCGATGAACAGGGCGTTACCCAGTCCCCACAGGGCTCGCCAGCCGACGATCTGCATGACCGTGTCGCTCATGCCGGCCAGTCCCGCACCGGCGATGATGATGACCAGGCCAAGTAGCAGCGTGCGTTTCGGCCCGATCCGGCTCGACACCACTCCGGTGATCAACATCGCCACGCCCATCACTGCCATATAGCTGGTGAACAGCAGTGACACCTGCGACGGTGAGGCGTTGAGATTGTCGGCGATCGGTTTGAGGATCGGGTCCACCAGTCCGATGCCCATGAAAGCAACGACGGAGGCGAAGGCTACGGCCCACACGGCCTTGGGTTGGCGCCACATCTGGGCGATCACTCCTGTCTGTTGTCGGTTCGGTGCTAGTTGTCGTCGGCCGGGTCACGGTCCTCGAGAAGCCGCCGGATGACGTCCACGGCGGCCGCCAGGGTCTGGCGGTCCTCGGGAGCCAGGCGATCGAGCCGCGGGTTGATCGCGGCAGCTCGATCGAGCCGGGCCTGGGTGAGGGTGCGTCGACCCTCTTCGGTGATGCGGATCAGGACAGCGCGGGCGTCACCGGGGTCGGCGGTGCGTGAAACCAGCCCGGCGTCTTCGAGTCGGCGCACCTGGGTCGTCATCGTCGGCTGTGAGCAATGATCGAGGTAGGCCAGATCGGAGATCCGGGCTTGGCCCTGATCCTCGATGGTGGACAGTAGCCGTGCCTGCGCCCACGGCAGTGGCAGCCGGGTACGTTGGTTGGCGAGGCGATTAAGCCGCGCCACGACAGAGAGCAATTCCGCACCGAGTTCGCTCTTGCGTTGTGTCACGGTGTCCTCCGCGATGGATGTCGGCATAGAACCATAGTTACATAGATTCTCTATGTAGTCTATGGGCTCTCTGGTGCCCCCCGTCACACCACGGCCATCGGACCACACCAATTCCGGCTGGCAGAATCGAGAAATGACCGCTCCCGGATCGGCGATCCAGCCACGGACAGCGGGTCCGTTGACCCCTGGGGAACTCGCCCAGTCTGCTGTGATGGCGGCGTTGTGTGCCGCCACGGCCATCATTGCGGTGGTGGTGCCGTTCGCGGCAGGCCTGTCGATGCTGGGCACCGTGCCGATGGGCCTGCTGGCTTACCGCTACCGGATGCGGGTGCTGCTCGCGGCCACCGTCGCCGGCGCCACCATCGCTTTTCTGATTGCCGGGCTGGGTGGCTTCATGACCGTCGTCAACTGCGCCTACATCGGTGGGCTGACCGGCATCGTGAAACGACGCGGACGCGGCACGCCGACGGTGCTGGCGGCGGCCGTCGTCGCCGGTGCGGTGTTCGGCGCGGTGCTGGTCGGGGCCATGACCGTGCTGTCGCGGTTGCGCGTCCTCGCGTTCGAGTCGATGACCGCCAATATCGACGGTCTGGCCGTGGCCATGGCGCGCGTCCCCGTCCTGCGGGATTTCGCCGATCCGCTCAAGCACGGCTTCGCCACGCTGCTGGACTACTGGCCCGTGCTGATCCTCGGCTCGGGGGTATTCAGCATTTGTTTCGTCAGCTTGGTGGGCTGGTGGGCGCTGTCGAGGGTGCTGACCCGACTAGCCGGTGTTCCCGACGTCCACAAACTCGACGCCGCCACCGCGGCTGGCACGGTGGCGCCGGTGCCAGCCCGGCTGGCCGATGTCCGTTTCCGGTACCCGGGTCTCGACCACGACGCACTCGGCCCGGTGTCGATGGATCTGCGGCCAGGCGAACATGTCGCGGTCACCGGCCCCAACGGTTCCGGCAAGACCACTCTGATGCTGGTACTGGCGGGACGCGAACCCACGGCGGGCACAGTCGAACGCGCGGGCACGGTCGGTCTGGGCCGCATCGGCGGAACCGCGGTGATCATGCAGCACCCCGAAAGTCAGGTGCTCGGTACCCGGGTCGCCGACGATGTGGTGTGGGGGCTCCCGCCCGGCACGACGACGGATGTGGACCGGTTGCTGACCGAGGTCGGCCTCGACGGGCTGGCCGACCGGGATACAGGGGGCCTGTCCGGAGGCGAACTGCAGCGGTTGGCCGTTGCAGGTGCGCTTGCGCGGGAACCTGCCCTGCTCATCGCCGACGAAGTCACCAGCATGGTCGATCAGAACGGCCGCGACACCTTGATGACCGTGCTGTCGGGCCTGACCCGCCACCACGAGATGTCGCTCGTGCACATCACCCACTACGACGCCGAAGCGGCGTCGGCCGACCGAGCGATCAACCTGGGCGGCACGACCGACAACACCGACATGGTGCAGACCGCCGCCGTACCCGCCGGCACCATTCCCGGGCATGAATCCGGTGCGCCCGTGCTGGAACTGACGGCGGTCGGGCACGAGTACGCCAGCGGAACTCCGTGGGCCAAAACGGCCTTGCGAGACATCACGTTCACCGTCAACGAAGGCGACGGGCTTCTGATCCACGGCCTCAACGGATCCGGCAAGTCCACCCTTGCCTGGATCATGGCCGGACTCACCGTGCCCACCTATGGCGCCTGCCTACTCGACGGTGCGCCGGTGTCCGGTCAAGTTGGCGCCGTGGCGATGTCGTTCCAGGCGGCGCGCCTGCAGTTGATGCGCAGCAATGTCAAACGGGAGATCGCCTCGTCCGCAGGTTTCCCGATCGAGGATCAGGCCCGCGTTGCGGCGACCCTGGCTGCTGTCGGCCTGGATCCGGGACTGGCCCAGCGCCGCATCGACCAGCTCTCCGGCGGCCAGATGCGCCGTGTGGTGCTGGCCGGTCTGCTCGGCCGGTCACCGCGTGCGCTCATCCTCGACGAGCCGTTGGCTGGTCTGGACGCGGCTAGCCAGCGCGGGTTGCTGCGTTTGTTGGAGGATTTGCGGCGTGACACGGGGCTGACCGTCGTGGTCATCTCGCACGACTTCTCGGGCTTGGAGGACCTCTGCCCGCGCACCTTGCACCTACGCGAGGGAGTGTTGGCGATGGCGCCCACCGCGGCCGGAGGTGCCCGGTGACCGTACCTACCCGGGGACAACGCAGACCCATGGTGCTGCTGCGTCCGATACCCGGAGACAGCGTCATCCACCAACTGTGGGCCGGCACCAAGCTTCTGGCGGTCGCCGGTATCGGAGTGCTGCTGACCTTCTATCCCGGCTGGGTGCCCATCGGATTCGTCGCGGTGCTGGTGCTGGTGGTGGCCCGGTTGGCGCACATCCCGCGGGGCGCGGTGCCGTCGGTGCCGTTCTGGCTGTGGATTCTGCTGGCGCTCGGTGCGGCGACCGCGACACTGGCCGGCGGTGCCCCGATCGTCGATGTCGGGTCGATGCACATCGGCCTGGGTGGGCTGCTCAACTTCCTGCGCATCACCGCGTTGTCGATCGTCCTGTTGGGCCTCGGTGCCCTGGTGTCATGGACCACCAATGTCGCCGATATCGCTCCCGCTGTCGCGACATTGGGCCGTCCACTGCGGTTCGTGGGTGTCCCGGTGCACGACTGGGCGGTGACGATTGCGTTGGCGCTGCGGGCCTTCCCGATGCTGATCGACGAGTTCCGCACTCTCTATGCGGCGCGACGGCTGCGACCCAAGGAACGGGCCGAGTCCTTCCGGGCTCGCAGGCGGCAACGAGTGGGCGATGTCATCGACCTGTTGGCGGCATCCGTCACTGTGGCGCTGCGTCGCGCCGACGAGATGGGCGACGCCATCACTGCGCGTGGTGGCGCAGGCCAGATCTCGGCGCTGCCGTCCCGGCCCAAGGCTCGTGACTGGGTGGCGTTCGCGGTGCTGATCGTGGTGTGTGGCAGTGCGTTGGCGTTGGAGCTGACGGTGCTCGGCACCAGCTTGCCGCGCACGTGAGGAGCAAATGGGCCCAGCGCACGTGAGGAGCAAATGGGCCCAGCGCACGTGAGGAGCAAATGGGCCCAGCGCACGTGAGGAGCAAATTAGCCGGTCAGCGTGCCGCCGCTCCGTTGGCGGCCCATTGCGCATCGGCCAGACTGGACGCGACGTCCTTGCGGCCCAGAAACATCTCGTCGAAATAGGGTCGCAGTGCCTGATATCCGGCGGGGAACCCGGGGCCTCCCGGTGCCGGGACGTGTGGTCCGCGCAACACCCGGAAGAAGGGGCTGACGTCGACGCCCCGCGACTTCCAATAGTCGTGGTAGACCGGTTGAGCTGCGAGTACCGCAGGCACTGCAGCGCCGTGCGCCCCGAGGAATTCGTTGCCCTGCTTGCTGCCCATCCACTCCAGTACTTGCCGTACCGCGCCCGGATGCTTGGTCGCCGAATTTGCCGCCGCGGCAATCCCATTGGTGACGCTCACCCGGCCCTTGGGTCCCTCGGGCAGCATCACCACGCCCCAGCGAAACGGTGCCTGGTTGGCAATGGCCGCCAAGTTGAAGGTGCCGGACTGGAACAATGCCATCCGGCCCTGCAAGAACGTGTTGCGGGAAAAGTCACCGTTGCTGTTGGTGACCGAGGCCGGCGGCGCGACGTGGTCGGTATTGATCAACCCGACCAGATAGGTGAACGCCTCGACCGCCTGCGGATTGTCGAACGCGAACCGGTCGCCGACAGTGAACACACCCCCGGCCGACCCGATGTAGTTCAGGTAAATACCCTGCATGTCGTTGGCTGCGTTGTAGCCCCACTGGCGGATCCGGGTCGGATCGAACCCGTCGGTGGCGGCAGTGCGCCCGTCCTCGTCGACGGTGAGCCGGGCCAGCAGCGGGCGCAGCGTGTCGTCGGGCCCGTTCGACCAACGCAGCGTGAGCAATTCGGTGAGGTCGACCCCGGCGGCGTCGAGCAGGTCGGCGTTGAAGAACACGGCGATGCCGGCGTCGGTCAGCTGCGGCACGCCCCACAGCGCACCGTTCCGGGTGAATTGACTGACCACCGACGGCTCCCAGGCGCGGGCCGCGTTGGGGCCCAACGTCTTCCCGATGTCCATCAACCGACCGCCGTCGGCGTAACCGGCGAAGTAGGCATTGGACAACCAGAAGATGTCGTCGGCGCTGCCGCCGGCCACGTCGGTGCGCAATGTGTCGAAGTACGACGAGAACGCCACGGTGTTGACGTGCACCTCGATGTCGGGATGCTCACGACTGAACTCGGCGAATGATTCCCGGTACGCCGCGGCGGCCTGTTGATCCCACAGCCGCACGGTCACCACGGTGCGCCCCGACGGTTCGGTATCGCGGCCCAGAAGCATGGCCAGCCCCAGGAGGACCGCCATGGTCAGCGCCAGGCCCGCGGCGGCCAGCGTCGAGAACCGGGGCGTCATTTGATTCCTGTGATGACGATCGAACGGACGATGTTGCGTGACGCCGCGACGAAAAGCACCAGCAACGGCACGATCGCTACCGTCGTCGCGGCCATCACCAGCGGCCATTGCGCGTTGTACTGGTTCTGCAGGCCCGCGGTCGCGACCGTCAGTACCTGCCACTTACCTCCGCTGGTGATCACCAACGGCCACAGGAAGTTGTTCCATTGCGTCACCACGGTGATGAGCCCGAGAGTCACCAGGATCGGCCGGCTGACCGGCACCACGACATGGGTGATCACGTCCAGAGTGTTGGCGCCATCGAGACGGGCCGCACTGATCAGGTCGCCCGGGATGGACCGGAAGTACTCCCGTAGCAGGAAGATCGCATACGGCGAGCCGAACACGAACGGCAGCACCAAGGCCCAGAACGTGTTTCGCAGCCCGGCTTCGGCCATCATCAGATACAGCGGCACCACCGTCACCGTCGCGGGCACCATCAGCGTGGCGATGTACACCCAGAACAGCGCGTCCCGTCCCGGAAACTCCAGCCGGGCAAAGGCGTAGGCGGCCAGCACGGAGAACACCAGCTGTCCGAGCAGGATGACGGCGGTCATCAGTGCGGTCACCACGATGGCCCGGCCGAAGCCCGCGTCGGCGAGGCCGAGGTAGTTCTGAAGCGTTGGTGGTTTCGGCAGCGACAAGGGCGAGTCGGTGTTGAACTGTTGTGCCGAGGTGAACGACGTGAGCAGCCCCAGTCCGAAAGGCAGCAGGGTGATGATCGCTCCCAGCACCAGCACGGTGTAGATCGCGACGTTACGTGAGGGCATAGCTGATCCGGCGGCGGAAGTAGAGATGCTGGACCACGGTGAAGCAGACCAGCAGGACGAACAGCACGATCGCCATCACCGATGCGCGCCCGATGGCGGCCGCGCCGAATGCCTCGGCATAGATACGATGCGCGACGAGATCGGTGCGTCCCTGCGGGCCGCCCGAGGTCAAGGCATAGACGGTGTCGAATACCTGGGCGGCGCTGACGATTCCGGTGACCAGCACGAAGAACATCGTGGGTCGCAGCATCGGCAAGGTGATGTGGCGGAACCGTTGCCAGGAGTTCGCGCCGTCGGTACGGGCCGCGTTGTGCACGTCCTCGGGGATGTTGAGGATCCCGGCCAGGAAGAACAGCGTGACATATCCGACGTTGGTCCAGATCACCACTGCCGACACCAGCGGCAGTGCCAAGCCCGGATCGGTGAGCCAGTCGATCTGGTGGCCCAGCACCGTGCTGACCGCGCCGTCGGTGGGCGCCAGGATCCAGCGCCACAACACCGCGATGGCCAGCGGCGCGCAGATCCACGGCAGTACGTACACGGTGCGGAAGAAGCCACTCCCGGGCAGGCCTCGGGCCAACAGCGTTGCCGCCACCAGTCCCAACACGGTTTGAGTCGGTACCACCAACAGGACGAACAACAGCGTGACCAGCAGTGACGTCGCGAAGGACGAATCGGTGAGCACCGCCGTCCAATTATTCAGCCCTACATAGCTGATCGGACCCAGCAAATCCCATCGGTGCAGGCTGAGCCAGGCCACCACCAGCATCGGCAGCAACAGGAACGTGACGACGCCGAACAGGCTGGGTCCGACGAGCGCGTAGCCCAGTGCGGTGTCCCGGACACGCGATGTGGCCATTGAGCCATTAAAGCGGGTTGCGATTTCGGGTGACAGGCGGGCGGTTATCCACCGGATGCCCACAGCATTCCGGTTGCTGGTCAGTCTGGAGCGCAGCGGGTTGGTCCGCGCCTTATGGTCGGATTCTGCCGAGTAGCGGCATCGCCCACCACAGTCATGCGGCGAGTGAGTGTGACGTCGGAAACAGTTGTGCGATCAGGGGTTCCGCACGGAACGGCCGCCAGTCGTCCACTGACACAGCGAGCCGGTCAAGGACGACGTGAACAACGGTGGCGTTCGCACCCAGCCCGAAATGAGAACCGAAGACCTCGACATTTTCGGCGCGCGGTCCGTCATCCACACAGGCCGTCTTCCATTGCACGATTCCGTCTGACTTGGAAAATATGGAGGTGATCGGCTGGAGAGGATTCTCGTGGTGCGTGCGCCACTGGTCTGACGAATATGACGGCGAGTGCTTGGCTTCGAAGAGGTCATGAATTTTGGCACCCGAAGACTGTCGCTGGGGGATCGTGTTGACCGGTGACCCCATGGTGATCACTCGGTCGACGAGATGCGGCCGCAACATGGCGAGTTCACGCGCAAACAAACCGCCCAGGCTCCAACCGACGACCGGTATCGGGCCGCCCTGCCGATTGGCGAGATCCTCCAGTCTCATCACAATGCCCTCGATGGCCGCGCGTGTCGGGCCGATGTTTCGGCCGAGCCGCCAGCCATGAGACCGATAGCCGGCCAGATCAATCGTCTTGCGCATCAATCGTGTGGACAGGTCGTCGGACATCAGGCCAGGAATCACGAGCACGTGTCGGCCTTGCCCTTCGCCGGCGTGCGCCATACCCAACGCGGGGATTGCACCGACGAATGCCATGTGCTCCGCCACGGCCCGATAGGGCTCCGCCAGATAGTGATACAGACTCGGCGTCTCTACTGCTACTCGATCACTCATGGTCGCGTTTCGCCCCTTCGTGTCGGTGTCGGCCGTATGGCGGTGCTGTGAACGGCAGTCGACTCGACAGTAGAGGTGGATCGACGTGTGCGGGTGCGGTTTTGCGATGTCTATGTCGTGATCGAACTCAGTCTGCCCACGGTGTTGTGTTCTGGGCGTGCACAGGCATGTTCATCGCAGAATTACCAAGTGGGATTCGGTGTTCGGCGTAGCGAGTCTGCCGCCAGCCCTGGCTTGTAGCAAGGAGAACCCGCCACCAACGAGTGGTGGCGGGTTCTCGTCGGCCAAAGAATGGCCAGCCGCCGTTGAGCGGGATTCTTACTTGGCAGCAGCAGCAGCCGGCTTGGCAGCAGCAGCAGCCGGCTTGGCCGCAGCAGCAGCGGGCGGCTTGGCAGAGGTTTCGGTCTCGGTCTCGGTCAGGCTGGACTTCTTGATCACGGCCAGGGCGAAGTCGCGCTGCGCGGCGAGCAGGCGCTGGGCGATCGCGTAGTTGGCCTCCACAACCTCCTTGGGGCTGGGCAGGCTCGGCACCTCGCCGACGGAGATAGCCGGGAAGGTCGACAGGGCCTTCAGGCTCTCCTCGAGGTCCGGCAGTACGATCGTCGCGCGCTCCAGCGATGCAATCCACTGGTCGGTCAGATGGTTTGCGATCTCGGTGTAGTCAGACATGTGGTTCTCCTTGTGGGATGGGGGTCCGCTGGGCGTGACCATCGATTTGTAGAGCTGCAGAAGCAACGAACTCTGCTCGTCGGTCAACAACCGTCGGCGCAAATCACAGCTTCCACCGCGTCACTCTTGTAGTCGGGTTCAACCGTCGGCGGCCGGCCGTCGCCGATTCAGGTTTGTCGCACCGACACTGCGTACTATACGAAGCATCTGCATTATTTGCAACGCGGTCGGACGATCGGCTTGGAAATGAGAGTGAATCCGCTGTTGGGAGCGGTTTGCGGAGGAGGGGGCGCATGGCTGAGAGGCCCTTCGTGGTCTGATTTCGAAGCGAGGCAACCGGCAGGGCCGTGTACCGGTCAGTGCTTATCCAGGTCGAGGCTGCGTCAAACTCGCGAAGCTGCGCGGGTGGAGGTCATCGTGGCCGAACTCGGTTCTCGGCTCAGCCTGCTGCGTCCTGGGCCGCTACGCGATTGCGGGCGCAATACCTAGAGTCGATTGTTGCCCAATGTGTTTCGAACGATCTCATTGATGACCTCCGGCTGCTCGATCCAGCACAGGTGCCCCGCGCCGTCAAGTGTGACGACGGAGGCCTGGGGAAGCCGGCGCGCGAGATGAGCCGCGTTTTCGTACGGCAGCACGCGGTCGGCAGTGCCGTGCACGATCACCGCGGGCTGGCTGATCGGTCCTCGTTGCAATCCACGACTCAGATATGAGGCGCATGCCTGGTACTGCGACCGCCAGCAGGCGACCGGCGTACTGGCCTGCAACCGCAGCTCCAACAACTCGTTGAACTGCTCAGGATGTGCGTCAACCCATCCCGGCGCGAATGACAGCGGCATGGTCGCGCGAGCAAATCCCTCCGAGCCCAGAGACGCCGCGGAAGTCCAGGCATTTCGTATGGCCAACGGCACCGGACGTGAACCCAAACCACCACTGGTGGTCGCTACCAGTACCAACGAAGACACCGCTTCCGGGTGACGCAGAGCGAGTGTCATGGCGATGTAACCGCCCATCGACGTCCCCACAATGTGCGCCGGACCCGCCGCGCATTGCCGCAGCACATGGTAGGCATCGTCGGCCATCTGGGCAATGGAATACGGACCAGCGGGCTTGTCGGAACGTCCCGTGCCCCGGTTGTCCATCAGCAGTACCCGAGCGACCTCGGAGAGTGGTTCGACCTGGTAATGAAATGACCACGAGGCGTATCCGATGCCGGGGATGCACAGAACGTCTTCGCCGCTACCGGATTCGGAGACGAACAGACTTGTCCCGTCGGCTGCTACGGCTTCGCGATTGCGGATGTCGACTCTCACGGACGGTCACCCCTGGTGGGCGACGACTCGGTCATCGCCAGCACGGCTCCGTGCAGAGATTCGGTCGAATAGCTAAATGAATTGCGCCCCAACACCATTGACTTAGTGAGATTTTGTCGGTATGTCATCGCGGTACCTTCTTTCTCGCTACGGTCTCTGGGCCGGCTCCGATGCGGTTGATCTTCTCTTCGACCGTGGTAGCGGCGAAGTGTGCTGGCGACTCACTGGCTGTCATTTTAGAAAGTCCCTGACGGCTCGATATTAAAGGGTTACGCATTGAACGAGTCGCCGACGCTACTCCGTAGAACCATGAGTCTGCAGAGTCTCCGCAATGCTGTTGTAAGTTCGAGATCTGAGGCGACACGGTTGCTAGTCGAGTGCTACTGACGGGACTCCTGGGCGGCTTTGATGTAAGCGGCGCTGACATCCTGGATGAACTGCGCATGAGCGGAAGCAAGAGTCGATACCCAGTCCAATTGGCTGGCTCCAGCGACCGTTTCCTGCGTCTCTTCGGCCGCCACGGCGTCCATTATCGAAACGCACTGGGCCCTTGTGGGTTTCGTCGACTACGAGTTGTCTGACCGCGTGGTGGCAGGTCCGGGGGCTGCCACCCTGGGCTTTGGGCCGCCAATCGTGAGTCTGGGAGTCGGCAACGTGGCTGCTTATTCGCGGGCTCTTCGACAAGCGAAACCGAGACGAGCGCGTGGGTGTTGGGCGGCTTTCTGTCTGCGATGCTCTACGACACCGTCGGGCCCGCGTTGCTGGCGACGCTGACAGCCGGGCAGTTCATCGAGACCCTGGAACTTCACACGACTTTCGTGCGTCCGGCAACGACGGGACGGCTGATCGGCCATGGTCGGGTCGTGGCGGTGAGGGCGATGGTCGCCGAGCTTGGCGGTACGCTTCAGGACTCCACGGGTGAGGTTGTCGCCACCGCAACCGCGACTGCGCGGATCGTCGAACGCGCCTGAGCCCACAGCACTCGTTCCGGCACTACCATGGGGCATGGAACGGATGCCATCATGACCGACCAGATCGATTTGAGTGAGCAGGAAAAGCAGGCTGAGCTCGACCTCAACCAGCTCAGACAGCTTGTCGGCCTGGTCGATTACGACCAGAGCCATGATCCCTTTCCCGTCAATGGCTGGGACGCCATCGTTTTCGTAGTCGGCAACGCCACTCAGGCCGCTAGCTATTACCAGTCCACCTGGGGCATGGAGTTGGTTGCCTACTCGGGACCGGAGAACGGCAACCGGGACCATAAGGCGTTCGTGCTGCGGTCAGGTTCCATCCGTTTTGTCCTGAAGGGCGCGGTCAGTCCCGACAGCCCGCTGGTGGCCCACCACGCCAAGCACGGTGATGGCGTCCTCGATATCGCACTCGAGGTTCCTGACGTCGACAAGTGCGTCAGTCAGGCCCGACGAGCCGGCGCGACGGTGTGCGAGGAACCGCACGACATGTCCGACGAACATGGCACCGTGCGGGTCGCGGCCATCGCGGCGTATGGGGAAACCCGGCACACCCTTGTCCAGCGCGAGGTGGACGGCATTCGGTACGACGGTCCCTACCTGCCGGGATACCAAGCGGCAACGGGCACTTACGCCCGGCGCGACGATAAGTCCGGGCGGCTTTTCCAGGCGCTGGACCACATCGTCGGCAATGTCGAGCTGGGCAAGATGGATGAGTGGGTCGACTTCTATCACCGGGTCATGGGTTTTGTGAACATGGCCGAGTTCATCGGCGATGACATCGCCACCGACTACTCGGCGCTGATGTCCAAAGTCGTCGCCAACGGCAACCATCGCGTCAAGTTCCCGCTCAACGAACCAGCAGTCGCCAAGCGCAAGTCCCAGATCGACGAGTACCTGGAGTTCTATCGCGGACCGGGGGCACAGCACCTCGCGCTGGCCACCGACGACATCGTGCGCAGCGTCGACGAGCTACGCAGCAGAGGTGTGCAATTCCTCGATACTCCCGACGCTTACTACGAGGATCCGCAACTGCGTGCCCGCATCGGCGAAGTCCGGGTACCCGTGGACGAACTGCACAAACGCGGCATCCTCGTCGACCGGGACGAGGACGGATACCTGCTGCAGATCTTCACCAAGCCGCTGGGGGACCGGCCGACGGTCTTCTTCGAGCTCATCGAGCGGCACGGGTCACTGGGCTTCGGGAAAGGTAACTTCAAGGCCCTGTTCGAGTCGATCGAGCGTGAGCAGGAAAAGCGCGGCAATCTCTGATGACCGACTACCTGTCCGGCTTTGGCAACACCTTCGAAAGCGAGGCATTACCGGGCGCATTACCGGTCGGCCGCAACTCGCCGCAGCGCTGTGCCTACGGGCTCTATGCCGAGCAGCTCAGCGGATCACCGTTCACCGCGCCGCGCGCCCACAACGAGCGGTCCTGGCTGTATCGGATCCGGCCCAGCGTGGCCCACTCAGGCCGGTTCACGGCCGTGACCACCGAGCCCGGCAGCCCCACCGGCGGTGTTGCGCATTGGCGTTCTGCGCCCGATGACGCTCCGCCCGTCCCCATCGCCCAAATGCGTTGGAACGCATTACCAATACCCGACGAAGACACGACGTTCATCACCGGTGTTCGCACGATCACCACCGGCGGCGACGTCGGAACCCGCACCGGTTTCGCCTGCAGCGTCTACACCGTCACCGCCTCGATGGTGGACAGCTACTTCTACAACGGCGACGCCGAGATGCTCTTCGTTCTGGAACACGGGAATGTCCGGTTCTGGACCGAATTCGGCATCATCGATGCCGAGCCCTGCGAGATCGTCGTCATCCCGCGCGGGGTGAAGCTGCGTGTCGAGGTGCCCGCCGGACCGGCCCGGGGCTACCTGTGCGAAAACTACGGCGGAGCATTCACTCTCCCCGAACGAGGGCCGATCGGCGCGAACTGCCTGGCGAATTCCCGCGATTTTCTCACCCCCGTCGCGGCGTATGAGGATCGCGACGTCCCGTCCACCCTCTATGTCAAATGGGGCGGCACGCTGTGGCAGACCGAGCTGAATCATTCACCGCTCGATGTTGTTGCCTGGCACGGGAATTACGCACCGTACAAGTACGACATGCGGCGCTTCTCGCCGGTCGGTCCCGTGCTGTTCGATCACGCCGACCCGTCCATCTTCACCGTCTTGACCTCGCAGAGCGAGACACCGGGAACCGCCAATGTCGACTTCGTGTGCTTCCCCGAACGGTGGATGGTCGCCGAGGACACCTTCCGGCCGCCGTGGTACCACATGAACGTCATGAGTGAGTTCATGGGACTCATTCGCGGTGTGTACGACGCCAAACCCGATGGCTTTGTGCCGGGCGGCTTCAGCCTGCACAACGGCATGATGCCGCACGGCCCCGATGCCCAGGCCTTCGAAGCCGCCAGCACCGTGGCGCTGAAACCGGTGAAACAGGAGAACACGCTGGCCTTCATGTTCGAAACCCGGTTCCCCCAAAAGGTCACGCGTTACGCGGCGGATGTTCCGCAACGGCAGCTGGATTACGCGGACTGCTGGAGCGGTCTGGTCAAACGATTCGACCCGAGCCGGCCGTGACGCCACCGAGTTCCACACTCGATTTCACGCACGATCCGAACCGACGCAGCTGGGTTGCCTCCGCGGGACCCGACAGTGATTTTCCCCTACAGAACCTCCCGTTCGGAGTGGTGGCCGGTGTGGCCGAGGAACCGCACGGTGTCGTCCGCATCGGCGACGCCGTGCTTTCCCTGCGTCAACTGGCGGAATCGGGGTTGCTCACCGAGCCGGCCCAGGCTGCCGCCCATGTCGCGGCTGCCGGCACCCTCAATGAACTGTTCACCTCGGGCACCGCACCGCGGGTCGCGCTGCGCAGAGAGCTTCACGCACTGCTCGTGGAAGGTGCACCGCACGCGCAATCCGTCGCCAAGTTCCTGACCCCTGTGTCGGAGGTCGACATCCTCCTCCCTGCCCACGTGGGCGACTACACCGACTTCTACGTCGGAATCGACCATGCGCGCAACATCGGTGCGTTGTTTCGGCCCGACGATCCTCTGCTTCCCAACTACAAGTGGGTCCCTGTGGCCTACCACGGACGGGCCTCCAGTGTCCGGGTCAGCGGCACCCCGGTCATCCGTCCGCACGGCCAGTTCAAACTCGATCACCAACAGGTGCCCACGTTCGCGCCGACCCGTCGTCTGGACCTCGAACTGGAACTGGGGGTGTGGATCGGACCGGGAAATCGTCTGGGCGAGCCGGTGCCTCTCGACGACGCCGAAGACCATGTTGCCGGCTACTGCCTGCTCAACGATTGGTCCGCGCGCGACGTGCAAGCCTGGGAGTACCAACCGCTGGGCCCGTTCCTGGCGAAGAACTTCGGTACCACCGTCTCACCGTGGGTGATCACCCCGGAAGCGTTGGCGCCGTTTCACATTCCGGTGACCCGGCCCCCCGACGACCCGCAACCGCTGTCCTATCTCGACAACCCTGAACATCGCGCCCACGGCGGACTCGACGTCGACTTTGAAGTGCGCATCCGCACTGCTCGTATGCGCGAGACCGGCGCGGCGGCCTACGTGATCTCGCGTTCCTCCAGCCGGCACATGTACTGGACCGTGGCACAGATGATCACCCATCACACCAGCAACGGCTGCGACCTGCGGCCGGGCGACCTGTTGGGCAGCGGCACCCTGTCCGGCTCAGAACCCGGCTCCGCCGGCAGCCTGATGGAACTCAGCCACGGTGGCAACAACCCCGTCACCCTGCCGAACGGTGAGACCCGCACTTTCCTCGAGGACGGTGACGAGATCACTTTGACCGCGCATGCCCAGCGGCCGGGTGCTGTCACCGTGGGTTTCGGCGAGTGCGTCGCGGTGGTGCAGCCGGCCACTGCCTGAGCGGCCCACCGATGGCTCTAGTGGCCCGCGTTGCGTACCAGGTCGACGGCGTACTGGTTGACGAAGGTGCCGGCAGACGGTTCGCCGGAACCGCACGAGCCGTCGGATTCACCGGGACGCTTCACCCACAGGAAGGCGTCGACGTTTCCGTTTCCGGTCGCCGTGGTGGGCGCGGCACCGAGTGCCCGGCCGCTGGGGTTGCACCAGTACATGTCCCCGCCCGCCGGTCCCGCACCGTTGCGCGAGGTGTCGATGACGTAGGGTTTGCCGCCGACGGCGCCGGAAATCGCGTCGCCGTAACCGATTTCCTCGTCGGTGGTGAAGAAGTTCGCGGTGTTGAGGCTGAAGCCCCGGGCTTTGGCCACACCTACCTGGTTGAGCCGGTCGGCCATCTCCGGGGCGCTCACCCAGCGCGAGTGCCCGGCGTCGACGTACAGGGCGGTGGCCGGATTGCGGGTCAACGTATCGACGGCGTAGCTCATCAAGTCGAAGCGTTCCTGGCGCTGGGCGCTGGACAGACAGTCGGCCATCGCCAGAGCATCGGGTTCGAGGATGACCGCAGCCGGTCCGCTTCCGATGGCGGCTGCGACGCCGTCGATCCAGCCCTTGTAGGCATCCGCGGAGCCGAACCCACCCGCAGCGTAGCTGCCGCAGTCGCGATGCGGAATGCCGTAGAGCGCGAGGATCGGCATGGTGCCGGCCGCCTGCGCCGTGGCGATGTATTTCGAGTCGACCGCGAGGCTCGACACGTTGTCCATCCAGTACGCCGTCGGTGTGTTGGCGATGGCATCCAGCTCAGGACTGCCCGCGCCCTTGGCGGCACGCATCGCCTTCGAGTCGGGGTTGACGTAGAAGGTCTGTCCGGCCAGCGGATTGCCGTCACTGACCAGGCGTATCGCCGGGCCGGTGACCTGAGTGGTCTCGGCGGCAATGCCCGCGCATGCAACGGCCGCAACCGCCAGGGAAGGGACGATCCATCGCGCGACCGCACCGGTAGCAGAGGAAATCACCCCTGAAACATATTTGGGCGACGCAACGAGCGCCAATCGCTGCGCGGCGGAGTGGGGCCGATACCGTGAAGAGGTGACAGCTCAGCGACGTGTCGATGCCGACTTCCTCGCGTTGCCCCGGTTCGAGTTGGCCGATGCCGCATTGTCTGCTGCGCTGGCTGCCGGCGCCACATATGCGGATCTGCGGATTCACCGGGTCACCACCGAGATCATCCAGCTCCGTGACGGAGAACTGGAGACGGCGGTGGTCAACCGTGAGGTGGGCCTGGCGGTACGGGTGATCGTGGACGGTACCTGGGGGTTCGCCTCGCATGCCGAGCTGGATCCGGCGGTAGCTGCCGCGACCGCTCGGCGGGCGGTTGCCGTGGCGACGACGCTCGCGCCGCTGAATGCCGAACGCATCGAGCTGGCGCCCGAACCCGTCTACACCGACGTGGCGTGGGTGTCCAGCTATGGCATCGATCCGTTCCTGGTGCCGTCGTCGGACAAGATCGTCGTGCTCGACGAGTACTCCGGGCGGTTGCTGGCCGCTGACGGTGTCGACCACGTGTCGGCCGGGGTACACGCGGTCAAGGAACAGAGCTTTTATGCCGATACTTTCGGCTCGTCGATCACCCAACAGCGGGTCCGGGTGCAGCCGACCCTGGAGGCCATCGCTGTCGACCCTGCCGCCGGGTCCTTCGAAACCATGCGCACCCTCGCGCCGCCGACGGCGCGCGGGTGGGAGGCGGTGGCCGGTGACGAGGTATGGGATTGGTCCGGTGAGCTGGCCCAGCTCCCGGTGCTGCTGACCGAGAAGACCAAGGCACCGTCGGTGGTTGCCGGTCCTACCGACCTGGTGATCGACCCGTCGAACCTGTGGCTGACCATTCACGAATCGATCGGTCACGCCACCGAATACGACCGGGCGATCGGTTACGAAGCCGCCTACGCTGGAACCTCGTTCGCCACTCCCGACAAGCTCGGCACCATGCGATACGGCTCCGAGGTGATGACCGTGACTGCCGACCGCACTGTGGAATTCGGTTTGGCAACAGTCGGTTTCGACGACGAGGGAGTGCGGGCGCAATCGTGGGACCTAGTCCGCGACGGCATCTTCGTCGGCTATCAACTCGACCGGGTGTTCGCACCGCGCCTCGGTCAAGCCCGGTCCAACGGTTGTTCGTATGCCGATTCACCCCACCACGTGCCGATCCAACGGATGGCCAACGTGTCGCTGCAGCCTGGTGCCGATGGTCTGAGTACCGAAGACCTGATCTCGCGAGTGTCCGACGGTCTCTACATCGTGGGTGACAAGAGCTGGTCGATCGACATGCAGCGGTACAACTTCCAGTTCACCGGTCAGCGGTTCTATCGGATCCGCGACGGCCGGCTGGACGGCCAGGTGCGCGACGTCGCCTACCAGGCCACCACGACCGACTTCTGGGGTTCGATGGAAGCCGTTGGGGGACCGTCGACTTGGCGACTGGGCGGGGCATTCAACTGCGGTAAGGCCCAGCCCGGTCAGGTCGCGCCGGTCAGCCATGGTTGCCCCAGCGCACTGTTTCGCGGCGTCAACGTGCTCAACACCCGGACGGAGGCGGGCCGATGATCGGTGCACAGCAAGTCATCGAAATCGCGCTGGCCGCTGCCGGGCCCGACGAAACTATAGTCCTGGTCACCGACCGTGCGGACGCTGCGTTGCGCTGGGCAGGCAATTCGATGACCACCAATGGCGAGTCAATCAGCCGCACCACCACCGTGATTTCTATTGTGCGCCAAGGAGATAAGGCGTGCGTCGGATCGGTGCGGTCCGCCGAGGTGGATCCGGCCGTGATCCCGGATCTGGTGGCCGCTGCCAAGGTCGCCGCGCTGGCTGCCCCGCCGGCCCGTGATACGGCACCACCGCTTCCGGCTGATTGTTTACCTACCGACTGGGATGAGCCGGTGCCGGGTACCGGTGCGCAGGTGTTCGCCGGGGTCGCCGCCGATCTGGCGCGCGGCTTCGGCAGATCCGACCGGCTCTACGGATACGCCCGACACATCGTGGAGACCACTTTCGTGGCGACCTCGGGTGGGTTGCGCCGACGCTACACGCAGCCGACGGGATCGGTGGAGATCAACGCCAAGCGGGACGGGGCCAGTGCCTGGGCCGGGGTCAGCACACCGGATTTCGTTGCTGTGCCCGTTGATTCGCTGCTCGATGACCTCACACTGCGGCTCGGCTGGGCATCGCGAACAGTCGAGCTTCCGGCCGGTCGGTACGAGACCATAATGCCGCCGTCGACGGTTGCCGACATGATGATTTACCTGACGTGGACCATGGACGGTCGCGGTGCGCAGGAGGGCCGCACGGCGCTCTCGGCGCCCGGTGGCACCCGGGTGGGGGAGCGCCTCACCGATCTGGGTCTGACGCTGTATTCGGACCCCTATGCGGAAGCGTTGGCGTGCCAGCCTTTTGTGGCGGTGGCCAGTTCGTCGGAGCGGACGTCGGTCTTCGACAACGGGATGGGCATCAGGCGGGTCGACTGGGTCCGCGACGGGGTGATCAACGCGCTGGCCTATCCGCGAGCCGTTGCCGCCGAATACGGGGTCCCGGTGACCGCGGCCGCCGACAATCTGCTGATGACCGGCGGTTCGGCCGAGCTGGCCGACATGATCGCCGGCACCGAGCGTGGCCTGTTGCTGAGCACGCTGTGGTACATCCGCGAGGTGGATCCGACGGTGCTGCTGCTGACCGGGCTGACCCGCGACGGCGTCTATCTGATCGAGGACGGCGAGGTCACCGCGGCAGTCAACAACTTCCGCTTCAACGAGAGCCCGCTGGATTTGTTGCGGCGGGCCACCGAGGCCGGCGTGAGCGAGGTGACGTTGCCTCGGGAGTGGGGCGACTGGGCCACCAGGGTGGCCATGCCGACCCTGCGGATTCCTAACTTCCACATGTCGTCAGTAAGCCAGGCCCAGTAGACGCCGCGCGGGCGGCCTCGCCGACGGCGGATACCTTGCTCGCGGAGGTTCAGCTGAGATTGAGACCCGTGTAGATCTCGTCCAGCGCGGTCGGCACCAGCGCGTTGGCGGTCGTCCTGCCGTCCGGGGACAGCGTCAAATTCGTCCAAATGACCAGCGCCACATTGTTATCCGGATCGAATCCCATGAACGAGTTGAAGCCGGGCATCTCCCCGCCGTGGTAGTACATCGCTGCGTTGGGTCCGTAGCGCTGGTAGCTGATGCCGTAGCCGTACCGCTGGTCATCCGGCTTGGCCGGGTCCTCGGGCCGCAAGCTGGTCAGCCACTGCTGTTGGTAGTCGGCGTCGAAGACCTTGCCGGTCATTAAGGCGCGCATCCAGGTGGCCAGATCGTCGGCGGTGGAGATCGCGCCCCCGGCCGCCTGGGCATATGACGGGTTCTGGTGGGTGTAGTCGATTGGTTTGAGAGTGCCGGCTTGTGCTGCTGCGACCATGTCGGCCGGATAATCCTGGTCAATCATGGCGTACAGCGTCGTTCCGTACATATAGCCGTGCGCATATGGCTCGGGCAGGGCTGTGTCGTCCGCACCAGGCAGTGTGGTGCCCTGCATGCCGAGCGGAGCGAACAGGCGGTCATGCAATTGCTCGGCCAGCGGCCGACCGCCGACCTTCTCGGCGACCAGGCCCAGCAGCGCGTAGTTGGTGTTGCAGTACTCGTAGGTGCTATCCGGCGGGGCACTCGTCTGGTGCGCGAAGGCGATTCCCAGCACCTGCTGCGGTGTCCACGCTTTCGCCGGGTCGGCGTCGAGCGCTACCGAAAGCTCGGGAGCGTTGGTGTAGCAGTAAAGTCCGCTGCGCATCGTCAACAGGTCGGCGAGCGTGATCTTCTCACCGTTGGGCACGCCGGGAACGTAGGTCGATATCGGGGCGTGGAGGCTGAGCTTGCCGTCCTGGGCAAGAAGCACGATCAGTGCAGCCGTCATGGTCTTGGTGTTCGAGGCGATCCGGAAGTGCGTGTCGGGCTGCGGCGGCGTCTGTGCGCCGAGTTCGGTGGTGCCGACCTTCGCGGTGAACGTGCCCTGCGGGGTCTGTATCAACACCAGTGCGCCCGGCACCCCAAGCTTGTTGGCGGCGTTTTCGACGACCGTCTGCAGGTGCGTGGGGTCGATGGTCTTGAGCGCAGTGGTACGCGTCGTCGAGCATCCGGCGACTGCGAGGGCAAGGCATGCCGCCAGTACGACCCGCAAAGCTGTCATGCATCATGGTCGCTCGTCGTGCCACCGGACGTGCGCGAATGGCGATTCGCGTACGCTTCCCTGCGGCCTCCGGTCGTCAGCTGTCGACGGTGTGGGACCATGGGTGCCGCACAACTGTGCCCGGGGCGGTAGCTCAGTCGGTTAGAGCCGTGGACTCATAATCCATTGGTCGCGGGTTCGAGCCCCGCCCGCCCCACTTCAGCCCCAGTCCGACTTCAAAGGCTGTTACAAGGTCAGTCTTTCGTCGGCGACGCTTATTCAACGTCTATGCGGCCCGCTGATCTGTGCCCCCATGCGTTCCGCACGGTGCGTAGGGCATCCTGTGGTGAGACTGTGAGGCGGGTTTGGCCGGCGAGCTGGTTTTGCCATTCGGCCTCGGATGGCGCTTTCGTGAAGTCGTGGGGTGCGGGCGGCTGGTTAGTCGGGCCGTAGCGCCGGTAGAGATCTTCGGCGGTGGCATTAATCGCGCCCAGGTGACTGAGCGCCCAGAGGTCCCATAGATCGCGGGAGGCGTGGCGGTCGACCCATGTGGCGGTCTTGGATGCGGCGAAGGCGGGCAGCGTGGGTACCAGCAGCTCGGCGGCGGGGGCATCGGCATACCGCTGGACCAGGGTTCGTCGCTCTGTCGGCCACACTATTCGGTCTCGGGACGAGAGCAGTTGAAGCCGCACTGTCAGGCCGTCGGAGGTGCGGAGGATTGCAGGGCGGGTGTCGGGAACGCTGCTGAGCGGTGGGTCGGGGGTGAGTCGCCCGTGAGTGCGGGCGAGTGCGCGGGGCAGGGTGGCGTCCAGATTGGCAGCTACGGGCTTGCGGTCGCCGACTGCGATGAGGTCGATGTCCTCGCTCAGCCGCCCGTTCGGGAGGTGGGTCCGGGCGAGCGCGGTTCCGCCGATCAAGTGAATTCGGTCGCCAAAGTCCCGGCTCAGGAAGGCAAGGAGATGGGAGATGAGGTGGTCGCGCTCAACTTGTTCGGTCGCGACGCCAAATTGCTCAGCGATGGTGGTCTTTTCGTCGATGTTCACTGGCGTGCCCAGGTTTCCGCCCGTTCCAGTGATGCTGTGCGTTTCTGCTCGGTCGCCAAGGCCTGTAAGTGGTCTTTGTCGCTGCGCTCATAAAGTACTGCGACGGCGCTTGGGATATCGATTTCGGCATCGCCTAGTTTGGGGCGGTGGGCAAGGTCCAAGAGCGTCTGTTCGGGTGTGGTCACTAGCGTAGGGCCGAGCTCAGTGTCGTAACGCTCGGCGTCCAATCCTTTTGTGTTTCGTTTGACGAACTGGACGGCCGCAGGGCGGTCAGATAGTGTGATGCGGCGGTGCTGCTCGGGGACGGCTACAGTCGCGGTGGCCAGCGCGCGCGGAATAGCTCCGTGCAGCCGGGCGGCGCTGACTCCCATGACGACGATGTCGTCCGGCCCGTAGATTGCCGAGGCGATGCCCGCCGCCGCGGTTTCCAGCCCTGGCATCCAACTGCGCCCCACCATGTCCTGCGGCACGACGACGTAGTATCCGTCGGTTAATCGGTGCAACAAACCACGTTCGTGAAGACGCGCCACTTCAGCAGCGGGATGGGCGTACGTGTGTTTCGCCTGCGCCGTGCGGAAGGTGCCGAGCGCATGCGCGGCCAAGCTGGCGGGGACCGCTGTACTGTGCTTCTGCCCCATAATTGCTCCTTGAGTATGCAAATCATAGGCTAATAGCCTACGAAATGCATACTCGTGGTCAGCTATCGTCGTCCGTGTGCACCGTTCGGTCCAGGAGGTCGGCCACCTGGGAGTGCATTCGTGTACCGGTCCTGGGTCATCGACACGTGGCTGTGCCCCAGGTGATCGGCGCCGATGCGAACCGACAAACCCTCGTCATCGATGAGCGTCGCGAGCGTCTTGCGGAAGCTGTGGGGACGCCGAGCTGATCGCGCGCGGTGCGCCACTGTGCGGCAGAGTCGTTCGAATCGCGCAACGTGCCTGCGGTGGATGGGAAAATCACCGCCTGCTCGCCAAAATAAGGCAGCTCGTGCCGTCGCAGAAGCATCGCGATTGCGAACTGTGGCAGGGACCACCGCTGTAGGCCGGCGTCGCGGTTGTCGACCAGCAGTACCGTGCAAATTTCGGAGATCGGGCGAACCGGTAGTCCAACTCTATGTGTCATGACCCAGACGGGGTATGGACGTCGGTGTGTTCTTCAAGTGTGTCAACGAGCTTCGCCATTGGCTTGGGCATGCCTTGGGCGGCACCGGGTCCTTGAGAAGAGCGACGGGCCCATCCGGGCGCATGGTGTTGTGTGCCCGGGTTCGAAACGGTATCGGAAAGTCACGACTACCTGAGGTTTTCGCAGCCAAACGATGTGGAACTGCCAGTCATAGGGTTCACCTTTTCGTTGTGTAGAAATGCGGGAATCCGCAAGTACACCAGTGACTCTGATGATGGCACCGTACTTGAGAGATTCGCGCGTCCTGCCCCTCGGCGAGGGCGAGCAGGTTGACGTTGGCACTCAGCGGTCTGGTGACGGCATACGGTGGCTCGGTGCCCATGGCACTCAGGACCGCAGCTCTGATGTTCATCAATGGTCATACCTCCGAAGACGCGGGGATACGCTGCTGGAGCTCCTCGACGAGCACCCGGGCGTTCTCCGAGTAATCGACCGGAACAACGACCAGGTGCACACCCCCGCGTTCGAACGCAGCCTCCAGAGCCGGCACGAAGTCCTCGGTGGCCTCCACCCGCGATCCGGTGGCACCGTAGGCTTGCGCGTAGGCGACGAAATCGGGGTTTCCGAAGGTCATTCCGAAGTCGTGGAACTGTTCGACGGCCTGCTTCCAGCGGATCATCCCGTAGGCGTTGTCCTGGATGATCAAGACCACCAAGTTCAGTCTCAGGCGCACAGCGGTTTCCAGTTCCTGGGAGTTCATCATGAATCCGCCGTCGCCGCAGACGGCCAGAACCCTGCGTCCCGGGTATTGGATGGCGGCCATCATCGCCGACGGCAGCCCGGCACCCATGGTCGCCAGTGCATTGTCCAGCAGCAGTGTGTTCGACATCGGGGTGCGGTAGTTGCGGGCAAACCAGATCTTGTACATGCCGTTGTCGAGTGCCACTATCCCGTCGGCCGGCATCACCTTGCGGACATCGGCCACAATGCGCTGTGGGGCAAGCGGAAACCGGTCGTCGTCGGAACCTTCCAGAACCCGGCGCAAGATGCCCTCCTGCAACGGCAACAGGGCCGGCCCGTTGGGCAGCTGGCCGTCGAGCCGGTCGGCCAACATGAGCAGGCTCGGCCCGATGTCGCCGACGATCGAAGCGTGCGGGAAGTACACCTCCTCCACGTTGGCCGCGGTGTAGCCGACGTGAATGACCGTTGGCCCACCCGGACCCATGAGGAACGGAGGCTTTTCGACGGTGTCGTGGCCGATGGCCAGGATCAGGTCGGCCCTGTCGATGGCATCGTGCAGGTAGTCACGCTCCGACAGTGCCGCGGTGCCCAGCCACATATCGTCGACGGAGCGCCCTAACAGGGTGCCCGACACCACGCCCTTGCCCATTTGGGTGCTGAAGAACGGAATCTTGTTGCGCGCCAAGAACTCCCCGAGTACCGCACCCAGCCGCGGGCGGCTCGCCGCTGCGCCCAGCATCACCAGCGGACGCGACGCACCACGGATCATCTCCGCGGCCAGATCCAGCGCCGCGGGCCCGGCCACCGGCAGCTCGATGGAATGTGGTGCGATCAGGGGAACTTCCGGACCCAGTTCGCCCGCGATGTCCTCGGGCAGTTCCAGATGCACTGCGCCGGGCCGTTCCTGGCGGGCTATCCGGAAGGCCTCGCGCACGATCGCCGGAATGCTCGAGACGCTGGCGATCTGGCGGGAGAACTTGGTCAGCGGCTTCATGGTGGCGACCATGTCGACGATCTGGAAGCGGGCCTGCTGGCTGCTCTTGATGGCTTTCTGGCCGGTGATCAGGATCATCGGCATGGCGCCCAGCTGTGCATAGGCCGCACCGGTGGCCAAGTTCAACGCGCCCGGACCCAAGGTGCTCATGCACACTCCAGGTCGACCGGTCAGCCGGCCGTAGGTGGCGGCCATGAAGGCCGCGGACTGCTCGTGGCGGGTGACCACCAGCTGGATATCTGATCGGCTCAGCGAGTCGACAGTGTCGAGGTTTTCTTCGCCGGGTACCCCGAAAATGCGCTCTACGCCTTCATTTTGCAGTGCAGCGACAAACAGGTCGGAACCCTTGATCATCAGTCATCCCTTAGGTGAATGGAGTGGATCTCGTTGTTGAGAGAGGGGTTATGAGGACGTGGTTGTCTTGGCCTCAGCCGCCGATGAGCTGCCCATCGATGCGGCGGTGTGCGACTGACCGATCCTCGTCGCGAAGCTCGGCTGGGAGCAGATCGGCTGGGAAGTTCTGGTAGGCAACCGGTCTCAGGAAACGAGTGATCGCCGCCGTCCCCACCGAGGTGGTGCCGCTGGCGGTCGTCGCCGGGTACGGCCCGCCGTGCTGCTGAGCGTAGGTGACCGAGACTCCGGTGGGCCACTGGTTCCACAGCAACCGACCGGCGCGGTCGGCGAGCATGCGGACGAGCTCGGGCAGGACGTCATCGCCGTCTTCACCGAAGATGCTGACCGTCAGCTGTCCATCCAGTTCACGCGCGAACTCGACGAGCTGCTGTTCGTCGTCGTATCGCACAACCAGCGCGGTCGGGCCGAACACCTCGGTGATCACACGCTCACGGTCGGCGAGGACGGTCTCGATGTCGGTGTGCAGGATGGTCGGTGTGGGCGGGGAGGCCAGCCCGTTCTCATCGCCGATGAGTTGTTGTACCGCCTTGTGCTCCCTCAGTTTTTCGAGTGATTCGACGTAGCCGCTCTGGATGCGCTCGTTGAGCAGGGCGGCGGCGCCGGGGGTTTCGAGGCGGACAAGTTCGGCGGGGATGACCGAATCGGCGGGTACGAACAGCACTCCCGGTTTGGTGCAGAACTGACCGGCGCCCTGGGTGGCGGAACCGAGGAATTGCTCGGCGATCTGGGCCCCGCGGGCGCTGTCCGCGTTGCGGGTGACGAAGACCGGGTTGACGCTGCCGAGCTCACCGTAGAACGGAATCGGCACCGGACGAGAGCTGGCGATGTCGAACAACGCCCGCCCGCCCGGGATCGATCCGGTGAACGCGCCGGCCTTGACGCGCGGGTCTTCGAGTGCGCGTCGGCCTTCCTCGGTCCCGAAGATGACCGAGAACAGCCCGGCAGGCGCACCAGCCTGCGTAAGCGCCTCGACCACGATTTCGCCGGTGCGCTGCGAAAGCCGGGGGTGGCCGGGGTGGGCCTTGAGGATCACCGAGCATCCGGCTGCCAGCGCCGAGGCGGTGTCACCGCCGGCCACGCTGAATGCGAACGGGAAGTTGCTCGCCGCGAACACCACGACCGGGCCCAGGGGGATGAGCACCCGCCGAAGATCCGGCCTCGGCGCACCCATCGGCCAGTCAGGATCAGCGTGGTCGATGCGAACATCGAGGTAATCACCTTCGGTGATGACCTGGGCGAAGATGCGCAGCTGGAATGTGGTGCGGGTGAGTTCACCGCGTAGCCGGCCCTCGGCCAGGTTCGTCTCCTCCTGCGCCAGCGGGACGAGTTCGTCGGCGGCGGCGTCGAGCCGGTCGGCGACCGCACGCAGCACATCGGCGCGCACGGAGCGGTCGGTACGGGACCAGACTTCGAAAGCTTCTGCGGCACCGGTGATTATGCGTTCGAGGTCGACGTCGGTTGTGGAGGCGATGGTGCTCATCGGGGGAAGCTCCTTACTGTGCGTGTCGAATGGCGGTCGCGTGTCGTTCCGACTCGAGTGCAGTGAGATGGCGGAAGAGGTCGCGGATGCCGAAGGTCCAGCGGGGAAGTTCCTCGGCGACGCCGACCGGGTTGACGAGCGCGCCGAGGTGGGGACTACTGATGCGGACCACGTCGCCGGTGTGGTGGGTGAATCCCATCCCGGGTTCGCCGCGGTCGACAGTCGGCGCGAAAAGTGTTCCGGTGTAGAGGGCGAATCCGTCCGGGTACTGGTGGTGATCGCCGTAGGTGGCGCGGATGAGCTCTTCGAAGCTACGGCTGATCCGCGACAGGCTGTTGTTTCCCTCCATGCGGAACCCCTCGGGGCCGGTCACCTCAAGGGTGATCTCCTCGACGCGCAGCGTGTCCAAGGTGAAGGAGCCGTCGAACAGGCGGATGAACGGTCCCACGGCGCTGGAGGCGTTGTTGTCCTTGGCCTTTCCGAGCAGTAATGCCGAACGGCCTTCCACATCACGAAGATTCACGTCGTTGCCCAGACTCGCACCTACGGTTTCGCCTGTCGACGTGACCACCAGGACCAATTCCGGCTCGGGGTTGTTCCAGCCGGACGCACGCGGGATACCGATCTCGGCTCCCAGCCCGACCGACGCCAGCACAGGGGCCTTGGTGAACACCTCGGGATCGGGCCCGATCCCGACCTCGAGGTACTGCGACCACAGGCCCTGCTCCTGCAGCACGGTTTTGACCCGCTCGGCTTCCGGCGAGCCCGGAGACAGCTCAGCGAGACTGCCTCCGAGCGCTTCGGTCACCAGGGCCCGCATCTCGTTGGCGCGTTCGGGATCACCGTGGCTGCGTTCTTCGATCACCCGCTCGAGCAGGCTGTCGACGAAGGTGACGCCGCAGGCCTTGACGGTCTGTAGGTCGATGGGTGCGACAAAGTGGGGCCGGGTGGTATCCCGTTCGAGCGACGCGGCCACGACGTCGCCGGTGTGCCAAGCCGGCGACGTCGCTTGGGCCCGCCGGATCACGTCGATGCGGTCGTCTCGCTCGACGAGATCCGAGACCGTGCCCACATCACCGGAGAGATCGAAGACCCCGCTACGGGTCACGGTCACCACTCGGGGGCCACCGACTTCCGGATCCCAGAGACGCCCGATCAGCACCGCCTGGCCGGCGTCGGCGGGCAGAATCGAATCGATGTCGGTTGTCATAGTCACTTGACCGCGGCGAGCGCGGTGAGCTCGACCTTCATTCCCTCGACTGCCAGACTCGCGATGCCGATCGCGGCCCGGTTCGGGTAGGGACGCGAGAAGTACTCCTGATACACCTTGTTGAAGACGTGCCGGTCTTCGATGTCGGTCAGATAGATCGTCAGATGGAGGATGTCGTCAAAGTCGGCGTTGACCCGCGCCAGTGTCGCCTTCAGGTTGTCGAATGAAAGGCGGGTCTGAGCTTCGATATCGCCGGTTTCGAAGGAGCCGTCCGCGCGGTTCGGGACGATGGTGGTCGCCGCGATGCCGTGTGCGACGGAAATCTCGGCGTAGAGATACTGGCCCTCGTCGTCGGCGAAGGGGAGGCGGGTGATGGCGCGTTCGGTCACGATGTTCTCCAATATCATTGTGTAGCAGTGGGTTCGGAAGTTCAACGCTTGAGGCGCAGGAGGCGGAAGCGGTTGGGGGCGAAGGCTTTCTCGATTTGCGGGTTGCCGCGGCCTTGCATGATGTCGGTGATCGCGACCGCCGATGAGGGGCCCAGGCTCAGGCCGAGCATATTGTGACCGACGCACACGAAGGTTCGGTTGCGCCCAGGGGCGCGGCCGATGTGCGGCAGGCCGTCGGGGGTCATCGGCCGCGGCGCACTCCAGACGTCCTGCAGTGAATTCCAGTCGGCGTCCTTGAGCGTGCCTTTGGCCGCGTCGACGATGGCTTTGACGCGCAGGTCATTATGGCTGTTGGTGTCTTCGTCGAATTCGAGCGTGCCGGCGATGCGCACCAAGCCCGGGCGCATCGGAAGCGCCGCCACATGGGCGTCGCCGAACAGGGTCAGACCGGCGGGGTCGGTCTTCACCTTGACGGTGAAGCTGTAGCCCTTCGCGGGCTTGAGCAGTGACCGCAGTCCGAGCTGCTTGAGCAGCGGCGCCGACCACGCGCCGGCTGCGACGAGCACCTGCGATGCGTCCCAGGATCGTGCACCCGCATGGACCGTCACGTGGTCGCCATGCTCGTCGATGCTGTCGACAGCAGCGTCGTCGATGAATTCGACACCGAGTTCGGTGACTTTGGCGATCAATTCGTCCACCATCCGCGACGGATCGGCGGAGAGCTCACCGGGCACCTGGTAGCCACAGGTCACCTCATCACCGACTGCCGGTTCGAGGGCGACGAGCTCGCGACGATCAAGGATAGGGCCGGGCTGCGGGACGAGTCCTCGGTTAGCTATCGCGGTGGAGACCTTGTGTGCGGCCTCTGCGGACTCCCGATGCGAATAAGCATGCACATAGGGCGTATCCCGCAGTTCGGTGCCGACGCCGTCGGCCTGCAACTCCTTGAACAATTGCCGGGTTTCGCGATTGAGCAGGTCGAGTTTGGCCGCGGAGCGGTCGAACGCCTTGCTGTTCGAGTGCAGCGCGAACGTGGCAAGGAATTCACCCATACTCGCAAGCTTGCTGGGCTTGACGAAGAAAGCGCTGGTCGGTTTGAGCATCAGGCGCAGACCCTCGCCGACGACGCCGGGCGCAGGCAACGGCACCGAGCCGCCGGCCATGATCATTCCGGCATTGCCCCGCGCGGCGCCGCTACCGACGCGGCGCTTCTCGATGATGGTCACCTTGCGGCCGTCGCGTGCGAAGTAGTACGCGCTGAACAGGCCGATGAGACCGCCACCGACGATGATCACATCCTTACGGTCGGCGCTCGCCCCAACGGATGACAGGTTGCTTGCATTCATAGATAAACCTCACCTTGACTAGCTGAAACTGACTAGCTGAAACTTTGCCGGTTTCTGAAGTCGGCGCCCACGGTGTGGGCGCCGACTCCTCATGCGGCAGTGGCCTTGTCGGACTTGAGTGCCGTCCCCAGTTCACCCGTGCTGGCCTCGACCAGGGAGAGGCCGTTCGTATTCGGCGCCCAGCGGTAACACATGATCGTTGCGGCCACCGCAGTCAGGGCGAGCAGGAACATGCAGAGCTGCAGGCCGGCGGAGGCCAGAATCATGGGGACGAAGAAGGTTCCGATAGCTGACGCAACCCGGCTCATGGCGGTTGCGAAGCCAATTCCCATGCCGCGCACCTCAGTTGGCATGACTTCCGGCGGATACACACTGTTGAGATTGTTGAGCGCGTTGATCGCCAGCGAGAACACCACGAACGAGATGATGATGGGAACGGTGAGGGCACTGGGCAGCACCGCGAGCAGCAGCAGCGACACCGAACAGATAGCGAATCCGCCGATGCTGAACTGGCGCCGGGTCAGCTTGGCCGTCGCCCACATGCCGACCAGGGCGCCGACGATCAGCATCATGTTCAGCATCATCTCGGTGGTGCGGCTTTCCTCGAGATTCATCAACTTCAGGATCGTCGGCAGGAACGTGTAGATCGCGAAGAACGGCACCACGTTGGCGCAGAAGATCAGCGAGGCGAATGCGGTGTGCTTGCGGTACTTCTTGGAGAAGAGCGCCCGAATTCCGCCTTGTTCTTCTTCGGTTGTCTCATCGATGATCGCGCCCTTGGCGATGTACTTGTCGATGATCTGTCGAGCCTCGTCGTAGCGCTTCATCTTCATCAGCCATCGTGGTGACTCCGGGACGCCGATGCGTCCGAGGAGCACGATCAGCGCGGGGATAGTGGAGGAGGCCAGCAGCCACCGCCATGCCTCCGGGTGACTGGACTGGATGGCCCAGCCTACGAGGACCGAGGCGACGTAGCCGACGTTCCAGACCACGTTCATGCACCCGAGCAGCGTGCCACGACCGTGGCGGGGGATGACCTCGGCCAGCAGCGCCACCCCGACGGCGTAGTCGCCACCGAGTCCGAAGCCGACCAGCAGGCGCAGGACGAGGAGTTGCCATTCGTTGTCCACGAACAACTGTGCAGCCGAGGCGACCACGATCAGCGCGAAGTTCAGCATGAAGATCTTACGCCGGCCGACCTTGTCCGACAGGTGCCCGAGCGTGAGACTGCCGAGGAAGATGCCGATCAGGGCGGAACTGGCGATCAACCCCTGCCACACGGCGCTGAGGTCTTGGGTGTTGGCGATCATCGACAAGGCGATGGAGATGGATCCGATCGCGTAGCCGTCGGTGAAATGCGCTCCGAATGTGAGCGCAGTCATCCTGATGTGAAAGCGATTGACCGGCGCATCATCTATGAGTATGGGAGGACTCGGATTTGATGGTTCTGTGGCCATGATTCGTAATTTCCCTTGATGGTGAGGTGGAGGGGCGAGGTGATCAGACTTGTGCGTAAAGCGGTTTCATGTAGTTGCGCGTGAATTGCGCCCCGTACAAGGGGCTTTCGGTGGCATTGTCGAATCCTGGTTCAAGGACTTCCTTGACGTAGACCTCGTTGTAGCGGGCGACCCTTTCTTCGTCGAGCTCGACTCCGAGGCCCGGGCGGTCCGGCATTCTGATGTGGCCGTTGACGACGTCGATCTTGCCGCCCTTGATGATGTCGTCGGACATCTGCTCGTACTCGCCGAGCTGGTTCACCATGGTGTAGGCCGGGAACGATGCACAGCAGTGCATCCGCTCCATGATCGCCACTCCCAGTTCGTAATACGCATGGCTGATAACCGGTACGTTGGCGGCCTCGGCGATGCCGGCCGACACACGGGCGCCGTGATAGCCCCCGTCGAACCGCGGATCGATATGCACGATGTCGGCGGCATTCTGCGAGATGACCCGCAGCATGTCGAACATCGTCCAGCTCGCCTCGTGTGCGGCGATCGGCACCCGGGTGCGCTCCTTCACCGCTTTGAGTGCATCGAGGTTGTACTGCATCACCGGCTGGTCGACACAGTCCATTCCGTAGGGCTCCATCCCATTGATGGCCCGGATTGCGTCGCCTACGGTCCACGCCTGGTTGGCATCTACGCGAATCTTGACCGAGGGGTCAGGCGCGCCTTCGCGGATCGCCTTCACCATCTCGATGTCGTACTCGACCGTGTCGAAGCCGACCTTGGTGTAGAGGACTTTATATCCTTGAGCGGCACGGACTTTCGCTTCCTGCCTGACCTCGTCGAGGTCGGTGGAGGTGCTCCAGAAGAACACCGGAACCTCGCGGCGGAAATTTCCGCCCCACAGCTTGTAGAGGGGCAGGCCGGCCTTCTTGCCCATGATGTCCCAGCACGCACGTTCGATCGAGTTCACCGCCCAGTTGGCGACCATCATGTGCAAGTGGTTGAGGTTGTAGAGCGCGTAGAGCTCTTTGAGCAACACCGTGGGCATGCACGGGTCTTTGCCCACGACGAACTTCTCCGCGTTCATCACCAACTGCTTCGAGATCTCGGCGCCGACCACAACAGGCACCTCGGCGATACCGGTGATGCCTTCGTCGGTGAACACCTCCAACAGCACCGCGGTCGTCACGTTGGGCCCGACATGCATGTAGCTGTCATCAGACTTCATCGGCACGGCCACAGGTGTGGCTTTCAGCCCGGTAATTTTCATGTGCATCTCCAGGGGCGGTAGGTAGATGTAACGAACCTCGGTGCCGGGTCCGTGGGATTTGTGAATTGGTCGCCATCTCGTGGCGGGGGCACCTGAGCTGGCCGGTGAACGACCGCGGTGCGGGTGTGGCACTGCGAATGCTTGAGCTGTACCGGGATCTTCAATCCGCGTCGGATTGCTCTTTCGCCCCGCCTACCTGCGCGGATAGCCGGGACGGAGGTAATCAGGGTGGTGTAGCCGACGTTGCAGGAGTGAAGGTGATGCATGTCATGACTCGATAGTGTGCCAAGTATTCATCATCATGACCAGCGATGAAAGATGCGGATCCTATTCATGATCTATGAATAGTGCCTGACCCATGACACGGAGGGTCGTTTGGTTGGCGAAGTGTCTACTCATCTTGAATCTCCAAAGCGGTAGCTCCAAAGTGGTAGTGGTGCAACGGACCTCACGCAGAGGCCCGCGGGTATGTGATCGGGCGCCGGCTTATGGTCCATGCCGAATGCGTCGGGCGAGCGCCAAAGAACGCACGCGGCGCGACACTGCGAAAAGCTTTGTGTCCCAATCGCATGGAGTGGCCAACGCATCTGATCGGATGATTCGGCCGGCCGGGGTTAGCGGATCAGGGTGAGCTGTCTAACACCGTACGACATGCTGTGATATGCATCATAGAGCGTCAGTATGCCAAGCGTTCATCTTCGTCACCAGTGATGAAAAGTGTGCATACTATTCAACATTTATGAAGAGTCTCGACAGCGTTGATCTCAACCTGCTGCGCACCTTCCGAACTGTCGTCGCGACGAAGTCGATGGCGCGTGCGGCGTCTGATCTCGGTTACGTGCCGTCGGCTGTGTCCCAGCACATCTCGCGGCTCGAGCAGATGGTGGGCGTGCAACTCATCACCCGGGCCCCGGGGGAGCCCGTGGCCCCCACCGCAGCGGGTCGGCATGTCGCTGACGCTGCAGCGGAGCTGCTTGCTGCAGCCGCAGACTTCGCCAATGCGTGCCACTCCTTGGGTAGCGGGACGATCAGCCTCAAGGTCGCCGCGTACGCCACTGCCACAAGCGAACTGCTGCCGGCGGTCATTTCTGCTATCAAGAAAACCGACCCGACGGTGCACATCGGGGTGATCGAAGCAGAACCCGCCGACGGCCTCCCACTGTTGGCAGCCGGATCGGCCGACCTGCTGATCGCCTATCGATACCTGCCCGACGAACTTCCCCTTGTGTCGCGCGTGCGCGAGACCGAGCTCGGAAGGGAACGACTGCCCGTTGTGCGCACGGTCGACGCACCAGAGCGATTGCCGTGGGTGGCCGGCGCCCCGCATATGCCCAGTCGTCGTTTGCTCGAACACTGGGCAGCATCGACGGGCTCCCTGCTCGACATCCGGTACGAGGTCGAAGGACCACAAGGTGTACTGGCACTGGCGGCGCACGGACTGTGCCAGGGAATAGTCCCGATCTCGATCGTCCACTCGCACCCAGGGCCGGCGATTGCCACGGAGGATCTAAAGATTTCTGGAGTTCCGCTCCACCGGACAGTCGTAGCGTTGACACGCCAACGCTACGAGCACCCTCTTTCCACCGCTATCTGTAGTGAGATAGCCCGGATCCTGGCCGCTTTCGGCTGAACCGATCCCCCGGGGGTGATGTTGTTTCGGTAACGGTTTCGAAAAGTCTTCAAACGCTGCGCGAGATGTCCGGCGGCGAAGACGATCTAGTTGTTTTCCTGGATTTATCCAGGGTAGGCAAAGGTCACCGCGACTCAGACGTGCTGGCGCAGAAATAGGGGATGACAGATGCGCATTGTGGCAACCGCGATAACCATCACGGCGGCTTGCATCCTCACCGCGGGCTGCGGCCAATCAAACGAACAAACGGCCGAGACGACACCGACCACACCGATGATCACGTCGTTTGCCCCGCTGCCGCTAACCCAGAAAATATTGCCAAGCCTGCTGCTTTCGCCCGAAGAAATCAACGCGACGATGGGGGCGGGGGAGATGGTTGTCACGGCTACGAATACCGAAATGTCTGACGACAGCTCGACGATGGAGCCTCGAGACTGCCTTGCTGTCGACGGTGCGGTGCAGGCGCCCATCTATGCGGATAGTGGTTTCACCAACGAGCTCGATGTGACCCTGCGGGAGCCCGACACCTTCGTCCATTACGCCCATCAGGCTGTGGTTCTCTTCGGCAGCGCCGACCAGGCCAAGGCGTTCTACGACACCTCGGCACAACAGTGGCCGGCGTGCACGCATTACACCCACACGCAGTCCGGCACGGAGTGGGACGTGGCGCCCATTTCCGACAAAGATGGCATGCTGAGCACGATCGCCACCCAGTCGAACGCTCAGGCCGGCGGTTGGGCCTGTGGCCGGGCACTCACCGCGAACAACAACGTTGTCGTCGACGTCAATACCTGCAGCGCAAATCCGGCGGACTCTGCCGTCAAGATCGCCCAGCAGATAGCTGCGCGGGTCGCCAAACCGCCATGGCAAAAGCCGTAGCCTGACCCCGGCGGGCCTAGAACCAGACTCTGCGCCCACCCACCGGACGCCCGACGGCGCCGAGGATCCACAGGATGGCACCGATCACAACGAGGATGCCTCCGATGGTGTAGAGGATCGACAGTCCGGTGAAGTAGCCGATCAACAGAAGGATGATGCCGAGCACGATCATGGTCAGTCCGATCCTCTAGGTAGCAACGGAAATACTGTCGCGAAGAGGAATTGCCTGTTTCGTCAGTTCCAAACCTATTGGGCGCGAGCAGGGCTCGCAACTGTGCGGCGGCGGTGTGCCGGTGTGGCAGATCGGCGCGGCGATTACCGCTCGCTACGGCTGCAATTCGGGTTCGCCGGCTTCGCCGGCCATGCGCAGACGTCGATGAAGGTGCTGGTATTGAATCCGCCGCCGTCGAAGACACCGTATGCGTCGCCGTGAATTCCGGTGTATGTGGCACCGCCGCCCGAACTGCCGCCGGCCGAGGTCACGATGGTCGTCACTTGCCAGCCCTTGCCTTCGAGTGCCGACTTGTACGCGTCGAGGACGTCGTTGGGCGCGCCGTTGACTTGGTAGAACATGTGGATGCCGTTGTCGGCGATCTGATTAGGGCCCTTGGTCTGCTGCGTGTCCGCCGGCGTGGGCAGCAGCGACTGTAGGTCCGTGCCTGCCGTCGCCGTGTCATGCGTCGTCGTCTGGGCGGCCGGTTCCGACGAACCGCCGCAGGCGGAGGACGTGAGACCGACAGCGATTGCGACGGCTGCCAACACATAGGCATTGCGGGGGACGCGCATGAGTCATTCCTCTCGTATGACCGCACCGTACCAACGCGCATGGATTTGCTGTGGCAAACCTGCAAAACACTGGCAAGTGGCAGGCATCGGCAGCGGTTAGGCGAGCGGCCCGACCGGCGCAGGGGTGGGTGCCGTCGGACCGGGCGGGGCCCCTGCAGGGGCCGGCAGGTGGGGCGCCGGGCCGGGCGCAGCCTGCAGCGGCGTCAGGGTCGCGGGTGCGGCCGGCGCCGGGACCGGGCCTGGTGCCGGCCCGACGACGGGTGGATTCATGATGGCGTCGGCAGCCCAGCTGGCTTCAAGTTGGTTGGCGACGAATGTCGCACCGCGGTCAACCATGCCGGCTTCTTCGTATTGGTTGTGCGCGGAGAAGCTTCTGCCGTTGGCCGCGCAAACGAGGTCATTGTCGACGCACAGGTCGATGGTCTTCGCCGTATACAGCGTACCGATGGTGATCGGCGGCTCGCTGATGGCTTTCATGAACCTCGTCGATGGTTTTCCGAAGAGGGCCACGGCGGCTACGTGATCGGAGATGGCGGGTGGCAGCGGTGTCGGTACATCTGCGGCATGAACGCCGTCGGGAATCACACTGGCCGTGACGAAGCCGGCGATTGCGGCGCCTTGGGAGAACCCGCCGAGCACCATCTTGGTGCGTGGACAGTTCGTCGCAGTGGCCAGAATGTGGGCGCGTGCGTCCGAGATGCCGTCGACAGCGGTGGGGAAGTCCATCGTGGCGGGGTAGTCAACCGCGTACGCGCCAACAGATTTGCCACTGACGCGGGACCGCACCGAGTTGACGAACGACTGACCCGTCGGACCCAGGCCCGGCGCTTCCGTGGTGCCGCGGGCGAAGATCACCTCGGCGTCGGGACATTCCGCTGCTCGCGCGGATAACGTTGGCACGCCCAGCAATATCATCGGCACCGCTGTCGCGGCGCTGATCAGTAGAGCAATGTGGCGTGGCCCCACGCACTCATGCTGACACACGACAACGGGATGTGTGCACCAGTTGAACGACATTCGATAGGTGTTCATCTGTGAACGCCCCACGGGTTCGCGGCTACCGAAGACTGAAACCACTTGACGTGCAGCATAATACGGACGATCAATGCGATTTCGTCACAGCTCCCGAGACTGGGGCGAATTAGCACACCGAAGAGCTCGGGCCCCGGCTCCGACTGTTGCGACACGGTCACAGAACGATACCTATCGATGCATCACTGGCCGCAACCTTCACTTGGGTCACTATCGTCACATCGGTCAGCTAATGACGTCAATGGGACGTCGTGCCCTCCGGAAGGGGTGAGATGTCGCCGCGTCCTCGAATCGCATCGATGTCGGTGGCGTCGGCAGCCGCTGTGGGGCTCGTCGTTGCGATCGGCGTCGCGCCCCAGGCAGCCGCCGAACCGTGCACCGGCGCCGCCGCCGCGGCTCAACCTCCTGCCAATGCCGTGGCCACTCCGGCGCTGCCCGGGATCGACCGGCCGCCAACAGGTCACCGGCCGGCCGGCGCGAATGACAGTGCGCCGCTACCAAGATTGGGCCAGCTGCCCAAGATGCTCCTCAACGCGCTCTCGCCGTTGGCGCCGCACTCTGCACCGGTGCGCCAGCAAGCGGCGGTTGAGCCGCCGCCGCGGCCGGTCGTCCCGAACAGCCCGGCCCCGCCGAATGCCGCCCAAGCCGTTCCGAACGCTGCTCCGGCGCCCGCGCCGGAGCCCGCGCCCGCTGCGCCGCCGGGAACATCGTTGGTTGGCTGGGTCACCGGACCCGACAGCCCCAACAACACCATTCAGCGGTTCGCCA
The DNA here is from genome assembly GCF_000382405.1 of Mycobacterium sp. 141. Lineage (GTDB taxonomy): Bacteria > Actinomycetota > Actinomycetes > Mycobacteriales > Mycobacteriaceae > Mycobacterium. Next base: position 172,523 of record NZ_KB908256.1, read on the forward strand.
TCTCCGGAACCGACCTCGGGATCATGTGGGACAACGGCGATCCAGGTGCTCATCAGGTCCTGATGGCGTTCGGGGACACCTACGGTTATTGCAGTGTCCGTGGACAGCAGTGGCGCTACAACACGCTGTTCCGCACTCAGGACGGCTCGCTCTCGAAAACCGTCGCCGTGCCCGATGGCATCAAAGCCAACCGTTATTCGGGTTCGCCCGTGTGGGCGCCGGGGCTTTCCAAGCAGATCATCAACAGCATCAAGTGGGCGCCGACCGAGGTCGGGATCATCCCGACGTCCGGAGTTTCCGTCGGCAGGAACCAATACCTGAACTTCATGTCGATCAAACGTTGGGGTGACAACGGCCAGTGGGACACCAACTTCTCGGGCATCGCGGTGTCCCAGGACAACGGCGAGAACTGGGGGGTCTATCCCAGCAGCATTCGCGCCGTCGGCAATTCCGTACCGAGGCTTGCCGCTGTGCCGGGCAACGAAAACTTCCAGCAGGGTGCATTCCTGAAACCTGGGCCGGGTGACCCGTACCTCTACACATTCGGTACCCCGTCCGGGCGTAGCGGGTCGGCCTACATCGCCCGGGTTCCTCAGGGCTCCGTGCCGGATCAGCGGCGATATGAGTACTGGAACGGCGACAGCAATTCCTGGGTGCCCGGCAATCCGGGTGCTGCCACTCCGGTGATCCCTGGGCCGGTCGGGGAGATGTCCGCCCAATACAACACCTACCTCAAGCAGTATCTGGTGCTGTATTGCAATGGAGCCAACGACGTCGTCGCGCGCACCGCGCCTGCACCACAAGGACCGTGGAGTCCGGAGCAGATGCTGGTGTCCTCGATGGAATTCCCCGGTGGCATCTACGCTCCGTTCCTGCACCCGTGGTCGACGGGCAAGGAGCTCTACTTCAACCTGTCGCTGTGGTCGGCCTACAACGTGATGTTGATGAAGACGGTGCTTCCGTAACGGCTTCGGCTGCAGCACATTCCGGATCATCGACCGCTTCGGTGTGATGTCGATTGTTCGAAACGATTGCGACGGTGCCGGATTCGCATCTCGCCGTCGACCCACGTTATCCTGCGTGTTCTGGGAATTGGGCAGCGAGCGCGGCACTTTCTCACAGCTGCTTGCCGGTAGAGGTCAAGCCACGCCATAGAGCGCGAGTTGTGATTGAGTCGTGTTCTAAAAGTGACAAAAGAAGACCAGTGTTTCCAGAGTGATATGAGTACACGAAGGGCGCGACACGCTTCTCCGGCCGGGTGAACCTGGCGGCCCTACACGTCGTGTATTCGACGGACGATCAGAGGGATGGAGTGAAAACCGTGAACATGAGCCGAACGTTCGACATGCGGACGGCGCGGATTGCCCTTCAGCTGATCCGCCGTCCCATCATGAGCCGGCGCTATCCCGTCGAGCAGGAGCGTCTGGTCACCCCGCAGGAACTCGCCAGCCTCGGCCGGTAGCCACGCAAACGTGTCACGATGAACCCATGACGGATCAGGGTGAACGCGACTTCAACGAACGCAACATCGAGGAGTTTCGCGCCAACGACGGCAAAGTCGGCGGCCAGTTCGAAGGATTCCCACTGCTGCTGCTCACCTCCACCGGCGCCAAGAGTGGGGAACACCGGGTCAATCCGGTCGCCTACTTCGACATCGACGGGACCATCTACATCGCCGGATCATCGGCCGGCCGGGACCGGGACCCCGCGTGGGCCTTCAACATTCGTGCGAATCCCGACGTCTCGGTCGAGATCGGCGCCGACGGTCCGAGGGCGGTCACCGCGCGCGAACTACCGCGCGAGGAACGTGACCGCGTCTACGAGATCATCAAGCAGCGGGCACCAGGCTTCGCCGACTACGAGACCCGCACCGACCGGGTCATTCCCGTCTTCGAGTTGATCCGGAAGTAGTGGTTCATACGGCGGCCACCGCGGTCTCGGCCACCTGCCGAGCGTCGTAAGTGTTGATCGCAACGCTGTCGAGAATGGCCTGCAATTGTTCGGCCTGCGCGCGTGGCGTCAGTTCCGTGGACCGGTAAATACGCCCCGCGGCACGGGCCTGCGAGCGGACCTGGCCGGTGCGCTTCATCCGCAGGTCTTCGTAGCGACGCAGTCGGTCCGGCAACTCGCCGGGGTGTGCGCCACGCAGCAGTACCGCCAAGGTCATGGCGTCTTCGATGGCCTGGTTGGCTCCCTGTCCGAGGTGTGGGGTGACCGCATGCGCACTGTCACCCAGCAGCGTGATCCGATCCGTGGACCACCGATCGAGCGGTTCGCGATCGTAGATACCCCACCGGAAGGTCGAATCCATCGCATCGATGATGGTGCTCACCTGGGGATCCCAACCGCGGTAAGCCGCCGCGAGTTCGGCGACATCGCCTGGTGCGGTCCAGGATTCGGCGACTGTGAGATTGGTCGGGACGAAGGCCACGATGTTGAGCAGCCGGCCCGCCGAGACCGGGTAGGCCAGGAAGCTCTGCCTGGGCCCCAGCCACATGGAACTGGCGCACATGTCGGCTACACCGGCGACCCCTTCGGCGGGAATCAGCCCGCGGTAGGCCATGATTCCCTCGCTGACCGGCTCGGCCGGCGAAGTCACCTTGCCTTGAAGCCGCGAGTGGATTCCGTCAGCGCCGATGAGCAGGTCGGCGTCGACCGTTGTGCCGTCGGCGAATTCGACGCGCACCCCGTCGGTGTGCTCGGTGGCACCGACGCAGGATCGGCCCAGACGCAGGGCGTCGGAAGGCAGGGCGTCGGTGAGTACCTGCTGGAATTCGCCGCGATGTAGAAACCAGGTCCGGGCCGGATCTCCGAATGACAGGGTGGACGGTTCGCCCGCAATGGGCTCGGCCTGCCAGGTGCGAAACCGGTAGTGCGTCACCGGACCGGCGACCTTCGTCAGTGCATCACCCACGCCGAGATGGTTGAGAATTCGTGATCCGTTGGTCGCGATGGCGACCCCGGCGCCGAGGGCCTTGAGCTCATGCGCCTGTTCGTAAACGGTCGCATCGATACCGTTGGCGCGCAGCGCAATCGCGGCGGTCAGCCCGCCGATACCGGCGCCGATGACGGCGACACTCAGGCCGGTCATGATTCTCCTTCGTCCGCAATAGATGTACCGAGCGATACAAGATTGACTATAAACGTACCGATCGGTACGGTCAAGGGGTGGCCCGCAGCGCAGACCCCGTCAAACGTGAAGAGCTTCTGAAGGCGGTCGTGGCCTATCTCGAACAGCACGGTATCGGGGACATGTCGTTGGCGCCCATGGCGCAGGCGCTGGGCACGAGCAAGCGCATGCTGCTGTACTACTTCGGCGACCGCGCGGAACTGCTCACCCAGGCCCTCGACGCCAGCCGTCCGCAGCTGGGGGAGATGTTCAGCGACGTCGCCACCGCAGAACAATTCGCCGACGCGGCACGCACGATGTGGCGAGAGCTGACCCGCGGGGGCGAGCGCCGCAATGTCAGGCTGCTCTTGCAGGTCCTCAGCCTCGCCGTCACCGACGCCGAGACCTACGGAGAGTCGGCCCGCACGGCGGTCGATGTCATGATCGGACCGGTCGCCGCGGCGTTGACCGCGATCGGGTACGCCGACGACGACGCCCGGGCGCGCGCCACATTGGTGGTCTCAGGGCTGCGCGGGTTGTGCCAGGATGCCCTGGTGACCAAGGACCGTGCGCGGGTCGATGCTGCCGCCGAACTGCTGGTCGCCGCCGCCACCAGGAGATGATGGACCAGCACCGCTATTCGGTCAGGTTTCGTCGTAGGAAGAGCTGGACACCAGCAGCGATATCAGGGTGATCAATCCGATGAAGATGCCCTGCACGGTGATGACGAACGTCAAGAACTCGTGCCAGTCGGACAGCATGTCGTTGCAGCCCTGACCGTCGAACGGCAACGTCGACAACGCGAAGACCAGCGCTGCGGACAGCACGGTGACAGTGGCGGCCGTGGTCGCGCGTTGCGCGGGGTCGCGCAGGTTGCGCCGAAAGAAGTTGAACTCCACGCCGAGCGTCAGCAGCAGTAACGGAATGACCGCGACGACATTGCTGAAGTACGCCGATCCGACCGCGCTCTCGCATGCGATCTCCAGTGCGCCAAGACGTTCCGCGAGGGGGAGCGCGGCGATTTGCGCTGCCATATCGGCCGGCAGGGTTCGGACGCTGTCGACATCGAGCGAGCGGTTGTAGGCGATGGCTGCCAGATAGCAGGCGAACGTTCCCAGCACCAACGGCACGACCGCGCGAACCCGCCGCCAGTCCGTGGGCTGCGCCGCGCGCCGGTCGGCGTTGAAAAGCACACGGGGATCGGCATTGAGCGATGTGGCCATCATGGTGCCCATGGTGGCCGCGATGATGACCGACGCAGCCAAAAGGACCCACACCGAGGGGCGGAACGGTAACTCGGAGAGCACGAGGTCCAAGACGACCAGCACGCCGAATCCGGTCCACCACAACCGCCATAGGCGTGGACCTGAGCCGTCGATACGGCCGATCGCCCGCTTCTTCAACCCCACGACCAGCAGTACGACAACCTCAATGACGATTACCAGCATTCGCCAGCCGAGGTTGGTCCGCCAGCTGTTGTGGGCACCGGTGCTGATGAGGTCGAACAGCAGCCCGATGATTTCCTCGCTGTAGGAGAACACGAACAGCAGCAGGAATACGACCCACAGCATCGCCCGTGCGCACGCCCGGGTCTTCGCGATGGGAGCGTTGTCGACCTGCGGTCCCGTCATCCCCGCTCCTCCACAGGTGTCGCCGCTGGGGGAGACCCAGGATAACGGGCTGACCTGGCCCTTGTGGGCTTAAGCGCCCGAGCGGTCCAATGCCCGCGCCACCACACCCTGTGCCGGGCGTCGACGCACCACCTGTGGCCACCAGAACCAGGGACCCATCAACGCCGCGATCGACGGCGTCATGAACGACCGGATCACCAGGGTGTCGAACAGCAGGCCCAGCCCGATCGTCGAACCGACCTGCGCCACCACGGTCATCTCGCTGACCACCATCGACATCATGGTGAACGCGAACACCAGGCCCGCGGCGGTCACCACCGATCCAGTGCCGCCCATCGCGCGGATGATGCCGGTGTTGATGCCTGCCGGTAACTCTTCCTTGAGCCGCGCCACGAGCAGCAGGTTGTAGTCGGCGCCGACTGCCAACAGCACGATCACGGCCATCGCCATCACCATGAAGTGCAGTTCGATCCCGAGCAGGTGCTGCCACACCAGGACTGACAACCCGAACGACGTGCCCAGCGAGACCAGCACCGTGCCCACGATCACCGCCGCGGCCACCAGACTGCGAGTGATCAGCAGCATGATGATGAAAATCAAGGACAGAGCCGAGATCCCGGCGATGATCAGGTCGTAGTTGTTGCCTTCCTGCATGTCCTTGAATGCCGCTGCGGTTCCGCCCAGGTAGATCTTGGACCCCTCGAACGGCGTGTTCTTCATGGCCTCCCTGGCGGCCAGCTTGATCCCGTCGATCAACTTGATGCCGTCGGCGGTCAACGGATCGCCCTCGTGAGAGATGATGAACCGCACGGCTTTTCCGTCGGGGGAGATGAAGCTCTTCATCCCGCGCTTGAAGTCGCTGTTGTTGAATGTCTCCGGTGGCAGGTAGAAGGTGTCATCGTTCTTGGAATCGTTGAACGCTTCACCCATCGCGGACTGGTCGTCCTGCATGGCCGCCGTCTGATCCTGCAGACCCTTCTGGGTCTGGTACATCGTGAGCATCATCGTCTTGGTGCTTTTCATGGTTTCGATCTGCGGTTGCATCATGGCCGCCATTTGCGGCATGAGGGCGTCGAGTCGGTCCATGTCAGGCAGCAGCTCCTGGAAGCTCGCGGTCATCGTGTCGACGCCGTCGAGCCCGTCGAACACCGATCGCATCGACCAGCAGATCGGGATGTCGTAGCAGTGCGGCTCCCAGTACAGGTAGTTGCGCAGCGGTCGCAGGAAGTCGTCGAAATTGGAAATGCTGTCCCGCAATTCGGCGACGTCGGTGACCATGTCGTGGGTCTTGCCCACCATGCTGTGCGTCGTCGCGCTCATCTCCTCCATGAGCGTGATCATCCGGTCCATGATGTCGATGGTCTTCTGCATGTCATCGGCCTGCAGCAGCATGTCGTCGGCGCGGTCGGTCAGGTATTTGCGGTTCATGGTCTGCATGACCCCGCCCATGCTCATCTGAGCCGGAATCGTGCTGAATTTCAGTGGCTTGCCGTCCGGACGGGTGATCGCCTGAACGCTGCCGATCCCGGGCACTTGGAAGATGGCCTTGGCGATCTTGTCGATCACCAGGAAATCGGCCGAGTTGCGAACGTCGTGGTCGGTTTCGATGAGCAACAGCTCGGGGTTCATCTTGGCCGGTGAGAAGTGGCGTTCAGCGGCCGCGTACCCGGCGTTGGCGGGCAGATCGGCGGGCAGGTAGTTGCGGTCGTTGTAGTTGGTCCGGTAGCCGGGCAGTGTCAGCAGCCCCACCAGCGACAGCAGGATGGTGCCGAGCAGCACCGGACCCGGCCACCGCACGACGACGGTTCCCAACCGTCGCCAACCCCGGATCCGCATGGCCCGCCGGGGTTCCAGCGTGCGCCCGAACCGGCTCGCCACCGTGATTAGCGCAGGCCCGAGGGTGAGCGCCGCGACCACCGCGATCACCATGCCGACCGCCATCGGAATGCCCAGCGACTGGAAGTAGGGCAACCGGGTGAAGTGCAGGCAGAACGTCGCCCCCGCGATCGTCATGCCCGAGCCCAGCACCACATGGGCGGTGCCGTGGAACATCGTGTAGTAGGCCTGTTCTCGGTCCTCGCCGTTGCCGCGTGCCTCCTGGTAACGCCCGATGAGGAAGATCGCGTAGTCGGTGGCGGCGGCGATCGCCAAGGTGACCAAAAGCTGGGTGGCAAAAGGTGTCAACCCGATCAGGTTGTGATAGCCCAGGAACGCGACCACCCCGCGGGCCGCCGACAATTCCGTGACCACCATTGCCAGCACGATGATGACGGTGACGACCGACCGGTAGACCAGGAGCAGCATCGTGACGATCACGACGAAGGTGACCATTTCGATCATCTGGACGCTGCGGTCGGCGGAGATCTGCTGATCGGCGGCCAATGCCGTCGGGCCCGTCACGTACACCTTGACCCCAGGTGGCGGGGACAGCCCTTTGACCAGCTTCTGGACCGACTCCACCGATTCGTTGGCCAGGGTCTCACCCATGTTGCCGACGAGGTAGACCTGCACGTAGGCGGCTCTGAGGTCGTTGCTCTGTGCCCCTGCCTTTGTCAGCGGATCGCCCCAGAAGTCCTGGACGTGTTCGACGTGCTTGGTGTCCGCCTTCAACTTGGCGACCATGTCGTTGTAGAAGTAGTGCGCGTCGTCGCCGAGCGGCTTGTCACCCTCCAACACGATCATCGCCGAGCTGTCGGAATGGAACTCGTCGAACACCACGCCGACACGTTTCATCGCGATCACCGACGGAGCCTCTGCCGGGCTCATCGACACCGACCGCATCTTGGCGACGACCTCGAGCTGGGGCACCGTCGTATTGAGCACGGCCACCAGGCCGATCCACCCCAGGATGATCGGAATGGCGAGTCGGCGAATCCAACGGGCGATCCCGGTGTGGGTCGTCGTGGATGCACTGGCGTCGGCCATCTGAAAACCTTGGGTGGTCGATTTGGGCAGGGATGTTCCGGCCGACCCTATCCCGTTGAACGGTCGTTTGGTGGAGCCCGTGCGTGCACGCTTTGTCACGCTGGAGTGGCTGCCGAGGCCGACTGCCACTCCAGCGTGACAATAGGGCGCGAGGCGAGCCGCGCAGCGCCGCTATCCTCGTTCCCGAGACCACCGCGTCCGCGCCCCGGGCTTGGTGAAACCGCGTCGCGAGACCCTCCGCCTGGATACCGCGACACCTCACCCGTCGGCGTATGCCCGGACGGTGGTCGCCGACCGAGTCCAGCTGGGCCGAAAGGATCGTGGAATGGCATCCCCCCACGACGCGTCGCGCGTCGGCACCCGGTTCGGGCCGTACGAACTGAGGTCGCTGATAGGGGTCGGGGGAATGGGAGAGGTGTACCAGGCCTACGACACGGTGAAGGACCGGATGGTCGCCGTCAAGCTGCTGCGGACCGAGGTGGCCGCGGACCGCAGTTACCAGGCACGGTTCCGACGTGAGTCGCGCGCTGCCGCCCGACTCCAAGAACCCCATGTCATCCCGGTGCACGACTTCGGCGATATCGACGGCGTCCTCTATATCGACATGCGGCTGGTCGAGGGTGCCAGTGTGAAAGAAGCGTTGCGGACGAACGGGCCGCTCGATCCCGGACGTGCTGTGTCCATCGTCACCCAGGTGGCGTCGGCGCTCGACGCTGCGCACGCCGGCGGCCTCGTGCATCGGGACATCAAACCTGAGAACGTCCTGCTCACCGGCGACGATTTCGCGTACCTGGTCGATTTCGGCATCGCCCACGTGGGCGGCGAGGCCACCGTGACGATGACGGGCGTGCTGATCGGCTCGAGCGCCTATATGGCACCCGAGCGGTTCTCTGGTGCCACCGTGGGGCCACCGGCCGATGTCTACGCGCTGACCTGCCTGCTCTACGAATGCCTCATCGGTCGTCCACCGTTCGAGACCGGTGACCTCCGGCAGCTCATGAGCGCCCACATGTTCTCCGCGCCGCCGCGGCCGAGCATCATGCGACGCGGCATGCCGCGCGCGTTCGACGACGTCATCGCCCGCGGCATGGCCAAAGATCCCTCCCACCGCTACGCATCGGCGGGCGAACTGGCCAGGGCCGCCCGGGCGGCCGTCTCAGGGAACCCTGTGGGCAGTGCGGCGCCGCCGGTACCCGAACCGGCCGCCGTGCCCCGCCCCGCCCCGCCACCGAGCACCCGCGAGTTCTCCTCGGCCTACCCGACCCCTACAGGTACTGGCGAGGCTCCTTATCCGCCGTCAGCTCCGGTGCACGCCCCTGCGGGCCCGGTCAGAGGATCCCGCTGGACCCGTAGCCAGGTGCGACTGGTGATCGCGACGGTGCTGCTGCTCGGTGTCGCCGCGGTGCTGTCGGCGGTCCTGGTGCTCAGCGGTAATGGCGACGGCTCGACGCCCAAGACTGCCGTGGCGGTGCCGCCCTCGGCGACCAGTGCGAGCGCACCCACCGAATCGTCAACCGAACCGTCGGCGACGACATCCACCACGCGATCCGCGGCGGCCCCGATGACCGGCACCGACACCCAGGGCTTCGTCGGGCATACCGCCCGCTGCGACTCGGGCAGCACCCCGGCAGCGATGATCAAGACGGCGTCGTCGATCGCGGTGATCTGCCAGAGCGGGCCGGACAGTTACTACTACCGCGGCGAGCGGCTCAGCGACGGTGCACACCTGGAAATCGCCCAGGCCGAACGGTCCGGCGACGGGTTCAACGCCACCAACCCGGCCGACGGTGCACTGTACGAGATCCGTCCGGACAGCCTCACCATCGTCAGCAACGGTCACGTCGATTCCGACGAACCGGCGCAGCAGTACTCGTCGGAATAGGCCACCGGGTCACGCAGGCGCGTAGATCTGCACCGGCAGGACGGCATCGCCGGTTTGCCGGGTGGCTGCCTCGACGCGGGCGGCCACGTTGACCGTGGCGACCGCATCGGCAGGCGGGAGCTGCTCGGCGAATGTCGTGAAACCACGGACATCGACGAACATCAGCGTGACGTCCACCTCCTGGCCCTGCAAGGTTCCGCCTGCGCACAGGATATGTTCTGCCACATCGCGATCCACGTAGGTGCCGAACGTGGCCCGAATGCGTTCGCGTTCGGCCAAACCCGCTGTCATGGTGTTGAAACCGGCTTGCAGTCGGCCGATTTCGCTGGCGTCGTCGACTTCGAGCCGCGCATCGAAATCCCCGTTCTGTACTCGTGTCAGTGCGTGGCGCAGCGCGCGCACCCCGGTGAGCCGAAGACCACCGCCCCACACGACGACCCGCTTGAACGTGGTGCGGCAGAGCACCTCACCGGCATCCGCAGCGATCAGGTCCATACCGAAAGCTCGCTGATACCGCCGGGGGCCGACTAGCGTAGTGCGCTACTCGATCGCTGCAAAGCCCCGATCTGGATGCTGTCGGCCGTTCGGACGAATTCACTGAAATTTTGCTTCGAACCCCGTTATCCCGGCTGAACGGGCATGCTAGCTTTTGCCAAATTCGAGGTTTCGTGCGCATTGCCGGGGCGGCGGCGCACGCGTGACAGGAGCGGGGGCCGCGCGTGTGGGGCATTTCGGACGGCCTGTCAGAACCGATGACACCACGACAGAAGGGCCCTCATGTCCGGTAAGCATCGTCAGCCGTCGCGCACCCGCTCCGCAACCACACGCTGGGCACCCGGTCTGACCGCAGCCGCGGTCGGCGTCACGGGACTGTCGACCGCGGTGGTGACGGGAACGACGACGACCTTTGCAGCACCCGTGGTGGCGCTGGCCGCGGCGATCACCCCGGCGAACTCGACGGCGCAGATCTTTGCCGGCTCCACCTACTACGGCACGGACTACGCGCAGACGAATCCGCCGCAGCAAGTGGTGCCGTTCTTCCTGGGGCCGCAGGGAATTGCCGACGCGATAGACCAGAACAGCACCGATCCTGACCTGGTGGTGGTGTCATCGGGTTGGGGCGCCGGCCAGACCAGCCTCGCATTGGCGAGCATGCAAGCCAACAACGACTCGGCCCTGAACAACGTCAAACTGGTCATCCTCGACAACAACACCAACCGGGCCGGCGGCGGATTCTGGACCACCTACTGGATGTTCGCGCCGCTGCTGGGGACGTCGGCAGCTCCGGAGCCCAGCGACGTGTCGATCCCGGTAGTCGACACCGCCTATGAATACAACATCAACTCCGACGCCCCGACCTACCCGCTCAACCTGGTTGCCGACGCAAATGCGCTGGCGGCGTACGCCTATGGCTATGGTGCGCAGTCGAGTGCGCCGATGCCGGCCGAAGCGCTCGATGCTCAGCCCACGGATCCGGTGCACTACCACTACGTCGTCGCGCCGGACGGTACGTATACCAAATACGAGGTACCGGGCAACGTCACGTACGTGACCTTCACAACCGACAGGCTGCCACTGGTGCGGCCGCTGTTGTTGCTGCCCGGCGGGGACATCGTCGCCGATGCGGTCGAGCCTGCGCTCACCGACGTCGTCAACGCGGGCTACCAGGACAACCAGCCGATCCCGCAGGATCCCACCAAGACCCGACCGGTCGGTCTGCTGCCGCCGGCATCCGATATGACGGGCACCCTCGGCGCTTTGCCCGGCGATATCCAGGTCGGCGTGACGAAGGCTGCGGGCACCGCCCGCAAGGACCTGTCCTCGCCCACCACGTTGGTGACCCGGCCGCTCGACGAGGCCTCGAGCACGGCCAAGATCGTCACCGGCAACCTGACCACGTCGTCGTTGTCGACAACCGGTATGCCCGGATTGTCCGGTGTGTCCGCGTTGTCCTCTCCCAATAAGCCGGTGTCCTCGGCCAACAAGTCGGTGTCGAATCCGATGAAATCGAATAAGCCGGCTGGTCGCGCTAATCCCGTGCAGAAGGTGGCGGGCAGCGTCAACTCGACTGTGAGCGGTGTGGCGAAAGGTGTGCAGAACGCCGTGAAAAAGGTCGTGTCCGGCGACAAGCCGTCGTCGTGACCCGCTGAGGAGCATCCGGCGACATCGGTTGCCGCCCTATACTTTGTCCACGCATTTGCGGGGACAGGAGCCTTGATGGTCGGAGACGATGAGCGCGCGGCGAACGTTCGTGTGCTGCAGATCCTTCCTGACTCGTCGGGGCGTCCGGTCTTCTACGGCATTCTCCTGCAGTGGGCGCTGCGGGTGGTGTTGGTGGGCTACATCGCCGTCACGTTGCTGTTGCAGCCCCCGCAGCGCGACCTGTGGGTCTGCGTCCTGGCGGTGGCTGTGTACGTGGCCGTATTGGCGGCGTGGAGCTGGTGGGTGTTGCGTACGGGGCCCTCGTCGGGAGACATCACCAGTCGGCCGCCGGCACTGTTCATGCTCGCCGCTGACGTCGCGTTGGTGTCCATCCTCTCGGTGCTCACCGGCTTGCACTCGCCGGAAGAATGGACGTCGAATGTGTTGCGTACCGGGCTGTTTCTGATTCCGGTGATCGCCGCGGCGCAGCTGGATCCGTTCCTCAGTGCCGTCACGGCGATTCCGACGGTCACGGCATACATTGTGGTCAGTTGGATCAGCCAGGCCGGCAACGAAGAGCCGTGGTCGTCGATTCTGTTGAACACCATCGTGTTATCGGGGCTTGCGGCCGGTTCGGTCGCGTTGTCCCGGATTCAGCGGTCGAAGGTCGAGACAATCGAGGAACTGGCCCGGCAGCGAACACAATTGCTCGACGACGTGCTGGGACTGGAGAAGCGCGAACGACAAGCCCTCTCGGAGCGCCTACACGACGGGCCGCTGCAGTATGTGCTGGTCGCGCGCGGCGATCTCGAGGACGTCCGGGCTGGGTCGGGCCCGGCACTGGACCTGGTGGAAACCGCGCTCAAGGAGTGTTCGGCGCTGCTGCGCGACGCGGTACGCGAACTGCACCCCGAAATCCTCACCCGGGCTGGCCTGAAGGCCGCGATCGAGGCGCTGGCCGACAGCATCGCGGCCCGCGATGATCTCGCGGTCGATCTCGACTCCTCGACCTGGCCCGAGGACTTTCGCACCGATGCCGATCATCTGCTGTACAGCGCGGCGCGTGAATTCACCACCAACGTCATCAAACATGCCCACGCCCAGACCCTGCGCATCGAGCTGAGCCGCGAGGCCGGCGAGGCGCGGCTGCGGATCGTCGACGACGGAGTCGGGATATCCGACGCGCGGCTGGCGAAAAGCATCGCCGAAGGCCACATCGGCATGGCATCGATCCGCACCAAGGTCCTTGCATCGTCCGGCCAGTTCGATGCCCACGCGACAACTGCAGGCACCGAGGTCGCGATCGTTTTACCGCTGCCGCAAGACTGACGGTCGCGCAGGCCCTTCGTAGCTCGGGATCTGCCGAGGGCCACCACAACCCAGGGCGCATGTTGGACGTCGAGTTTCGATTACCGGTTCGTGAGGTATCCAGGGCTGGGACGGTCGACCACGCGGGTCGCCTCCGCGAAAGAGGAGAAGCACTGTGAGCGCAATCGACAAAGCGAAGAACAAAGGTCAGGAACTGGGCGGTAAGGCCAAGGAAGCTGTCGGCAAGATCACCGGCGACAAGAGCACCGAAAACGAAGGCAAAGGCGACCAGGTGAAGTCCAATTTGAAGGACGCCGGCGAGAAGATCAAGGACGCGTTCAAGGATTAAGGTTCTCGACCAGCCCAGTGGTAGCGCCGACCGCCACCACTGGGCTGCTGGTTGTCTGCCGCTCTGTGCGGCATCGAAAGAGGCTCAGCCACAAAATTTGTCATGCGCTCAGGGATGATCGGCCTGCTCGGCGACCCAGGAGTCGACCCGAGTCCACGTCTGTTCGAGCCAAGCGCTGATTTCATCCGGTCGCGGACGCTGATCTGCCCGAAACAATTCGGTGTGGACCAGAAGCTGTCGGTGAATCGGTAGCCGCCACCAGGGGCGGGCTCGCCCGTCAGGACAGAAGCCGGTATGGCTGAGCACAAGGACGCTTGCGCTCGGTGCGCCGGACACCGCGGCGGTCGCACCGCCGGCACGTGGCGGCAGCGTATGCGACTGGCGGAACGCCCGGGCGGCTGCGCGAATCCGGCCCGTCGAGCGGAGTTCGGCGATGGTGGCGCGCCACCGTGACACACTGAAGTTCGCGCCTTCGGGGAACAGTAGTAGGGCTTGTCGGCTGGACAGCGATGCGGCCAGATCGCGGATCTGGGCACGGGCACGGCCACCGTGACCCACAAAGCACACACACCCCAGCTGACCCGCAACGTCGAAAACAGGTTCCAGCCGCAGAGCTGCCCTGGCGACGACTCGGACCTGTAGGCGGTATTCGGTCATCAGCAGCCAGGCGATCAGAATGCTGTCTCCGGGGCCGCAGTGCCGTGACAGCACGATGACAGGCGCGTCGTCGGGAATCTCATCGGGGGCCACTGAGGTCGGGCCGAGCGCGACCTCGATGTCGAGGAGCCGGCGAACAGCATCGTAGGCCATGCTGCCGAAGTCGAACATCAGCCGATCACAGTCGCGGTCGCCACCCAGAAACTTGGCCAGTGTGCGCAATTCGATCAGTGCATACGCCAGCACCAAAGCCACGGATCGTACCGGCCGGCTTGACCGAGCCATCAGGCTCACCAGGCCGGCGACGACCAAAGATATTGGCCCCGTGAGCAATACGAAGAGCATGAAGGTCGCGATGACCGGTATGGTCACAGCCCGCCGCAGGGCCGTCATGACAGCGCCTCTAGATATTCTCGCGTGGCGTCGTACGCCAGTTCAGCACGTCGCGCTATGCGCCGGGTGTCGCGGTAGCGCAGATTCGACCATGTGGCGGCCGGCCGCTGAGGCAGACCAGATGGCAGCACATGCACAGTGACGTCGGAACCCACGTGCTCCAGATCGTGGAGAAAGCGGTGTCGGCGCGAGATCTCAAAGGCCACGAAGCCGACCTCCCACAGGAACTGCGGTGGGGTGAGTTCTTCTTCCAGGCGTCCGACATGCAGCACCCATACGGTGTCGGCACCGAGGGCCACGGCGCGATTCAGCGGGATGCTGTTCACCAGGCCACCGTCGTAGAAGTGCTCATCGCCGATCCGCACCGGGGGAAACACCCCGGGCAGCGCACACGAGGCCAGCACCGGCTCGATCAGGTCGCCGCTGTTGAACCAGTGCTCACGGCTGCGTTCGATGCTGGCGGCGACGCATTCGAAGGGTACCGGGAGATCTTCGAAGGTCTTGACGGGTAAGTGCGCATACAACAGCTCACGGAGTTGACGGTTGCCGTGCAACGCTGTCTTGCTGCGCACGACCTCGGCGACCTGCCGAAGTGGGGAGCCGTCGAAGATTCCGTCTCCGGAAAGCGCGTCCCAAATCGTCAATAGGCGCGCCACACCTTCCAGGGTCGGGTCCATTGCGATCGCCGCGCCATTGATCGCCCCGATCGATGTGCCGCACACCAGATCGGGTCGAACTCCCGCCTCCAGGAGGGCGCGAGCCATGCCGACCTCGGCCGCGCCCAGCAGTCCACCGCCGCCCAAGACAAACGCATCACAGCCCACGTGGTAGCTATACCCACAGTGGTGGCGCTTGTATCGGCCGAGTGTGGATCCTGGCCTAGTGTTCGGCGCCGGGGTGGCCGGTCCGTTCGGCCGCTCGCTCGGCGGCCCGCGAGTGCTCGGCGGCCGAGACCACGACCGCGTCCGTGCCGGGGTACATCACCGCTTCCTGGCCGGTGACCAACCACCGCACCTCGTACGGGGGAGAGCCGTCCTCGGCGCGGACCCCGATGATCTCGGCGTGCTGCTCGTGCTGGTCGGTGGTTGTGCCCTTCACGACCAGGAAGTCGCCGACGTGTGCTTTCATCGTTCGTCCTCCCTTCGCCTAATCGGCGAACACTTCCATCGTGCGCGCAGCGGCGGCGATGGGGAAGGCCTTATCCGGCGGTCTTTCCGCTCAGATATCGGCGCGCGGCCTCGTGGGTGGTATTGCGGCCAGTAGCGTGCGGGTGTAGTCCTGCTCGGGGGCGGCGAACAGCTCGGCCGCGGGACGGTACTCGACGACTACGCCGGATCGCATGACCATCACGTCGTGGCACATCCGGTGCACCACCGCCAGGTCGTGCGCGATGAACAGGTAGGACAATCCGAGGTCTTGCTGTAGCTCGGTCAACAGGTCCAGCACCCGCGACTGGATCGAAACATCAAGGGAGGCTGTCGATTCGTCGAGGATGAGCAGGTCGGGCTCGGTGGCCAGTGCCCGGGCGATGCTGACCCGCTGCCGCTGACCGCCGGAGAGTTCATGCGGGTATCGGGACGCGAAATCGGCCGGCAGACCGACCAACTCAAGCAATTGCGCCACCCGCTCGGACCGGGCGCGGCGGCCTTTGGCCAGGCGGTGTACCTGCAACGGTTCGCCGATCGCTGCGCCCACCCGAGCACGTGGGTTCAGCGACGCGAAGGGATCCTGGAACACCAGACTGATCCGCCGCCGCAGGTTCCGGTCTGCTCCGAAGACGTTGACCCCGTCCAGGGTTGCCGTCCCCGCCGCCGGTTCGGCCAGACCGGTCAGCGCGGCGGCCACCGTGGATTTTCCCGAACCCGACTCACCGACCAGTCCCAGCGTGGTGCCGCGCCGAATCTGGAACGACACGTCCTGCACCGCGGTGACGTCGCCGTAGCGGACGTCAAGTCCGTTGACGTCCAACAAGACTGGGGTGTCCTCGACTTCGGCGGGACCGTCGCCGTCGATGCGCGGCCGGGACCCGAGCAGCTCGCGGGTGTACGGGTGTTGCGGGTGATCGAAAACATCGAGGATGGGCGACTGTTCCACCGCCTCGCCGTCGCGTAATACCGTCACCTCGTCGGCGACCTGACCGATGACCCCGAGATCGTGGCTGATCCACACCACCGCGGCGCCGAACTCCTTTTGCAGGTCGGCCACCAGATCGATGATCTGCGCCTGGGTGGTGACGTCCAGCGCGGTGGTCGGTTCGTCGGCGATCAGCAGTTCTGGATCGCACGCCAGCGCGATGGCGATCATCACACGCTGGCGTTGACCGCCCGAGAGCTGGTGGGGATAGGAATCCAACCGATCGGTCGGCAGGCCGACGGCATCGAGCAGCTCACCGGCCCGCTCGCGCGCTTGCCGGCGGGTCATGTTGCGGTGGGTTTCGAGGGTTTCGGTGATCTGCCGTGACAATGTCAGCAGTGGGTTGAGCGACGTGCCCGGATCTTGGAACACGAATCCGATACGGCCACCGTGGACTTGGCGCAACGTGCGGGTGGACGCCCCGACGAGTTGGCTGCCGCCGGCCAATGTGGCGGTGCCGGTGACGACCGCGCCCGGCGCGTCGAGCAGTCCGGTGGCGGCCAGTACGGTCATCGACTTGCCCGACCCGGACTCGCCGACGATCCCGACGGTCTGTTCGCGTGCCACGTCGAACGACACCCCGCGCACGATTTCACGGCGGCCGATCGTCACCCGCAGATCCGTCACGCTCAACACCTGAGGGGTCACTGTCTGCCCGCCCTTCTGGCCTCGATCATGGTGCGCTGCTTGGGATCTAGCACATCCCGCAGTCCGTCGCCGAACAGGTTGAACGCGAGCACCGTCACGAAGATGGCGGCGCCCGGGAATACCGCCATCCACCAGGCCAGCGTGACGAAGCCCTGGGCGTCGAAGATCATCCGGCCCAGCGACGGTTGCGGTGGCTGAATCCCCAAGCCCAGGAACGACAATGCCGCCTCGGCGAGAATCGCGAACGCCAGAGACAAGGAGAGCTGGACGATCAACGGCCCGGCGATGTTCGGCACGATGTGGCGGGTCAGGATGTACCCGTCGCCGGTACCCATGGTGCGCGACACCGCGACGAACGGTTCCATCCGCACACTCAGGGTGCTGGCGCGAGCGACGCGCGCGAAAATTGGCGTGTAGACGATACCGATGGCGAGCATGGTGGTGGTGATGCCCGGCCCCAGAATCGCCACGATGGCCAGCGCGAGCAACAGCACAGGGAATGCGAACATCACGTCGACGACGCGCATCGCTACGGTGTCCACCCAGCCGCTGCGATAGCCCGCCACCACCCCGATCGTCACCCCCACGACCGCGGCGAACGCGACGCTCACCACCGCGACCCGCATCGATGCCTGAACCGCTACCAGCACGCGCGACAGCACGTCACGGCCGAGCTCGTCGGTGCCGAACCAGTGAGATCCGCTGGGAGCCTGCAAAGCATTGGGCACGTCGATGTCGTTGATGCCGAACGGGGTGATCCACTGAGCGGTGACCGCGATGAACACCACGGCCAACAACACAACGGCACTGATCGCGGTCACCGGATTGGACAGCAGCAGCCGCCAGGATGAGACCCGGCTCTCGGTGAATGTCATGACAGGCGGATCCTCGGGTCGGCCACCGCGTACAACACGTCGACGATCAAGTTGATCAGCAGGAACACCACCGCGATGAGCAGCACCGCACCCTGAATTACCGGATAATCGCGGGCTGCAACCGAATTGAACACGAGCCGGCCCAGGCCAGGCCAGGCGAACACCACCTCGACCACGATGACCCCGCCGAGGATCGTCGCCAGCTGGATACCGGTGATGGTCAGCACCGGCAGCAATGCGTTGCGGACGATGTGGCGAAACGTGATCACCGCCTGCGCGAGGCCTTTCGATTTGGCAGTGCGCACGTACCCCATGGCGGTCACTTCGAGGACGGCCGACCGCACATAGCGGGTCATGATCGCGGCGGCGACCAGACCCACCGTGAGGCCGGGCAGGATGATGTGCCGCAGCCAGCCACCCGGATCACCGAACAGGGGACGGTATCCCGACGTCGGCAGCCAGCCCAGCGTCGACGCAAAGACCCCGATCAACAGGATCCCCATCCAGAAATCGGGAATGGACACGCCGAACTGACTGGCGATGCGCACGATCGCGTCGCTGACCCGGCCCTCGTGCAGGGCTGACCAGATACCTGCGGGCAACGCGATCAACAGGGCGATGACGATGCCCACCAGGCCGAGTGACAGTGTGGCGGGAAGACGTTCCAGCAGCGTGAGGGTGACCGGGTCGCCGTTGCGGAAACTCACCCCCAGGTTCCCGGTGAACGCCGAGCCGAGATAGCTCAAGAACTGCTCGATGATCGGCCGGTCCATCCCGCTGGCCGAGCGCAGCGCCGCATACGCCTCAGGGGTGTAGCGCGTACCCAACGCGATCCGGACCGGGTCACCGGGCACCAGGTGCACCAACGCGAACACCACGATCAGCACGCCGATGAGTACGACTGTGGAGTGCAGCAGGCGCCGCGCCAGAAACCGCACGACCGGGTGGTTCACGGCTTTGCCCACATTCACGTCGTCCCACCCCGATTCAGGCTTGCGCTACGGAACCGGACGGCGCCGTCACGACGCGCCTCGTAGCCCGACAGATTCGTTGCCCACGCCTCGATCACCGACGGGTTGTACAGGTAGATGTAGCTGACCTCGTCGGCGATGCGGGTTGCCGCTCTGGCGTAGATGGATTTTCGTGTGGCGACATCGGTCTCGACCCGCCCGGCGTCGAGGAGTTGGTCGACCTCCGGGTCGGAGAACTTCTGCGCATTGCTGGTGCCGCCGGAATGGTGCTGTGCGTAGTAGAAGTCGTCGGGGTCGATGTTGCCGAGCCACCCCATCATCAGCATGTCGAAGTGCCCGTTGTTCTGTTCGTCGAGCCAGGTGGCGAAGTCGACGGTGCGGATGTGCACCGTGATACCAAGCGGCGCAAGGTTGTCGGCGATGATCTGGGCCGCCGTGACGGTCTCCGGGTACTCGCTGGTGACCAGCATGTCGAGGTCCTTCGGGGCGGCGTTCGCTTCCTGGAGCAGATGTTTTGCTTCATCCACATCGTGGCGGTAGCGGTGATAGTCGGTGTACCACGCATTGCCCTGCGGGATGGCGAGTTGGTTGGTGGTGGCGGTGCGGTATGTGGTGGCCGCGGTGATGGAATCCCGATCGATCGCGTACGCGATGGCCTGTCTGACCCGCACGTCGTCCCAGGGCTTGCGGGCTTCGTTGAGCGCCAGATACCAATAGTCGTTGCTGGGGGTGACCGCGAGGTGCAGCGAGTCGTCTTCGCGCAGTTGCGTGACGCGTTGCGGGGGAATCGAATCGGTCCAGTCGACCTCACCGGCCTGCAGCGCCGATAGCGCGGTCGACGGTTCCGAGATGAACCGGAACGTCACCCCGGCGACCGGGGGAGCGCCGGCCCAATAGTGCGGGTTGGCCTTCAACGTGATGGAGTCGCCGCTCTTGCGCGACACGAACGAGAACGGTCCGGTGCCGATCGGATGCGTGGCGATCTGCCCGCTTTCGACGTTGTGGCGTTGCACGATCGCCATGCCCTTGAAGCCGCCGAGATTGGTCAGCAGGTTGGGCGTCGGATGCTTGACGGTAATCCGCACGGTGGCGGGATCCAATGCGTCGACGCCGGCGATCGCGCTGAACTTGTCCACATTGGTCAGCTGCTGGTCGATGATCCGGCGATACGAGTAGACGACGTCCTCGGCGGTCAGTGGGCTGCCGTCGTGCCACGTCACGCCGGGGCGCAGGTGAAACATCCAGGTCAGCTGATCGGGGCTGACCTCCCACGATCTCGCCAAAGCGGGACTCATCTGCAGGTTCGCGTCCGGTTCGACCAGCGTGTCGAACACGTTCTCCAGCACTTCGAATGAGAAGTACGCAATGGTGCGCTGCGGGTCGAGCTGATCGGGCTCCCCGGCGATGGCGGCGATCAGGTAATCGGACGCCTCGCCGCCGAGGTCGACGCGGCTGCCGGCCGAGCAGCCCGACAGCACGAGCGCCAGGACTGCCGCTACCGTGCTCAACGTTCTCGCCACTTGTCGTGTGGTCACGATCTCTCCAGGATCACCGCGGGCGATCCGTCAGTACGCTCACCCGCTGGGGCCGCCGCCGGGCCCGACCGAGACGTCGGTAGGCGATACCGGTGACGACGCTGATGAAGACTGCGATACTCACCCATTGTGACCTTCAAGCGCACGGCTGCCGCGGCCGCCCTGTCCTTGATCCTCGGAAGCGGACTCGGCGTGGGGTTTGCCGGCTCGGCGCAGACCGTGCCGCTGGACTGTGCGCTCGGTGGCCTGCGGTTGTGCACGTGAGCGTCGGCGGCGGTGCCGGCCGCCGATTGCAGGGTGACCAGACTCCGACGCTGCCGATGCTCAACGGTAAGGTCGTCGACCTGACCGGGCCGGGCCGCACCGACCACTTCGGTGTGACAGCCACCGACCTCGGCGCGTCGGTCGTGGCGCCTAACGGCAAGCTGGTCTCGGTGTTCGGCGATACCTTCTCGGGCCCCACAGTAGGGCAGGGTGATTGGCGTTCCCCGGTGGCGCTGATCGGAACCGGCGACGCCGATCATGAAATCGTCTACGAACGTGCTGCCGGCGCTGATCCCGACTATGCGCGCCAGCTGTGGTTCTACATCCACGACGACGCGTCCAGCGGGTGGAGGCGCGGCGGTATCAGCACCGTGATCCCGTCAGATCTGCTCCGCGTAGATGATTCGATCTACCTGCACGCCATCGTCAACCACGGCTTCGGCAATGTGATGTGGACTGAGATCTGGTGCTCGGACGACAGCGGTGTCTCCTGGACCCACATGGGGGAGCAGGCCAAGTTCCCGGGTGATCTCCAGGGCGGCTACGCGCAGTGCTGGTCCTGGGACTACGACCCCGACGACGGCTGGGTTTATGTGGTGGCGACCGGTTTTCAACGCGACAAGGGCATCGTCCTGATGCGGGTGCGGCCCGAACAGATCGGGCAACGCACCCAGTACAGCTACTGGGGCTTCGCCAACGGCAGCTGGGGCTGGGGGCAGCGGGTGACACCGATCACCCCGACCGGAGAACGATGGGGAGAGTTGACATTCCGCCGGGTATCCACCCGGACCTGGGTTCTGGGTGGGTTTTTGGCGTCGCAATACGCTCTCGGCTACCGCGTCGTCGATTCACCGGTCGCCAACATGTACACGACGCCGTTACAGACACCGGTCGTCGGGTCGTCGTGGGCCGACGAAGACCCCGCCGACAGCAGAGTCGCCCAGCTCTATGGCGGCTACCTGCTGCCGGGCTCACGCTTCGACGTGCAGGGCGGGGTCGGACTGGTGGTGTCCCAGTGGCGCACCAATACCGGGTGGCCTTACCGGGCAATGCAATTCAAGGCTCAGCTGAGGGACACCAGCAGGACACCCCAGCCGACGGATCGGGTTAACCTGTAGCTCAGGCGGTGTATCCGCCGTCGACGTTCCAATTCGCTCCGGTCACGTACCCCGTTTCGGGACCGGCCAGGAAGCTCACCGCCGCGGCGATGTCGTCGACGTGTCCGTAGCGTCCCAGGACGCCGACTCGCTTGCGGCTTTCGGCGGATTCCCCCTTGTCCGGGTTCAGGTCGGTGTCTATCGGGCCCGGCTGCACGTTGTTGACAGTGATGCCGCGAGGACCGAGTTCTCGGGCCAACCCACGAGTCAGCGCCGACACCGCGCCCTTGGTCATCGCGTACACCGACAGCCCCGGTTCCGGGACCCGATCGGCATTGATGCTGCCGATATTGATGATTCGGGAATCTTCGCCGAGATGGCCGACCGCGCTGCGGATCGCCGAGTACACGCCGCCGATGTTGATCGCCACGAGGCGGTCGAACTGTTCCTGCGGAAACTCGTCGATCGGCGCGACGAACGCCGCGCCAGCGTTGTTGACCAGGACGTCCAAGCCGCCGAGGCTGGCAACGGCCTGCTCGACGGCTGCGGCCACCTGCGTGGGATCGGCGCTGTCGGCCTGAATGGCCACCGCCTTGGCGCCGTTGGTGGTCACCTCGGCGACCAGTCTGTCCGCCTCGGTCGCCGAGGCGGCGTAGGTGAAGGCTACTGCCGCGCCGTCGGCGGCCAGCCGGCGCACGATTGCCGCGCCGATTCCGCGCGAGCCTCCGGTTACCAGTGCCCGGCGGCCGGTCAGGGGTGCTGTGCTCATGTCGAGTCCCTCCCAAAGTTGTTTCGAACTGATTGGTTACAAAATATGATCAGGCTAAGCCGGTTGTCGATGGGATCATTCCCGATGTGACCGGTATCACGACGAGACGGTGGGGTGACGTCATGGCGGTAGGGCGGCCGCGGGAGTTTGACGCTGATCAGGTCGAGGACGCGGCCATGAAGCTGTTCTGGGAGCGGGGCTTCGAGGGCGTGTCGATCAGTGACGTCACGGATGCGACCGGCGTGAATCGGCGCGGTATCTATGCCGAGTTCGGATCCAAGGAACAGCTCTTCGAACGCGCCAAGCGACGCTACGTTGCGGGCCCGGGGGGTTACATGGCCGAGGCGCTCACCCGGCCGACCGCACGGGAGGTCGCCGAGGCCATGGTGCACGGCGCGGCCGAGGCGACTTCCGGTGACACCCACGGTTGCCTGTTGGTCGGAAATGCGTCCGGGCTGGCCGAGTTTCGTGATGCGGCCGCGGGGGAGCTGGCGCGCCGGTTCGACGCCGCGGTCGCCACCGGCGAACTGGCGGACGTGGACACCATGCTGCTGGCCCGGTGGATCTCGGCTGTGTGTCAAGGGATCTCGGTGCAGGCGCGCAGCGGCGCAAGCCGTGCGGAGCTGCACGCGATCGCCGACCAAGCGTTGGCGGGCTGGCCCGGAACTGCCCCGCGCACATGACAACTGCGCTCCTGGGGACGCGCGGTGGCCAAGCGACGGCAATATTCGCTGAGTAACATTCGCACCGCATTCTCAATAGCTGACCGGCGGGTTCGTCACGCGGCATGTAGCGCCGAGTGGGCGAATCTGCCCGCGATGCATCGTCAGTGGCGGTGTTGGTTTGGCCGCTTCCTCCTCCCCACTCGTACCTCGCGGTGCATCGTCAGTGGCCGCGCGCCACCCAGTCGTCGTAATGAACGATTTCGTCTCCGATGGTGGTGGTGTCGCCGTGGCCGGTGTAGACCACGGTCTCTCCGGGCAGGACGCCGAGCCGTTTGGAAATGGAGTCCAGGATGGTAGGGAAGTCGGAGTAGGAGCGTCCGGTGGCGCCGGGGCCGCCGTGGAACAGGGTGTCCCCGGAGATGACAGCGCTCAAGTCGGGTGCTGACCAGCAGACGGAGCCCGGGGAGTGCCCGGGGGTGTGGAGAGCGTGGAGGTCGATTCCGGCGACGGTCAGTACCTGGTGGTCGGTGACGGGGTGGAAGGTGTCGTCAGGGTGGATTTCTCGCCACAGCATCTCGTCGGCCGGGTGCAGCAGCACCGGGGCGTCCAGGGCAGCCGCGAGTTGAGGGGCGACGGTGATGTGGTCGTTGTGCCCGTGGGTGCAGACCACCGCGACGACGTTGCGGCCACCGACGGCGTCGATGATCGGTTGTGCAGTGTGAGCGGCGTCGAACACAATCACCTCCTTGTCGTCACCGACGAGCCAGATGTTGTTGTCGACGTCCCAGGTCCCGCCATCGAGGCTGAAGGTTCCCGAGGTGACGACTCGCTGAATGTTGGATGCCGAGCTCACTTCACCACCACCACCGACCGCAGCACCTCACCGGCATGCATGCGATGGAAGGCGTCTTCGACGCTATCCAGGCTGATGCGTTCGGTGACGAACTTCTGTAGGGGGAGGCGGCCCTGCATATAGAGGGAGATGAGGGTGGGGAAGTCGCGTTCGGGTAAGCAGTCGCCATACCACGAGGACTTCAATGATCCACCGCGGGAAAAGAAGTCGACCAGCGGCATCTCCAGCCTCATGCCAGGGACGGGAACGCCGACCAGCACGAGGGTGCCGGCCAGCGCGCGAGCGTAGAAGGCCTCCTTCCAGGTTTCGGGGCGGCCGACCGCATCGATCACGACGTCGGCGCCGACGCCGTCGGTGAGCTCCCGGATGGTTTCGACCGGGTCGAGTTCACGGGCATTGATGGTGTGGGTGGCCCCGAAGCCGCGGGCCCAGTTGAGCTTTGCGTTGTCGGTGTCGACGGCGATGATCATCCTGGCGCCGACCAGGTGGGCGCCGGCGATGGCGGCATCGCCTATGCCGCCGCAGCCGATGACGGCGACGGTGTCGTCGAGCGTGACCGCCCCGGTGTTCACGGCGGCGCCGATGCCGGCCATGACGCCGCAGCCGAGTAGTCCGGCGATGGCGGGGTCGGCGGTGGGGTCGACTTTGGTGCATTGACCTTCGGCCACCAGGGTTTTGTCGGCGAAGGCGCCGATGCCCAGGGCCGGGGTGAGTTCGGTGCCGTCGGTGAGGGTCATCTTTTGGATGGCGTTGTGGGTGTCGAAACACAGGTGGGGGCGGCCGCGTTTGCAGGCGCGGCATTCCCCGCACACCGCACGCCAGTTGAGTATCACGAAATCACCGGGGGCGACGTGGGTGACACCCTCGCCCACCGACTCGACGATGCCTGCGGCTTCGTGGCCGAGTAAGAAAGGGAATTCTTCGGTGATCCCGCCGTCGCGGTAGGTCAGGTCGGTGTGGCACACCCCGCACGCCTGAATGGACACCACGACCTCACCGGGGCCCGGATCCGGAATAACAATCTCCACCAACTCGACGGGCGCTTTGGCGCCACTGGCGATGACGCCACGAACAGTCTGGCTCATGCTCATAACCTAATACCGGGCGCACCGAACCGACGGTCCCTTGCGCACCTTCGCGATATCGTTGGTTGTGGTGGACGATCGAACCGAACTTCTCGTCGTCGCGCGGTCGGCGTACCGGCGAAATGACTGGCGCACCAGTTACGAATCCTTCAGTCGTGTCGAAGGTGTGCAGGCACTCGACACTGACGACCTCGCGGTTTTCGCCGCGGTGGCCTGGCGTCAGGGCCACGGCGGGGAAGCCGTGCGAATCAATGAACGTGTCCACAGCCGCTTACTGCGCACGGATCCGGTTCAGGCTGCCATGAAGGCAGCCGAACTCGGCCTGGCCTGGCTGGCTCGTGGTCATCTCGCCCTGGCGCGACATTGGGAGCAGCGGGCTGAGGTGCTCCTGCGCGGTGTTCCCGAGGTCGGCGCGCACGGTTACCTGAGGTATCTCACCGGGGTGATGGCGGCCGACGCCGGCGAATCGAGCCAGCAGGCCGACGCGGCGCGGGAGCTTGCGGGAATCGCCGGACGCATCGACGACGTGGCCGTGACGACGCTGGCGCGGGTGCTCGAGGGTCTGAGCGCCGTTGCGGCCGACGACGCCGCCGGGGTGGCGACGCTCGACGATGTTCTGTTGCCGATGCTCGATGAGCGAGTACCGATGGAGTGGGCCGGCGATGTCTACCGGCGAGTGTTGAGCCTGGCACAGCGTCGTGGCGACCGCGAGCGGCTGCGGTCCTGGACCCGTTCGATGCAACAGTGGTGCGAACCCACGCAGGCCTCGCAATCGGCCTACAGTGCGATCTGCGATGTGTACCGGCTCTCGGTGGAGTCGAGTGCCGACACCACCGAGTTGATGCGGCGCGGCGTCGACTTGCGGCGCCTGGTTGCCGAAGTGGACGCCGTGGCCGCCGGTTTGGCGGACGGATTACTTGCGCGTGGCATGGGGCGGACGGGCTAGATTTTCGGGCGATGAGCGCTTGCGCGAAGAGCAGAGGGCACCGATGAGCGTTGCGGATGTTCTGGAAGTCCTTGACGACTGGCCGGTGACGGCCGCGGCCGTCGCGGTGGTGGGGCCTTTTGGGGTGCGTGACGCCCGTGGTGATACGGCCAAGCCGTTCGCGCTTGCGTCGGTGACCAAGCCGTTGGTGGCGCGGGCCGCGCAGATCGCTGTCGAGGAAGGGGTCGTCGAACTCGACACGCCGGCCGGCCCGCCCGGCTCGACCATCCGCCATCTCCTCGCGCACGCCTCGGGCTTGGCGATGCTGTCGACTGAGGTCCTCGCCAAGCCTGGTACGCGTCGCATCTACTCCAACGCCGGATTCGCGCTGCTGGCACAGGCGATCGAGAAAGAGTCGGGGATCGAGTTCGGTCAGTACCTCACCGAGTCGGTATTCGAACCACTCGGGATGTCGGCGTCGACGCTGTCCGGCGGGGCCGAGGCTGCGGGATTCGGGGGCACGTCGACAGTCGCCGACCTGGCGAAGTTCGCTCGTGAGCTGTTGCGGCCGGCGCTGGTGTCCCCGGCGATGCACACGGCCGCCACCACGGTGCAGTTTCCCGGCCTCTCGGGTGTGTTACCGGGCTTCGGCGCACAGCGGCCCAACGATTGGGGGCTTGGGTTCGAGATTCGCGACAGCAAATCGCCGCACTGGACCGGCGCGACCAACTCTCCGGCCACGTTCGGCCATTTCGGCCAGTCAGGGACGTTTCTGTGGGTGGATCCCGACGCTGATGCGGCGTTGGTGGTGCTTACCGACCGCAACTTCGGGGAGTGGACGTACCCGCTGTGGCCGGCAATATCTGATGGTGTCCTGAGAGAAATCGGGTCAGACTAGCGCAACATAGGCCACACAAGGCACAATAGACACGCACGACACAACTGCATTACTCGATCGGTATCGCTAGGTCGTTGGGGAAGACGTCCCTCGTGAAGCCGAAGGAGTAGCAGATGCGTGCGTCGAACCAGTTCGCCGACGCGGCGACGGGTGTGGTCTATGTCCACGCCTCACCCGCGGCGGTCTGCCCGCATGTCGAGTGGGCGTTGTCGTCGACCCTGTCGGCGCGGGCGAATCTCAAGTGGACGCCCCAACCGGCGATGCCGGGGCAGCTACGCGCCGTCACCAATTGGGTCGGCCCGGTCGGCACGGGAGCGCAGTTGGCCAACGCTCTGCGGTCCTGGTCGGTGCTGCGGTTCGAGGTGACCGAGGATCCCAGCGCCGGTGTCGACGGCCACCGTTGGTGCCATACTCCGCAGCTCGGTCTGTGGAGCGGTGCGATGAGTGCCAACGGCGATGTCATGGTCGGTGAGATGCGGCTGCGGACGTTGATGGCCGGCGGCGCTGACATGCTGGCCGCCGAACTGGATTCAGTACTTGGCACGGCCTGGGACGAAGCGTTGGAGCCCTATCGTGACGGCGGGGACGCCGGCGAGGTCAGCTGGCTCAACAGGGGAGTCGGGTAGCGCGTCAGCCGCGCTGCCACAAGCAGTAGCCACCGAGCGTCGCCGTGAACAGGTGGTCGCTGAGTTCCAATGTCAGCGGCTGGCCCGGATCGGCGGCGTGCGTTTCGGGTGCCGACGTTTCACCGGCAGCCACGACGTCGACAACCTCGGCACGACAAGATGTTTCATCGGTCTGCGGCGTTGCCGTCCACGTACCTGCTCGCACCTCGGGGTTCCTCCGGCCCTGGCCGTGCAGAACCAAATCGGGCCCGGTGGTCAGCCAGCGATCCGAGGCCGGATAGGGGTCGAGGTATCCCTGCCACGCCCCGCCGGAGCACTGCAGCAAGTTCTTCGCGGTGCCGGTTTCTGCGGCCGGCTGGGGCAATGCCGTCAACGCGCCGTCGAGATTGTCGTCACACCCCGAACCGGCCCGCGGGGCTGCGGTCTCGGACGGGCCCGGCTGTGCTGGTTCGGGATTCGCCCGGGCGCACGCCCCGGCACCCACTGCGGCGGCCGTCCCGACGGCGGCCACAGCGAGTACGAGTGAACGGTTCATGACGACAGTTCTGTTACGTGTACTGGATTTTCATGGGTGAGAGGTCGGTCTGCTTGAGCGCGACGTTGTAGGCGCCCCAGTAGGAGAGGTTGTAGTACAGGTACTGCTCGTTCTCGGTGCCCAGCTGATCCGTACCCGACCACGGGTGGATCATCGGCGCGTACATGCCTGACTGTGTGGTCCCCAGAACGGGATCCGTGACGAGCGTGTTGTTCTCCACCAGGACGGTGGCATCGGACCACTCGCCCTGCGGTGAGTCGGACACTCGCATCACGACGTTGTTGCCGCTGTCGGTATACAGCACGACGTACTTCCCGAGATATTCGTTGTATTGCACGGACATCTCGCTGACGTTGCCTCCGGTCGGGATACCGCCGACCCAGATGCCGTTGACGAAGCCTGCGATCGCCTTGTTGATGTAGCCGAGGAACCCGGTCTTGGGCAGCAGTGGCAGGTAATTGCTGTTGCCGCCGCCGATCACCGATGTCGCCGCCGAGGGATCACCTTTGACCCACCCGCCCTTGTCCTCGCCTGACCAGTACTCGTAGTCGCCGAGATTGGTGAGGTCACTCTCGGCGACGCGCGCAACATAGGCTGAACCCTGACGGCCCGAAGGCGTTCCGTAGACGTAGACGTAGCGCTCACCCCCGCCGACCGTGCCTGACGTCCACGAGTTGGGATCATCGGCATTGCCATACACCAGCGCGTTCTGCTGGAAGTTCTGATTGCCGGCGACGAACGACTGGTTGGTTCGTAAGAAGCCCGAGGCCCGCACGGTATCGGGATCGACGGTCCAATGCTCGCCGCCGTCGGTGGAGTAGGCGATCGCGGAGTAGTTGGTGGTCCAGCTGCCCGGGTTGTCCCACGTCCGCACCGACATGACCGTCACATACTGGGTGGTCTTGTCACCCTGGGTGACCGAAATGGCCGAGGTGGGAATCATCGTGTAGGTGGTACCGACCAGACCGTTGAGGGCAGGACTCGCCAGGATCACTTGTGCTGCGCCGATGGGGCCCGCGCCAAGTCCGTTCTGATAACTCGCTGCCGGACCCCACCACATATTGGCGTCGTAGTTGGTGCCCGGACCGGTTCCACCTGGAGTGACCACGCCTTCGTCGAACTGCAAGCCGTCGCCCAAATTCCGGTCGCCCGTACGGAACAACACATTGTTGCGCCAACCGGTGGTCATCGCGCTGTCGTTGAAGGTGTCGCCGAAGATGGTCAGAATCTTTCCTGCGCCGTTGTCCCACATGATGCCGAGATCGGTGCCTCCCACATACCACGATGCCGTGGAATCGCCGGTCACCCAACCGACGGAGGTGGTCTGACCGACCTGCGGGGCTGCTGGCTTGGGAGTCAGCTGGTTGGGGCCCACTGTCGTGTTCGGGCTGATTGCCGCCGTCAGCTGGACATCACTCACCGCGGCCACCGATGCCGCGTCGTTCACCGCTGCCAGGCTCGTGGTGCCGTTCGGGTTGACCGTTCGCTCGGTTTCCCGACGGGCCCAAGCCATTACGGTCCACAGCGCGGGCGATGGGCTGGGTGTAACCGGTCGGGTGCCCGCCTCCAGCGGGGAAAGACGTGCGGTAGGAGTCGGCGCAGTATCCGGGTTGTGTTGCGCCGCAGCCGCAGTCGCGTCCTTGACCTTCACGACCACGGTGTTGGGGGCTTCGGTCCGGTGCAGATCCGGCACGGTACCGGCGGCCTCGGGGACGACCCTGGTGGTGTCGAGCTTCCCGCTACTCGCGCGCGGCGCAACCCGTTTTGGAGCCTCGCCCTTGACCTTCACGCGTGTGTCCGCGCGCGGCGATGATATGCCGAGCTGATTACGGGGGCTGCGCTTCAGGGCACTTCCGGCACCATCGACATCCTTGTGGATGCGGTCGCCGATCTTCGATAGTGGCCCCTTGCGGGGCGTTGCCGAACTGGTTGTCCGGCGGGTCTTGCCTTCGCTGCTGCTGGTGGTGCTGGTCTTGCCGGTGTCGCTGCCGCCGTCGTCGGCCCATGCGACACCGGTTCCGGCGGTCAGTGCCGTACCGATGCCGAGCGCGACGGCCAGTGCGCCGGCGCGGCCGACGTGCTTGCTTGCATTCATGAGGCTCCGTTGACTCGATCCACCCACCCGCAGCAACGTACCGTGTACAGCTCAGCACATCGGGAAGAACACGCCGATACCGCACCACAGCGGCCGACAGGTACAGGTCAGGGCACGAGGATCCGGAGCGCCTGAGATACCGCGGACACTGTCACCGGAAGGGCCGCAGCGAAATCCCCGTCGGCATAGGCGTTGATACCTGGGCAGTCGACCTCCACGGTCGCGGCCCGCCTGGTGGTGACCTCGGGCAGATTGACGTGGGTGCCCTTGAACACCCTGGGGAACACGCGAATCAGCTTGGTGCGCGACGCCGAATGGACCATGGTGATGTCGAGCAGACCGTCGGCGTGGTCGGCGCCCGGGCAGATCAGCATGCCGCCACCGTAGCTGCGGGTGTTGCCGAAGGCCGCCAGTGTCAGATCGGTCGTGACCTCCGGTCCGCCGTCGAAAGCCAGCCGGAACGGCAACAAACGCAGCTTCGACAACTCGGCGACCATGGCCACGTTGTAGCGCATTCGGCCGTGCGGCCAACGCATGCGGTTGGTGCGGTCGCTGACCAGCGAGTCGAAGCCGGCAGCCATCACGGTGCCGAACCACTTGACGACACCGGCGCGGTCGACGATGCGACCGAGGTCGATGGTCTCGGTGCGTCCGGCGGCGATCACATCGGCCGCGGCTTCGGGATCATTTGTGGGCAGGCCGAATTCACGGGCATGATCGTTCCCGGTGCCAGCCGGCACGATGCCCAGCGGCACATCACCCTGGGCCAACTCCTGCAGAGCCAGCGAGATCACGCCGTCCCCACCGACCACCACGAGCGCATCGGTTCCGGCCTCGAGGGCCTCACCGACGAGGCGGCGGGCGTGATCGGCATCGGTGCCCACGATGGCGTTCACATCCAACCCGTGCCGCTGAAACCGGGTGATTGCGCGTTCGGCAGCGTGTGGCGCATTGCCGTGCCCAGATAGCGGATTGGTCAGCACCGTGACGTGGGCCAGCGCTCCAATCATTTTGCTCCTCGCGTCCGCGGTGTCATTTTGCTCCTCGCGTCCGCGGTGTCATTTTGCTCCTCGCGTCCGCGGTGTCATTTTGCTCCTCGCGTCCGCGGTCTCACGGAATCAGCTTGCCCGGGTTGAGGATTCCGGCCGGGTCCAGGGTGCGCTTGACGGCGCGCAGCACCTCGACGCCGAGTTCGCCGATCTCGGCACCCATCCATGGCCGATGATCGGCGCCGACTGCGTGATGGTGGGTGATGGTGCCGCCGGTGCGCACCATGGCATCGGTGGCCGCGGCCTTGGCGGACCGCCACTGCTCGATCGGATTGCCGCGCTGTGCCGCGACGACGGTGAAATACAGCGAGGCGCCGGTGGCATACACATGCGAAATGTGGCACATGACCAGGGCCGGCGCCAGTGCGGTGGTCAAGGCTTCGGTGACAGCGGCTTTCAACACCGCGACGTTCGACCAATTGGTCGCGGTTTCGAGCGTCTCGCACAGCGCACCGGCGGACAGCAGGGAATCCCGCAGGTATGGCGCCCCGAACCGACCATGCTCCCAGGCTCGGGCCGGTGCCTCGCCCAGCGATGTCCCACCGTGTTGTTCCAGTACGGCCCGTGTCTCGGCATGACTGCTCTTCGCATGCGCTTCAGTGCCCTCGAACACCGTGACGGCCAGGCAGCCGCCGGTAATACTCTGCTCTCCAATGCTTTCCGTGGTGGCCAGGTTCACCCCCGTCTCCACCTCGTCGGACAGCCGGATCACGGTCGGACCGGCTCCGGTCTGGGTGACGGCGCGCAGCGCATCCGCACCGGTGGCGAAATCGGGAAACGACCACGCCTCGTAGCGGGTCGACTCGGGAACGGGGTGAACGCGCACCCGGACCCGGGTGATGATCCCGAACACGCCTTCTGAGCCGACGATGAGTTGGCGCAGATCCGGTCCGGCCGCAGACGCGGGGGCACGGCCGAGATCCAGCACGCCGGCCGGCGTCACCGCCCGCACCCCGCGGACCATGTCGTCGAATCGGCCGTAACCCGCGGAATCCTGCCCGGAGGACCGGGTGGCGGCGAATCCTCCGATGGTGGCGAACTGGAAGCTCTGGGGAAAGTGGCCGAGCGAGAACCCCTGCGCACCAAGAAGTCTCTCCGCGTCGGGTCCGGTGACCCCGGCCTCAAGCTCGGCCTCGCCAGACACTTCGTCCAGGCTGATCAGCTGGTTCAGTCGGCGCAGATCCAGTGCGACGACGGCGGTGAGCCCGTCGCGAAGGGGGTCGAGGCCGCCCACCACACTGGTGCCGCCACCGAACGGAACGACGGCGATGCGCTGAGCCGAGCAGTAAGCCAGCAGCTCGGCGATCTCGTCCTCGGAGCCCGGCAGCAGGACAGCGTCGGGCGCATCCTGCGCTTCGGAATCCTTCCGGCGCAACAGGTCCAGGGTTGATTTCCCGCCGGCATGCAGGAGCCGGGACGTATCGTCGATGGCGCAGTACGGTGCGCCGACGATCGCAGCCAGCCCGGTGCGGTGTGTCTCATCGAGCGCCGACGGCCGGAGGCGAACCTCCTCGGCGGTGACCTCGGGGACCTGGGTCTCGCCGACGCCGAGGGCCTGGCGCAGTAGGGCTCGGATCCCGTCGGACAGCGGTTTGGCGGCTTGGGAATCGCCCCAGGCATTCCATTTCATCGGAGGCAGAAGCTGCTCAGCCGGGCTGCTCATGCGTTACAGTATTACATATGGTGTCAATCAGTAACGATGGGGCGGGGGAGCCTCTGGGAGACCGGATCCTCGATGCGGCCGCCGGCTGCGTACTGGCATACGGCATCGACCGGGTCACCTTGGCTGAAATCGCTCGCCGCGCAGGTGTCAGCCGGCCGACTGTCTACCGCCGCTTCCCGGACACCCGTTCGATCCTGGCCGCGCTGCTCACTGCGCGGATCGTGCATGTGCTCGACGACGTCGACAGCACAGGACCCGGGCGTGCGGCCTTGGTGACGCGGATCGTGCAGGTCGCGCAGCGGCTGCGGCGTGACGACGTGATCATGGCCGTGCTGCACACCGCACCTGAGCTGGCCATGGTGTACATCGCCGAACGACTGGGCACCAGCCAGCAGATCCTGATCGATGCGGTCGCCGGGGAGCTCAAGCTCGCGCAGGAAGACGGCAGTGTGCGGGAAGGCGATCCGCGCCAACTCGCCACCATGTGCCTGCTGATCACGCAGTCGGCGATCCAATCGGCGCAGATGGTCGAGCCGATCTTGGATGCCGATGCGCTCGCCGGTGAACTGACCCACGCACTGAACGGATACCTCACACCATGACCCGCTCCGCCGCACTCAACCGGGCCCGCCGGGTCACCGAACTCGCTGCCCTGGCCGATGGCGAGCACCTCGATGTGCTTGTCATCGGGGGCGGCATCACCGGCGCCGGCATCGCACTCGACGCCGCCACCCGCGGGCTGAGCGTAGCGCTGGTGGAGAAACACGATCTGGCGTTCGGCACGAGCCGCTGGAGCTCCAAACTGGTGCACGGTGGGCTGCGCTACCTCGCGACCGGAAATGTCGGCATCGCCCGGCGTAGCGCCATCGAACGCGGAATCCTGATGACCCGCAACGCCCCTCACCTGGTCAAGGCCATGCCGCAGCTGGTCCCGCTGTTACCGTCGATGAACCGTACTTCGCGGGCATTGGTCCGCACCGGGTTCGTCGCCGGGGATGCTCTGCGCAAACTCGCGGGAACCCCCGCCAGGGTGTTGCCGCGGTCGCGCCGGGTGGACGCCGCCCGTGCGGTCGAGCTGGTACCCGCTGTGCGTACCGACGGTCTCGACGGCGCATTTCTGGCCTACGACGGTCAGCTCATCGACGACGCCCGGCTGGTGGTCGCCGTCGCGCGCACGGCTGCCCAACACGGCGCTCGGATCCTGACCCGGTTGGCCGCGACTGCCGCGCAAGGTGATTCGGTCACGCTCACCGAGCAGGTCACAGGCGAGACGTTCGACGTGACCGCCCGTGCCGTGATCAACGCCGCCGGCGTCTGGGCGGGCGAGGTGGACCCGTCCATTACGCTACGGCCAAGTCGCGGCACGCATTTGGTGTTCGACGCTTCAGTCTTCGGCAATCCGACTGCGGCGCTGACCGTCCCGATACCGGGCGAGTTGAACCGGTTCGTGTTTGCCATGCCCGAACAGCTCGGCCGGGTGTATCTGGGACTCACCGATGAGGCTGCTCCGGGACCGATACCCGATGTGCCGCAACCGACTCCGAGTGAGATCAGCTTCCTGCTCGACACCGTGAACATCGCTTTGGCCACCGCGCTGACCACCGCCGATGTGCGGGGTGCGTACGCGGGGCTGCGACCGCTGATCGACATTAGCGCGGACGCGAGGAGCATCAAGGGCACGGACGCGAGGAGCACCAAGGGCACGGACGCGAGGAGCACCAAAGGCAGAGGCGAAGGGCCCAGCAGAACTGCCGACGTATCCCGGGAGCACGCCGTGGTCGAATCGTCCAGCGGCGTGCTGAGTGTCATCGGAGGCAAGCTCACCGAATACCGTTACATGGCCGAAGACGTCCTGGATCGTGCGGTCGCGTTGCGCGGCTTGCCCGCCACCGCTTGCCGCACCCGCAACCTGCCCCTGGTTGGTGCCCCGGCCAATCCGGTGTCGACCTTGCGCGCGCCGGTGGAACTGCCACTGTCCCTGGTGGCCCGCTACGGCGCCGAGGCGCCCAACGTCGTCACGCAAGCCGGGTGCGATCGCCCGACCGAGCCGGTGGCCGACGGAATCGACGTGACGCGAGCGGAATTCGAGTACGCGGTGACGCATGAGGGTGCGCTGACCGTCGACGACATCCTGGATCGTCGCACCCGCATCGGGCTGGTGGCCGGCGACCGGGCCGGGGCCGCCGAGGTTGCCGCGGAGTTCCTGGCGCGAGTGCGACCGCGGGTATATTAGGGCGGAACTGATCCGTATCGACAGGATGGTCTGTTATGGCAGGTGCCGCGTCGACATCAAACCCGCGCCGCAGCCCCGGGCGCTTGGACCGGTCTCGTGACCCAGAGATTCTCGATGCGGCACTGCGGGGTGTGGCCGAACTGGGCTATGACCGGCTCAGCATGGACGATATTGCGGCACGGGCCGGCGTTGGCAAGGCCGCGATCTATCGTCGTTGGCCGTCGAAGCCCGTGGTGGTCGCCGACGCGATCGCGCACTGGCGGCGTCGCCAGGGGTCGGTCGAGCCGCCCGATACCGGAAGCCTGCGCGGCGATATCGAAGCGCTTGTCGCCGCGGTGCCCGAATTCGATGATGCTGGTCTGGGCACAATTCAGGTGATTGTCGGGGTGGCGACGGCCGCGATGCACAGTCCCGTCCTGGCGGCCGCCCTCGATGACCTTGTGCTTTCCCCGCCGCGCCAAATGGTCCGACTGCTGCTCGACCACGCGCAGGCGCGCGGGGAGATCCCGCCCGGCCGCGACCTGAGCCTGATACCCGATGTTGCATTGGGTCTCAACGTATTGCGGGTGATGACCGGACGTCCGATCGATCGGGTCTTTGTGCGACGCGTCCTCGAAGACGTGATCCTGCCGCTTGCCGGGGCTCCAACGCCCTAGCGGTTGCGCATCGCGCCCGGCGGTGCCACATTGGGGGTTAGACGGAACTACTTAGTTCCGTATGGAGAGGAGGGTGCGATGAATGACGTTCGGACCCCCGTACTGATCGTCGGCGCGGGCGTCGCAGGGCTGGCCTGTGCGGATCTGCTGGCCCAGCACGGCGTCGAATCGGTGTTGGTGGAGAAACGGCGCGAGACCTTCGTCCACCCGAAGGCCCGCAACCTGACCTTCCGCACCCTCGAGATCCTGCGCGCACTCGGCCTGGGCGACCAGGTGCACGCCATCGCCGACGGCGTTTCGGGCGTGGTTCTCAAACCGACCCTGAACAGCCCCTCAGCGGAACCGGCGATGGACGTCGACGCGATCTTCGACGAGTTCGTCGGCCTCAGCCCGGAACCGGTGGCCCAGTACTGCCCGCAGAGCCACCTGGAACCGATACTGCTGGCCGACATCCGTCGTCGGGGCAGCCAGGTTCGATATGGCACGAGCCTGTCGAGTTTCACCGAGGACGCCGACGGTGTCACGGCCGAGTTGAGCTCGGAGACCGGGACCGAGACAGTGCACGCCGACTATCTGATCGCCGCCGACGGTGTGCACAGCCCGATCCGCACCACGCTCGGCATCGATACGTCGGGCTATGGGGCACTGCCGATCTTCGTGGTGTTCATCTACTTTCGCGGCCGCTGGCGGGCGCTCGTGCCCGAACTCGGCGAGGGTGACGCGATCCAGGTCCGCAACTCTGAGGCGGATGGCATCTTCCTGGCAATCGACGGTGACCGCGGCATGTTCATCACCACATATCTGCCCCAACGCGGTGAATCGGCAGAGCAGTTCACGCCGGAGCATTGTCGACGGGTGCTCACCGCGGCGATCGGAGAATCGGTCGACCTGGAGATCATCGAGGTGGCGCCGTGGCAGCCGTACGAGCAGGTCGCCACCCAATTCCATAGCGGGCGAATCTATCTGGTTGGCGATGCCGCGCATACCATGCCGCCGTTCAAGGCCGGCGGTGCGAACACGGCCATCCAGAGCGCTCACAACCTGGCCTGGAAGCTGGCCGCCGTGCACCATGGCACTGCCGGGCCCGGTCTGCTCGTGACCTATCACGACGAGCGGTATCCGATCGGCCGGTTCGCTGCCCGCCAGTCGCTGGTTGGACCGCCGCTGGCTCTGCTCAAGCTCGACGGCACGGCACCGGGCCTGTCGGCCGGGGAAGAAGCACCGCTGTTCACCATGGTGCTTGGTTACCAATACCATTCGGCGGCAGTGGCTTCCGCCAATACGTCACCTGGTGCCGTGGCCTTCGTCGACGCACTGACCGGTCAACCGGGAACCCGTATGCCCCATATCTGGCTACCCCGCGACGGGAAGCGGGTATCCACCCTCGATCTGATCGGGCCAGGGTTCACCCTGTTCATCGTGGGGGAGCCGGCGGCGTGGACGGCTGCGGCTGCACGTGTGGCGGCCACGTTCGGAGTGGAGGTCGCGGTGCATGCGCTGGGCGACGACGGTGTGGCGCACACCGGACTCGGCGCCGGCGGTGCGCTGTTGGTGCGGCCCGACGACTTCGTCGGTTGGCGTACCGAGATCCTGCCCGCCGATCCGGAAGCCGCTCTGCGGCAATCACTTTCTGCGATCCTCGACCGGTGAGGGCGGTTCGTCGGCCAGGATGGCGTCGCGTATCGTCGAGGCGGTGTGACGCTGCCAGAGCGCCTGAATGGGCACCAGCAACGGCGGATCCAGGTCGATGACCGCTACTCGTCCGGCCATGGCGGGACCGGCCGGTGTCGTCACGAACGCGAGCGCGCCGGTGGTGAGCGGCGCGGCGACCGTGGCGGCCCCCTGGACCCGGCTCACCACGTAATCCGGCTCGAACCCAGCGCGGCGGCAGGCGCCCATCAGAAAGTCGCTGTAGTAGGACGCGCCCGGTGGTGCCCACAGGGCGATCCGCTCGCCGGCCACTTCGGCGATGTCGATCGTCGCGCGCCCGGCCAGCGGGTGCTCGGCCGGTACCGCCAGCCGCACTCGGTCGTACCCGACGATAGCGGTGGCCAGTTCGCTGGTCGGCACCACGGCGCGGCGCAGGCCCAGCGCCACGGTGCCGTCGAGCACCGCGTCGGCCAGTTGATCAGGGTAGAGCTGCCGGAACGTGAACGACGTGTCACTGTAAGCGGTGATGGCCCGGTCCAGCCGCGTGTACACCTCGGCGCCGCTCAGGGCGGGGGTATGGCCGACGATGTACACCTCGTCGGTGCCGGCGGCTTGCCGGACGCGCTCGGAGACCGTGAGGGCCGCGGCCAGCAGAACGCGGCCCTCGCTTTGCAGCAATTCGCCGGCCCGGGTGAGGACGACCCTTCGGCCCTCGCGGACGAACAGTGACGTGGCGAGCTCTTTTTCCAGCTGAGAAACCGAGCTGCTCAGCGCCTGCTGGCTCAGGTGCAGCTCGGCGGCGGCCCGGGTGAAGCCTCCAGCTTCAGCGACCGCGATGAAATGCCGCAATCGCCGCAGGTCGGGGATACGCTCGCTCATCGCGTCAGCTTATTCACAAGTAGCAGTTGTTGAAAGACCGTATTCTTGCGTTATTCATTTGTGAATCTGCTGGCTAACCTCGGAACCATGAGCACACTGGAAGGCAAATCCGCGATCGTTGCGGCAGGCGCCAAGAACCTGGGCGGTCTGATCAGCACCACTCTCGCTGAGCGGGGCGTCAACGTCGCCGTCCACTACAACAGTGCGTCCACCGAGGCCGATGCCGACAAGACGGTTGCCGTGGTGCAGGACGGCGGGGTCAAGGCCATCAAGGTGCAGGGTGATCTCACCGTGCCTGTCAATGTCGAGAAACTCTTCGACGCCGCGGTCGACGCGTTCGGCAGTGTCGACATCGCGATCAACACCGTTGGCAAGGTGCTGCGCAAGCCATTCGTGGAAACCACTGAGGCCGAATACGATTCGATGTTCGACATCAACGCCAAGGCGGCCTACTTCTTCCTGCAGCAGGCAGGCAAGCGGCTCAACGACAACGGCTCGGTGGTCACCATCGTCACCGCGTTGCTGGCCGCCTACACCGATGGTTACTCGACGTATGCCGGCTCGAAGAGCCCAGTCGAACACTTCACCCGCGCGGCGTCCAAGGAATTCGGGGTGCGCGGCATCAACGTCAACAACGTCGCGCCCGGGCCGATGGACACACCGTTCTTCTACCCGCAGGAGACTCCCGAGCGCGTCGAGTTCCACAAGTCCCAGGCCATGGGCAATCGGTTGACCGAGATCACCGACATCGCGCCGCTCGTGGTGTTTCTCGCCGGTGAAGGGCACTGGATCAACGGGCAGACCATCTTCGCCAACGGCGGTTACACCACGCGGTAGCCGCACCGAAATGCCGAATGGCCAGTTATTGCACGGCTTTTCGCCTTGGGTGGTGTGCAATAACTGGCCATTCACGCCAGCTGAGTGGTTACAGCGGGATGTTCTTGTGGCGACCGCGGCGATGCGGTGTTTCGGCGAGTGCCTGGGTGATCTTGCTGCGAGTATGCGCCGGGTCGATCTTTTCGTCGACCACGCCGATCTCGATCGCGGAATCCACGCCGCCGGTGATGCGCTCGTGCTCGATCGCCAGTTCCTCGTGCAGGGCGTCGCGCTCTGCCGGATCGGCGACGGCGGCCAGCTTCTTCTTGTGCAGGATGCCGACTGCGGCCTTGGCGCCCATCACGGCGACCTCGGCGTCCGGCCAGGCGAACACCTTGGTGGCGTTGAGCGACCGGGCGTTCATCGCGATGTAGGCACCGCCGTAGATCTTGCGGGTCACCAGCGTGACGCGGGGGACCGTCGACTCGCCGAAGGCGTGCAGCAGCTTGGCGCCGCGGCGCACCACGCCGCCCCATTCCTGGTCCACACCGGGCAGGTAACCGGGCACATCGACCACGACCACCAGTGGGACCCCGAACGCGTCGCACAACCGCACGAAACGCGCTGCCTTCTCGGCACTTTCGGAGTTCAGGCAGCCGCCCAGGCGCAACGGGTTGTTGGCGATCACGCCGACGGTACGGCCGGCCAGTCGTCCGAGGCCGACGACGATCGACGGTGCCCACTTGCCCTGGAATTCCTCGAACGGCACACCCTCGTCGAGCAGAGCGGTGATCAGCGGGTGCACGTCGTAGGCGCGGCGTGCCGACTCGGGCAGCAGCGCGTGCAGGTCGGTGTCACCGGACTCGGCCTTGCTGCGGTCGAAATGACCCTGCTGGCAGAACAATCCGACCAGGCGACGGCCCCGCTCGTAGGCGTCGAGCTCGTCGTCGGCGACGATGTGGCACACGCCGGACTTCTTGTGGTGGGCGTCGGGGCCGCCGAGCGACACCATGTCGACGTCCTCGCCGGTGACGCTGCGCACGACGTCGGGGCCGGTGACGAACACCTTACTGTCCGGGGCCATGACGATCACGTCGGTTAGGGCGGGCCCGTAGGCCGCGCCGCCGGCGGCGAAGCCGACGACCACAGAGATCTGCGGGATGTATCCGGACGCACGGATCATCGCCTCGAACACGAGGCCGACCGCGTGCAGGGCCTTGACGCCCTCGGCCAGCCGGGCGCCACCCGAGTGCCAGATGCCGACGATGGGATTCTGGTCTGCGATGGCGGTGTCGTAGGCGTTGACGATGTGGGCGCAGCCGTCCACACCCATCGCACCGCCCATGACGGTGCCGTCGGTGCAGAAGGCGACGGTCCGAACACCGTTGACGGTGCCCGCGGCGGCGAGCACACCGGAACGATCACGCTCGTGCAGGAGCTCGACGTCGCAGCCGTCGTCGAAGAACGTCTTCAGTCGGAGCAGTGGGTCGCGCGGATCGAGTGACTCGGCAGCCGCCTCGGGGGCCATGATGGTCATACAAACCTCCTTGTAGCTGTCGGATGCCGGCCAGCCTTGCGGGAAATGCTGTGTGTCAGTACTTCCCGAAGGTGAGCGCGACGTTGTGCCCACCGAATCCGAAAGAGTTGTTGATTGCGTACTGGTAGTTACCCTGCCTCGGCTCGCCGGCGACGACGTCGAGGTCGATCTCCGGGTCGAGGTTGTGCAGGTTGAGGGTCGGCGGAATGATGCCTTCCTTCAATGCCAGCACCGTGAGGATGGACTCGACCGCTCCGACCGCTCCGACCGAATGGCCCAGGGCCGACTTCGGGGCGTACACGGCCGGCTTGTGGCCGCCCATCGCGTTGTTGATCGCTTTGCCCTCGGCGACGTCACCGACGCTGGTTCCGGTGGCGTGGGCGTTGACATGGTCGATGTCGCCGGGCTGCAGACCCGCCAGCTGGATGGCACGGGTCATCGCGTGACCGGCTTGCTCGCCGTTCGGATCCGGGGCCACGATGTGGTAGCCGTCGGAGGTCACGCTCGCGCCCATCAGCCGGCCCAGGATGTTGGCGCCGCGGGCCTTGGCGTGCTCTTCGGTCTCGATGACCAGCAGGGCGCCCGCCTCACCGAAGACGAATCCGTTGCGGTCCCTGTCGAACGGGCGACAGGCGCCCTGCGGATCGTCGTTGCTGTTGGACAGCACGATGCGCATCTGGGCGAAGCCGGCGATCGGCACGGCTTCGATCTTGGTTTCCACCCCACCGCAGATGGCGATATCGGCTTCGCCGAACACGATGTTGCGCCACGCGTTCGCGATGGCTTCGGAACCGGACGCACAAGCCGAGATCAGGGTGCTCACCCCGGCCTTGGCGTGGCGCTCGAGTCCGACGGCGGCGGCAGCGCCATTGGGCATGTACATCTGCACGACCAGTGGTGACACGGCGCGCAGCCCTTTGTTCCGCAGGCCGTCGTAGGCGTATACCAACTCCTCGGCCGATCCCATACCGGTGCCGATCGACACCATGAGTCGTCGGGTATCGACCTCCGGTGAGCCTGCGTTTGCCCATACCCGGCGGCCGATCACCGTCGACATCTTCTGTAGATAGGACAAGCGACGCAGCTCGACACGAGTCAGCTCGTGATCGAAATCTTCCAGAAGGTGCCCACCGATACGAACCGGCAGGTCGTACTGCTCGACGAACGGATCGGTGAGTAACCGGATGCCGCTCTGGCCGTCGAGCAGTTTCTTCCAGGTGCTTTCCGCATCAGTTGCCAGCGCCGTCGACATGGCTACGCCGGTGACAACCACGTTGGGCAGACCGTTACCCGTGGACAATCCCGCCATATTTACGGTGTCTTTCCTTCCGTGCCTTACTGCTTGAGCGTCAGTACCGTCCGAAGGCCAGGGCCACATTGTGGCCACCGAATCCGAACGAGTTGTTGATGGCGTACTGGTATTCGCC
Source organism: Mycobacterium sp. 141 (assembly GCF_000382405.1). Lineage (GTDB taxonomy): Bacteria > Actinomycetota > Actinomycetes > Mycobacteriales > Mycobacteriaceae > Mycobacterium. The sequence continues at coordinate 214,803 of NZ_KB908256.1, forward strand.
GTACCGAGGCTCGCCTGCAACGATATCGAGATCAATCTCAGGATCAGGCGTCTCGTAATTCAGTGTCGGGGGGATGACGCCGTCGCGCAGCGCCAGCACCGTCAGGATCGACTCCAGGGCACCCACGGCGCCGATGGAGTGGCCCAGGGCCGACTTCGGTGCGTACACCGCGGCATGCTCCACGCCGGCGACCCGGATGGCATTCGCCTCGGCGACATCGCCGATCGAGGTGGACGTGGCGTGGGCGTTGACGTGCTGGATGTCCTTGGGATCCAGTCCCGCGGTCTCCATCGCACGTTTCATCGCCTGGCCGGCCCGCAGGCCGTCCGCTGCCGGAGCGACCATGTGGAAGGCGTCGGAGGTGATACCGGCACCCAGGATGCGGGCCAGCGGCTTGGCGCCGCGGGCTAGGGCGTGCTCCTCGGTCTCGATGATCATGAGCGCACCGGCCTCGCCGAAGACGAACCCGTCACGGTCCTTGTCGAACGGACGCGACGCTGCCTCGGGATCGTCGTTGCGGGTCGACATCGCACGCATCATCGAGAACGCCGCGATGGGCAGCGCCTCAATGGCACCCTCGACGCCACCGCAGACGGCGAAGTCGGCATCACCCATGACGATCTGACGCCAGGCGTGGGCGATACCCTCCGAGCCCGACGAACAGGCCGACACCGGCGTGATGACCCCGGCGCGGGCGCCGAGCTCGAGGCCGACGACTGCGGCCGCACCGTTGGGCATGATCATCTGAACGGCCAGCGGGGACACCTTGCGGGGCCCGCCCTCGTTCATCGCGTCATAGGTCTCGACGATCTTCTCACCGCCACCGAGCCCGGTGCCGATCACGACCGCAAAACGGTCGGGGTCGACCTCGGGGCTACCCGCGGTTTCCCACAACTGTTTGCCGAGGTACTTGGCCATCCGCTGCACGTAGGACATGCGGCGCATCTCCAGGCGGGTCATCAGTGGATCGAGCGGCTCCTTGAGGTGGCCGCCGATCTTGGCTGCAAGATCCCACTTTTCGACGAAGTCGTCTTCGAGGACGCGGATACCGCTCTCGCCTGCCAGCAGGCCCTTCCACGTGCTCTCGATATCCGGCGCGATCGAGGTCGTCGCCGTAACGGCGGTTACCACAACATTGGGGTAACCGCCATTAGCAGTGGAAGGCCTCGTCACTGGTCTGCCGAGAACTTCTCACGCAGGGCGGCGGCGGCCTCGGGGTTCTCTTCCTCGAGCTTCTGGATGTAGGCGACGACGTCACCGACGGTCCGCAGACCGGCCAGATCCTCATCCGGGATCTTCACGCCGTACTTGTCCTCGGTCTGCACCGCGATCTCCACCATCGACAGCGAGTCGATGTCCAGGTCGTCGACGAAGCTCTTCTCCGGGGTCACCTCAGACGGCTCGATGCCGGTGACCTCTTCGATGATCTCGGCGAGACCGGCAATGATTTCTTCCTGACTGGCGGCCACTGTGGCTCCTTCTCATTGGTGTTGGTATGTCCCCCTGTGCGGAGGACTCTTTGGAACGTCTTTGTGTCGTGCTGGTCGAACGGATCTAGAGCTCGGTGAGCGTTTCGAGGTCGTCCGGGGACTTGATCGGACGAGTTGGGGTGCCCTTCAGTTCCCGTTTGGCGATTCCCACGAGCGTTCCGGCGGGCGGGAACTCGACAATCCCGGAGGTGTTGCGGTCGCGGAGCGTGGCGGTGCACAGGTCCCAACGCACAGGCTTGGTCAGCTGGGCGATCAGCTTCTGCATCGCGTCGGCGGCCGAAGCCACGGGCTGCCCGTCGGCGTTCGACAGAAGCGTCGCGGTAGGTTCAGCGGTCGTTACAGACTCCGCAGCCGCGGCGTACCCGTCGAGCGCGGAAGCCATGAACTGGGTGTGGAAAGCGCCTGCAGTAGCGAGCTGGCGCACCCGAGCCTTGGCCGGCGGGTCTTCGGCCAGTTTTTCCAGCGCCGACACGGTGCCGGCGGCCACGATCTGGCCTGCGGCGTTTCGGTTGGCCGGGACCAGGTCGAGTCGAGCCAGCGTTTCAAGTACGGAGGCCTCGTCGCCGCCCAGCACCGCCGACATGCCGGTGGGCTCGATGGCGCAGGCCTTGGCCATCTCGGCGCCGCGGGTGGCGGCCAGCTTGACCGCATCGTCGGCGGAGATCACGCCGGCGATCGCGTAGGCAGCGATCTCACCGACGGAATGGCCTGCGACGATGATCTCGGCGGGAGCGATCTTGTCGAGTACACCGCGCCGGACGAGTTCTTCATGGGCCAGCAGCGTCGCCGCCACCACGAGCGGCTGTGTCACCGCGGTGTCGGTGATCTCCTCGGCCGTTGCCGTGGTGCCCAGACGGGCCAGATCCAGTCCGCTGATCTGCGACCAGGTCGCGAGACGGTCAGCGGCGCCCGGCAGCTCCAGCCAGGGGGCGAGCATGCCGGGTGTCTGCGAGCCCTGTCCGGGGGCAAGCAATGCGAGCACGGGTCCTTGAGGCACGTCTTTAAGAGAACACTGTGAAGATGGTTTTGCGCCGTGTAAGAGATTATGAACCTTGTCTTATGTTTTTGTGGAAAGTCCACAAAAGTGCACGTGATGCGACATGCCCGATACCTCACCGCGACACATGTTTGTCGTGAGATTGCCGCTACCAGGCCCGACGCCCGCCCCCGCCGGCCGGTCCGACGGCGGGAACGGCCTTGGCGATGCTGTTTGGCGTCCTCGACTGAGACGGCTGCGCACTCAACCGTCCGACGGTGGCCGCTACCCGCAATACATAGGCGTCCCGGGGTACCGCGGGGTCACGTCCGGTGAAGTCGGCGATCCGTTTTAGTCGGTACCGCACCGTATTTGGATGAACGAACAATTTGCGGGCGCAGGCCTCGATCGCACCCCCGGAATCGAGGTAGGCGTCGAGGGTTTCGGTGAGTGCTGGACCCGCGTCGGCGAGCGGTCGCATCACCTCGGTTGCCAACGTCGCGATCGCGTCCAGATCACCCAATAGCGCCCGCTCCGGCAGCAGTTCGCGAGCCGGGACCGGTCGAGGCGCACCGCTCCACCCGGCCACGGCGTTCATTCCGGAGATGGCCTCGGTCGCGCTGCGGTGCGCGGCCGCCAGGGTGTGGGCCAACGGACCGATCACCACCGGGCCGTCGGCGAACACGATCATCAGTTCAGACAGGAACCGGTCGGTCGGCGACAACGGGCCGGACACGATGGTGACGAGCCAGGTGCCGTGCACATCCGACAGTGCTGTCCGGTCGTGGCGCTGCACCACGTCACGTACGTCGTCGCTGGCCAAGTCTATGCGGTCCGGGTGGGGCAGGCCCACGATCACTGTGGCGGGGGCGGTGGCATCCCAGTTCAGTGCGGCAGCCTGGGACTGCAACTCGGGGCCGACGTCACCGCGCACCACTGCGTCGACGACGTTGGCCTCCATCCGTCTGTCCCAGGCGCCGCGGGCCTCGGCCTGGTCGGCGTAGGCACTGGCGGCGGCGAACGCCAGGTCGCGGCTGTACCGCAGGATCCCAGCGGTCAGCGCGGTCAGCTGCTCCTCCGAGCGCGCCAGCAGCGGTACAACTTCCTCGAAGAACTCCATGGTGGTGCGCACCATCTCCACCGACTGCCGTAGGGCGATCCGGCGCCGCAGATCTTGGGGCACAACCTCGAAGGCCTGTGCGGTGTACCCGACGTCGCTCTGCGGGTTGCGCATCCACTCCACGAAGTTGACGACGGCAGTCTGGACCACCAGCTGCACGCTTGCCCGCTGCGATGCGTCGAGCTCGGCGAAAAACGACAAGCGGTCTTCCATCGCGTGCACGGCCTCGGTGGCGAGCCGGCCGGAGTATTGCTTCAGCCGGCGCAGCACCGAGTCCGGCACTGCTTCCAAAACCTCGACCGTGGTCTTCGGCGGGACAAACCGTTTGTCGGTCATCCCTAAAAGCTACGCCGATGTTCTAGTCGATTCCTCCAAACCCTTCTCCGCGAGCAGACACCTAGGTACGCGACACGCCGCATTTCGGGTACCGCAGTGTCTGCTCGCGGAGAAAGTTATGCGCTGCCGGTGTCTGCGTAGGAGATTGCGGCGGCGGCGACGTCGTCGATGCGGTACTTGCGAGCGGCTTCGGCGGCAGCTGAGGCATCGATGTTGCCGTCGCGGGCGAGCCCTTCCAGTACCGCGACGACAACGGATTCGGCGTCGGTGTTGAAGTAGCGGCGCGCGGCGGGGCGAGTGTCGGAGAAGCCGAACCCGTCGGTGCCCAGCGTGATGTAGGTGCCGGGGACCCAGGGGCGGATCTGCTCGGGCACCGCCCGCATCCAGTCGGATACGGCCACCACCGGGCCGGTCGCCCCGGCCAGTGCGGTGGTCACAAAGGGTGTCTGCGACGGCTGATCGGGATGGCGCAGCCGGTGGCGTTCGATCTCCACCCCCTCGCGGTTGAGCTCACCCCAGCTGGTCACCGACCACACATCCGCGGCGACATCCCACTGCTCGGCCAACAGATCTGCCGCCCGCAGGGCTTCGGGCATCGCCACGCCGGAGGCCAGGATCTGGGCGCTGTGGGCCCGCGGCTCGGCGGCGGCGCGGTAGCGGTACATGCCGCGGAGCAGGGCTTCGGTGTCCAGGCCGTCGGGTTCGGCGGGCTGCACGTACGGCTCGTTGTAGATGGTGATGTAGAAGAACACGTTCTCGGGGTGCTCGCCGTACATCCGCTGCAGGCCGCTTTCGATGATGTGGGCGATCTCGTAGGCGAACGCCGGGTCGTAGGTGACCGCGGCGGGGTTGGTAGAGGCGAGCAGCAGCGAGTGCCCGTCGGCGTGTTGCAGGCCTTCGCCGGTCAATGTGGTGCGACCCGCGGTGGCGCCGAGCACGAAGCCCTTGGCCATCTGATCGGCCGCCGCCCACAACCCGTCGCCGGTGCGCTGGAACCCGAACATCGAGTAGAAGATGTAGATCGGGATCATCGGCTCGTCGTGGGTCGAATACGAGGTGCCGACCGCCGTGAACGACGAAGTGGACCCGGCCTCGTTGATGCCCTCGTGCAGGATGTGCCCGGCTTCGGATTCCTTGTAGGCCAGCATCAATGCCGAGTCCACCGAGGTGTAGAGCTGCCCGTTGCGGTTGTAGATCTTCAACGACGGGAACCACGAGTCCATGCCGAAGGTACGGGCCTCATCGGGAATGATCGGCACCAGCCGCGGCCCGATGTTCTTGTCGCGCAACAGTTCCTTGAAGGTGCGCACCGTGGCCATGGTGGTGGCCACGGCCTGGTTGCCCGAACCCTTCCTCAGCGCCTTGTACGTCTCGGGAGCGGGCAGCGCCAACGGAGTGCTCTTGTTGCGCCGCGCGGGCACGAATCCGCCCAGGGCGCGGCGACGATCCAGCAGATAGCGGATCTCGGGGGTCTGCGGGCCCGGGTGGTAGTAGGGCGGCAGGTAGGGATCTTCCTCGAGCTGGGCATCGGAGATGGGGACTCGGGTGACATCGCGGAAATTTTTGAGGTCTTGCAGCGCCAGCTTCTTCATCTGGTGCGTGGCGTTGCGGCCCTCGAAGTGTTGTCCGAGGGTGTAGCCCTTGATGGTCTTGGCCAAGATGATGGTGGGCTGGCCCTTGTGTTCGGTGGCGGCCCGGTAGGCGGCATACACCTTGCGGTAGTCGTGGCCGCCGCGTTTGAGGTTCCAGATCTCCTGATCGGTCATCGGCTCGACGAGGGCCTTGGTGCGTGGGTCACGGCCGAAGAAGTGGTCGCGCACGTAGGCGCCGTCGTTGGCCTTGTAGGTCTGGTAGTCCCCGTCGGGGGTGATGTTCATCAGGTTCACCAGCGCACCGTCGCGGTCGGCGTGCAGCAGGGCATCCCATTCACGGCCCCAGACCACCTTGATGACGTTCCAACCGGCCCCGCGGAAGAACGACTCCAGTTCCTGGATGATCTTGCCGTTGCCACGCACCGGGCCGTCGAGACGTTGCAGGTTGCAGTTCACCACGAAGGTCAGGTTGTCCAGCGCCTCGTTGGCGGCCACCTGGATGAGGCCGCGGCTTTCCGGCTCGTCCATCTCACCGTCGCCGAGGAACGCCCACACGTGCTGATCGGAGGTGTCCTTGATGCCGCGGTCGTGCAGGTAGTGGTTGAACCGGGCCTGATAGATCGCGTTCATCGGGCCCAGGCCCATCGACACCGTCGGGAATTCCCAGAAGTCGGGCATCAACCGCGGGTGCGGATACGACGGCAGGCCGCCGCCCGGATGGCTGTGCTCCTGGCGGAAACCGTCGAGTTGATCAGCGGTCAGCCGGCCTTCCAGGAAGGCACGCGCGTAGATACCGGGGGAGGCGTGGCCCTGGATGAAGACCTGATCCCCGCCACCGGGGTGGGATTTGCCGCGGAAGAAATGGTTGAAACCCACCTCGTACAACGACGCTGACGAAGCGTAGGTGGAGATATGTCCGCCCACGCCGACCCCCGGGCGTTGCGCGCGGTGCACCATGATGGCGGCATTCCACCGGATCCAGGCGCGGTAGCGCCGCTCGACATCCTCATCGCCGGGGAACCACGGCTCCAGATCGGTCGGGATGGTGTTGACATAGTCAGTCGAGGTCAGCGCCGGGATTGCCACCCGCTTCTCCCGGGACCGTTCCAGCAGGCGCAGCATCAGATACCGGGCCCGGGCCGGCCCCGAACGCGCTAGCAACTCGTCGAACGACTCCAGCCACTCCCCGGTCTCATCGGTATCGATATCGGGAAGATAGGACGCAACCCCCTCCCGAATCACCCGAACCCGATCGGATTCTGCTGCGGTGATGGAGTTTTGAGCCAGGTCTTGGCGCGCGAACTCGGTGGTCAACTTCCGCTCCTTGTTAGGCGGTTAACAACTCATGGGTGCTTGTGGCGCCCTCTATCGTCCACCTATCGTGCCGTATTCGTGCCGTTGGGGTGTCCAGTGCAATGAACCCATCGGAATGGGCTCCAGCCGGTAACGTCTGCAGATCGTGCGGGTGGGTGGACAGTGGCGGGCGAGGCTGCGAATCGCCGGGGTCGTGGTCGGGAGTGCGGCGACGGCTGCCATGGTGATTGTCGGCTGCACGCGGATGTCCGCTGGTGTACCCGTCGCTGACCAGCAGGAAGCCCAGCTGTACCGCGCCTCGATATCGGCATCGATCGACGCCTCGAAGTCCAGCTCGGCGACCCGGGAGTCGGAACGCCAGGCGGCATCGACCACCCAGGCAGTCCGGACCGTGTGTGAGGACATGAGCACCTCGTCGGTGGACGCGGTCAACGCCGTCAACGCTTACGTCGCCGCCGCGAACAACCACGGCGATGTGCAGTCGAAGGTCGCATCGGCCGCCGATGCCCTCAATCACAGTGCTGACCTGGTAAGTTCCGGTATCGTCGATGCGCTCGCGCCGGATCTGCGCGCAGCGCTGACCGAGTGGGTGGACTCCGCCCGGGCGCTGGCGACGGCCATTTCGAACGATGCCGCGGTCGATACGATCAACGCGGCAACCGACCGGTCCAACACCGCCAAGACCGACGCGCTGGACCGGTGCGACAAGGCGTATCGATGAACTGACCGGCACGCGCCCGCGCTTGGACATCGACATGCGACGATTAGGACGAAAACGCATCGGCAGCGCACAAGAAAGCCTGAAGGAGGATCGACGGTGGTCGCGGCGGGGAAGGACTCTGACCCGAACTACGCCCAAAGTCTGGGCATCAACAAGGATCAGGTAGTCCAGGAATTGGGCTGGGATGAGGACACCGACGACGACATCCGGGCCGACATCGAGGATGCGTGCGGCTCCGAGCTGCTCGACGAAGATGCGGACGAAGTGGTCGACGTCGTCTTGCTGTGGTGGCGGGACGGCGACGGGGACCTCGTGGACCGGCTTATGGACGCCATCACCCCGCTGGCCGAGGACGGCGTGATCTGGGTGGTGACGCCCAAGACCGGCAAGTCCGGCCACGTGCAGCCCGCCGAGATCGCCGAATCGGCTCCGACCGCCGGGTTGATGCAGACCTCATCGGCCAAGCTGGGGGACTGGACGGCGAGCCGGTTGGTGCAGCCGAAGTCCAAGGCGGCTGGTAGGCGATGAGCGCTTGCGCGAAGAGCCAAAAGCACCGCTAGTGCTCCAGGTGGGAACTGCGGCACCGGATTTCACGCTGCGGGATCAGAACGGCCGTCCGGTGACTCTGAGCGGCTTCCGCAACGCCAAAGATGTGCTGCTGGTGTTCTTCCCATTGGCATTCACCGCTGTCTGCCAAGGCGAGCTCGACGAGATCCGGGACAATCTGGCCGGCTACCAGAACGAGGACACCGCAACGCTGACGATCTCCGTCGGGCCCCCACCGACCCACAAGATCTGGTCCGGCCAAAGCGGTTTCACCTTCCCGGTGCTGTCCGACTTCTGGCCGCACGGCGCCGTCGCGCAGGCCTACGGCGTCTTCAACGACGACGCCGGCTATCCGAACCGCGGCACCTTCGTCGTCGACCGGTCGGGCATCATCCGGTTCGCCGAGGTGATGGAACCGGGTCAGCCACGCGATCAATCCGCGTGGCGACAGGCCTTGGCGGCGCTACGCGCGTAGCGGATTTCCCGTCGTGCCGCCGTGCCGTGTACCGTGCTGCGACGGGGCGCGTAGCTCAGTGGTAGAGCTCTGGTTTTACACACCAGCGGTCGGCGGTTCGATACCGTCCGCGCCCACCAACAAATCACCAGGTAGAAGCCGGTTTTCCGGTTTGGTACTTAGCCCCGGCGAACCCCCGACTGGCCAAGAACTGGCCAACGGATCAGGCTTCACCGCTGCCGGTGGCGCTGTTGGCTGTCGGTGCCCCGGCGTTCAATGTCTTCATGTTGATATCGCCCGTATACCGGGACTGCGTTTGCTTCGTCTATGGCACGTTCGGCGGCGAACCTAAGCCTTGTCGGCACGGCATTCTTCCTCGGGTTGGCAACGCCGCCGGTTCGGTGGGTCGTCGTGGTGACGGCGCTTCACGTGGTGGCCAACATCCAACAGAGAAGCGACGACGGGAAGACATATCTGCGTGTCAACACCAAGGATGGCGGGTTCCGGTTGGTGGAAATCGAGGCCGAAAAGTGGATGAAGCCAGACGTATCCGAGGAGGTCATCGACATTGCGTTCTGTCAATGGGAATCACTGCCAAACTCGTCAGAGTTCGACATTCGCTGTGTTGGTTCGGAGCTGGCGGCGACGCCCGAAGTGATCGCGTCCGAGCAGATCGGTATCGGGAACGAGGTTGCGTTTGCCGGACTGTTCGTCAGGCACCACGGCAAGCAACGTAACGAGCCGATGATGCGGTTTGGAAATATCTGCGCGATGCCCACGGATCCTGTCGCCTCACGGATCGGGGAAATTGAGGCATACCTGGTGGAGTCGCGGTCGGTCGGTGGCCTGAGCGGGTCGCCGGTATTCGTGGACGTTGGGCTCTTACGGCTTGAGGGAAATGTTCGCCAATATCGACGCGGCGATGACAAGCCAGCGCTCTATCTGCTCGGCGTGGTCCAAGGGCACTGGGATGCGCCCATCGAATCCGCCCCCGCGGATAAGGGCATTACGTCGGCAGTGGTGACGCCGGAGCTGGTGAACATGGGAATTGCGGTCGTCACCCCCATGAGCAAGGTGTTCGACGTGATAGATCGGTCCCTCTACGGCAAAGCAATTCGGTCGTTCGCCGCGAAATTCCAGGAGGCACCGCCGACCTTGGATGATCTGGACGAACACGGGCAGATCAAGTTTGAAGTGCAGATTCCGCCCGACGACGATGACGATGACACGAAGGAATGAGTCGTCAGGCGTCGTCACTGCCGCTGGCACGTGACCGGCCCAGCAGCGCATCGCCCGCCGACGCCAGCGCGTCGTCGTAGACGTGGCCGTACACCCGCAGGGTGATGGCCGGATCGTGGCCCAGCCACTTGGCCGTAGCCGACGGTGTGGTGCCGCCGTCGAGCAGCATCGTGGCGGCGGTGTGCCGAACGTCGTGCAGCCGGATCACCGGCACCCCTGCCGCTACGCAGTGGCCGCCGAACGCCTTGGAGTAGGTCTCGGGCCGGATGGGGGAGCCGTCCGCATTGACTGCCACCAGGCCGGTATTGGGCCAGCCACCACCGAGCGCCAGGTGCTCCTCGGCCTGCTGGGTCTTGAAGGTCCGCAGCGCCGCCAGCACATCGCTGGGCATCGGCAGGGTCCGCGCGGAGCGGACGGACTTCGGCGCACCGGTTACCGTGCCACCACCGACAACCACCCGCCCCTGAGCAACGGTGATGGTCCCGGCGTCGTGGTCCACGTCTTCCCAGCGCAGGCCCAGCACCTCCGACCGGCGCAGCCCGGCCAGCGTCAACAGCCAGCACGCCGCCAGCCGGTCGTCGGCCACGTGGGCGCGGAACGCCGCCGCCTGTTCGGGTGTCCACGTGGCCATCTCGGCGGCGGTGATCTTGGGACATTTCACCAGTGACCAGTGGAGCCGCCGCGCTGTTGAGCTGGCGCGCGACGTGGGCGCATCAGAAATCTCCGTGGAAGCGTTCGCCGCCAGGGCCACCTACACGCGCCTGGTCACCGAGGCGCTGCCCAAGTACACGCTGAACAGACCGGTGCGGGTGACCGGATGGCCACCAAAGGCACTGACCGGGGCAAGGGCGATGCCGTGGCACGCGCCACCGGACTGCTGGCCGCGCTGGAGACCGGCCGTTGCCGGGTGGCTGGGTATCGCCCGACTTCGAGGCCCAGGCGTGCGCGTGGGAGGCTGGGCAGCACCAGCCCGATCGGGTAGCGGCGGCGGTGGTCGCCTACGACGTGCTGGTGCATTCAGCCGGTGCCCAGATGCATATCGTCACCCCGATGGACGCCGCCCGCCGTGCCCGCGAAGGCAAGCTTGGCCCGCCGCCGGACTGGATGCGCCGCAAGATCGGCCCGGCATGACCACGATGACGAACTGCTCCAACCCCAACGGTTCTGGTGGCCGGCTGGCCCAGCTGGGCCGCGCGAAGGTACGTGCCGACATGTCGACACCGGCCCTGCCTGATCAGCTGGTCGGGTGTCAGTGCGGGCGCTGCGCCCCGCCGCGCTGGACGCCTGCCGAGGTGGAGGCTGCCGTGCGGCACCTGAGCAACCGCCAGGCGCTCGACCTGGCCCTGGAACGCGTAGCGGTGAGCAGCTTCACCAGCTGTGACCGCTGCGGCGCGTGGGTGCCAACGCTGCGGCCGGTCGAACCCGCCAGTGCCGATGGCTGCGAGGTGTTCAGGTTGCCGGTGGTCGGGCCGAGCTGAGTCCTTAATTAGGCCAGAAGATCAAAAACTGTGGTGTCGTTACCAGGACACCAATCGCGCCGACCAGCAGGAATGCAGCGATTCCGGCCAAGAACGCGGCTAGATTCCACCGAGACTCCGGTGCCCAGTTCTTCGTTTGGAGATACGCCACTATCGCAATAACGGCCCAGACCGCGATACCGAGAAAATACCCGTTGTAGAGCGCGTAACCCGGCGGAAAGCCAAAGACGCCGAGCGCCATGCTGCACGCAAGAAACAGCAACATTCCTATTCCGACGCCAACAGCGAAAAGGACTACCCGCAGTGCGACCGATTTAAGCTGCTGCGTCATCGTTGAATCACCTTATCTGGGTAGGACGATCGGCATGTCAGGACCACCAATTTCGGGGCGCATGCTCGCGACGGGCACGCCTTCGGCGGCGGCGATATTCGAGGTCAGGCGGTCGATGTAAGGTTGCCAGGTGGCACCGGCAACCGCTGTATAGCCCACACGCTCGAGCGGTGCGGTGAGGCCCCTGGGGAATGAATCTATGGCACCAGGGCCGTGCGCGACTGCGCCTCGCACACCTAAATGGAGTTCACCACCAGACTCGTAGAACCGGAAGTGAATAGTCGAACCCTCACCGTCTACGTGACCGGGCAGGGTCTTGAATTCGATGTTTATCTCGCTAGCGCTCTTGTCGATCTGAGTGACCTCCACCGGAAACGGCAAGTTCGGTCCGTTGCTGCCCATACCCACCGAGAGCGGCAGTTTGTCGCCAACCTTCGGGAATTCTTTGGGCGCGCCGCCGATGGGAAAATTGCAATTGAAACAGCGATTGAGTTCTTTCCACACGTCGTCAATGCTGGCGATGGTGCCCGCGCTGGGCTTGCCTTCCTGGTCCAGCTTCCTGGTGCTGGTGAGGTCGAGATTGTATTCCCATGGCCTGTCAGTTGGGAGGGGAAACTGCGGCGACTGCGGCATGGTGTAGTCGACCAGCTGCACTGCGCCATCGCGCCCGTCGCCCTCGCCGTCGAACCGGATCCCGTCGAGTTCGCTGGCCTTGCCCTCAAGTCGTCGACCCACGAGGCTGTCGGTCTGGACGAGCTGTTCGGCACGCCAGAGAATGTCTTCGGCGTGCTCTTTAGCAGCACCGTTGCGGTCTCGAATGGTGGTGATGTCGTATCGGCGACCGTCGGTGACCGACAAGTTCTCGGCAACCTTGAAACCGTCGGCCTCGGCCTCGCTGATCGAGGTCAGCACATCACGCTTGGCAGCCTGGATGTCGTGGTGGCCGTCCTCGGCAACGCTGGCACCCTCGCGGAGGACATCACCCTGCCTGCCGACCACAGCCTGGTCTGCACTCACCCGGTCCAGCGCGGCGTCTTTGGCATCGCCCTCCCAGGTGGTGCCGCCGGGTGCCGCGACGTTCTGACGATGCTGGTCGAACGCCGCTTCGGACTTGGCGGCTGCTTGCCGCCACGCCTCGGCCGCTGTGGTGAGGTCGGAGGTGTCCCAGTTTTCGATCTTCGAGCGGGTTAACGAAACATCGGATCCGCCGGTAGCAGGGGTCACAGGCTTACCGTTGTTATGGCATTAGCGCCGGTGCCGGCTGCGGTGTCGTACCGGGCGCTGCTGACCGAAAGGTCGTCGGCCTGGCCGGACATCCGCCTTGCCTGGCGGCTACGCGCCGAAGTCAGTGCCGCATTCAGCGCGGCCACCCCGGCGCTGCTGGGCTGTGTGCACTGCCGCTGCTGCCACCCCCGTCAACCCGGCGACTACGTCGTCGCTGGCGACGGCGGCAACCCGCAAACCATCGGCATTGACGTTCAGATCGTTTGCCATGTCATCCCCCCAACAGGTCAACCTACGGCAGTAGGTTACCTGGCCACGTGGTCGGGAAGTGGCGGCAAGTTGGCGCCGGCAGGACGACCCGTTGGCACCCAAGCTGGGCAGGATCTTCGCTCGTCTTCGCGAAGCGCCGGAAGCTAGTTTTGCCAGTCGTTGGAGCCGTCGTGCCTGGAGTAGGTACCGCCACTGGAGTTCGTCACGATGATGGGATCACCGGCGCCGAAGTTGTCGAAGAACCATTTTGCGTTGGTAGGGCTGATGTTGATGCAGCCATGGCTCACGTCGCGCTTGCCCTGGTCGGCCACCGACCAGGGAGCGCTGTGTACGAAGTCGCCGCTGTCGTCGAATCGGACGGCGAGCTCGACTGTGGTCTTGTATCCGTACGGTGAGTTGACCGGAACGCCGTAGGTAGAGGAATCCATCACCACGGAGGGCATCTTCTCTTGGACGTAGTAGGTGCCGTTCGGCGTTTGGTGGCCGCCGGCCGTCATGCCCATGGACATCGGGATGGTCTTCTCCACGGCCCCGTTGCGGGTGACGGTCAGTTGGTGCGTGGCGTCGTCGGCCGTGGCTACCAAGCTGTCTCCGGTCTGGAAGCTGGACACTGTGCCACCTGCGTTGATGGTCACCGCGGTGTGCGCGGGCCAGAAGTTCAGTGGCCGCCAGCGCAACTGCGTGGGCGTCATCCAGTAGAACTTGCCGGCAACCGGCGGGACCGAAGAGACGTGGACGGCATTTTCGGCTGCGCCAGCGTTATCGACGAGCCCCGGGAAGTTGATGATGATGGGCTGCGCCACACCGACCGTCGTGCCGTTGACGGGGGAAATCGTCGGCGGTCCGAATGGCGCCGTGCCGATGAACGGCGTCGGGTCCTGCCCCGCACCGGGGCCCGCGACGACCCCCGGATCGCCGGGAACCGGATCCGCCCACGCGGTGCCGGTACCCAGCACCAGCGCCCCGACCAATATCGAAGCCATTCCGGCTGTCTTCAGAGCGGCGAAGAGCCTCCCTCTCATCCTGCTCGACATATGCTCCTCCAGCCACTTCACGGAAACAGACTCGTAGCGCTGCGCTGCGCGACCCGGTCTCAAGCACCGCAGAGCGCCTGTGTGGCACGGAAACCGGTACCTCTCAGACACAGCGTAATCGGCTCACCCGACGACAGCGCCGAGTACCGCCTACCCAGCTGGCGCGAAGAACTCCAAAGCAATGCCGTCGGGATCGCGGAAGCTCAGGCCCGAGCCGTACGGTGCGTCGACGACGCCGCCGTGTTCGATGCCCAATTCGTTGAGTTTGGTGACCCAGGCTTCTAGGTCTGACCGTGTGGCGCAACCGAAGCCGACGTGGTCCAGCCCGACCTTGAACTCGCTGAACTCGTCGGCGGTGGCCGGCTGGTCGTGCTGGTGGATGCCGAAGAGGGTGCCGCCTTCGAGCAGCCACACCAGGTGGTGGAAGCCGGCGTCGGTGCGTTCGTCGAGCACTGGGTCGGCGCCGATCAGGGCGCGGTACCAGGGCCCGCTGACGGCGAGGTCTCGGACGGTCACAGCGACGTGGTTGAGTGCAGGAAATGCCATGCGTGCGTCATACCACACGGCGGCCCCGGCGGGCCCGGGAACGCATGTCCCACAGGTACAGCCGGTAGATGAAGACCCATAGGTCGCGGGGGATGATCCGGTCGGCGACGCGCAGGCCGGTCAGCAGCAGCTCGAACCGGCGCTGCTGCCCGGGCGTCCAAGGCAGCTGCATGTGGTCCCGGAACGTCGTGGGAAGAAACCCCGTGGTGGCGAACAGGTTGAAGCGGCCGGCCAGCAGCCGCAGCGGCGCGGGCAGGAACGCCATTGCGGCGACCCCTTGCAGGTGCTCCCGCACCGGCGGGTCGATGCGCAGACCGTCCAGCGACTGTTTCCAGTACTCGTCGAAGACCTGTCGGTCGGCGGGCCACATGCCCTCGCGGACCTGCAGGGTGGTGGCGAGTGTGCGGGCGTCAGCATAGACCGCGTCGGCCGACGCATCATCGAGCGGTCCGTGCAGGAATTCGTGCATGTCGACGTAGTACCGGTACAGGCAGGCCGCCACCCACAACTGCAGCTTGGGGTCGAAAGCGTTGTAGGGCAACGGGCTTGATGCATTCGAGCGCACCAGAGCATGCACCTTGTTGACCTCCGCGCGGATCAGCGCCCGATCGGCGTCAGTGCCCAGGGTTGCCGCAGCCAGGTACGTACCCGTGGTGCGGGCCCGCTTGAACGGGTGCTTGTATACGTTGCCGCTGTCCACGGGACTTTCCACCACGCCGTACCCGACTCCTGGAACCGACAGTTGCATGATGACATTGGCTGCGGGCAGCAGTACCGCGGCGGGGTTGAGCAGATCGACCACCCTGCGCGGTTGTCGTGGGGGACCCAGCCTCATGAATTCGAGTAGACCACTTGTGAGACGCTGCCGACATGTTTGTGCCGACGTGTCACGGCCGGGCTGCCGGTATCGCCGCCGGGTATCTCGCCGATCTGCTGCTGGGTGATCCGCGGCGCGGCCATCCGGTCGCCGGGTTCGGTACTGTCGCCGCGCGGTTGGAGCGCCTGACCTACACCGACAGTCGTTCGGCCGGACTGCGGCATACCGTGCTGCTGCTGAGCGGCCTGTGGCTGCTGGGCATGCTGGCGGGCCGCCGAGGCGGGCCGGCCGTGACGGCCGCCGCGACGTTAATCGCGTTGGGTGGCACGTCGTTGAACCGGGCGGGCGCCCAGATGGCGAGCCTGCTGACCGCCGACGATATCTCCGGTGCACGGGAACTGCTGCCGTCGTTATGTGGGCGCGACCCGGCGGCACTGGACGCGTCGGGCATCGCTCGCGCGACCGTGGAATCGCTCGCGGAGAACACTTCCGACGCGCAGGTGGCGCCGTTGCTGTGGGCCGCCGTGGGCGGGGTGCCCGCCGTGTTGGTGTACCGCGGCGCCAATACGCTCGACGCTATGATCGGACACCGGTCCCCGCGCTACGAACGGTTCGGTTGGGCCGCAGCACGATTCGACGATCTGCTCAATTACCTTCCGGCCCGGGTGACGGGGATTCTGGCCGCGTTGTGCGCGCCCGTGGTGGGCGGGTCTCCGGTAGCTGCGCTGCGTGCATGGCGCAACGACGCCGCGCGTCATCCCAGCCCGAACGCCGGGGTGGCGGAGGCCTCGTTCGCGGGGGCGCTGGGGGTGCGCCTGGGTGGTCCGACGCAGTACGCCCACCGGTTGGAGATCCGGCCCACGCTGGGTGACGGGCGGATTCCCGAGGTCGCCGATCTGGACCGGGCGGTGCGGCTCTCGCGCGCCGTCCAAGCTGCTTCCGCGTTGGTCGCAGTGGTGGTGGCGATTGCGCGATCGAAGGCGCTCAGCGCCGCTTGCCGTACCGGTCGGCGAGCTTCTCCTCGGTGGTCAGGGGAGTCTCAGGGGTCGGCGGGCGCGAGGCGCGTTCGGCGCGCCGCTGCTTGATTTCGGCAAATATGAAGTAGCCCAAGCCGATCGGGGCGACGATGCCGAACGCGATCCACTGGATGCCGTACGACAGGAACGGCCCGGCGTCGAGGTGGGGCAGCGGAATAACGCCGAGGCCGCCGGGCTGGTCCTCGACCAGTTGCAGATATGAGCCGGCCAGTGGCACGCCGGTGACGGCGGCGACCTGTGAAGTGCTGATCGAATAGACCTGCTCGGCGCCATCGGCACGGAATGGCTCCTTGCCGCTGATCACCGGTTCAGAGTCCCGCAGCCGGGCGGTGATGGTCACCGGGTTGCGGGGTGCATCCGGGATCGGTGGCACCGAGGTGCCCTGCTGAGGACGGACATAGCCGCGGTCGACGAGTACGGTGGGCCCGCCGTCGACGGCGAACGGCGTCAGCACCTCGTAAGCGGGATCCCCGTCGACGACCCGCAGCCGGGCCAGGACCTGTGCCTCGGGCAGATAGTGGCCGGTGGCGGTGACCCGCTTCCACTGCGCGTCGGGGGCGCTCGAATCCTGTTGCGGCAGAATGCCTGTCACCGGTACCGGATCGGCTTTCAGAGAGGCCGAGATCTGGTTGTTCTCCCGCGAGGTTCTGGTGTTCTTGCCCAGCTGCCACGGCGCCAGCACGGTGAAGCACAGGTAGGCGAACGCCATCACCACGACGAACAGCGCCAGCCACTGCGGCCGGAGCAGGAACCCCAGTCTTCGCATCAGCGTGGGCTTTCCCGCTCGGCCAGAGTGGCGTCGACCCAGTCGTGCAGGCCGGGCAGCGCTGCCTCGATCACGGCCAGGACATCCTCGAAGTCGGCCTGGCTGCCGTAGTAGGGGTCATCGACATCCGGGGTGCGGGTTGCCGAGCGCGGATCGAACGACCGCAGCATTCGCAACCGGCCGCCGTCGACCCCCAGCTCCGTCAGGATCCGGGCGTGGTCGCGGCCCAAGGCGATCACCAGGTCGGCACCCAGGTGGTCGGCGTCGACCTGCGCGGCACGGTGGTCGCTCGGGTATCCGTGGTCCCGTAGCACCAGGCAGGCGCGGCGGTCGGCGCCGTCGCCCACATGCCAGCCGCCGGTGCCGCCGCTGGTCACCCGGACCCGGTCGGCCAGGCCGCGTTGGCCGATCTGGTGGGCGAACATCTTCTCGGCCATCGGCGACCGGCAGATGTTGCCCGTGCACACGAACGTGACATGCAGGACGTGCTGATCCCCGGGTCGCTGCGCTCCTGCCCGCCGCTCAGACACCGAGCACCTCGCGCAGCGCCTCGATGGTCTCGACATGGGCGTGCGCGGCCAGCGCGGCGGGGCCGGCGAAGTCGTCGCGCCCGTAACCCCACGCGACCACCACGGTGTCGATGCCGTGTTCAGCCGCGCCTTCGACATCGTGAACGCGGTCGCCGACCATGAGCACGCGCTGCGGCAGCGGCTGCAATTGAGCCAGCGCGTGGGCCACCACGTCGGCCTTCGCAGCGCGGGTGCCGTCCGGGCTGGCCCCGGCGATCACCTCGAAGTACCCGTCGAGACCGAAGTGCTCGAGGATCTGCCGCGCGGTCGGCTCGGCCTTCGAGGTGGCCACCGCCAGCCGGATCCCGGCTTTCTGCAGATCGACGAGCAGCGGCTCGATACCGTCGAACAGCCGGTTCATAGCCCAGCCGCGGCTCGTGTAGTCGGCGCGGTAGGCGGCGATCGCGGCGTCGGCATCGTCACCCAGACCCATTCCGCCCAGCGTGTAATGCATGGGCGCGCCGACGACGAGGCTGGCGAGGTCACCCTCGGGGACGGGAGCGCCGATCTGGGCCAGCGCGTGGCGGAAGCTGGACACGACTCCGTCGGCAGAATCGGTCAGGGTGCCGTCGAGGTCGAACAGCACCAGCTGGGGGCGCGTAGCGGCCGACGTGTTAGTTGCAGGACCAGTCACACACCCATTCTCCCCGATGCCCGAGACAGTGGCCCGACCACTACTGTCGTGCTGTGGCAAGTCCAACCCGCGCGGCCGCTCGCTACCACGGTGACCAGGCCGCCTTGCCCGGGCAGCTGGACTTCGCGGTCAACGTGCGTGCCGGGGCGCCACCGGACTGGCTGACCGCGCGGTTGGCGGCCCGGCTGGCTGATCTGGGCTGCTATCCCAGCGTGGCCGACGAACGGCGCGCGGTGTCCGCGGTCGCGGCCCGGCACGGCCGTCGTGAATCCGACGTTGCGCTGCTCGCAGGCGGTGCTGAGGGCATTGCGCTGCTGGCGGAGCTGCGGCCGCGGCTGGCCGCCCTGGTCGCGCCGTCGTTCACCGAACCGGAGGCCGTCCTGACCGCCGCCGGGGTGCCTGTTCACCACGTGGTGCTGTCGGCACCGTTCACGTTGGATGGCGCCGTCGTTCCGGACGAGGCCGACCTCGTGGTGGTGGGCAACCCGACCAATCCGACCGGGGTGTTGCACTCCCGTGAGGACATCCTCGCGCTGCGGCGGCCCGGGCGCCTGGTGGTGGTCGATGAGGCGTTCGCCGATGCCGTCCCCGGCGAGCCGGAGTCGCTGGCCGGCGACGCGCTGCCCGACGTGCTGGTGCTGCGGAGCCTGACCAAGACGTGGGCGCTCGCCGGACTTCGGGTCGGGTACGCACTCGGCGCGCCCGGGGTGCTGGCCCGCCTCACCGCCCGGCGTGCCCACTGGCCGCTGGGCACCCTGCAACTGGAGGCGATCGCTGCGACCAGCGCACCGGCGGCGATCGCCGAAGCCGAAGCGGGAGCCCGCAAGCTGGCTGCGTTGCGCACCGAGATGACCGCCGCGCTGCGTGCCCTGGGCCTCGACGTGGTCGCCGGGGCGGCCCCGTTCGTGCTCTTCGCCGTGCCGGATGCGGAGCTGATGCGAAAGCATCTGGAAAGCAAAGGTATTGCCGTGCGGCGCTGCGATACGTTCGTTGGCCTACCGGGTCACTACCTGCGGGCTGCGGTTCGGGCGGAGTGGCCGGTATTGGTGGACGCGGTGACGGAGGTGTTGAGATGAGCACGCGGTTGCCCGGCGTCAGACTGGCTGATGTCATCACGGTGCTGGACGCCGCGTATCCACCGGGGTTGGCGCAGGACTGGGATTCCGTTGGCTTGGTGTGCGGTGACCCCGACGAGACAGTCGAATCGGTGACCATCGCGGTCGACGCCACGGCCGCCGTTGTGTCTGAGGTGCCTGAGCGTGGCCTGCTGCTGGCCCACCATCCACTGCTGCTGCGTGGGGTGGACACGGTCGCCGCAAACACCGCCAAAGGTGCGCTGCTGCACCACCTGATCCGTACCGGCCGCGCCTTGTTCACCGCGCACACCAACGCCGATTCGGCCTCACCCGGGGTGTCCGACGCGCTGGCCGAAGCGCTCGGGCTGCGGGTGGAAGGCGTACTTGAACCTGTGGCGGCCGGCCCGAACCTGGACAAGTGGGTCGTGTTCGTCCCGGCATCTGACGCCGCTGCGGTGCGTGCAGCGCTGTTCACCGCGGGCGCTGGGCGTATCGGTGACTATTCGCAGTGCAGCTGGAGTGTTGCCGGGACCGGACAATTCCTGCCACACGACGGCGCTGATCCGGCGATCGGTCAGGTCGGAACCGTCGAGCAGGTCGTCGAAGACCGGGTCGAGGTGATCGCGCCGTCACGGCTACGGGCCGGCATCCTGGCCGCAATGCGCGCTGCACACCCGTACGAGGAACCCGCCTTCGACATCATTGCGCTGGCACCCGTTCCGAGTGATGTCGGGCTGGGTCGGATTGGCACACTGCCGAACCCGGAGTCGTTGTCGGCGTTCGTATCCCGGGTGCATGCGGCCCTGCCCGCAACCTCGTGGGGCGTGCGGGCGTCAGGCGATTCGGCGGTCATGGTGTCGCGGGTCGCGGTCTGTGGGGGAGCGGGGGATTCCCTGCTCGGTGTGGTCGACGCGGCG
The DNA here is from genome assembly GCF_000382405.1 of Mycobacterium sp. 141. Classification (GTDB taxonomy): domain Bacteria; phylum Actinomycetota; class Actinomycetes; order Mycobacteriales; family Mycobacteriaceae; genus Mycobacterium. Next base: position 235,290 of record NZ_KB908256.1, read on the forward strand.
GGGGTCCAGGCCTATGTCACCGCAGACCTGCGCCATCACCCCGCCGATGAGCACCGCAGGGCCTCAGAGGTGGCCCTGGTCGATGTCGCACACTGGGCCAGCGAGTTTCCGTGGTGCTCCCAGGCGGCAGAGGTGCTGCGGGGGCACTTCGGTGATGCGCTGCCGGTGCGGGTCTGCAGTGTGCGTACCGATCCGTGGAATATCGAGAGTCGAGCGTAGGGAGTCAAGAACATGAAAGCTGCAGTATCCCAACAGCGTTCGCTTCTGGAGCTGACCGAGGTGGATGCCGAGCTGGGTCGCATCGCCCATCGCGCCAAGAATCTGGCCGAGCAGAACCGGCTCCAAGAGGCGCAGGCCGAGCACAGTGCTGCCAATGACCGGCTGGCCGCACTGGGGATTGCGCTGGAGGATCTGGGCACCCAGGTGGCCAAGTTCGAAACCGAGATCGACTCGGTACGTCAGCGCGAAGACCGCGACCGTGCGCTGCTCGACAGTGGAGCGGTTGCGGCCAAGCAGGTCACCGAGGTTCAGCACGAGTTGGAGACCTTGCAGCGCCGGCAGACCAGCCTGGAGGATTCCCTGCTGGAAATCATGGAGCGCCGCGAAGAGTTGCTCTCCCAGCAGTCCGATCAGCTGGCCCGGATCGACGAACTGCAGATCAAGCTGTCCGAGGCCCAAAATACGCGCGACGGCGTCATGGTGGAACTCGATCAGACGCGCGAGGTGTGTCAGGCCCGGCGGGCGGCGCTGGTGGAGGTGATCGACGCCGAACTCGTCGGGCTCTATGAGCGACAGCGGGCCGGTGGTGGTGCCGGCGCCGGGGCGCTGCAGGGCCGAAGGTGTGGGGCGTGCCGAATCGAGATCGACCGAGGCGAGATCGCCCGTATCACTGCGGCAGCCGATGACGATGTGCTGCGCTGCCCCGAGTGTGGCGCGATCCTGTTGCGGGTCAAACCGTGAAAGTCTTTGTGGAGGCCGACGGGGGAGCGCGGGGCAATCCCGGGCCGGCCGGCTACGGGGCGGTGGTGTTCACCGCCGATCATGCCTCGATACTGGCCGAGCGCAACGAGTTCATCGGCGTTGCCACCAACAATGTCGCGGAGTACCGCGGTCTGATCGCGGGCCTGGAGGCCGCCGCTGCCGCAGGGGCCGACGAGGTCGCAGTGTCCATGGACTCCAAGCTGGTGGTCGAGCAGATGTCGGGCCGCTGGCGTGTCAAACATCCGGATCTGGCTGTGCTGCAACGGGAAGCAGCAGCGCTGGCGGCGCATTTCGACCAGGTGAGTTACACCTGGATTCCGCGGGCGAGTAACGCTTACGCCGACCGGCTGGCGAACGAGGCGATGGATGCCGGTACCGGGAGGCCGACTGCCGCCGAGAAGCCCGTTGCGGCAGGGGGATCCGCGGACAAGCCCGCCCCTCCGGGTTGGACCGGCGCCACAGGAGCGCCGACGCGGCTGCTGTTGCTGCGGCACGGAGAGACCGGATTGTCCGTCGGGCGGCGGTATTCCGGACGGGGTAACCCGGCACTGACCGAGCTCGGTCACCGCCAGGCCGACGCGGCGGCCCGCTACCTCGGTTCGCAGGGCGGGATTTCCGCAGTAGTGACCTCGCCGCTGCAACGGGCCTACGACACCGCTGCGACCACCGCCAAGGCGCTCGGCCTCGACGTCACCGTCGACGACGATCTCATCGAGACCGATTTCGGCGCCTGGGAGGGACTGACGTTCGCCGAAGCGGCGCAACGAGACCCGGAAATACACCGGCGGTGGCTGCGTGACACCAGCGTGGAGCCGCCCGGTGGGGAGAGTTTTGACGCGGTCGCCGACCGGGTGCGTCGGGCACGCGATCGGATCATCGCCGAGCATGGCGCGACCACGGTGTTGGTGGTGTCGCATGTGACACCGATCAAGACCGTGCTGCGGCTCGCGCTCGACGCCGGCGAGGGCATCCTCTACCGGTTACACCTCGATCTGGCGTCGTTGTCGATCGCCGAGTTCTACGATGACGGTGCGTCGTCGGTACGGCTGGTGAACCAAACCGCCTACCTGTAGCGATCTCTAGCGTGCAGGTGCCGGTTGGTGAGCAGGGCGCTCCCTGTCCGTCGAAGGTACGAAGTTTGCTGTCAACGATGGCTAACTGCTCAGTTGGCCGACCGCAATCCCGTGTCGTGGTGATAGAAACAACGGCTAGAGCTAGATGGCGGACTATCGCAAGGCGGGAAGGTGCGAAAGATGAGACATGGGACCGCGAATGTAGCGGGCGCGGGAATGGCCCTGGCGATTGCGATTGTCGGGTGTTTGGCGTGGGCACCGACGGCGAATGCTGACGAGGTCAGCTGCGGTGAGCTGGCCTACCCCAACTCGCGGAAGACGGGCACTTTGATGATCGACGCGGGTGGTCCAAGTTGTGACCAGGCCCGGGCCGTCCTGAACGACCACTTCGCTCAGGTGCTGGGCGGCGACAGCATTCCGCGGCTGCCAGCGTCATCACCGCTCAGGCGCTACCACTGCGACACTGATTTCACGATGGCCGGTGGTATGCGCGGCACCACGATGTGCAAGTACATCGTCGGTGAAGGAAACGACGCCGATCAGGCCATGGAGATAGTGGTACTTCCGTTGTAATGCGTTGTCAATCAACAATTTTCGTGAATAAGGAGAAGTATGAAGCTCATCGCTTGTGGGCCTGGACTTGTCTCAGTGATGGTCTCTGCGACCATGATCGCGATGCCGGGGTCGGCTGCCGCCGCTCCAGAGCCTTGCGAGGTGAACCTAGGTGCGCCGTCGGTGATTGCTGCAATCAAGCAATTGCCACCGTACCCGGGGACCGACTGGATGTGGGATGCCGACCCTCGCTACATCGCGGGAAATTACAACGAGTGTGCACCGCTGTCGACGGCTCTCGTATCCGTCGAAAGAGCCACCGGCAGCTCGCCGGTAACTGCACTGATATTTCATAACGGATCGTATGTGGGTACTGCTACCGCGGTGGCACGTGGCTACACGTCGTTCAATGCGTCGCAAACCACCGACGACACCGTCGTTCTCGATTACCGACACGGACAGAGCTGTGGGGCCTGCCAGGACGGCGTGGTCACAAGCGTGCGATACCGGTGGGACGGGGACCACGTCACGATGCTCGATCCACTGCCGCAATAGCAGCAACGGCATTCGTTTTGATGGCACGTTATTCAGGAGCGGCTAGCTACTTCGACCTCGGTGTGACGTCATCCGTTTGAACTGGACCAGAATGTAGCCCGAAGCAGCGCTAGTCAGACCGAGCAGAATGACGAGACCCTGCAGCGTTTCGCCCCACTGAAGCGAACAGAGTCGCCGCATGGCCGTACGAAGCACCGTCCACGCATAATCACGTTCCGTGTCGATGATGGACTCAGACTCCAGCCTGTTCCTCATCGCCGCTTTGCCGCTCCCCTCGGTGAAGCAGCGAGAGACAAAAAACCTGAACGTGGCGCGCGACGGCGGGACGACGTGATTGATAGTAGCTGCGGGGACGTACATCCAATGACCTTGGGTAGCGGCTGCCATACGTATACAGAGATCAGTGTCTTCCGGTTGAGGTAGTGTCCCGCGTTTCCCGAAGTCGACACTGAACCCGCCCACCTTGCGGAAGCTTTCGGTTCGCACTGCCATATTGCCCGACCAAACATTTCGAACCGGCGCCGTCACGGTCGGCAAGCCTTCATACGACCCCCCGACCGCCCACTCGAACTCGGGTGGAAACCATATGGGCATCTGGGTGGGCCACATCGGTCGGTATTTTCCGCCAGTGCCGACCACGTCGGGTTCGTCGAACGGCCTGGTGAGTTCCTCCAGCCAAGTCGGATCGGCCGTCTCATCGTCATCCAGGAATGCGGTGTATTCCGTTTCCACCACTTCGACTCCGCGGTTGCGCGTGGCCGATGCGCCTCTGTGGTTTCGGTTGGTAACGACAGTCACCCAGTCGAATTGCTCTTGCAAGAGAGAGGCCAGCGCATCGTTGTTGTCGACGGCCACGATCACCGCTTGAGGTTTGAGATGTTGATGACGAAGCGATTCCAGTGCGGCCCTGATATTTTCGAGGCGCTCCTCGGTGTGGACCGCCATCACGACAGAAATGCTCATATCGTCGATGCTCGATTTTTCCGCATTATTTGCGTTCGGCTCAGTCATCGTCATATCACATTTTCCAACATTGTCATGGATTTAGCATTCGATAGACACAAACATAATCAATAAGTATCTGGGTCGGTAACGTTGCTCAGAGAACGACTCAACAACTCCATAATGTCGATTTCAACCGACTGCGGGAAAGTCGATCTGAGCAATAGTTGAAGCTTTGAGCTGGGAGAATGTCGATGGCCAAGTTACCAGTGCCGCCAAGGATTATATTATCGCCAGCGCTGCAAATACTCCAGTTCCTTGTTGCCCCAGCCATATCCTCCAACATCGAGCTGTCATACGCTTGCATTCGGCCGGGACCTGCCGCGCCACTGAACTCGTCGTCGACGAACGTAATGCAGGGTCGCTGGTGTGTCAATGGCTACGTGGGGCTACGTGGACGTCCCCGTTCTCGGTCGGGTCTGTCCGATTTTCGGTGGTAGCGGCGTTTTCCTATCGCCGGCAAAGTCGCGACTACATGGTCGAACCCCGCTGACAAACAAACCCAGATATTTCACCGAAATACCGCTAGGCGTGCAGGTGGAGTTGCTCGCCGTGCGGGCCGAAGATCGTGATGGCCTCGACCGGGCCGTCGACCACCCCGAACCAATGCGGCGTCCAGGTGGAAAACTCCACTGCTTCACCGGGTTTGACGGTGAAATCCTGCTGGCCGAGGATGAGCCGAAGCTGCCCGGACAGCACGTACATCCAGTCGCGGCCCTCGTGAACGGGAAACTCGGCGGGTGGCTTTTTACGCCGGGGGCTGATCCGGATCTTGAAGGCGTGCAGTCCGCCGGCTGGGCCGTGCCGGGTCAGTGGCCAGTAGGTGATGTCGTGGTGGGTGTGTGAGCTGCCTTTGACGCGTGGGTCTTCCGTCTCGGGAGCACGCAGCAGATCGTCGGTGGTGACCGACAGTGCTGTCGCCAACCGGGGCAGATGGTCCAGGGCCAACCGACGCTTGCCGGATTCCAGCCGGCTCAGCGTCGACACGTCGATCTGAGCCCGCGTGGCAACATCCTCCAGCGTCATCCTCTGCTCACGGCGCAGTTCGCGGAGCCGGCGCCGGACCAGCGCATCGACGTCACCCTCGGCGGGGTTTGCCTGCATGGCAAATTAGCTTGGCAGGTCTACCGGTGTTAGGCAAGCTCTGGGTATGGAGGATTCCTGGGATTGTGTCATTGTCGGCGGCGGTGCCGCCGGGTTGAGTGCCGCGCTGGTGCTGGGCCGGGCTCGCAGGCGCACACTGCTGGTCGACGCCGGAGCGCAAAGTAATTCAGCGGCGCACGGGGTCGGGGGATTGCTCGGCCACGACGGGCGGCCACCCGCCGAGCTGTACGCCGCGGGCCGCTCCGAGCTCGCGTCGTATCCGACGGTCCGGGTGCTGGACGGGGAGGTCGCGACGGTACGCCGCATCGACGGGGTGTTCGACGTGCGGCTCAACGCGGGTCAGACCGAGTCGGCACGGCGCGTGCTGCTGGCCACCGGAATGGACTACCAGGTTCGGGAGTTGCCCGGCATGGCTGAACTCTGGGGCCGTTCGGTGTTCCACTGCCCGTTCTGTCACGGCTGGGAGGTCGCCGATCAGCCGCTGGGGGTGCTGGCCCGTGGGGAACGCGCAATTCACCTCGCGCTGCTGTTGCGGAACTGGAGCCAGGACATCGTGGTGTTGACCGATGGCCCAGCCGAATTCGACGAGGACGAGCTGCGCCGGTTCGCCGTTGCCGGCGTGCGGATCGACGAGCGCGCCGTGGTCGAACTGGAAAGCGGTGACGGTGAACTCGCCGCGATCCGGTTCGCCGACGGGCACGCGTTGCCGCGTCGCGGCCTGTTGGTGGCTGCGACGCTTCGGCAGCGCTCGGCGCTGGCCGCACAACTCGGGGTGGAAACTGCGACCGGCCGGGTCGCCGTCGACGCCGTCGTGGTCGACGCGCTCGGACGGACGTCGGTCCCCGGGGTTTTCGCCGCAGGCGATCTCACCGGCCAGATGCCCCAGGTAGCCGCGGCGATCGCGGCAGGTTCGGCGACCGCCGCAGCGGTGGTGCAGAGTTTGGCTGCCGACGAATTCGGGCTGCCTTTTCCTGATTGGAGTCAACATGTCAACGCCTGAGACGCAACAGTTCTGGGAAGACCACTACGGAGCCAAGGAGCGGATCTGGAGTGGCCGGGTCAACCAGCAGTTGGCAGCCATCGTCGCCGACCTATCGCCAGGGCGCGCGCTCGATCTGGGTTGTGGCGAAGGGGGTGACGCCATGTGGCTGGCCGGACACGGCTGGCAGGTGGTGGGTGTCGACATCTCGCCGACCGCACTGGAACGGGCGTCCGTCGACGCCGCGGAACGTGGGGTGGCAGAACGGATTTCGTTCGAACGCCACGACTTGTCCGAATCGCTTCCGGCCGGCCCGTTCGACCTTGTGTCGGCGAGCTTTCTGCAGTCCCCGCTGCCATGGGACCGCGCCCGGCTGCTGCGCCGTGCGGCCGAAGTGGTCGGCCACGGTGGCCGGCTGGTCATCGTCGATCACGGTGCCGCACCCCCGTGGGCACCCGCGCATGTGCATGAATTTCCGTTCCCCACCGCAGCCGAGGTTGTCGACGAGTTGGATCTTCCCGCCGGCCAATGGCAGCGGCTCCGGGTGGACGCGGTCGAACGGGAGGCCACCGGGCCTGACGGGCGGCACGGCACGCTCGTGGACAATGTGATCGTGCTGCAGCGCATGAGCTGAGCCTGTTGTCGGGGGTTGCGAGTAGTATCGCTCGTATGTTCGATATCGCTGAGTTGGCGCAGGTCAGCCTGGATGCTGACGAGGCGGCGCTGCATCGGCGGATCGAGGAACTAGAGCGGGCGAAGTCAGCGGCGGCTGCCGGACAGGCTCGGTGTGCGGCGCTGTTGGACGAGAAGCGTCGCGCCGACGAGGCGGCCGCAGGAGTGCCCAGGGCCAAACGGGGTCGCGGGGTGGCTTCGGAGATCGCGCTGGCTCGCCACGATTCGCCGACGTGCGGCAGTCGACATCTCGGGTTCGCCAAGGCACTGGTCTACGAGATGCCGCACACCCTGGCAGCGTTGGAGTGCGGTGTGCTCTCGGAGTGGCGGGCCACGTTGATCGTGCGGGAGTCGGCATGCCTGACCGTGGAGGACCGGCGCGCATTGGACGCCGAGATGTGTGGCGATGTCACCAAGCTCGAAGGTATGGGGGACAAGCGGATTGAGGCGCAGGCCAAGACGATTGCCTATCGTCTGGATCCGCAGGCCATCGTCGACCGGGCAGCGAAGGCGGCGGAAGATCGAACAGTCACGATCCGGCCGGCGCCCGACGCCATGACGGTCGTGCGGGTGCTGCTACCGGTGGCACAGGGCGTCGGTGTGTATGCAGCGTTGAAGCGTGCCGCGGACTCCACTTTCGACGACCGAACCCGCGGCCAGGTAATGGCGGATACGGTGGTGGACCGCGTGACCGGTCACCCCGCTCAAACGGCCGAACCAGTCGCAGTCAATCTGATCATTTCCGATCAAACGCTGCTCGGTGACGACGACAGTCCGGCCGTGGTCGAAGGATACGGTCCCGTGCCTGCGGCAGTGGCCCGTTCCCTTGTGAGCGATGCGGTAGCCGACGAGCGGTCGCGGGCGACGCTGCGGCGGCTCTACCGGCATCCGAAGTCCGGTGCGTTGGTGGCGATGGAGTCACGGTCGCGGTTGTTCCCCAAGAGCCTGGCGAAATTCATCGGGTTGCGGGACCAGACCTGCCGAACCCCGTACTGCGATGCGCCGATCCGGCACCGCGACCACGCACAACCCCACGCCGACGGCGGCCCGACCAGTGCCCTCAACGGTCTCGGTGAGTGTGAACGGTGCAATTACGTCAAGGAATCACCGGGATGGAACGTGACCACCGATGACGAAAATGGTGTTCACGCAGCTGAATTCGTGACTCCCACCGGGGCGCGCTACCGCTCGACCGCGCCGCCGCCACCGGGGCCTGTCGAAGTGTACGAAAGCGTGACCGAACTGCAGGTCGCGATTGAGTTCGCGCGGTGCGCACCGGCGGCCTAGTCTCGCTGACGGTCCAGGTGCGCACGCCGGCGAGACCTTTCAACCACTGCGGATGACGGGCCGGTGGTACCCGCGGCATGGGCTTGAGGGTACGGTGATCGGCGCGAACGAGTTGGCCAGGCGGCCGCGGCACCTTCGGGTGTCGAGGAAAGTCCGGACTTCACAGAGCAGGGTGATTGCTAACGGCAATCCGAGGTGACTCGCGGGAAAGTGCCACAGAAAACAGACCGCCAGAAATGGTAAGGGTGAAACGGTGCGGTAAGAGCGCACCAGCACCCCGGGTGACCGGGGTGGCTAGGCAAACCCCACCCGAAGCAAGGCCAAGAAGGCCGCAACCTGGTTGCGGCCGCGCAGGCGTTTGAGGGTTGCTCGCCCGAGCCTGCGGGTAGGCCGCTTGAGGCACCCGGCGACGGTGTGTCCAGATGGATGGCCGCCGCCTCACCGGGCTAGCCCCGGTGAGGAACAGAATCCGGCTTACCGGCCAACTCGTTCGCCCACTAGTGACGCTTGTGGACCGCCTTATCGAGGCGCTTGAGTGCGTCGTCGAGCTGTGCGCGCGACTGCTGCGCGAGATCGTCCTCCAGCTGGTACAGCAGACCGTAGGTGAACGTGTCCTCACCGGCGGTGTGCGCCGCCTCGGCCTGGGCGCTCAGGTGGGTGCGGCTGACGACGCTGTCTTGGTGGTCGCCGAGCAGGGTCTGGATGACCTTGGCGCACTCGGAGACCTTGGTGTCCCCAGTGGCCGCCGCGGTGTAGCGAAGCCGCTTGGCGCCCTTGCGGATCCGGTGCAGTGCCTCGTTGTGGTCGTCGTGTTCAGGGTCGCCGGCCACGGCAGCTGCCTTGGCTGCCTTGCGGACTCGCTTGTAAGCCGAGTCGATGGTCAACGGCGCCCGGTCTTCGCCCGCTTCGGTCGGGGGCTCGGCGCCCACGAGCTCCTCCAGCGCGTCGAGCAGACGGAAGTAACGCTGGGAACGCATTGCAAGCAGTGCGCGTTTCCACCCTGCGGCGTAACGCCGGTTGGCGCCGTCCACCAGCCGCTGCCGCACCGGACCGCGCACGAGTTCCGCGGGCAGCGCGTCGAGCGAGCGCTGATAGCGCTCGGCGAGCACCTCGGCGTCACGGGCCACGCCCAGTACGGCGGCGAGCGTGCGCAGCTCGTCGAGGACCCAGCCGTCGTCGGCCAGCGGAAACGAATCCTTGGACTCCTGCAGCAGGCTGCGGATCTTGCGCGTCGTCACCCGCATCTGGTGCACCGAGTCATAGGCGTCGGCACGCACCGCGCGGTCCCACACCAGCAGCTGGTCGATCTGCTCGGCGATCGCACGGTGGATCGGATCGGCCGGCACGGCAGGCACCTCGGCGGCCTCGCCCGCCGAGTCCAGCACCCGGGCCAGCTTGGAGCCGTGCCCGGCGGGCTTGGCGCCGGCGTCGAACAAGCGATGTGCCAACCGATCCAGCAGATCGGGTTCCGGCTGCTGCGTGAGCAGTTCCAGCTCCCATTCCCGCCACTGCTGTTCGTCGCCGTCTCCGGCGGAGGCGGTCACCTGGTCGTCGCAGAACTCCGCCAACGCGGTGTCGTCCGGCCCGTAGAGGACGTCGATATTGCGCCGGTTGGTGATCCGAGCGACCGGGCTGAGCGGCCTCTCCCGGAGGATCGCCAGCACGATGTCGCGCAGCTCCTCGGGCACCGTGTCGTCGGAAGGACCGAGCGGGGAATGCACCTCGGTGCGGGCATCAGGGCCGGCGGGCAGTTTGAGATGCCAGCCCGCGTCGGTGCCGCCGGTCCTGCGGCGCAGCGTGATCCGGTGCGCGGCGAGGTCCCGGTTCGGAGTGTCGAAATATATGGCGTCGAGCAGCTGCTCGGGCACCCGCTCGACCCGCGCCACCACCGACAATCCGGCGAAGGAGGGTGCGACAGTGTGCTCGGTGACTTCGAATTTCCGCTCAACCTCGGTGTGCCGGGTCGGCTTTTTGGGGGCCATGTTCACCTTCCGCTGTGCACCGGAATCGGATGCCATAAGCCTGCCATACCGCCCCTGAGAAGTTAGAAGCTGTGTTCTTCGGCCGGGAATACTCCCGCCGCCACCTCATCCGCGTATTGAGTTGCGGCACGGTGTAGTTCGCCACCGACATCGCCAAATCTCTTGACGAACTTGGCGGTTTTTCCGCTGGTGAGCCCGGCCATGTCCTGCCACACCAACACCTGGGCGTCACAGTTGGGCCCCGCGCCGATGCCGACCGTGGGAATAGTCAGCTTGCCGGTGATCTGAGTCGCCAAGTCCGCGGGCACCATTTCCAGCACCACGGCGATCGCGCCGGCTTCTGCCACCGCAATCGCGTCGTGGACGGTCTGATAGCCCGCGTCGCCGCGGCCCTGCACCCGGAATCCGCCCAGCCCGTTGATACTTTGCGGAGTGAACCCGATGTGCGCGACCACCGGAATGCCGGCCCGCGACAGCGTCGAGATCTGCTCGGCCATCCGCTCGCCGCCCTCCAACTTCACGGCCTGGGCGCCGGTCTCCTTCATGAACCGGATCGCGGTCGCCAGCGCCTGCGCCGGGCTGCTCTCGTAGCTGCCGAACGGCAGGTCGGCTACCACCATCGCGTGCGGCGCACCTTTGACGACAGCGCGCGCCAACGGGATCAACTCGTCGATGGAAATCGGGACGGTGGTGTCATAGCCGTACACCACATTTGCCGCAGAGTCGCCGACGAGCAGCACGGGGATGCCCGCCTCGTCGAAGACACGTGCGCTGGAGTAGTCGTAACAGGTGAGCATCGCCCACTTGTGGCCTTCGGACTTCCATTTCTGAAGCGTCAGAGTGCGGACTTTGGTGCGGGTCGCGCTGGTAGATGTGGCGTGGGGCTTTTCTCCGGTGGAGCCGGCAGCACCGTATACAGCTTGTTCAGACATCATTGTCCCTCGTAGCGGTCGGTTCGAATCCTCGAGGCCGCTGTTGGGTCCCCGGGTTCGTCTGACGTTTATCAGTCTGCCATCAGCGCCGACGAAGGTAAAAGGCGCGCTGAGTGGATTTGCTCACAAGTGGACAGTCGGGCTGAATCTCGACCACCCGGTGTGGGCGCGCCACGCATCCGCCTGTCCCGAGTTGTTGTGTGCCATTGAGCAGTGGGCCCGGCCTGCGATGATAGACCTCCATGGCAGCATGTGGTGCCATGAAGGTCAGGTTCTCCGTCGGCGCACTGCTGGCGGTCGCGCTACTGGCGGTCGCGGGCTGTACCCAGGTGATCGACGGTCGGGCCAGGGTCGCGATGCCCAGGCCGGGCACGCCCGTGCAGTGGCTGCCGTGCTCGGCGGGGTCCGGCGACAACGTCAGCATCCCGGCGGGAGCCGAGTGCGGGCGGCTGTCGGTCCCGGTCGATTACAGCAAGCCCGATGGTGACGTCGCACAGATCGCGATGATCCGGTTCCCGGCCACCGGCAAGAAAATCGGCTCGCTGGTGATCAACCCGGGCGGCCCCGGTGAATCCGGCGTGGAGTCCGCGGTATCGCTCGTGCCGAGCCTGCCTCAGTCGGTGCGGGACCGGTTCGACCTCGTCGGGTTCGACCCGCGCGGGGTGAACTTGTCGAATCCGGCGCTGTGGTGCAACTCCGACGCCGACAACGACCGGATGAGAGCCGATCCGACGGTGGATTACACGCCCGAGGGAGTGGCGCATCTGGATAGCGAGACCAAGGCGTTCGTCCAGCGCTGCGTCGACAAGATGGGCCTCGACTTCCTGGCCAACGTCGGAACCAACAACGTCGCCAAGGATCTCGACGCCATCCGCGCCACGCTGGGGGACGACAAACTGACCTACCTCGGCTACTCGTACGGCACCCGGATCGGTTCGGAATACGCCGAGCAGTTCCCGCAGCGAGTCCGCGCCATGATCCTCGACGGTGCGGTCGACCCCGATGCCGATCCGGTGGAGGCCGACATTCGCCAGGCGGCGGCGTTCCAGAAGGCCTTCGACAATTACGCCGCCGATTGCGCCAAGAGCCCGGACTGCCCGCTGGGCACCGACCCGGCCAAGGCCACCGACGTCTACAAGAGCCTGGTCTATCCGCTGGTCCAGCACCCGGCGAAGACCCGGGATCCGCGCGGCCTCGGCTACAGCGACGCCATAGTCGGCACCATCCTGCCGCTGTACTCACCGAATCTGTGGCGACACCTCACCGACGCGCTCACGGGCATCAAGAACGGCAATGGCGATCTCATGCTGGCCCTGGCCGACCTGTACATGGGTCGGGATGCCAAGGGGCACTACAACAATTCGACCGATGCCCGGGTGGCGGTCAACTGCGTGGACGAACCACCGATCACCGACCGGGCCACGGTCGTCGAGCAGGACCGACGGCTGCGTGAGGTCGCCCCGTTCATGAGTTACGGCCAGTTCACCGGGTACGCGCCGCTGGGTACCTGTGCGTTCTGGCCGGTACCGCCGACGAGCACACCGCACAAGATCTCGGTCGCGGGATTGCCTCCGGTGCTGGTGGTTTCGACGACCAACGATCCGGCCACGCCGTATCAGGCGGGGGTGGATCTCGCGCAGCAACTCGGCGGCGGCCTGCTGACCTTCGACGGCACCCAGCACACCGTGGTGTTCCAGGGAGACAAGTGCGTCGACGACATCGCGGCGACCTATTTGATCGACGTGAAACTGCCGCCGCCGGACTCTCGCTGCTGATCTTCGGGGGGCGCAGGTCACCTTCGGGTTGCCGATTGGTCTCCGCTCGGTGTCCACCGCCGGTCGACCATCTGCGGTGTGGGAGCATGTCAGCCGTGCGGTGGGTGGGAGCGATGCTGACAGTGATGCTCGCGGTCACCTGCCCCGTCGCCCACGCGACGCCCGATGGCGCGGCCGAGACACCTTACGGGCAGCCGCCCGTCTGGGGAAGTTGCACACCGTGGGTAGACGCGTCGACCATCCCGACTGCGGAGTGCGGCACCGTCACGGTACCTGTGGACTGGAATGATGCGGCGAATCCGCAAGGCGCACAAGCACAATTGGCTGTGATCCGGATCCCCGCCAGCGGAGAGAAGATCGGCACGCTGATGGTGAACCCCGGCGGTCCGGGCGCATCGGCTGTCGACACGGTCGCCGGAATGGGTGCGGCGTTGGCCGGCACGGACATCGGTCGCCGATTCGATCTGGTCGGATTCGACCCGCGCGGCGTCGGGCACTCCACCCCGCAGCTGCGCTGCCGCACCGACGCCGAGTTCGATGCCTACCGGCGCGAACCGATGGTCGACTACAGCCCGGCCGGAGTGGCTCACATCGAAGGGCTGTACCGACAGCTTGCCCAGCAGTGCCTCGATCGCATGGGGGCGCCGTTCCTGGCCAACGTCGGCACGGCATCGACGGTGCTCGACATGGATGCCGTCCGCGCGGCGCTCGGTGAGCAGCAGATCAACTACCTCGGGTTCTCCTACGGGACCCAATTGGGCGCGGCCTATGCCACAAAGTTCGGCGACCGGGTGCGGACGATGGTGCTCGACGGCGCCGTCGACTCGAGCCTGGACCCGATCACCAAGAACATCCGCCAGATGGCCGCTTTCCAAAAGGCTTTCGACGCCTATGCGGCCGACTGTGCGCAATCGTCCGGATGTCCGCTGGGCACCGACCCGACCCAGTTCGTCGCCCGCTATCACCAACTCGTCGATCCGCTGGTGGAGCATCCCGCGGCGACGTCGGACCCGCGTGGCCTGAGCTACCAGGACGCCACCATCGGGACCGGGAACGCGCTCTACTCGGCGCGATACTGGCTCTACCTGACCAGCGGCCTGCTCGGGCTGCAGCGCGGCACCGACCCCGGCGACCTCCTGTTGCTCGCCGACGACTACCAGCACCGCGACAGCACCGGCCATTACGCCAACCTGCAGGACGCGTTCACCGCGATCCGCTGTGTCGACGCGCAATACCCGACCGATCCGGCGGTGTGGGCCGACGCCGACCGGCGCATCCGGACGGTGGCACCGTTCCTGTCCTACGGCCAGTTCACCGGTTACGCGCCGCGCGACATCTGCGCGCTGTGGCCCGTGCCGCCAACATCGACACCGCATGCCTTGCACGGTCTCGGACCGGGACGGATCGTCGTGGTGTCGACCACGGGGGACCCGGCCACGCCCTATCAGGCCGGGGTCGACCTGGCCCGGCAACTCGACGCAGCGCTGGTGACGTTCAACGGTTCCCAGCACACCGTGGTGTTCAACGGCAACGCCTGCGTGGACACCTCGGTGCTGCGCTTCTTCGTCGACCAGGTATCTCCGCCCAACGGGTTGCAGTGCTGAGCCCGCGTCGCGGCGCTGATCAGCTCGCGCGGTAGGCCACCATCTCGCGGGACAGCAGCCCGCGCAGCCGGGGTTCGCTGCTGCACGCCGCGGCGAATACCGTCAACAATGCCCAGCTCGTCACCGCACTGAGCAGCACCAGCGCAAACGCAGCCCAGTCGCCACCCGCGAGCTCGTCAGCCGCGGTCTGCCTGGACCACAGCCGCCAGTAGATCATCAGGTTCACTGTCAGGCCGACACCGTAAGACAGTGCGAAGGAGAACAGGTAGGACCGCCAGGTGCCGTCATGCAGCCGTGCCGAGACCGGTTCCTGGCGCAGCGGGAACACCACCGACAACACATTGCCGACACCCAGCCAGATGAACACCATGGTCAGCAGCTGATCGATCATCGAGATCGGATTGCCCTCCCGGGTGGCCGTCAGCACCGCGATCACCGGCAGTCCGGCACCGATCACCATCGCCGCAATCGCAACGTTCTTGGTGACCAGGATCCGCCAGATGCTGCCACCGTCGGACAGGGCGCCGCGGACCCGCTCGGCTTCGAAACACAGGGCATTCGTGCAGACGACGCTGCCGACGACGGCCGAGAACAGGTACAGCGTGAGCCGGCCGGCGTCGTAGCGGGTCCAGCCCGTCAGATGGTAGAAGCCGACCAGCCCCAGCGCTGTGCCCAGCGTGATGACGGTCCGCAGCAGGATCGTGCGTGGCCGGTCGAACACGATGTGGCGCACTTCGGCGCCCACGTCGCGGCGCAGACCCTGCAGCACCGGCCCGATGCCCCGGATCATCCTGATCAGGCTGGCCTCCGGGATCACCCGATGCGCCAGTGCCACCTGTGTCACCGCTTCGGCAATCGCTGCGCGGGCCAGCCGTACCGCCACGACCACGTTTGCCGCGGCCTCCTCCGGAGTCGGTGTCAGCCCCCGGGTTGCCGACACGCCACGCGCGTAATCCTCGACGCGGGCGAGCCACTGCGGGCTGGCGCCGGCGGCGGCCACATCGCTTCGCGCAATCTGTGGCAGCAACGCCACTTCGGTCGCAGCGCGCCTGGCCACCACCGCCAACGCGGCGTCGTCACCCCACTCGGCCGCGGTGGCCGCCGCGTCGACCTCGCGCAACGCCGCGGCCAGCGTCCGCAGCTCCTGCAAGGCTCCCAGCGATGGTTTCGGATGGGACGGGGAGGCGGTGCTCATGACATCACTGAATCACGTCCGGTTCTGCGCAACCGTTTTAACTGCGTAACACAGATTTAACAGCCAGTGCCTACGCTGCGGTCATGGACCGCCAGAAGGAATTCGTGCTGCGCACGCTGGAGGAGCGCGACATCCGGTTCGTCCGGCTGTGGTTCACCGACGTGCTCGGATACCTCAAGTCCGTGGCGATCGCGCCCGCGGAGCTGGAGGGAGCCTTCGAAGAAGGTATCGGGTTCGACGGCGCGTCGATCGAGGGGTTCGCCCGGGTCTACGAATCGGATACCGTGGCCCGGCCCGACCCGTCGACCTTTCAGGTGCTGCCGTGGACCACCAGCAACGGTCGGCACTATTCGGCGCGGATGTTCTGCGACATCACCATGCCCGACGGTTCGCCGTCGTGGGCGGACTCCCGCCATGTGCTGCGCCGCCAACTGGCCAAGGCCAGCGATCTCGGCTTCTCCTGCTACGTGCACCCGGAGATCGAATTCTTCCTGCTGATGCCGGGACCGGACGACGGCTCCGTGCCGATACCCGCGGACAACGGCGGCTACTTCGATCAAGCCGTGCACGACGCGGCGCCGAACTTCCGCAGGCACGCCATCGAAGCGCTGGAGCAGATGGGCATCTCGGTGGAATTCAGTCACCATGAGGGCGCACCTGGCCAGCAGGAGATCGACCTGCGCTATGCCGACGCGCTGTCGATGGCCGACAACGTGATGACGTTCCGTTACGTCGTCAAGGAGGTGGCGCTCGCCGCCGGCGTGCGAGCGTCGTTCATGCCCAAGCCGTTTGCCGAGCATCCGGGCTCGGCGATGCACACCCACATGAGCCTGTTCGAGGGCGAGACCAACGCCTTCCATAGCGCCGACGACCCGCTGCAGCTCTCCGAGGTGGCCAAGTCGTTCATCGCGGGCATCCTCGAGCACGCCAGCGAGATCAGCGCCGTGACCAACCAGTGGGTGAACTCGTACAAGCGCCTGGTGCACGGGTATGAGGCGCCCACCGCGGCGTCCTGGGGTGCGGCCAACCGCTCGGCGCTTATACGGGTGCCGATGTACACCCCGCGCAAGGCTTCGTCGCGGCGCATCGAGGTGCGCAGCCCCGACTCGGCGTGCAACCCCTACCTGACCTTCGCGGTGCTGGTGGCGGCCGGGCTGCGGGGGGTGGAGAAGGGGTACGTGCTGGGGCCGCAGGCCGAGGACAACGTGTGGAACCTGACCCCCGAGGAACGCCGCGCCATGGGCTACCGTGAGCTGCCGTCCAGCCTCGGCAACGCGCTGCAGGTGATGGAGAGCTCCGAGCTGGTCGCGGAAGCGTTGGGGGAGCACGTATTCGACTATTTCCTGCGCAACAAGCACGCGGAGTGGGAAACCTACCGCAGCAACGTCACGCCTTACGAACTCAAGACGTATCTGTCGCTGTAACGTCGGGGGCGTGGCCAAACCCGCTACCGAACGCCCGAAGCTGCCCAGTGTCGGCCGGCTCGGGTTGATGCAGCCGCAGGCGCTGGCGGAGCTGGATCGGCTTGGCTGGAACACCGACGAACACGTCGAACTGCTGTGGTCGCTGTCGCGCGCGCCGGACGCCGACATCGCTTTGCTGGCCATGGTGCGGCTAGCCGACGCGCTCGGCAGCGACTGGCACGAGCTGAACTCCGAACTGCTCACAGACTGCGCGCTGCGGGGGAGGTTGTTCGGTGTCCTGGGCTCATCGGTAGCCCTCGGCGATCATCTGGTGGCACATCCGCAGTCGTGGCGTCTGCTGGCCGGCGACGTGGAACTCCCGACTGCACACGACTTGTGCGAGGATTTCACCGCGGCCGCTGAGAAAGTCGAAATTGCCAGGGACACAACGACAGCCGTGCCGCCACTACGGAGTCTCTACCGGGACAGGATCCTGGTGCTGGCCGCGCTCGACGTCGCGTCCACGGTGGAGAACGAACCGGTGCTGCCATTCGTCACCGTCGGGGCGCACCTGTCCGATCTGGCCGACGCCGCACTCGGTGCCGCCCTGACCGTGGCCAACCGGGTGGTGTGCGGAGACGGCCCGACCCCGCGGATCGCCATCATCGCGATGGGCAAATGCGGTGCGCGCGAACTGAATTACGTCAGCGATGTGGACATCATCTTCGTCGGGGAGGGCTCGAAGGGGGGAGTCGACGACAATCTCTCCACCGCGGCCAGGGTCGCCGGCGAAATGATGCGGTTCGCTGCGGAAGCGTTCTTCGAGGTCGACGCGGCACTGCGCCCGGAGGGCAAACGCGGCCAGCTGGTACGGACATTGGAATCGCATGTCGTCTACTACCAGCGGTGGGCCAAGACCTGGGAGTTCCAGGCCCTGCTCAAAGCCCGTCCGGCTGCGGGCGATGCCGAACTGGGCAGGGCGTACACCGAGGCGTTGATGCCGATGGTGTGGACGGCGTGTGAGCGTGCGGATTTCGTGCCCGAGGTGCAGGCCATGCGGCGCCGGGTCGAGGAATTGGTGCCTGCCGGGGTGCGTGCCCGCGAACTCAAACTCGGTACCGGCGGCCTGCGAGACGTCGAATTCGCGGTGCAGCTCTTGCAATTGGTGCACGGCCGTAACGATGAGTCGCTGCACGTGGCATCCACGATCGATGCGCTGACCGTGCTGGGAGCCGGCGGCTACATCGGGCGTGACGACGCCGCCAACATGACCGCGTCGTACGAGTTCCTGCGCTTGCTTGAGCACCGGCTGCAGCTGCAGCGGCTCAGGCGGACCCACATGCTGCCCGACGACGGCGACGACGAGGCCTACCGCTGGCTGGCCCGGGCTGCGCACGTGCGCCCCGACGGCAGGCACGACGCCCAGGGGGTGCTGCGCGAGGAGCTCAAACGCCAGAGCATGCGGGTCTCCCGTCTGCACGCCAAGCTGTTCTACCAACCGCTGCTGGAATCGGTCGGTCAACCTGCACTGGGCATCGGCGCAGGCATGGGCGCCAAGGCGGCTGAACGTCAGCTCGCCGCACTGGGTTACGAGGGTCCGCAGAGTGCGTTGACTCATCTGGCCGCCCTCACCGGGCAGAGCGGGCGCCGGGGCCGGGTGCAGCAGGTGCTGCTGCCGACCCTGCTGGACTGGCTGTCCGACACGCCGGATCCCGACGCTGGGCTGCTCGCCTACCGCAGGATCAGCGAGGAACTCGCCGAGCAACGCTGGTACCTGCCCACACTTCGGGACGAAGGAGCGGTGGCCAAACGGCTGATGCAGGTGCTCGGCACCTCCGCCTACATCCCGGAGCTGTTGATGCGTGCCCCCGAGGTGATCCAGCTCTACGCCGACGGGCCATCCGGGCCGAAACTGCTTGAGGGCGACCCGGACAGCGTGGCGCGCGCCCTGGTGGCCTCGGCCGGGCGGCACGCCGACCCGGTGCGCGGCATCGCCGCCGCCCGCGCATTGCGCCGGCGTGAGCTCGCCCGTATCGCGTCGGCCGACGTGCTCGGCCTGCTTGAGCTGACCGACGTCTGCACCGCGCTGACCTCGGTGTGGGTCGCCGTGCTGCAGGCCGCGCTGGACGCGGTGATTCGGGCCAACACACCAGAATCCGGCGCGCCTGCCCGGATCGCGGTGATCGGCATGGGCCGGCTCGGTGGCAGTGAGCTCGGCTACGGCTCGGACGCCGATGTCATGTTCGTGTGCGAGCCGGTGGGCGACGCTGCGGAATCGGTGGCCGTCAAATGGTCGGTGAGCATCGCCGAGCAGGTGCGCGCGCTGCTGGGCACACCCAGTGCCGACCCGCCGCTGGAGGTCGACACCGGGCTGCGGCCCGAGGGGCGCAACGGTCCGCTGGTGCGCACGTTGGCCTCCTACGAGGCGTACTACGCGCAGTGGGCCCAGGCCTGGGAGATCCAGGCGTTACTGCGGGCGCACTGGGTGGCCGGCGACCCCGATCTCGGTGAACGGTTTTTGCTGATGGTCGACAAGACGCGGTATCCCGCCGGTGGCGTGTCCGCGGAGGCGGTCCATGAGATCCGGCGGATCAAGGCCAGGGTGGATGCCGAACGGCTGCCCCGCGGCGCGGACCCCAATACTCACACCAAACTCGGGCGCGGCGGGCTGGCCGACATCGAGTGGACGGTGCAGTTGCTGCAGCTCCGCTACGCACACAAAGTGCCTGCGCTGCACAACACTTCGACCTTGCAGACGCTCGACGCCATCGGCGCGGCCGAGTTGGTCTCCGAAGGTGACGTCGACTTGCTGCGGCAGGCCTGGCTGACCGCGACGCGGGCGCGCAACGCTCTGGTACTGGTACGCGGCAAGCCCACGGATCAGCTACCCGGGCCCGGACGTCAGCTCAACGCGGTGGCGCTGGCGGCCGGCTGGGGCAGCGACGACGGCGGCGAGTTCCTGGACAACTATCTGCGGGTGACGCGGCGGGCGAAGATGGTCGTCCGGAAGATTTTCGGCGGGTAGCCGACCGGCGCTCGTCTACCGTTTGGCCCGGACCGAATCCAGCGCGTAAGCGCCGCCGCCGATCGTGACCAGCAGCAAGAAGCCGAAGCAGTACAGCACAGTGACCTCGCCGCCATTCTCGATGGGCAACAGACCCTTGGGTTGATGCTGGGTGAAGTAAGCGAATGCCATCTCCCCGGAAGCGATGAACGCGGCGAGGCGGGTGAGTAGACCCGTCAGGATCAAAAGGCCCAACACGAATTCGATGATCCCGGCGTACCAATACGGCCAGGTCCCCACCGGCACCGCCGACCCGATGAGTTCACCTGCCTTGTTCGGCATTCCGACCGGCCATGCGAACAACTTCTGCGCTCCGTGGATGGTGAAGAGGAGGCCGAACACGATGCGGAACAGGCTGATCACCGCGGGAGATACGGTATCCAGTCGAGTGTCCAGGTTGGTCGTCATGGGGTGACAATACGCGTTGACGGCCACGGATCTCACAGCTCCAACAGCACCGTCACCGGTCCGTCATTGACCAGATGCACGTGCATATCCGCACCGAAAACCCCAGTTTGAACCGTCGCGCCCAGCATCCCTAACGCATCGGCGAATTCGGTCACCAGCGGTTCGGCAACCGGGCCGGGTGCCGCTGCGTTCCAGGACGGCCGGCGACCCTTGTCGGTGTTGGCGTACAAAGTGAATTGGCTCACCACAAGAATCGGGGCGGCCAGATCTGACGCCGACCGTTCGCCGTCGAGAATCCGCAGTTGCCAGAGCTTCTCGGCCATCCTGCGGGCCTTGGCGGCGTCGTCGTCATGAGTGACACCGACGAGGGCGAGCAGGCCCTGGGTGTCCGGCTTGATCTCCCCGACGACGACACCGTCGACCGTGACGCTCGCTGACGTCACCCGCTGCACCAGAACTCGCATGGGTCGATTGTGCAGACTTTGACGCCGAGCAGACGCGAGCGTCCCCAAAACCGGGAGTTTTGGGGACGCTCGCGTCTGGTCGCGCTACGACTTACACGTCGTAATAGAGCGCGAATTCGTAGGGGTGGGGTCGGATTTGGATGGGGAGGATTTCGTTTTCGCGTTTGTAGGTGATCCAGGTTTCGATGAGGTCTTCGGTGAAGACGCCGCCTTCGGTGAGGTAGTCGTGGTCTTGTTCGAGGCGGTCGATGACGGTGGCTAGTGACGTGGGGGCTTGGGGGATGTTGGCGGCTTCGTCGGGGGGGAGTTCGTAGAGGTCTTTGTCGACGGGGGTGAGGGGTTCGATTTTCTTTTTGATGCCGTCGATGCCGGCCATGAGCATGGCGGCGAAGGCGAGGTAGGGGTTACCGGAGGAGTCGGGGCAGCGGAATTCGAGGCGTTTGGCTTTGGGGTTGTTGCCGGTGATGGGGATGCGTACGCAGGCGGAGCGGTTGCGTTGGCTGTAGACGAGGTTGATGGGGGCTTCGTAGCCGGGGACGAGGCGTTTGTAGGAGTTGACCGTGGGGTTGGTGAAGGCCAGCAGTGATGGGGCGTGGTGCAGGATGCCGCCGATGTAGTGCCGGGCGAGGTCGGAGAGGCCCGCGTAGCCGGATTCGTCGTGGAAGAGGGGTTGGCCGTTTTTCCACAGTGATTGGTGCGCGTGCATGCCTGAGCCGTTGTCGCCGAAGAGGGGTTTGGGCATGAAGGTGACGGTTTTGCCGTTGGCCCAGGCGGTGTTTTTGATGATGTATTTGAACAGTTGCACGTCGTCGGCGGCGTGCAGCAGGGTGTTGAACTTGTAGTTGATCTCGGCCTGTCCACCCGTGCCCACCTCGTGGTGACCACGTTCGAGGATGAATCCGGCGTTGATCAGGTTGGTCGACATTTCGTCGCGGAGGTCGACGTAGCGGTCGTAGGGAGCGACAGGGAAGTAGCCGCCTTTGGGGCGGACTTTGTAGCCGCGGTTGGCGGTGCCGTCGGCTTCGAAGGGTTCGCCGCTGTTCCACCAGCCGGATTCGGAGTCGACTTCATAGAAGGTGCCGTTCATGGTGGAGTCGAAGGCTACGGAGTCGAAGATGTAGAACTCGGCTTCGGCGCCGAAGAAGGCGGTGTCGGCGATGCCGGTGCTGGCCAGGTAGTTTTCGGCTTTGCGGGCGACGTTGCGGGGGTCGCGGGAGTAGGCCTCGCGGGTGAAGGGATCGTGGACGAAGAAGCTCAGGTTCAGGGTTTTGGCGGCCCGGAACGGGTCGATGCCGGCGGTGTCGGGGTCGGGCAGCAGCATCATGTCCGATTCGTGGATCGACTGGAAACCGCGCACCGAGGACCCATCAAAAGCGAGCCCGTCTTCAAACACGCTCTCATCGAACGCCGACGCCGGAATCGAAAAATGCTGGACGACCCCGGGCAGATCGCAGAAACGAATGTCGATGTACTCGACGTTTTCGTCCTTGATCAGCTTGAAGATGTCGTCGGACGTCTTTTCGGCCACTGAGTGTTCTCCTTTACTGGTAATCCGCGGGTTGACGCTAAGGACACGATGTTGCGCAGCCGTCAACCGTATGTTGCGCTGACGTTACGCAATGCGCCGACGGTGGCCTGAGGTAACCCATGCGGGCGCGCCTATCCTGAACACCATGGCCCGCACTATGGGGAGCTGGTTGTCAGGTCCCGGACCTTTCGATTCCAGTGACGGTTCCGACGGCAAGGACGACGGATCCACGAAGTACCCCGGAGAACGCCTCGGCCTGCCCGAATCCGGCTCCGGCTCGCTCGCCAGGACCGGCAGGCGCGTCGGCGCGCTGTTCGTCGACTGGCTCGTGGCCTACGGGCTGGCGGGCCTGGCACTGGCCTCGGGCCTCATCTCCCTGGCGTCACTGTCGACGGCAGTCATGGTGGTGTGGATCGTGCTGGGCACGGTGGCGGTTCGACTGTTCTCGTTCACCCCGGGCCAGCTGGCGCTGGGCCTGGTGGTGGTGGGCACGGACGGTCGTGACAAGGTCGGGATCGGACGCGCTCTGGTCCGGGTGTTGTTGATCGCGCTGGTCATACCACCGTTGGTGACCGACAGTGATCTGCGGGGTCTGCATGACCGGGTCACGTTCACCGCCGTGCTGCGGCGGTAGGGTTAGCGCCTCCGCGCGCTGCGCTGCGCCCCGCGCATCTTCGCCGCCGCCGGCAACGGTCCCTTGGGCACCGCACCCGGACCGGCCTTGGAACCCAACGCGATAAGCCGCGACTCCAGCGAGTCCATCTGCTTGACGGTGATGTTGCTCGGCAGCTTGGACAGGTGCCGCTCGAGCTTGGCCAGGGGCACCTCACCCTCGCCATTTCCGACCACGATGTCGTAGATCGGGACCTCGCCGACTAATCGCGCCGTGCGCTTCTTCTCCTGCGCCAGCAGGGGTTTGACCCGCGAGGGCGAGCCTTCACCGACGAAGATCACCCCCGGCCGGCCGATGACGCGGTGCACGGCATCGAAGTGTCCCGTCGCGGCGACGGCTGGGGTCACGCGCCACTTGCCCCGCAGGTTCTCCAGTGCCCAAGCGGCCGCGCCGGTCTGGCCTTCGGCCTTGCGGTACACCGACTTCTGCGCGCGGCGGCCGAAGATGATGAACGCCACCAGCAAGCCCAGCACGATGCCGAGCACCGGCAGCGTGTAGGTGCTGATACCGCCGAGGAGGATGCCCGCCGCCACGGACACCGCCACGATCAGCACCAATGCGCCGATCATGTACGGCAGCAGCCGCTTGTCCTCTTTACGCTGGACCTGGAAGGCCTGCCACAGCTGGCTGCGACGCTGCTTGGAGGCCGCCTTGCGGGCGGCCTTCGCCTCGGCCTTTGCCGCTTTGGTTTCCGCGGCATTGCGGGATTTCGCCATTGGATCAGGATACGGGGGGTTGCCCGGCGAAACGTAGCCGCGCGGCTTGTGCGTAGAGCTTGCCCGCCCGGTAGGACGAACGCACCAGGGGTCCGGCGAGGACGCCGGCGAAACCGAGCTCCTCGGCGAAGGTTGACAGTGCGACGAACTCGTCGGGGTGTACCCAGCGCTCGACCGGGTGATGCCGCGGTGAGGGCCGCAGGTATTGCGTGATGGTGACGATGTCGCAGCCGGCGTTGTGCAGGTCGCGTAGCGCGGTGTGGATTTCCTCGATGGTCTCGCCCATGCCCAGGATGAGGTTGGACTTGGTGACCAGGCCCGCGTTGCGGGCAGCGGTGAGCACGTCCAGGCTGCGCTGGTAGCGGAAGGCAGGACGGATTCGCTTGAAGATGCGGGGTACGGTTTCGACGTTGTGTGCCAACACTTCCGGACGCGAATCGAAGACTTCCGCCAACTGTTGGTCGATGCCGTTGAAGTCGGGAATGAGCAGTTCCACACCTGTGCCCGGATTGAGTGCCTTGATCTGGCGGACCGTCTCGGCGTAGAGCCAGGCGCCGCCGTCAGGTAGATCGTCACGGGCCACCCCGGTGATCGTGGAATACCGCAGACCCATCGCCTGCACGCTCTCGGCGACCCGGCGTGGTTCGTCGCGGTCGAGTTCTGTCGGCTTGCCGGTGTCGATTTGGCAGAAGTCGCAGCGTCGGGTGCACTGCTCACCGCCGATGAGGAAGGTGGCCTCGCGGTCCTCCCAGCATTCGAAGATGTTGGGGCAGCCGGCTTCTTCGCACACGGTGTGCAGGCCTTCGCGGCGTACCAAGCCCTTGAGTTCGGTGTATTCCGGGCCCATCTTGGCGCGGGTCTTGATCCACGGAGGTTTGCGCTCGATCGGCGTCTGCGCGTTACGGACTTCCAGGCGAAGCAGCTTCCGACCCTCTGGCACGACACTCACTGGTTCATCCTACGTTCAGGGCGACTTCCAGCCGGCCGTCAAGCGCGTCGCACACCGATTCGGTCACCCGGCCCATGACGTCGTCGACCCCGACGTGATGTCCCAGTTCGGCGGTCAGCGATGTCACGCCGGCATCGGCGATGCCGCACGGGATGATCGACGAGAACGCCGACAGGTCGCAGTCACAGTTCAGCGCGAACCCGTGCAACGTCGTCCCGTGGGCCACCCGGATGCCGATGGCACCCACCTTGCGCGCAGGAATGCGGCGCCCCTCAATTTCCGAGCCGGGCACCCAGACTCCTGAGCGGCCGGCCACCCGGCCGGTGGTGAGGCCGAACTGATCGCACACCGCGATCAGCGCTTCCTCAAGGCGCCGAACGAAATTCACCACATCGAGAGGCTCGGTCAGCCCGATGATCGGATAACCCACCAGCTGGCCGGGACCGTGCCAGGTGATCTTGCCGCCACGATCGGTGTCGACGACGGGCGTACCGTCCAGCGGGCGCTCGTGCGGTTCGGTGCGTTTGCCTGCGGTGTAGACGGCCGGGTGCTGCAGCAACAGCAGGGTATCGGGGCCGCCGGCGATCCTGGCGTCGGCGACGTCGCGCTGTAGCTGCCATGCCACCTGATAGTCGACGGTGCCGAGGCGCCGCACCTCGACGGCCGAGCGGGCCGCGCGGATCGATGTCACAGCTTTGACGGTACCTGGATCTGTCACAGGTCTTTGGGGGCGGTGACGTAGGCAAGAGCCTCGCCGACAGTGTGGTGGTGAAACTCGAAACCAGCCCGTTCCAATGCTGCAGGAATGACGCGCTGACCGGCCAGCAGACCCTCGTCGGCGAATTCGCCGAGCACGGTCCGCAGCGCGAAACCCGGCACCATCAGCGGGGTGGGGCGGTTGACGGCTCGGCCGAGGGCTGCGGTGAACTCGGCGTTGGTCACCGGTGCCGGGCCGGTGAGGTTCACCGGCCCGGACATCGAGTCGGTCCACATGGTGAACAGCACGGCCCGGACTTCGTCCTCCAAGCTGATCCAGGGCAGGTACTGGCGTCCGTTGCCCAGCCTGGCTCCCAGGCCCAACAAGAACAGCGGTTTCAACCGGGAGAGCAGGCCGCCGGACGGCGCCAGCACCAAGCCCGTCCGTAGCAGCGCCACCCGGGCCCCGGCATCAGCGGCCGCAGCGGTCGCGGCTTCCCAGTCGTGACACAACTGGGCAAGAAAACCGTGGCCCGCCGGAGCCGTCTCGTCGGTGGCCTGGTCGCGGGTGTCGCCGTAGTAACCGACCGCACTGGCATTGACCAGCACCGGCACTGCCGCCTCGGCCACCGCGGCGGCCAGCACCTCGGTAGGTCCGATCCGGCTGTCCCGCAGGCTCTGTTTGAAAGCGCCCGACCAGCGCTTCTCGCCGACGTTGACCCCGCACAGGTTCACCACCACGTCGACGCCGCGCAGCGCACCCGAGTCGAACTCACCGGTGTCGGGATTCCAGAACAGCTCGTCGGCATTCGACGGTGCCCGGCGCACGATCCGCAGCACTCGATGGTCGGCGGCGCGCAGCGCGGACGCCAGCGCCGAGCCGATCAGACCAGAGGACCCGGCGATCGCAACGACGGTTGAGCTTTCTCCGATGGCCACCGGATTCTAGAGCCCCAGATCGGCCTCGAATGCACCTTCTTCGAGCCGACGTTTGATGGTGGTGACGAAGCGTCCGGCGTCGGCACCGTCGATGAGTCGGTGGTCGTAGGTCAGGGGCAGGTAGCAGACCGATCGCACGCCGATGGATTCGTTGCCGTAGGCGTCGGAGATGACCCGGGGTCGTTTGACGATCGCCCCGGTGCCGAGCATGGCGGCCTGCGGCGGCACCAGGATCGGGGTGTCGAACAGGGCGCCTTGGCTGCCGATGTTGGTGATGGTGAAGGTGCCGCCAGACAGTTCGTCGGGTTTGAGGTTGCCTGAGCGGGCGCGGGCGGCGATGTCGGCGATGGCGCGGGCCAACCCGCCCAGCGAGAGGTCACCGGCGTTGTGGATGACCGGCGAGAGCAGGCCTTGGTCGGTGTCTACGGCGAAGCCGAGGTGTTCGGCGTCGTAGTAGGTGATCTCTTTGGTGTCTTCGTTGTAGCTGGCGTTGACGTTGGGATGGATTTTGAGAGCGTCGATGACGGCTCGTGCGATGAACGGGAGGTAGGTCAGGTTGACCCCTTCGCGTTCGGCGAACTCGGCCTTGGCGCGGGCCCGCAGCGCCACGATCTTGGTCATGTCGACCTCGTGGGTTTGGGTCAATTGTGCGGTGGCTTGGAGAGATTCGCGGGTTTTCTTGGCGGTGATCTGGCGGATCCGGTTGACCTTTTGGGTGGTACCGCGCAGATGGGCCAACGCCGATGCCGGAGTTGCGGCCGGGGCCGCCGTGGCGGGGGCTGCCGCCGGGGCGGCCGAAGGTGTGGGGGGAGCTTTCTTGGCTTCAGCGGCGGCGAGGACGTCTTGTTTGCGGATGCGACCGCCGACACCGGTGCCCTTGACCGTGGACAGGTCGATGTTGTTTTCGGCTGCCAACTTTCGCACCAGCGGCGTGACGTAAGGAGAACCGTCGGACGCCGGAGCCTTCGGCGCCGGAGCCGGGGCCGCCGGAGCCGGGGCCGCCGGAGCGGGGGCTGGCGGGGCGGCCGGAGCGGCTGCAGTCGGCTCGGGTGCGGGTTGCGGCTTCGGTTCGGGCTTGGGCTCCGGTTGGGGTTCGGGCGCCGGCGCGGCCTTGGGTTCTGGTTTGGGCTCCGGGGCCGGGGCAGCGGGCGCGGGTGCTGCTTGGGTGTCGCCGATCTTGGCCAGTTCGCCGCCGACGGCGACGATGTCGTCTTCTTCGGCGGTGATGGCCAGCAAGGTGCCGGCGACCGGGGAAGGAATTTCGGTGTCGACCTTGTCGGTGGACACTTCCACCAGTGGTTCGTCTACGCCGACGCTGTCGCCGACCTTCTTGAGCCATCGGGTGACGGTGCCCTCGGTGACCGATTCGCCCAGCTCGGGCATCACGACGGAAGTGGCTGTACCCGACGATGCCGCCGCCGGAGCCGGGGCAGCAGCCGGTGCGGGGGCCGCCTCGGCGGCCGGCTCGGCTGCCTGGGCGGCCGGGGCCGGCTCGGGTTCGGGTTGAGCGGCGGGGGCGGCCTCGGGGGCCGGGGCAGCGGCGGCCGCTTCGCCGGCCTCGCCGATGACGGCCAGTTCGCCGCCGATCTCGACGGTGTCGTCCTCCCGGGCGACGATCTTGGTCAACACGCCGGCGGCCGGGGACGGGATCTCGGTGTCGACCTTGTCGGTGGACACCTCCAGCAGTGGCTCGTCGAGTTCGACCGTGTCGCCCTCCTGTTTAAGCCAACGAGTGACGGTCCCCTCAGTGACACTCTCACCTAGTGCGGGCATCTGGACGGAGATGGCCATATGTGTTGACTCCCTCGGACGGTCACTCGTGACGACTCGAACTCTGGCTTACCACAGCTAGGTGCACTGGGTGCGGCACCTAGGTGGATTGTTCGGACCATCCTGTCACTGCGCAGCAATTCGAGCGCACTCAGGGTTGGCTGCGGCTCCGGCACTATCGAACTGGGTAGTACACGTAGAGGAGATCGTTCCGTTGGGGCTGTTCATCGAACGGCAACGCACTGTGCGTCGACAACTGGACGAGCGTTAAGGTCGGGACTATTCGATACCTCCGGTATTGGATACCGACCGTCTCGGAGGGTGGACTATGCAGCGCTTCGTCGATAGTGCTGACGGGACTCGCATCGCGGTCTACGAGCAGGGCGGCCGGGACCGGCCCACGCTGGTGATGGCCCACGGCTGGCCCGATTCTCACGTGCTGTGGGACGGTGTGGTCGCCGAATTGGGGGACCGGTACCGGATCGTGCGGTACGACAACCGCGGCGCCGGGGCCTCCGACGTGCCTGAGCCAGTCTCCGCCTTCACCATGGAGCGGTTCGCCGACGACCTTTCGGCAGTGCTCGACGAGCTCAGCCCGGGCGCACCAGCGCATGTGCTGGCCCACGACTGGGGTTCGGTCGGCGTGTGGGAATACCTGAGCCGTCCCGGGTCGGCCGAGCGCGTCGCCTCCTTCACGTCGGTGTCGGGGCCCAGCACAGATCACTACGGAGCGTTCGTGCGTGGCCGGCTGGCCCGCCCCTACCGGCCCATCCAATTCGCCAAGGCGGTGAACCTGGCATCTCGGTTCAGCTACTGGATCCTGTTCTCGGTGCCGGTGATCGCCCCGGCGCTGATGCGTGCAGGAGCTGCTCGGCGACTGCAGGCGATCGACACCCCGGGACCCAAGTACCAGTCCGAGAACCTCGACATCGACGCCGCCAACTCACTGAAGATCTACCGCGCGAACGCTATTCGATCGTTCACCCGGCTGCGGTACGATCACTACGTCGCGATTCCGGTGCAGCTGATCTGCAACGACGACGACCCCGTGGTGCGTGGCCACGGCTACGACGACGAGTCCAAGTGGGTGCCACGGCTGTGGCGCCGTGACCTCAAGGCCGGCCACTGGGCCCCGTTCTCACATCCGAAGGCCATCGCGACTGCCGTCGCCGAACTTGTCGATCATCTGGAGGGCGCACCCGCGTCCCGGGCGTTGCTCCGGGCGCAGGTCGGACGTCCCCGCAAAACCTTCGGTGACACACTCGTTTCCATTACGGGGGCGGGCAGCGGTATCGGCCGGGCCACCGCATTGGCGTTCGCGGCCGCAGGGGCCGAGGTAGTCGTCAGCGACCTCGACGAGGCCGCCGCCAAGGCGACCGCGGCCCAGATCACCGAACGCGGCGGCGTCGCACATGCCTACGCGCTCGACATCGCCGACGCCGAGGCGGTCGAACGCTTCGTCGAACAGGTGTGCGCCGAGCACGGCGTACCCGACGTCGTGGTCAACAACGCCGGGATAGGAGTCGTCAACTGTTGCCGGTCGTTTGCGCGCCGGCTCGTCGAGCGGGGCACCGGCGGCCACATCGTCAACGTCGCATCGATGGCGGTCCACTCGCCGTCCCAGTCGATGAACACCTACGCCACCAGTAAGGCCGCCGTGCTCATGTTCTCCGACTGCCTGCGCGCCGAATTGAGCCCGGCGGGCATCGGTTTGACGACGATCTGCCCCCGTGTCGTCGACACGAACGGCATCGACACCGCGCGCTTCGACGTGAAAGCCTTCGCGGCGCGACGTTACGGACCGGACAAAGTGGCCAAAACCATCGTCTCGGCAGTGCGCCGGGCGGGTTAGCCGTTCTGCGCTATGTCCTCCAAGACCGCGAACATGGTCCGCGTCGGAACGCCGGTGCCGCCCTTCGGGGTGTAACCCCACGGCCCGCCGGTGTTGTAGGCCGGCGCGGCGACATCGATGTGGGCCCACTGGACGCCGTCGGCGACGAACTCGCGCAAATACGTTCCGGCGACCAGCATCCCGGCGAAGCGCGAGCCGCTGACGTTGGCGAGGTCAGCGACCGTGGACTTGAGGTCCTCCTTGAGTTCTTCGGGAAGCGGCATGGCCCAACCGTTTTCGCCGACGGACTGAGACAGCGTCGCCACCCGGTCGCGGAACTCGTCGCTGCCCATCACGCCCGGGGTGCGGGCGCCCAGCGCGACTGTCTGCGCACCGGTCAGCGTGGACGTCTCGATCAGGTAGTCCGGATTGTCCTCGCAGGCCCGCACGATGGCGTCGGCGAGGATCAGTCGCCCCTCGGCGTCGGTGTTGAGCACCTCGACAGTCGTGCCGCCGTACTGCGTGAGTACGTCACCGGGCCGCTGCGCGGTGGCCGACGGCATGTTCTCGGCCATGGGGACCGTGGCGATCACGTCGATGGGCAGCTGCTGCCGGGCGGCCAGCACCACGGTCGCGATGACGGCGGCGGCACCACCCATGTCGGAGGTCATGTGGTGCATGTTGGCGGCCGGCTTGATCGAGATGCCGCCGGTGTCGAACGTGATGCCCTTGCCCACCAGCGCGACGGTCTTCGTCCCGGCTGATCGTGCTCCTCGCGTGCGCGACCGACCGCCGCCGCGGTGAGTCAGGCGCACCAGCCGCGGCAGGCGTGAGGACCCCTTCCCGACCCCGATGACGCCGCCGTAGCCGGCTTTGGTGAGTGCCTTGTCGTCGAGCACTTCCACTTCGAGGCCGTATGCCTCACCCAAATCCTTTGCCCGTTTGGCGAATTCGGCCGGGAACAAGTGGCTCGGCGGAGTGTTCACGAAATCGCGGGCGGTGGCCACGGCCGAGGCGATATCAACAGCACGGTCCGCGGCCTTCTTGGTGGCGGCCTTCGTATCGGGCGCCAACGCGACGATCTTCTTCAGTCCCGGGTCCTTGGGAGCGGTCTTGGCACTGCGGAACTCACTGAACCGGTACGCGCCGAGGATCAGGCCTTCGACAGTGGCCTCCAGATCGATGGCGCTCAGCGTCGTCACCACCGAACCGACCTTGTCCAGCGATCGGGCGGCGCTGCCGGCGGCGCGGCGGATCACGTCGGCCGGCCAGATCTCGCGCGGCTCGCCCAAGCCGACCGCCAGCACGCTCGCCACCGGCAACGCGGCGACTACGAGGCGGTGCGACTGACCCTCGGCGCCCGAGGCGCCCAGCGCCTGCAGGCCCGATTCGATGGCGCCGACAGCCTCGTCATCCAGATAGGACTCGGCGGCCAGAACCTTCGGGCCGGATTCGTCGGTGACGACGGGGACGATCAGGACAGCGTCGGCGACGCCCCTGCGGGGCAGAGCCGAGCTGACGGTGACGGTGGGGGCCTGGTAGCCGGGTGCGCTGCTCACCCGATTCACCCTAGAGGCGCACGAGCGGGTACGCCGATTAGGGTGAGCTCGTGAGCGACGATCTGTTGCACGGCCCGCTGGAAGACCGCCACCGCGCCCTCGGCGCCAGTTTCGCGGAGTTCGGTGGCTGGCTGATGCCGGTGTCCTATGCCGGGACTGTCGCCGAACACACCGCCACCCGCACCGCCGTCGGCCTCTTCGACGTCAGCCACCTGGGCAAGGCGCTCGTCCGCGGGCCCGGAGCAGCGGCCTACGTCAACTCGGCACTCACCAACGACCTCAACCGGATCGGGCCCGGTAAAGCGCAATACACGTTGTGCTGCAAGGAAGTTGGGGGAATTGCCGGTGTTGTGGACGATCTCATCGCCTACTATGTCTCCGAAGACGAGATCTTCCTGGTGCCCAACGCGGCCAACACCGCCGCGGTGGTCGCCGAGTTGCAGCGCCACGCGCCGGCCGGCCTGACCATCACCGACGAACACCGGTCCTATGCGGTGCTGGCGGTGCAGGGCCCGAAATCCGCCGAGGTGCTCGGCGGGCTGGGCCTGCCGACAGACATGGACTACATGGCTTTCGTCGACGCCGATATCGACGGCATCAGAACCCGAGTCTGCCGCACCGGCTACACCGGCGAACACGGGTACGAGCTGCTGCCCCCGTGGGATGGTGCCGGGGTGGTGTTCGACGCCCTGGCCGCCGCGGTCCAGGCCGCCGGTGGTGAACTCGCCGGTCTCGGCGCCCGCGACACGTTGCGCACCGAGATGGGTTACCCACTGCACGGCCACGAGCTGTCGTTGGAGATATCGCCGCTGCAGGCCCGCTGCGGTTGGGCGGTCGGCTGGGGCAAGGACGCGTTCTGGGGGCGTGAAGCGTTGCTGGCCGAGAAGCAGGCCGGGCCGCGCCGCGTATTGCGCGGGCTGAAGGCACTGGGTCGCGGGGTGCTGCGGGCCGACCTGACCGTGCTGGGTCCGGGGGCGAGCGAAGCGACGGGGGCTAAGTCCGGCGACACCCCGGTCGGCGTCACCACGTCGGGAACGTTCTCGCCCACATTGAAAGTCGGCATCGCGCTGGCCCTGCTCGACACCGCCCACGAGATCGCCGACGGCCAGCGGGTCGCGGTGGACGTGCGCGGCCGCACAATCGAATGCGAGGTGGTGAAGCCACCGTTCGTGGCCACCAATACTCGCTAGCCGCCGGCGATACAATCGCAGCATGACAAGCGGTCTTGCAGAGTTCACGGTTTCGGTCAATGCGGACCGGGCGACCGACGCGGTACGCGAATCCATTCTGGCGAACCCGGGATTCGGCAAGTTCCACACCGATCACATGGTGTCCATCGACTACACCGTGGCCGACGGTTGGCACAACCCGCGGGTGATCCCGTACGGCCCTATCGAGTTGGACCCGTCGGCAATCGTGCTGCACTACGCGCAAGAGATCTTCGAGGGCTTGAAGGCCTATCGCTGGGCCGACGGGTCGATCGTGTCGTTCCGCCCCGAGGCCAACGCGGCCCGGCTGCAGTCCTCGGCGCGGCGGCTCGCCATCCCGGAACTGCCGTCGGAGCTGTTCATCGAGTCGTTGCGCCAGCTCATCGCGGTCGACGAGGCCTGGGTGCCCGCCGCGGGCGGCGAGGAGTCGCTGTACCTGCGGCCGTTCATCATCGCCACCGAGCCGGGGCTGGGCGTGCGGCCCGCCAACGAGTACCGATACCTGGCCGTCGGATCACCGGCCGGCGCGTACTTCAAGGGCGGTATCAAGCCGGTCAGCGTGTGGCTGTCGCACGAATATGTGCGGGCTTCTCCCGGCGGTACCGGCGCGGCCAAGTTCGGCGGCAACTACGCGGCCTCGCTGCTGGCACAGGCCCAGGCGGCCGACAACGGCTGCGATCAGGTGGTGTGGCTCGACGCCATCGAACGGCGCTACGTCGAGGAGATGGGCGGGATGAACCTGTTCTTCGTCTTCGGCAGCGGCGGCTCGGCGCGGCTGGTCACCCCGGAGCTGTCGGGTTCACTGCTGCCCGGTATCACCCGGGATTCGTTGCTGCAGTTGGCAACTGACGCAGGATTTGCCGTCGAGGAACGCAAGATCGATGTCGACGAGTGGCAGAAGAAGGCGGCCGCGGGCGAGATCACCGAGGTGTTCGCCTGCGGCACCGCCGCGGTGATCACTCCGGTTTCGCACGTCAAGCACCGCGAAGGCGAATTCACCATCGCCGGCGGGCGGCCCGGTGAGATCACCATGGCCCTGCGGGACACCCTGACCGGGATCCAGCGCGGTACGTTTGCCGACACCCACGGCTGGATGGCGCGGCTGAATTAGCGCACCGCAAGGCCGAGAGCGACGAGCGTCGTCGTCACCTCGACCGCCGCGCCCAGCACGTCACCGGTGACGCCACCGAACCGGCGTACACAGTGGGCGACCAGCAGCGCGCACACCCCGAGAGCCAGCAGTACGACGACGGGTCCCTGCCAGGGCCGGTGGGTGGCCCACGCTGCCAGCGCGGCCAGCACCACTGACCAGGCGACGACGACGGCGACTGGTTGGCTTTCCGCGACCGCCGCCCCCAACGAGCTACCCGGCGCGGCGGGCACCGACCGCCGGCACGCCATCACCGTGGCCACTCGGCCGGCGGCCACCGCGGTGAGCACGGCGACCGGGCCCAGTTGCGCGAAGCTGAGCGCCTGTATGGCGATCGTCAGCACAATCGCGGCGACACCGAACGGGCCCGCCGCACCGTCGCGCATCACGGCCAGCGCACGCTCCGGCGGACCGTAACACCCCAGGCCGTCGGTGGTGTCGGCCAGCCCGTCGATATGCAGCCCCCGGGTGGCGACGATCAGGGCCGCGACCGCCAGCACCCCCGAGAGTGGTCCGGGGCCGAAAGCCTGCGTACCAGCCCACACCACCGCTGCGGCCAGCCCGCCCAGCGTCAGACCCACCAGCGGCAGGGCCGTGAGGGCACCGCGCCCCAGCCCGGTCGTCGAGCGCACTGGCAGTACGGTGCCGAAAGCGAAAGCCGAAGCGACAGAGGCGATCATGGCGATTATTCGGAGACGCCCGCCTCGTCGAACGTGGCCATCGACGCCAGCGCGGCCACCGCGGCCCGCACCACCGGCAACGCCACGGCCGCTCCGGTGCCTTCGCCGAGCCGCATGCCCAGATCGATGATCGGCTCGAGCTCGAGGTGCGTCAGCGCGAGGGTGTGCGCCGGTTCGGTGGACCGGTGGCCCGCCTGCCACCAGGCGCGTGCACCCGGTGCCAGTCGATCGGCGAGCAGCGCCGCGGACGTCACCACCAGGCCGTCGAGCAGCACCGGCGTGCGCCGCACCGCTGCCTGCGCGCAGAAACCCGCAATCGCCGCCAGATCGGCACCGCCGCACACCTGCAGCAGGCCGAGCGGATTGCCGGTCACCTTGCGGGCGCGGTACAGCGCGTCGCGGACCGCGGCGGTCTTGCGCATCCAGCCTTCGTCGTCGATACCGGTGCCCCGGCCGACCACCGCGACCGGCTCGGTGCCTGTCACGGCAGCGACCAAAGTCGTTGCCGGAGTGGTATTTCCGATACCCATATCGCCGGCGATGAGCAGATCGGCGCCGGCGTCGACCTCCTCGTCGGCGATGCGGGCACCGGCCCGGACCGCGGCGGCCGTCTGGGCGGCCGTGAGGGCGTCCTCGACCGCGATGTTGCCCGAGCTGCGCCGCACCTTGTGGGCGCCGATCGCGGGCGAGAGCGGCTCCTCGCAGTCGACCGCGATGTCGGCTATCCGCACCGTCGCGCCGGCCACCTCGCTCAATACGTTGATGGCGGCGCCGCCGACGTCGAAGTTGGCGATCATCTGACCGGTCACCGCTGCCGGAAACGCCGATACGCCGGCCGCGGTCACCCCGTGATCGCCGGCGAACACCACGACCCGCGGACGCACGAACTGCCGCGGCGGGCACACCCCTTGACACGACGCCACCCAGACCGAGAGATCTTCCAGCCGGCCCAGTGATCCCGGCGGTTTGGTCAGACAGTTCTGGCGGGCCCGCGCAGCCGCTGCGGCGGCTGCATCCGGCGGGGTGATGGCCGCGAACATCGGGTCGGCTTCGGTCACGACGGCTCCTTCACTGTGACCGGTTGACCGGCCACGACGAGTACGACCCGGTCGCATACCGCCGCCAGGCGTTGGTTGACCGTCCCGAGCGCGTCGGCGAACCGGCGACCGGCCTCGGTGGCGGGCACCACGGTCAGCCCGACCTCGGGACTGACGAGCACCAGGGGAGCGGTGAACGCGGCAACCGCACCGACCAGCGCATCGACATCGGTGTCGACGGGTGCGCCGCTCCACGCGCCACGCCGGTCCATCGTCGCAGTCAGCCACCCTCCGACGTCATCGAGCAGCGTCGCGACAACAGGCTCGGCGCCCAGCTGCCGGACCACGTCATCAGCACCGGCGCCGCACTCTACGGTCCGCCAGTGCGCCGGGCGCCGCCCGCGGTGCGCCGCGACGCGCGCCGACCAGGCCGGATCGGTGTCAGCTGCAGAGCCGGTGGCCAGGTAGTGCACGGGCCCCTCGGCGGCGGCCTCGATCGCCGCCTCGGCCCACTGCGATTTGCCTGACCGGATCCCTCCGAGCACCAGCATGCGCACCGACGTCAGGCCGGTCCAGCGGACATCAAGAAACCTCGGCACCACGATCGACCGCGGGTCGCGGCGCTCGCATCCGACGAATCTGGGACGCTCGGCTGGCTGCGTAGAAGCCGAGCTTCCGACCGCTTTCGGTGTTGCCGGGGAACTTCTCGTCCACCATGTGGTTCACCTTGCGGGCCAGCAGGAAACCGTCGACGGCCATCACCACCACGAGCCCCAGCATCGTGTAGGACATGATCTGCTGGAACTGCAGGCTCGGAAACGCCATCATGAACACGATCATCGCCAGCGCCGCGGGCATGAACAGGCCGAGCAGATTGCGCCGGGAGTCCACGATGTTGCGGACGTAACGCCGCACCGGGCCCTTGTCACGGGGCGGCAGGTAGGCGTCGTCGCCGGCCATCATCTTTTCCCGGCGTTCGGCCGTCTCGGCGCGCCGGGTCAGCCGTTCGGCCTTGCGT
Source organism: Mycobacterium sp. 141 (assembly GCF_000382405.1). Taxonomy (GTDB): domain Bacteria; phylum Actinomycetota; class Actinomycetes; order Mycobacteriales; family Mycobacteriaceae; genus Mycobacterium. The sequence goes on from NZ_KB908256.1 coordinate 272,076, forward strand.
TCCTCACCGGTGAGTTTCGGGCCGCGCAGCTCCTTGCGCCGGCGACGTGCCTCAGCTGAGGTCTGCGGGGCCGGCGCGACCGGTCCACGCTTCTTGGCGGCCTCACTGCGCTTGGGTGTAGGCCGGCCCTTGGGTGCCGTGCCGCCACCCATCGTGGTGTCGGACGCCGCCGCGCCACCATCAGCGGCGTTGCCCTTGGCCTCGTCGTTTTCGCCGTCGTCGCGCTTCTTACGGCCCAGCAGATTCACGCCAGTCAGGTTACTGCCCGCCGACGCGCGCTCGGCTAGATGCCCCTGCCCGGCGACGGGTCGGGAATAGTGACACAAAGAGGTACCGTTGACGCAGAGACTTCGGTATCAACGATGCCCAAGGAATGTTTAGGGAGAGCAATGACTGTTCAGGACGAATCGGACGTTCAGACTCACGGTGTGACCCTGTCCGACGCGGCCGCCGCGAAGGCGAAGGCGCTACTGGATCAAGAGGGGCGCGACGACCTCGCGCTGCGGATCGCCGTTCAGCCCGGTGGCTGCGCGGGCCTGCGTTACAACCTGTTCTTCGATGACCGCACCCTCGACGGTGACCTGACATCCGAGTTCAGCGGCGTGAAGCTGACCGTCGACCGGATGAGCGCTCCGTACGTCCAGGGGGCGACCATCGACTTCGTCGACACCATCGAGAAGCAGGGCTTCACGATCGACAACCCGAACGCCACCGGCTCCTGCGCCTGCGGCGATTCCTTCAACTGATCTCTACCACCCGGTCCTCGGCCAGTACTGCTCGTCAGTACTGGCCGCCGGTGCGTAGCACGTAAGAACACACCAGCACCTCTTCATCCCCGCCGTTCTTGGCATTCTTGGCGACCAACAGCTGCGCCACACCCTGTGCGTCCTCCTGGGATGCCTGCTGGCCACGCGCCGGTGTGACTTTCATGGTGAAGAGCACCTGGGCCTGCGTGCCCGACCACGGCACGATCTTGTCGATGCTGGTGACGTCGGCGCGGCCGAACTGTTTGCGGAACGCGTCGCTGGCCAGCGCGGCGACCGCGAGATCGGCCCTGCGGTCCTTGACCGCGTCATAGAGACCGCACAGCGTATGCCGCGCAATGGTTTCGTCATCACCGTCGGTCAGTGCGTTCAGATACTGCTGGATCGCGGCTTTGGCCTGTTCGTCGGACACCACGCCCGGCTGCTGCGCAGGCTTGCGGGTCACGATCACCACGGTCAGTACGGCCGCCAACACCGCCAGCGTAAGCACCACGGCGAGAACCCGCGGCCAGCGCCGCTTTTTCTGATACTGCACCGGCGGCGGCAATATCCCCGGATAGACCGCCGACACGTTCTCTGGATACGGCTCGGGCGGAACGGATTCGGGGTACTGGTAGGGACCAGTCATCAAATGGCGCTCCCCGCGGGTATGTAAGGTGGGTCACCGCTCGACGGTGACCTGGCGTACAGCTACACGCAGGTTAGCGCACCCCGCTGGGCCCGACCGCGTACGACGACGGCGCAGGGCCAGCCCGGGTAGCCTTATCTAGACGACTTAACGAAATTAAGGATGACGCTTCGTGACCATCGCAGTTACCGGCTCCATTGCGACCGACCATCTGATGCGGTTCCCAGGCAAATTCTCCGAACAACTGCTGGCCGACCATCTGCAGAAGGTGTCGCTGAGCTTTCTGGTCGACGACTTGGTGGTGCATCGCGGGGGAGTGGCGGGCAACATGGCCTTCGCCATCGGAACCCTCGGCGGTGACGTGGCCCTGGTCGGCGCGGCCGGCCAAGACTTCGGTGACTACCGGGCGTGGTTGGAAGCGGCCAACGTCGACTGCGGCAGCGTGCTGATCTCCGAGAACGCCTACACCGCACGCTTCGTCTGCACCACCGACGAGGACATGGCGCAAATCGCGTCGTTCTATCCCGGTGCGATGTCGGAGGCCCGCAACATCTCGCTGGCCGACCTGGTGTCCCGCGTCGGTACCCCGGAACTGGTGATCGTCGGCGCCAACGATCCGACGGCGATGTTCCTGCACACCGAGGAGTGCCGCAAGCTCGGGCTGGCCTTCGCCGCCGACCCGTCACAGCAGCTGGCCCGGCTGACCGGCGAGGAGATCCGCAAGCTCATCAACGGCGCCGCCTACCTGTTCACCAACGACTACGAGTGGGATCTGCTGCTGCAGAAGACCGGCTGGAGCGAAGCCCAGGTGATGAGCCAGATCGGCCTCCGCGTCACCACGCTGGGCGCCAAGGGGGTCGACCTGGTCAGCTCCGACGGCACCTTCGTGCACGTCGACGTTGTGCCCGAGAAGCACCAAGCCGACCCGACCGGCATCGGCGACGCGTTCCGGGCCGGCTTCCTGACCGGCCGCAGCGCGGGATTGAGCCTCGAACGCTCTGCTCAGCTGGCCTCGCTGGTGGCAGTGCTGGTCCTTGAGGCCACCGGACCCCAGGAGTGGACCTGGGACCGCGACGACGCCGTGCAACGCCTGTCCGACGCCTATGGTGCCGACGCAGGGGCCGAGATCGGTAACGCCCTCAGCGCGTAGCGGTCGCTACAGCTGCACTGGGTAGTGCGGCTCTTTGATCTGCGGTGTCACGCTGTGCTCGACGAAAATCGCATGCCACAGCATGAATATGAGTACGGTCCACAACCGTCGACTGTGATCGCTGACCCCGTTGCGGTGTTCGTCGAGCATGGTGCGCACCGCGGCCAGATCGATCAGCTCACCCGCCTGTGACGCGGCGACCGTGGCGTAGGCCCAGTCCAGCAGCTCGCCCGCGCGCAGCCAGTGCCGGATCGGCACCGGGAAACCCAACTTGGGCCGATGGAGCACATGGGCGGGAATGATCGGTTCCAATGCCCGGCGCAGCGCGTACTTGGTGGTCGAGCGGGTGATCTTCTGGTCGACCGGCAGCCGGGAGGCCACCGCGAACACCTCAGGATCCAGGAACGGCACCCGCAGCTCGAGCGAGTTGGCCATGGTCATCTTGTCGGCCTTGACCAGGATGTCGCCGCGCAGCCAGGTGAACAGGTCGATGTGCTGCATGCGGGCCACCGGATCCCAGCCCTCGGACCGGGCGTAGATCGCGTCCGTCACGTCGGTGTGGGTCCAGTCCGGACGGAAACCGGGCAGCACGGCCCGCAGCTGGTCATCGGAGAAGCTGCGGGCGTTGCCGTAGTAGCGCTCTTCCAGGGTCAGTGAGCCGCGGTGCAGCAGGCTCTTGCCGCGCATCCCTGTCGGCAGCGGCTTGGACGCCTTGCCCAGCGATTTGCGCACCGGCCGGGGGAGATAGTCGAACGGCTTGAGTGACAGCGGCTCGCGGTAGATCGTGTAGCCGCCGAACAGTTCGTCGGCGCCTTCACCGGAGAGCACCACCTTGACGTGCTTGCGAGCCTCTCGGGCGATGAAGAACAGCGGCACCAGCGCCGGGTCGGCGACCGGCTCGTCGAGATACCAGACGATCTCCGGCAGCGCCTCGACGAACTCGGCCTGGCTGACCACCTTGGTCACATGCCTGGCACCGATGGCTTCCGCGGACGCGACTGCCACGTCGACCTCGGAGAATCCCTCGCGCTCGAAGCCGGTGGTGAACGTGATCAGCCGCGGATTGTGCCGCATCGCCAACGCGGCGATGGCCGTCGAGTCGATCCCGCCGGACAGGAACGCGCCGACCGTCACATCGGCCCGCATGTGCTTGGCGACGGAATCCTCCAGGGCGGCGGTGATCTCGTCGTAGCGGGCCTGCTCGGTGCCGGCAGTGACGGGCACCACGGAAAACTTCGGTACGAAATACCGTGTCACCTCGGGTGCTGAACCAGGCCGGATTCGTGCGTAACTGCCTGATTCGAGCCGGCGGATACCGCGGTTGAGGGTCTCCGGTTCCGGCACGTACTGCAGCACGGTGTAGTGCTGGACGGCACGCTCGTCGATGCCGAGGTCCAGATCTAGTACCGGGGCCAGATCCAGCAGGCACTTCTTCTCACTGCCCACGGCCGTGCCGCCCGGACCGGTCGCCATGAACAGCGGCTTGATGCCGAACGGGTCACGCGCGCAGAACATCTCTCGCTCCTGGGTGTCCCACAGCGCGAAGGCGAACATGCCGCGCAGCCGGCGCAACGCCTCGGTGCCCCAATAGTGGTAGGCCGCGACGATGGCCTCACCATCGCCGTCGGTGCGGAATACCGCACCGAATTCGGACCTCAGTGCTTCCCGTAGTTCGAGGTAGTTGTAGATCTCGCCGTTGAACACCAGCACGTACCGGTCCGGCGATTCCGGCGGGCCCCAGCGCAGCGGCTGGTGGCTGTGGGCGATGTCGATGATCGACAATCGATTGAAGCCGAGCACCACTGCCGGGCCGGCCCCGTCAGGACCGGCGTCCGACCAGGTTCCGGGCTCATCCGGACCGCGATGACGCATCAGGTGGGAAGCCTCGGCCACGGCATCGACCAGCCGGGATCCGGCCTCGGATCCCGGGCTCGGGGCGGCCTCGCCCGGATTGGCCAGCGACGAGTCAGTTACCAGGGCCAGCAGTCCGCACACGGGGCCAGTATGCCTAATCGCGGAGCTTCTGCAGACCGGCACCCGAGTCCGAACCGTCCTACCCACCGGACACATTCCCCAGTCGCTTCGCTCCTGCAGACATGTGTGGTCTACGCTGCGTAGTATTCGCTGAGTTGATGACCGCTCGCGGTCGAGTTTTACCGACTTCTAGGAGGCGCCAACGTGACACCTCGCGGGCTCCGGGTGGTGGCGTTGTCAATGGTCCTGGGCGGCACAGCTGTGCTGCTGAGCGGCTGCAGTTGGCAGGATGTGCTGGGCCTGGGTTGGCCGAACGGCATCACGCCAGAGGGCAAACTCAACCGGGATCTATGGCTCGGATCGGTCATCGCATCGTTCGTCGTTGGTGCCATCGTGTGGGCACTGATCTTCTGGGCCAGTGCCTTCCACCGGAAGAAGAAGGGCGACAAGGAACTTCCGCGCCAGTTCGGCTACAACATGCCGCTGGAGCTGGTCCTGACGGTCATCCCGTTCCTGATCATCTCGGTGCTGTTCTACTTCACCGTGGTCGTGCAGGAACGCATGCTGCACCTGGACCCCAACCCTGAGGTGGTCGTTGACGTGACCGCCTTCCAGTGGAACTGGAAGTTCGGTTACCAGAAGATCGCCTACTCCGACGGCACGTTCAACTATGACGGCGCCGACGCAGCGCGCAAGGCCGCCATGACGTCGAAGCCCGAAGGCAAGGACGAGCACGGCGAGGAGCGGGTCGGCGCCGTGCGCGGCCTCAACCCTGAGGATCGCACCTACCTGAACTTCGACAAGGTCGAGACACTGGGCTCGTCCTCGGAGATCCCCGTACTGGTGCTGCCGGTCGGTAAGCGCATCGAGTTCGTGCTCAACTCCGCCGACGTCGTCCACGGCTTCTGGGTTCCGGAGTTCTTGTTCAAGCGCGACGTCCTGCCCGACCCCGCGGCCAACCACTCCGAGAACATCTTCCAGGTCAGCAAGATCGATCAGACGGGCGCGTTCGTCGGGCGCTGCACCGAGATGTGCGGCACCTACCACTCGATGATGAACTTCGAGGTGCGAGTCGTGCAGCCCGATGACTTCAAGGCCTACATGGATGCGCGCATCGCCGGCAAGACGAATGCCGAAGCGCTGCAGGCGATCCATCAAGCCCCGCTGGCAACGACAACCCACCCGTTCGAGAGCCGGCGCGGCGAGCAGGTAGCGCAGGCGAGCAATTAGGGATACGACTCATGCATATTGAAGCTCGGTTGTTTGAGATCCTCACCGCTTTCTTCGCGTTGTCGGCCGTGGTCTACGGTGTCCTCACCGCGATGTTCGCCACCGGCGGCGTCGAATGGGCGGGCACCACAGCTTTGGTGCTGACCACCGGCCTGACCCTGCTTACCGGAACCTTCTTCCGGTTCGTAGCCCGTCGTCTCGACACCCGCCCAGAGGATTACGAGGACGCGGAAATCAGCGACGGTGCAGGCGAGCTGGGCTTCTACGCACCACACAGCTGGTGGCCTATCATGATCGCGCTGTCCTTCTCGACCGCGGCTGTCGGCGCCGCGCTGTGGCTGCCGTGGCTCATCTTCGCGGGTGTCTGCTTTGTCCTGACTTCTGCGGCCGGACTGGTCTTCGAGTACTACTGGGGGCCGGAGAAGCACTGACCGCGCCGCGGCAGGAACGCCCGGTCAAGGTCACAAAAGGGCGATAACTTCAGCGGTCATCGGCATTGCCACTCTGACTGCCGCCACCCGGTTGGGTAATGTTGCCGGGGCCACCGTCAGCCGAAACCGTAACGGCCATCCGGCGGCGTGGTGAAGCAGTCGAGAAGGATATGCGTAGAGATGAGCGGGCCGAATCCCACTGAGCCGGTTGCCGCCGGCTCTGATGTGCCGGATGAGCAACCCGGAAAGCATGCCGCACCCGACGAACCGGCAGAAGTTTCCGGGGACGCGGGACCGCGGACCGGTGAGTCGGAGACCGAGGCGTACTCACAGGCGTATTCCGCCCCCGAATCCGAGCAGTTCACCAGCGGGCCGTACGTGCCCGCTGATCTGGCGCTCTACGACTACGACAACTACGACCCAGCCTCCGAACTGGCCGATGATCATCCACCGCCGCGGTGGCCATGGGTGGTCGGGATCACGGCGATCATCGCCGCCGTCGCGTTGGTGGCCTCCGTCGCGGTCCTTGTGACCCGTGAGGATCACACATCGAATCTGGCCACACCGTCGAAGAGCACCACCACCTCCAAACCGCCGGTGCAGGACGAGATCACCACGACGACGCCACCACCTCCGCCGCCGCCTCCACCGACATCGGAAGCGCCGCCGCCTCCGCCCCCGCCGGAAACCGTGACCGTCACGGAGCCCCCGCCACCGCCGCCGGCTCCGGTCCCCGAGCCAAGCCCAGAGGCGCCGCCTCCACCCGCAACGAGTGCTGCGCCGCCACCGGCCACCACGCGTGCCGGGCCCCGGCAGGTTACCTACTCGGTGACTGGTACGAAGGCACCAGGAGACATCATCACCATCACCTACGTAGACGGGAACGGCAATCGCCGCACCCTGCGGAACGTGTACATCCCATGGACCTTCACGATGACCCCGATCTCCAACTCCGACGTCGGGTCGGTCGAGGCGTCGAGCCTCTTCCTGGTGAGTCGGCTGAACTGCTCGATCACCACCAGCGACGGGACTGTGCTGAGTTCCAACACCAACAATTCCGCACAGACGGCCTGCTGATGACCGGACCTCTCGAAGACCTCGACGCCACCGACCGGATTCTGCTCGGCGCCGCAGTAGCCGCCTGGCTGGCGGCGTTGGGCGCAGGCGTGGCGGCCATCGTCGCACTGGTAGATCTGAGCCGCAGCCATTCGCATAGCTCGGACTCGGCCGGCACCCCATGGTTGCTCTACACCGTGATCGGGATATCGGCCGTCGTCATCGTGGCCTCGGTGCCGTTGCTGCTCCGCGCTCGGGCCCAGGCTGACAACTGGCATCAGTCACAGTCCGCGCGAGGTCCGGTCCGGTCCGAACAATCCATTCCCGGACGTCGAGTGGTCACCACGAGCCGCACGTCGGAATCCCCGCTTCTGGTGAGTCACTATGGGGGCGACGACGCGGCCGCGGCCGCCGTAGAGCAGGTGTGGTTGCGCTACACGTTGGCGATCACCGCAGCGATCGGCGCCGCCACGGCAGCGATCGGTATTGCGACGTATCTGATGGCCACTGAAAGCGATCTCGGGGCTTGGATCTGTTACGGCATAGCCGCTTTGGTGACCGCCGGCATGGTCGCCCTGCCCATAGTCGCGCTGCGTCAGCTCGACGAACTCAACGCCGCCTAGCTTATACCTCTCCTACGGCGCACTGTGACGAGTGTGCAGGCTTTGGTGGCGACTGCCGAAATAGGCGATAGCCAAGCTGCACACTCGTCACAGCGGGGTTGGCTCACATATTCACCGGACAGACCCGGCCAGGACGTCACACCTGGGCGCTGCCCTGTGTGGGTGGCCCGCATCGTCTCCCGGACCGGTGGGCGTGGGGGAGGGGAGGGGCCCCGAGACCCGGCAGTGAAAAGGCAATCGCCGCAACCTCCCTGGGGAGATTGCGGCGATTGCGTGAAGCCGGGTGGAGACGGTCAGTGGTGACCGTTGTCCTCCCCGTCTTCGTGGATGCGGTCCTGATGTTCTTTGAGTGCGGTCAGAGCTTTGTGCTCGGAGGTGTGAGCAGCTTCGGTGAGGGCTTCGTGTTCGACGATGGGGTCGGCGTGCAGGAAGCTGCCGGTGCCGGGGGCACCGCCGGAGCCCAGCTTGTTCATCCGCTTGGGTAGGGCTGCACCTTGGTATTCCAGCGGGATGGGGTGGCCGTGATCGTCGACCGGTCCCAGTGGCTGGTGCAGTTCGACGTAGGCACCGTGAGGCAGGCGTTTGAGGATGCCGGTTTCGATGCCGTGTTCGAGGACTGCGCGATCGCTGCGTTGCAGGGAGACGGCCCAGCGGTAGGCGATGTAGTAGACGATGCCCGGTAGGACGACCATGCCGATACGGCCGATCCAGGTGGTGGCGTTGAGCGAGATGTGGAATTTGAGTGCGATGATGTCGTTCATCGCGGCCAGGGTGAGCACCATGTAGAACGCGATGGCCATGGAGCCGATGGCGGTGCGCACCGGGACATCCCGCGGACGCTGCAACAGGTTGTGATGCGCGTCATCGCCGGTGACCTTCTTCTCGATGAAGGGGTAGGCGATCAGTAGCCCGAAGATAACGCCCATGATCACCGCGACCCAGACCACCGCCGGGATGGTGTGGCCGAACGGGTAGAACTCCCAGGCCGGCCAGATGCGGGCCAGACCTTCGGTCCACATCATGTAGAAGTCGGGCTGGGATCCGGCGGAAACCTGGGAGGGTTTGTAGGGGCCGAGGTTCCAGATCGGGTTGATGGTCAGCAGGCCGCCCATGAGGCCGAGCACGCCGGTGATCAATGCGAAGAAAGCACCGGATTTGACGGCGAACACCGGCATGACGCGCACACCGACGACGTTGGTCTCGGTACGTCCGGGCCCGGGGAACTGGGTGTGCTTCTGGAACCACACGAGCGCCAGGTGGGCGCCGATCAGGGCCAGGATGATGCCTGGGATCAGCAGGATGTGCAGGGCGTAGAGGCGGGGGATGAGGATCGTGCCGGGGAAGTCGCCGCCGAACAGTGCCCAGTGCAGCCAGGTTCCGATCACCGGCATGCCCAGGGTGATCGAGGACAGGGCCGCGCGCAGACCGATACCGGAGAGCAGGTCGTCGGGCAGCGAGTAGCCGAAGTAGCCCTCGAACATCGCCAGGATCAGCAGCAGCGAGCCGATGACCCAGTTGGCCTCGCGCGGGCGCCGGAACGCGCCGGTGAAGAAGATGCGGGCCATGTGCACCATGATCGATGCGGCGAACATCAGTGCGGCCCAGTGGTGGATCTGGCGGACGAACAGGCCGCCGCGGACCTCGAAGCTGATGTTCAGTGCCGTCTCGTAGGCGCGGGACATCTGCACGCCCCGAAGTGGTTGGTACACACCGTTGTAGGTGACCTCGGCCATCGACGGATCGAAGAACAGGGTCAGCCACACACCGGTGATCAGCAGCACGATGAAGCTGTACAGCGCGATCTCACCCAGCAGGAACGACCAGTGGGTGGGAAACACCTTGTTCAGCTGACGGCGTACCGCCGCCGACGGGTGATACCGCGAGTCGATCGCATCGCCTTGCGCGGCAGCCTTCTTGGCAAGGTCAGGGCTCATGATTTGCGCTCCCAGAATGCCGGTCCGACGGGTTCGATGAAGTTGCCGTTGGCAACCAGGTAACCGTCTTTGTCAATGGTGATGGGCAGCTGCGCCAATGCGCGCGCAGCCGGACCGAAGATGGGCTTGGCGAAGTGCAACGCGTCGAACTGCGACTGGTGGCACGGGCAGAGGATGCGGTAGGTCTGCTGCTCGTACAGCGACGACGGGCAGCCCAGGTGCGAGCAGACCTTGGTGAAGGCGAACAGCTCACCGAAGTTGAAGCTCTCCTGGCCCTTGCGCTTGACCACGCGGTGCATGTCGGCCGGCTTGATGCGGATGAGCATGACCGGGTTGCGCACGCCCATGGCGATCTCGGTGAGCTTGTGCTCGGATTCGGTCGTGGTGCCGTCACCGTCCGATTCCCGCCAAGGGAACACAGTTTCCATGCCTCCGGCGTCGAGATCCTCGGGCCGCATCTTGACGAACGGTGACGAACCGGGCACGCCGGTGGCGCGGGCGAGGTAGATCGTCTCGCCGTGGAACCGCGGCGTCCAGCCCGAGGTCCACAGCACGGCTTCCTTACCGTTGGCGGTGGGAACCACCGGCTTCCACGGGTTCTTGATCAGGCCGCCGATGAACGCCACCAGGGTGCCGGCGCCGAATGCGCCGAGGCCGATGCCCAACGAGAGGCCGATGAGTTTGCGCCGCTTGATCGTCGAGCCCTCGAGCGCGTCGGTGAGGTTGGCCACGACGGTCTTGCGGGCGACCTCGGTGGAACGCCCGTCGTGGCGGTCCTGGATCGAGATCTCCTCCGGGATGAACCTCTTCTGGAAGAGCACCGCGCCCACGCCGATGGCCAGGACAGACAGTCCGAACGTCAGGCCGTACAGCGGGGTGGCCAGTGAATAGAGGAACTGTCCCTCAGAGCCGAAGGGCTTGTACTCCCACGGCCAGAAGATGAACACCAGCAGCAGGGCCAGGCCCGAAATTCCGGCCAGCAGAAGCCAGTACGCGACGAGACGTTCGGAGCGCTTCTCGGCCTTGGTGCCGGGGACCGGCCAACGAGGTTCCTTGAAGATGGTCTCGACGCCGTCGATCTTGCCGCCGAGCTCGACGAGTTCCTCACGCGTCATCGAGGCCAGTTCGGCGTCGGTCGGCGTGCCCTCAGGCGTATTGGCGCTCATGCGCGTGCTCCGATCCACATCGCGATGCCGATGGCCGCGACGATTCCGATGATCCACATCGCCATGCCCTCCGGCGCGGGACCGAAGCCACCCAGGCCGTAGCCGCCGTAGCTCGGGGTTTCGGCCGACTCGCGAACGTAAGCCACGATGTCGCGCTTCTCTTCCGGAGAGAGCTGGCGATCAGAGAACTTGGGCATGTTCTGCGGGCCGGTCAGCATCGCGGTGTAGATCTGGGCCGGTTTGGCGTCGCCGAGATCGGGCGCGTACTTGCCGGAGGACAGCGCGCCGCCCTTACCGGTGAAGTTGTGGCACGAAGCGCAATTCAGGCGGAACAGGTCGCCACCGCGGGCCACGTTCGGCCCCAGCAGCGATTCCTGAGCGACCTGGCCGTTGGCGTCGCGGACGACCGTCGGGCCGCCACCGCTGGCCTGCACGTAGGCACCCAGCGCATCGATCTGTGACTCATCGAAGTGCTCGGGTTTGCTCGGGATCTGGGCCTCGCCGCGCACGGCGGGCATGCGGCCGGTGGACACCTGGAAGTACACGGCGGCCTCGCCGGTACCGACCAGGCTGGGTCCACGGTCGGGAACACCCTGCAGGTTGGCACCGTGGCACGACACGCAGGACGTGTCGAACAGCTGCTTGCCGGTGCGCAGCAGGGCCGACTGTGACTCGTCGGCGACCGCGACCTGCGGTGTCGGCGTCAGCGTGGCCGCCACACCCCCCGCGACCGCGAGGCCGATCAGCAGCAGTAGGCCTGCTGACAATCGCCGGCGCAGCCGACGGCGCGACTTGCTGGTCATCGAACTCCTTCTCATCGGACTGATCGGCGAGCCGCCGATCATCGGACTCATCGGCGTACCGACTTATCGGACGAAGTAGATGGTGGCGAACAGCGCAATCCACACGATGTCGACGAAATGCCAGTAGTACGAGACAACGATCGCCGCGGTGGCCTGTGCAGGAGTGAACTTACTCATCTTGGTGCGCGCCAGCAGGAAGATGAATGCAATCAGACCACCGATCACGTGCATACCGTGGAAACCGGTCGCCAAGTAGAACACCGAGCCGTAGGCGCTGCCGGGGATCGTGGTGCCCTCGTGCACGAGCATGAAGTACTCGTAGGCCTGCCCGCCGACGAAGAAAGCGCCCATGAAGAACGTCAGGACGTACCACCGGCGCAGGCCGAACACGTCACCGCGCTCGGCGGCGAACACGCCCATCTGACACGTGAACGACGACGCGATCAGCACCAGCGTGACCGGTACTGCCTCGGCGAGATTCAGGTGCGTGGGTGGTGGTGGCCAGACACCCTCTGCCTGGGCGCGGGCCGTGAAGTACATCGCGAATAGCCCAGCAAAGAACATCAACTCACTGGAAAGCCATACTATGGTGCCAACACTCACCATATTTGGGCGGTTCAGCGAATGAACACGCGAGGTGATGGCGGTTCCCGAGGTGCCTATAGCGCTCGTCACATCCGCAAGTATGACGCTTTGTAGTTGTCGAACTCCACCCGGGTCGAGCAATTGGTTGGATTCGTGTCGCGGAGTTCGGGACGGATCAGGGCGGATCTACGGGTCCGACCGGGCCGAGCGATAGCATTCGGCGGTGGTAACCGGATCCTCACAACCGTTCTCGTCCCCTTCTCAGTCCGGCGGAGCGCCCACGTGGTCGCGTGTTCTGGGCTGGCTGACCACCGGGCAGAGCCTGCCCAACGGGTATGCGGACTGGGCGATGGATCAGATCATGAAGGGCTCGGCGACCCCGGCCCAGATCGCCGGTTTCGCGGTGGCCATGAAGATGAAACGGCCGACCTCGTCGGAAGTAGCCGAGTTGGCCGACAACATGCTGTCGCACGCCCGCCTGGTCCCGACCGACCGCATCGGCACCGAGACCGTGGACATCGTCGGCACCGGCGGCGACGGGGCCAACACGGTGAACCTCTCCACCATGGCGGCCATCGTGGTGGCAGCCTGCGGTGTGCCGGTCGTCAAGCACGGCAACCGCGCTGCGTCGTCGCTGTCCGGCGGGGCCGACACACTCGAGGCACTCGGGGTGAAGATCGATTTGGGTGCGGACGATCTCGCTCGCAGCGTCGCGGAGGTCGGAATCGGCTTCGCGTTCGCGCCCCAATTCCACCCGTCCTATCGGCACGCGTCGGCCGTGCGCCGTGAGATCGGGGTGCCGACGGTCTTCAACCTGCTTGGGCCGCTGACCAACCCCGCCCGGCCACGGGCAGGCCTGATCGGTTGCGCGTGGGCAGACCTGGCCGAGGTGATGGCAGGTGTCTTCGCCGCCCGCGGCTCCAGCGTGCTGGTGGTCCACGGCGACGACGGCCTGGACGAGCTCACCACCACGACCACGAGCACCATCTGGCGCGTGCAGGCCGGCACCGTGGAGCGGCTGACGTTCGACCCCGCCGCGTTCGGTTTCGCACGGGCCGAGATCGGTGAACTGGTCGGTGGTGATGCCGCCACCAATGCCGCCGAGGCGCGCGCGGTTCTCGGCGGGGCCAAGGGGCCCGTCCGGGATGCCGTGGTGCTCAACGCGGCTGGTGCGATGGTTGCCCACGCCGGGCTAGCCAGCGACGCCAAGTGGGTGCCCGCGTGGGAGTCCGGCCTGGCGCGTGCTGCCGAGGCCATCGACTCCGGTGCGGCCGAACAACTGCTCGCGCGTTGGGTGCGGTTCGGTCAGCAACTCTGAGGCCAGCTCTTGCTCGGCGGCCAGCCGGGCCGACCGGGCCGTCGCGGCCCACGCGGCGTAACGGCCCGCCGATTCCCGTGGCGTCGCATAACCCGGGTCGCAAGCGTCTGAATGCTCCTCGCGTCCGCTGAACCTGGACTGCTCCTCGCGTCCGCTGAACCTGGACTGCTCCTCGCGTCCGCACCGCACGATCCGCACCCCAGGCTGTGCCAGCCAGCGGGCGATAAGCGCCGTTTCCTCGACGAGCGCACCGCCGAGCGGCCCGCTGCCCGGCAGCACCACCTGAGCCGCGGCACACAGCGCGTCGACGACCGGCATGGGCGGCACGCCGCGCGCAGCACTACCCGCCGCGGCGAGCTGCCCGGACCGGATGACCACCAGCTGCCAGCCGCCCCTGCCGTCGCTGCGCGCCGCAACCAATTCGGGCACAGTGGCCAGGGCCCGCAGCCGCTGCCCCTGCCACAGCGTCTCGATGGCGACCGCGGCGTGATCACGCATCCGGGCCGCGGTCTCGTAGCGGTTGGCTGTGGCGAGCTCGTCGATATGGGCCAGTACGGCCGTCAGCGGCGCGCTGTCGACACCGTCGATCAGGGCGGTGGCCCGCTCGAGTGCAGTGGCGTACGTCGCCGCGTCGGCGCCATCGCGTGCGGGGCAGGGTGACAGCTCGCGTTCCGGGCAGCGGTGTAGTGCCGTGGCACCGAAGCGGGGGGTGCAGGTCCGGATCCCGGTGAACCGGGCCAGCAGCTCGCCCGTCAGGACTGCGTCGGAACGGGCCGAGAACGGCCCGACGGCGGTGCGGAACCTGGATGATCGCACCGCCGTGTCTGATTGTGGTGCCCGCACCACGGTGAAGCGCGGGAAGGCCTCGTCGGTGAGCGCCACCCACCACCATCGCTGCGGAAACTTGGACCGGCGATTGTAGGGCGGCGCGTGGGCGGCCAGCAGCCGCAGCTCACGGACGCCGGCCTCGAGCTCGTGCGCGCACTCGACGTGGTCGACCCTGCGGGCCAGCGACGTCATCTCCCTCATCCGGGCCCGGGGATCGGCGCCGGTGAAGTATTGCCGGACGCGACGACGCAGGTCGACGGCGGTGCCGACATAGAGCACCTCGTCGGACGGCCCGCGGAACAGATACACCCCGGGCCGGTTCGGCAGCCGGTCGGCCAGTGCCCGGTTGCGACGCTGGGCCGGTGTGGTGTTCGGCAGATACGACCGCAGATCGGCGTAGGTGTGTATGCCCTGATTGCCGACCCGCTCGATCAGGCCGTGCAGCACGTCCACGGTGGCCCTGGCATCGTCGAGGGCGCGGTGGGTCGGCGTGGTCGACGCTCTGAACAGCTGGGCCAGCGCCGCCAGCCGGACGCTGGGTGCCTCGTCGCGGGTGAGGACCCGCCGGGCCAGGCGCACCGTGCACAGCACCGGTGGACGCGGCCACGGCAACTGGGCCCGCTGCGCCGCCGCGCGCAGGAAGCCGATGTCGAAACCGGCGTTGTGGGCCACCAACACTGCGCCCCTGGAGAATTCGAGGAAGGCCGGCAGAACGCTGTCGATTCTGGGCGCATCACAGACCATCGCCGATGTGATGCCGGTCAGTTCGACGATCTGGGGCGGGATGGCCCGGCCGGGGTCGACGAGTGTGGCCAGCTCGCCGAGCACTTCGCCCCCGCGCACCTTGACCGCGCCGATCTCGGTGATGGCGTCGTAGCCGCCACCCGGCTGCGTCGCCGTGGCGCGCCCGCCGGTGGTCTCCAAGTCGACCACCACGAAGGTGGTGTCGGCGAGACTGACTGCCTCCAGCTCGTTCTCGAAGTCCAACGGCAGCTGTCCGGTGTCGGCGACGCGACGTTGACCCATGGCACAGACGGTAGGCACGACCACCGACAGCGTGGTGCCCG
This sequence comes from Mycobacterium sp. 141, assembly GCF_000382405.1. Lineage (GTDB taxonomy): Bacteria > Actinomycetota > Actinomycetes > Mycobacteriales > Mycobacteriaceae > Mycobacterium. The sequence continues at coordinate 287,633 of NZ_KB908256.1, forward strand.
CGCGCTACTTGCGGGCTTGTCGCTCCAATCCGCTGCGCTACTTGTCGGGCTTGTCGCTCCAATCCGCTGCGCTACTTGCGGGCTTGTCGCTCCAATCTGCTGCGCTACTTGTCGGTACCCGCCGATACGGTGCGGCCAACACCGATCGAGAGGACGGTCAACATGACACATGCGCACCAGCCCGGCAGGTCAGCACCTGACGTCGACAGCGTGACCATCGACTGCGACGACTGCGCGGTCCGCGGTCCCGGTTGTGAGGACTGCGTTGTCAGTGTGTTGCTCGGCGTGCCCGAAACGTTGCTGGACGACGAGCGGCGGGCGCTGGAGGTGCTGGCTGACGTGGGATTGGCACCGCGATTGAGGCTTGTTCCGATTCACCGAAACGGGACGCCCGGGGTCGCCTGACGACACGCACCGCCCGGCGCACAGGAAAATATTCCTCTGAGGCTGTTAGATTTGCATGTCCCGTCGGGGGATTTATATCTCTTGTGGACAAGACCGATACCGTTTCGTAACCTATCTGAGACCTAAGAGCAGTTCGAGGCGGCTCGCTAACGCCAGTTGTGAGGACGAAAACTTGAGGCACGACCGCGCGCACCGGCCCACAAGTCGTGTCAGGCGACCCGTTGCAGGCGCAATCGTGGGCTTGACCGTATTTACCGGCCTGCTCGCCGGCACCGCGCAGGCCGACCCTGCGCAGGATGCTCTGGCAAAGCTCAATGAGTTATCCAGGCAGGCGGAGCAGACTACCGAGGCGATGCACTCGGCAGAGATCGACCTGAGTAAAAAGGTTGCCGCACAAGAGGCTGCGGATAAGCAACATGCTGACGACGTTGCGGCCGTGGACACTTCCAAGGCGCAGCTGGCAACCTTTCAGACGGCAGTCGACAAGGTGGCTGCCGCCCAGTACATGGGTGGCCGGACGTCAGGCTTCGACGCGATGCTGACCGCCGATTCGCCGCAGCAGCTGATCGATCAGCTCGCCGTGCAACGGGTGATGGCCGCCGAGATGGCCGGGCAGATGCAGAACTACCGCGAGGTGGGGACGAAGGCCGCCGCCGCCGAGGCAGCGTCGGCCAAATCGGCCGCTGACGCCAAGACCGCGGCTGAGCAGGCCGCCGCGGTGCGCGCCGACTTGCAATCCAAGCAAAGCCGGTTGCAGGTGCAGATCGCCATCGTCAAGTCGCAGTACCAGGCCCTTACGCCCGGGCAGCGCGAGGCGCTCGCAGCTACCCCGCCCGCACCGGTGGCCCCGCCGCCACCAGCTCCTGAGGCATTACCGCCCGCTCAGGATCCCAGTATTCAGGCCTCGGCGCCCGACGGGATTCCGCCCGGCGACGTAGCACCGCCGGAGGCCGCGACTCCCGGCGGCAACGGGCATTCGGCAACCGTCATCCAGGCCGCGCTGAGCCGTATCGGCTCACCGTATTCCTGGGGCGCGGCCGGTCCCGGTTCGTTCGACTGCTCGGGTCTGGTGATGTGGTCGTTCCAGCAGGCCGGCATCTCATTGCCGCATTCCAGCCAAGCCCTGGCCGCGGGCGGGCAGCCGGTGTCGATGGACCAGATCCAGCCCGGTGACCTGGTCACGTACTACTCGGACGCTTCGCATGTCGGCATCTATATCGGTGACGGAATGATGGTGCACGCGTCGACTTACGGCACCCCCGTTCGGGTCGCCCCGGTCAACAATGCGCCGATCTACGACATTCGCCGGTACTGACCTGTCCTTCTCTCGCTCGGTACTGGGCACCGCGCTACTGGTCGAACTGGTCGCCGCGGCCGCGGTGATCTGGTCGGCTGCGCCGCCCGCCCACTCTCCGCCGGTCGCGCAGTCGGCTCAGGCTGTGGTGAACATGTCTCCTACGGTCAGCGTCCCCCAGCCGGTGACGTCGGTGGTCCTGCCGGACGGCCGCACCGCACAGTTGCTCGGACTGGGTGGAGAACGCACCGCGAAGCTGCTGGGCCGCTTGGACACCGAGCTGGGTACCGCTGTGGCGGTGGTAACTGCGTTCTGGGGAGCCGATTGGCCGCACGACATCGTCATCGTCGTCGCCGGATCCGACGACGAGTTCCGCGTACTGGCCGGCGGTGCCGCAGACATCGCCGCGACCACCACAGCCCAGCGCATCATGTTCGCCCCGGAGGCTGCCAATATGAGCCCGTCCGCGTTACGAATCGTGCTGCGCCACGAGCTGTTCCACTACGCGGCCCGGGCACGGACCGCGGCCGATGCGCCGCGTTGGCTCACCGAGGGCGTCGCCGACTATGTCGGCCGCCCCGCCGAGGCCCTCCCGGGCCCGGCACGTGCTGCCGAGCTGGCCAAGTTGCCCACAGACGCCGAACTGGACTCGATCGGTGCCGATCGATCGCTGGCGTACGACCGGGCCTGGTGGTTCAGCCGCTACGTGGCCGACCGTTACGGCCCCGATGCGCTGCGCGAACTCTATTTGCGCGCCTGCGGATTCGGTCACCCCGATGTGGCCGCCGCGGTCCGTGAAGTGCTGGGAAGCGATCTCACGGAGGTAGTCGCCGGCTGGCGGCGATGGCTGAGCCGCTAACCTGAACGCCAATGGGTAAGGTAACGGCGCAGTGACGCGGGTTCTGTTGGTCACCAACGATTTTCCGCCACGTCGCGGTGGTATCCAGTCGTATCTCCAGGCGTTCGCCGAGCAGTTGGTGAGCTCGGGTGAGCATCGGTTGACGGTGTACGCGCCGAAGTGGAAAGGCGCCGAGACCTATGACAACACGGCGTCTGGTTACCACGTGGTGCGGCATCCCACCACGCTGATGATCCCCGAACCGACCGTTGCCACGCGGATGTGCCGGCTCATCGGCGAACACGACATCGATACCGTGTGGTTCGGCGCAGCCGCGCCGCTGGCTTTGCTCGGACCGTTGGCGCGGCGGGCCGGGGCGAGCCGGGTGGTCGCAAGCACCCACGGTCACGAGGTGGGCTGGTCGATGCTGCCGGTGGCCCGCAGCGCGTTGCGCCGCATCGGCGACGACGCCGACGTCGTGACGTTCGTCAGCCACTACACGCGGGGACGGTTCGCCTCGGCGTTTGGACCCCGTGCCGCCCTCGAACACCTGCCGCCCGGCGTGGACACCGACCGGTTCCAACCCGACGAGGCGGCCCGCGCCGAAATGCGCAAGCGTTACGGCCTGGGCGGCAGCCCGGTGGTGGTGTGCCTGTCGCGATTGGTGCCGCGCAAGGGGCAGGACATGTTGATCCGGGCGCTGCCGGCGATCCGGCAGCGCGTGCCCGGCACTATTTTGGTTGTCGTCGGCGGCGGACCGTATCTGGACAAGCTCAAGCAGCTCGCACACCGCTGCTGCGTCGTCGAGCATGTGGTGTTTACCGGCGGGGTGCCGGGCGACGAACTGCCCGCACACCACGCGATGGCGGACGTGTTCGCGATGCCGTGCCGCACGCGGGGTGCCGGGCTGGACGTCGAGGGTCTCGGCATCGTCTATCTGGAGGCATCGGCCAGTGGCGTGCCCGTGGTGGCGGGAACCTCCGGCGGGGCACCGGAAACCGTTCTCGACGGGCAGACCGGCACCATCGTCGACGGCACCGACGTCACCGCGATCGCCACCGCGGTCGGTGATTTGCTGGTAGACCCGGGGCGGGCTGCCGCCATGGGCGTGGCGGGCCGACACTGGGTCGTGGACAACTGGCAGTGGCGGGCCAAGGGGACGCGCCTCGCCGAGCTGCTGACCGGCTGAGCCGATTACCGCCCGCGGCGCCTCAGCTGTAGAGCGCCGCGATCTCGTCGGCGAACTTCTCCGCGACCACCTTGCGCTTGACCTTCAGCGTCGGCGTCAGCTCGCCGGTTTCCTCGGTGAAGTCCACCGGCAGGATGCGGAACTTGCGGATGGCCTCGGCCTTGGACACCGCCTCGTCGGCCTCCTTGACCGCCAGGTCAACCTCGGCAACCAGATCTGGGTCGTCGGTCAGGTCGGCCACGGTTGCCGCGGCGTCCTTGCCGTTGTGGTGCTTCCAGCTCTCGAACGCCTCCGGGTCGATGGTGATCAGCGCGGCGATGAAGGGCTGCTGGTCACCGACGCACATGGCCTGGCTGATCAGCGGGTGCGCCCGCAGGCGGTCCTCGAGAACGGCGGGAGCGACATTCTTGCCGCCCGCGGTGACGATGATCTCTTTCTTGCGGCCCACGATGGTCAGGAAGCCGTCGTCGTCGATGGAGCCGAGATCGCCCGTGTGGAACCAGCCGTCGTGGATGGCCTCGGCCGTGGCCTTCTCGTTGTTCCAGTAACCGTTGAACACCACGCCGCCCCTGACCAGCACCTCGCCGTCATCGGCGAGCCGCATGCTGTTGCCGGACAACAACTTTCCGACCGATCCGACCCTGAGCGCACCGACCTGGTTGACGGTGATGGCCGCGCTGGTCTCGGTCAACCCGTAGCCCTCGTAGATGGTCAGGCCGACGCCGCGGTAGAAGTGCCCGAGTCGCGCGCCCAGCGGTGCGCCACCGGAGATCGAGGCGCGGCAGTTTCCGCCCAGCGCCGCCCGCAGCTTGCCGTACACCAGCTTGTCGAACAGCGCGTGCTTGAGCTTCAACAAGAGGTCAGGCCCACCGTGATCCTGGGCCTGGCTGTATTCGATCGCGGTGGCCACGGCCTGGTCGAAGATCCAGCCCTTGCCGTCGTTGCGGGCATTCTGCTCGGCGGTGTTGTACACCTTCTCGAACACTCGCGGCACCGACACCACCAGCGTCGGCTTGAACACCCCGAACATCGGGACCAGGTTCTTGATGTCGCTGCTGAACCCGAGCGCCACCTTGTTGGTGAACGCGGCGACGGTGATCGCCCGCGACAGCACATGGGCCAGCGGCAGGAACACCAGCATCCGTTCGCCCTTGGTCAACAGGGCCGGGAACGCAGCCTTGGCGCCGTGGATCTCGGAGAGCAGGTTGGCGTGGGTGAGCTCGCAGCCCTTGGGCAGACCGGTGGTACCCGACGTGTAGATCAGTGTGGCCGGGTCGGACGATTTGACCGCGGCGAGACGTGCTTCGAATTCGCTGGGGTCGACGGAGGTGCCCGCTTCAGCCAGTCCGTCGAGTGCGGCGGGGCCGGTACCCGCGATGCGCAGCACCTTGCGCACGGTGGGCACCTGATCATGTAACTGCTCGACGCGTTCGGCGTGCGCGTCGGTTTCGGCGATCACCAGTACCGCCGAGGAGTTGTCCAGTACGTGGCGGATCTGCTCGGCCGCCGAGGTCTCGTAGATCGGCACCGTGACCGCGCCGATGGACAAGATGGCGAAGTCGATGATCGGCCACTCGTAACGGGTCGCGGACAGGATCGCGACCCGGTCGCCGGGCTGCACCCCTTCGGCGATCAAACCCAAAGCAGTCGAACGGATCTGCGCCGCGGCCTGGGCACACGTGACATCGGTCCACGCGCCGTCGACCAGACGCTGGAAAATGACGTAGCCGGGATCGTCGCGCTCGTGGGTGTAGACGGCATCGACGACCGTGTCATGCTCGCCGATCTGGAACGATGCCGGAACGCTGTACTCACGCACGATCTGGGCCCCTTAGTCGCCGATGGCGGAACTTCCGCGCGCCAAGCCTAGTCGGCCGCGTGGATCACCCGGCAGCGCATGTGTGAAGCTAGTTACTCATGAACAGCGTCCAGATCGCGGATGAGACCTTCATTTGCGCCGATCCCGCCGATGTCGGGCGTGCCGTGGCGGATGCCGTCGCCTGGGGGCGCTGGTGGCCGGACTTGCAGCTGACGGTCATCGAGGACCGGGCCGAGAAAGGACAGCGCTGGACCGTGGCCGGCGCCCTCACCGGCACCATGGAAGTCTGGCTCGAAGAGGTGCTCGACGGGGTGATCCTGCATTACTTCCTGCATGCTGAACCGGCGGGCGCCGCGGCATGGGAGCTGGCCAAGATGGATCTGGCCAAGATGAATCATCAGCGCCGGGTGGCGGGCAAGGTGATGGCGTTCGAGATCAAGCAGCGGCTGGAGGCATCCCGGCCGATCGGGGTTCCCCGCCTGGCCTGACAATGGGTCGCAGGCGATTCGGGGGAGTAGATTTCTCCGCGAGGGCGGTAGCTCCGTGTGGCGGGCAGAAGGGCGTGCAGTGGCCGACAAGACGGCGCAGACCATCTATATAGAGGCCGATCCATCGACGGTGATCGACGTCATCGCCGATATCGAGTCTTATCCGGAGTGGGTGGCCGAATACAAAGAGACCGAAGTTCTCGAGGTCTATGAGAACGGCCTGCCGAAAAAGGCCCGGCTGGTACTCGATGCGGCGGTGCTCAAGGACACCATGGTGTTGTCCTACGTGTGGCCCGCTGACCGCAAGTCGGTGAGCTGGACGTTGGAATCGAGTTCGTTGCTGCGTGCGCTGGAGGGCACATACCGCGTGGCGTCCAAGGGATCCGGCACGGACGTCACCTACGAACTGTCGGTCGATCTGGTCATCCCGATGATCGGGCTGCTCAAGCGGAAGGCCGAACGTCGGCTCACCGACACCGCGCTGAAAGACCTCAAGAAGCGAGTCGAGGTGCACTGACCTGAGCGGCGATCGTGCGCGGATCAGCCTGTTCGTCGGCAAGGGCGGGGTGGGCAAGTCGACGCTGGCAACCGCGACCGCGGTACGTGACGCCCGAGCCGGGCTACGCGTGCTCATCGTCTCCACCGACCAGGCGCATTCGACGGGTGACGTGCTCGGCACGGTGCTGAGCCCGACCGGGCAACGAGCACCCACCCGGGTCTTGGCCGACGACGCCGATGTCGGCGGCGGATTCCTCGATGCGCTGGCGCTGGACACGCTTGCCCTGCTGGAGGCCCACTGGGTCGAGATCGCCGCTGTGCTTTCGGCGCGGTTCGGTGAATCGGATCTGGGCGATGTTGCGCCCGAGGAGCTTTCGGCGCTGCCCGGAATTCAGGAAGTGCTCGGTCTGTATGAGGTGGGTGAGCTTGCCGCATCAGGTCGGTGGGACCACGTCGTGGTGGACTGCGCCTCGACGGCCGATGCATTGCGGATGCTCACGCTGCCGGCCGCGTTCGGGCTGTACCTGGAGCGGGCCTGGCCTCGGCACCGCCGGCTGTCCGGCGGTGCCGATGATCCCGCGACGACGGCCATCGTGGCGTTGCTGGAGCGTATCGACGCCGGTGTCTCCCAACTCGGGGCCATGATCACCGACGGCACCTGGGTGAGTGCCCATCTGGTGCTCACGGCAGAGCGTGTGGTGGCCGCCGAGGCGGTCCGCACACTGGGTTCGCTGGCGCTGATGGGTGTTGGTGTGGCGGAAGTCATCGTCAATCAGGTTTTGGTGCAGGATGATTCGTTCGAGTACTCGAACCTTCCCGCGCACCCGGCGTTCGACTGGTACTCGGAGCGGATCGCCGAGCAGCAAGCGGTGCTCGACGAACTCGACGCGAACATCGGCGACGTGCAGCTCGTGATGGTGCCGCATCTGGCCGGTGAACCGATAGGCCCCAAGGCGTTGGGGGAGCTGTTGGAGTGCGCCCGCAGGCGTGACGGGTCACCGCCGCCGGGGCCGTTGCGCCCGGTCGTGGACCGGGAATCAGGGTCTGGGCTCGAGGCGGTGTACCGGCTGCGGCTAGAGTTGCCGCAGGTCGACTCCTCTGCGCTGACGCTTGGCCGGGTCGATGACGACTTGATCATCGGTGTTTCAGGTGTGCGGCGCCGGGTTCGGTTGGCGTCCGTGCTGCGGCGGTGCACCGTGGCGGACGCGCAGTTACGAGGCAGTGAGCTCACGGTGCGATTTCGACCGAACCCGGAGGTATGGCCTGTATGAGTGGGTCTCATCCCGATCTGGGCCCGGAACTACGACAGCTGGCGCAGGCCATCCTGGACCGCATCGACCCTGCAGTGCGGCTCGCAGCGGCCGGGTTGGCGGCAAGTGCTGCCGGAGGGCCGGGCAAATGCCAGCAGGTGTGGTGCCCGGTGTGCGCGCTGGTGGCGTTGATCAACGGCGAAGAGCATCCGTTGCTCGGGGCCGTCGCCGAGCACAGTGTGGGGCTGCTGACGTTAATCCGGGCGATCCTCGACAACGATGACGACGAGGACGCGACTGGACCGTCAGGACCTGACGGCGGATCGGATTCTCCGCCGCCCGATGGTGCGCCACCATTAGGGCCCGGCCGATACCAGCGTATTTCCGTCACTGTGGAGGATTGAGACCGTCCCTCTGCGAACGCGCGGTTCCGTGGTAGGCGCTACACCCCCTGGGTACAGTTGTCCGAGAGCATTCCGATGGGGAGGGTCCATGTGGTTCTGGTTCTACAAGTTCATCCTGATGGGCCCACTGCTGCGAATCCTGGGTCGGCCGAAAGTGACTGGGCTGGAACATATTCCATCGTCTGGCGCGGCAATTCTGGCCAGTAACCACCTGGCGGTGGCAGACAGTTTCTATCTGCCACTCGTGGTGAGTCGCCGGATCACCTTCCTGGCCAAGGCCGAATACTTCACCGGAACCGGACTCAAAGGTCGGCTCAACAAGTTCTTCTACTCGTCGACCGGTCAGGTGCCGATCGACCGCACCGACGCCGATTCGGCGCAGAGTGCGTTGAGGACCGCGGAGCGGATCCTCAGCAAGGGCAAGTTGCTCGGGATGTACCCCGAGGGCACGCGGTCACCCGATGGATTGCTTTACAAGGGCAAGACGGGTCTGGCGCGGTTGGCGCTGCAGACCGGCGTTCCGGTGATTCCGGTCGCGATGGTCGGAACCGACGTCGTCAACCCGCCCGGAAGCAAGATGTGGCGGTTCGGCCGGGTCGAGGTGCGCATCGGTAAGCCGATGGATTTCAGTCGGTTCGACGGACTGGCCGGCAATCGCTTCATCGAGCGCGCTGTGATCGACGAGGTGATGTACGAGCTGATGGGTCTCTCGGGCCAGGAATACGTCGATCTCTACGCCGCCGACGTCAAGGAGAACATTCCGAGTGCTGCGGTGGGCAATCCGGCGGCGCGACTCCCGCAGGCAGCCGCCGGCTGAGCCGGCAGTTCAGCTTGGGTCGGCTGAGCCGGCAGTTCAGCTTGGGTCGGCTGAGCCGGCAATTCAGTGATAGGACGCGACAGCCGTTTCGGCGCTCCGGTTCCCGGTGTGGCTCGCCGACGTCAGCCCTGTCACGGCGATCACGGCCAGCGCCCACCAGACATAGGAGCAGCCGACCAGCTGCCGCCACAGTGACGCCGTGGTCTCGTGGTGCGGGGACATCAAGGTGATGGGCGTCCAGATCATCAACGCGATCCCAGCCACCGTCACCACGGTGAGCAGGGCACTGCGCCGGCGGTAGGCGGTTATGGTCGTCACGATCAGGGCAGGCAGTGTCCAGACCCAGTGGTGCGACCACGACACCGGGGAGACGACCAGCCCGAACATCGCCACACTGATCAACGCCAGCATCGACGAGGCGTCGGCCTCGTCAGGATTTCCCGTGGCGACGCGTAGTGCCCGGCCAGCGGCCCATACGGTCAGCGCCAGCACCGCGAGGCAGGCCAGTACCCACAGCACGAACCGTGGCCCCTCGCTGAGCCCGAGGCGAGCCAGTACGCCTGCGATGTTCTGGTTGGTGTTCAGCGTGGCGGTGCCGATGCGGTCGGTGTTGCGGACGGTTTCGGTCCAGTACTCCACCGAATCCCGAGCAGCCAGCGCGAAACCGGCAAGTGTGGCGACGATGGTCGAGCCGACGGTCCACAGCAGGGTTCGGACGTCGCGGCGCAGTAGGAAGTAGAGCAGGAACACGGCAGGGGTGAGTTTGACTGCGATGGCCAGGCCCAACAGGATGCCGCGTGGCCACGGGGTGCGGCGTGGCACGCAGTCGGCGATGACCAGCGTCATGAGCACGACGTTGATCTGGCCGAACTCGAAGTTCGACCGGATCGGTTCGAGGTAGGTCACCGAGGGCGCGACCACTGCGGCTGCCAACCAGCAGCGGCGCAGCCAGGCCGGTTCAGATGTGACCGTGCTGTGCGGCCACACGTTCAGCCTGGTCAGCACCATGATGGTCGAGACGATCAGCAGCACCAGCGTTGTCAGCGTGATCGCAGCGCTGGCGGCAGGCAGTGGCAGCCAGGCGAACGGCGCGAACGAGATGGCCGCCAGCGGGGGATAGGTGAACGGTAGATCCAGGCCGCCCTGGGTGTGGAAGACGGCGCCGTCGGAATACAGCGGCTGACCGTCCAACCAGGCTCGTCCACCCATCCGGTAGACGTCGATATCGATGCGGTAGGGAGTGTGTCCCAGCAGCTTGTAACCCGCCCAGGCCAGTGCCGACACAGTCAGCAGCTGGAAAATTCGCCATGCGATGGTCGGTGCCCAACCAGCCCAGCCGGGCGCCTGCCGCTTACTCATGTCGTCAACAGACTATCGGTGGCTACCGGACACAGGTGCATCCACGGCCCCGACGCGCTCTGCCCGGCGGTAAGTTTTCTCAGCATGCACGTGACCGCCCATCTCTATCTCGTGATTCGCGATCGCATGCCCTTGCTGTGTTGTCTGGTGGCGTTCATTCTCACCTTCTTCGTCACCAGAACTGTGGTGCGTTACATCCGTCGGCACGCACACAGTGACAAGCCGCCCAAATGGTGGCAGCCCCGCAATATTGGGCACGGCACGTTGCACATCCACCACATGGTGATCGGGATCGTCCTGGTGATGGTCTCTGGGGTCACGATGGTCACGCTGGCGGTCAGCGGCGGGGTCCCCGAGTTCACCGTGGCGTCGACCTTCTTCGGCATCGGTGCGGCGCTGGTGCTCGACGAGTTCGCGCTGATCCTGCACCTCTCCGACGTGTACTGGGAGGAGGACGGCCGCACTTCGGTCGATGCGGTGTTCGTCGCGGTCGCCGTCGCCGGATTGCTGATCCTGGGTTTCAACCCGCTGTCGTTCTTCGATATCAATATCTGGCGCACGGATCAGACCGTGCTCGCCCGGACGGTCGTTGTGGTGGTCGCGGTTGTGACCCTGCTCCTCGCGGTCGTGGTGTTGCTCAAAGGCAAGGTGTGGACCGGATTGGTTGGTATGTTCATCACCCCGTTGCTGTTCGTCGGGGCTATCAGGTTGTCGCGGCCGCATGCGCCATGGGCGCGCTGGCGCTACACCGCAAGGCCTCGCAAGATGCACCGCGCGCTGGAACGGGAGCGCTGGCTGCGCCGCCCCGTCGTACAGGCCAAGCTGTGGGTGCAGGATACGATCGCCGGGACTCCGAAGTTTCCCGACGACGCCGAGGTCGACAAGCAGCTGGATCGGGAGATCCACGCGGCACCGGCGCCGGGGCAGGCGGCCTGATGCGCTATTTCTATGACACCGAGTTCATCGACGACGGTCGCACCATCGAATTGATCTCGGTCGGGGTGGCCGCCGAGGATGGTCGCGAGTATTACGCGATCTCGACGGAATTCAATCCGGATCGGGCCGGTACCTGGGTGCGCAAGCACGTGCTGCCGAAGCTACCGTCGCCATCCTCGAAGCTGTGGCGCTCCCGTCGCCAGATCCGCTCGGAGCTGGAGGACTTCTTCGGCGTCGATGGTGACGAGCCCATCGAACTGTGGGCCTGGGTGGGTGCCTACGACCATGTGGTGCTGTGCCAGCTGTGGGGCCCGATGACCGACTTGCCGCGGGCCATCCCGCGGTTCACCCGGGAGCTGCGCCAGTTCTGGGAGGAGCGGGGCTCGCCGAGGATGCCGCCGCGACCGAACGATGCGCACGACGCACTCGTCGATGCCCGGCACAATCTGGAAAGGTTCCGCATGATGACCGGGTTTGCCCCGGCGCCGCATCTCGAGGTCACGCAGGCCGCGGAAACAGGCGCTCACCGGCGGCTACCATGAACGGGTGAACTGGACCGTCGACATTCCCATCGAGCAGCTGCCGCCGTTGCCGCCGTTGACAGACGAGCTGCGGCAGCGCTTGGACGCGGCCCTGGCCCGGCCGGCTGCTCAGCAGCCGAACTGGGACGCCGATGCGGCCAAGGCCATGCGTACGGTCCTGGAGAGTGTGCCCCCGGTCACCGTGCCGTCGGAGATCGAAAAGCTCAAGGGCCTGCTCGCCGACGTCGCGCTCGGCAAGGCGTTCCTGCTGCAGGGCGGCGACTGCGCCGAGACGTTCGTCGACAACACCGAACCGCATATCCGGGCCAACATCCGCACGCTGCTGCAGATGGCCGTCGTGCTGACGTACGGCGCGAGCCTGCCGGTGGTGAAGGTGGCCCGGATCGCCGGGCAGTACGCGAAGCCGCGCACGACCGAGATGGACGCGCTCGGTCTGAAGTCCTACCGCGGCGACATGATCAACGGGTTCGCCCCGGACGCCGCGGTCCGCGACCACGATCCGTCCCGGCTGGTTCGCGCCTATGCCAATGCCAGTGCGGCGATGAACATGGTGCGCGCGCTGACCTCTTCGGGGCTGGCCTCGCTGCACCTGGTCCACGACTGGAACCGCGAGTTCGTCCGAACCTCGCCGGCCGGAGCCCGCTATGAGGCGCTCGCCGGCGAGATCGACCGCGGGTTGCGGTTCATGTCGGCGTGCGGGGTGGCCGATCGGAACCTGCAGACTGCGGAGATCTTCGCCAGCCACGAGGCGCTGGTGCTCGACTACGAACGCGCGATGCTGCGGCTGTCCGACGAACTGGACGGCACGCCCAGGCTGTACAACCAATCCGCGCACTATCTGTGGATCGGTGAGCGCACCCGCCAGCTCGACGGTGCACACATCGCGTTCGCCGAGGTGATCGCCAACCCGATCGGGGTGAAGCTCGGGCCGACCACCTCGCCGGAGCTGGCCGTGGAGTACGTCGAGCGGCTCGACCCGCACAACGAGCCTGGCCGGCTGACGCTGGTGACCCGGATGGGCAACAACAAGGTCCGCGATCTGCTGCCGCCGATCATCGAGAAGGTGCAGGCCACCGGTCATCAGGTGGTCTGGCAGTGCGATCCGATGCACGGCAATACCCACGAGTCGTCGACCGGCTACAAGACCCGGCATTTCGACCGCATCGTCGACGAGGTGCAGGGCTTCTTCGAAGTGCACCACGCCCTCGGTACACATCCGGGCGGTATCCACGTGGAGATCACCGGTGAGAATGTCACCGAGTGTCTCGGTGGGGCGCAGGACATTTCGGACTCGGACCTGGCCGGTCACTATGAGACGGCCTGCGATCCGCGGCTGAACACCCAGCAGAGCCTCGAGCTGGCGTTCCTCGTTGCGGAGATGTTGCGGGACTAGGTAATTCGGCCGCCTGGGCTAGATGAGCGTGGCGATGTTGCTGCCGAGCGTCCAAGCCGTGGCGGCGACCAGACCGGTGAGTGTCAGTACCGCGATCACCCAGAAGGCCAGTGCGCGTTTGGCGCGCTGCTGTGCCCAGTAGAACTCGCTCATCTCGATTCCCGCGAATTGCTTTGCTGCTGCGGGGTATTCGGCGTACTCGCGGGGATCGGCCGGAATCGGGTCCCAATCCTGGTCGCGGGTGAGTTCGCGGGTGAGTTGCCGGGGCGGCACCGCGACGGGTGGCGGGTTGGGGGATGGCGACGAGGTCACTTCCGTGCGTGCGCCCTGACGGCTGTGCATGCGCGTCTCCGCCAGGTGCTGCGCAGAGTTGTGTGGCGCCGGAACCCGGAAGCCGGGCAACTCGAGTTCGTCGACGATGGCTTGCAGATCGTCGCCCATTTCGTCGGCGTCGGCGTAGCGGTCCGCGGGGTCTCGGGCCGTGGCCCGGCGCACCAGATCGTCGAATTCCGCGGGCACCCCGGCGATTACGGTGCTCGGTGGGCGAACGTCATGGTCCAGCCGCCGGTAGGCGACCGCTAGTGCGGTGTCGCCCATGAACGGTGTGACTCCGGTCAGCAGTTCGTAGGTCAGGACGCCGACTGCGTAGACGTCGCTGCGCGGGTCGGCGTCACCGGTGCCGACCTGTTCGGGCGACAGGTACGCCGCGGTGCCCAGAATCACGCTGGTCGAAGTGATCTTGGCTTCGGCGACGGCGCGGACGAGCCCGAAATCGGCGATTTTCACATCGCCGTCATCGGAGATCAGCACATTCTCCGGCTTGATGTCGCGGTGCACCAGGCCGGCCCGGTGTGCGACGGCAAGCCCACCCAGCACCGGAGTCAGGACTGCGGACACCGCGTGCGGTGGCATCGGGCCCCGCTCGGTCAGCAACTCGCGCAGTGTCCCGCCCTCGATGAGTTCCATGACGAGAAAAGGCGGCTGCTGGGCAGTGCCCCCGCCGCCCTGGTCGTAGACGGCCACGAGGCCGGGATGGGTCAGCCGGGCCACCGCGCGGGCCTCGCGCTGGAACCTCGTCAGGAAATGGGCGTCACCGGCGTACCGGGAGTCCATCACCTTCAGGGCCACCGGACGGTCGAGTCGGGTGTCGAGCCCGCGGTACACCGTCGACATTCCGCCGGTGGCAATCGGGGTCTCAACCTGGTACCGCCCGTCCAGCACCGTGCCGACGAGCGGGTCCGATTGCTGGTTGGCCTCCACCGAACACATGTTACGAGTCGCCCGAGTGGTCCTAGAATCAGTGCGGTGAGCAGCATTCCGGCCGCCGATGACGTTCTGGATCCCGGCGAAGCCGTCTATGACATTCCGACAGTCGCCGACCTGCTCGGCATTCCGGTCAGCAAGGTGCATCAACAGTTGCGTGAGGGCCAGCTCATCGCGGTGCGTCGCGACGGGACGATCGTGGTGCCCAAGGTCTTCTTCGACGCCACCGGGCATGTGGTGAAATCCTTACCCGGTTTACTCGTGGTGCTGCGCGACGGTGGTTATCGCAGCACCGAGATCGTACGGTGGCTGTTCGCCCCGGACTCGTCGCTGACGATCAGCCGGGACGGGTCTACCGATCGGCAGGTCAACGCACGTCCGGTCGACGCACTGCATTCGCATCAGGCCCGCGAGGTGGTCCGCCGGGCCCAGGCAATGGCCTACTGACCGCCGCACCGCGGGCGGGCGTGTCTGCGCGCGACGCGCAAGGGCTATGCCGGCATTGCGCGCACCGTCGTCTCGCGTGAGGGTGCGCGGAGTGCTGTTGAAACACGGTGTGCCGGGCAGCAGACACGCACGCTCGGCGGAACTAGGCCGCCGCAGGCTCGGGTTCGTCGGCTCCCGCGGTGTTCGGCTCCGGCGCCCGATACAACGAGTACCAGGCCACCGCGGCGCACGCCGTGGTGAGCAGCACGTGGGCCCACGAATACATGCCGTGGGCGCCATCGGGTTTCCACATCACCGTGATCCAGGTGGAGAACCCGGCGATCGCCGCGATCGCGGGCCGGGTCTGGATCAACGCGGCGGCCACCGCCAGTGGCCAGGTGTAGTACCAGGGCAGCGCAGCCGGCACGAACAACACCACGACGACCATCGCGAGCGCGATGCCGGTGAGTGCTTCCCGGTCGGTGTGCCGGAACCGCCACCACAGCAGCGGCAGAGCGATCACGATCACGACGATCCCGATGATCCGCGCTACCTCGAGCACCGCGTAGAAGTTCACCGGGAAGACCAGGCCGCCAATGGCGTTGATGAGATTCGATGCCGCAGTCGGCACCGTCAGCCAGTTGATGATCTTCACCGAGCCGGCCAACGCCGTCAGCCAACCCAGCCCGACCCCGGCCGCGAGTGACAGCACCGCGAACACCGCCACGAAGATCAGCGCCGACGCTGCCGTGGCGAGTGCAAACGCCCGCAGCGGGGACAGATCGCGTCTGTCCCGCAGTTGCCGCATCCACACCCAGACCAGGAACGGGAGGGCAAGTCCCGCGGTGGCTTTCACCGCGACCGCCACCGCGATGAGACTGACGCCCCACACCGGGCGACCGGCGAAGGTCAGCGCGATCGCGGCCATCATCAGCCCGACCATCAGCATCTCGTTGTGTACGCCGCCCATCAGCTGAATGATCACCAGCGGGTTGAGCACGCAGATCCACAGCGATGCAGCCCCGTTGGCGCCGACGTGGCGGGCCACGCGTGGCGCCGCCCAGATCAACAGCACCAGGCCGGGCAGCATGCACAACCGCAGCAGCATGGTGCCCGAGACGATGTTGTTGCCCACCAACATCGTGACGAACTTTGCGACGAGGATGAAGGCCGGACCGTACGGCGCGGTGGTGGTGGTCCAGATCGGACTGACGTCCTCCAGCAAGGAGTTCGGGTTGTCCACCGGCCCGACCACATAGGGATCGAGGCCGTCCCGCAGCAGCGCGCCCTGGGCCAGATAGGAGTAGGTGTCTCGGCTGAACAACGGCACGCTCAGCAGCAGCGGAGCCAGCCAGAAACCCGTGGTGGCGATCATGGTGTATTCGGTTGCGGTCCGGTCGATCACCCGCCGGCCGAGCCACAGCCAGGCCCCGAGCATCAGCGCGACGCCGACCCACAACAGCACCGACGAGATCACCAGGCCGTGGCCGAACCGCAACCAGGACAGGTGCATTGACTCCAGCAGGGGATCATGCAGCCGGGTGCTGCCCGCGCCGAGCCCGCCGATGGTCAGCAGTACAGCCCCGAGGAACCCCAGCCGCGCCTGCGCCCCCTGAGGTGACATGGCGAATCCGGCCAAGCGCGAAAGATGATGCATCAGACCGCTGTTCGAGGTCTTAGATTCGGTCGGCGCGGTCATGCCGACCGGTTGGCGGCGAGCCGCGCCAGTTCGGCGATGCCGGCTTTGGCCTGGGTGTGCACGGGCGCGGCGGTCAGCACTTCGAGTGCACGCCGGGTGAGCATCCCGATGTGCTGTTCCACGGCGGCCAGTGCGCCGACGGATTCGATGGCCAGGCGCAGCTCGCGCACCTGGCCATCCGTCAGCTCGGTGCCGATCGTGGTGCGCAGCAGTTTGGCGGCGACGGGGTCGGTCTTGTCGGCCAGTTCCAGTGCTTCTGCGAGCAGCACGGTGCGTTTGCCGGACCGCAGGTCGTCGCCGGAGGGTTTGCCCGTGACAGCGGGATCACCGAACACCCCGAGAACGTCGTCGCGCAGCTGAAAGGCCACCCCGAGGTCGTTGCCGATCCGGTGGAAGATCTCCTGCACGTCGGGTCGGTCGGCGGCCGCGGCGGCGCCCAGCTGCAGCGGCCGGACCACGGTGTAGGACGCCGTCTTGTAGGTGTTGACGTTCATCGCCGAGGCCACCGATTCCGCACCGTTGGATTCGGCGACGATGTCCAGGTATTGGCCACCGAGCACCTCGGTGCGGATGTGTGCCCAGACGTCCTGAACCCGCAGGCGGGCGTCGGCGGGCAGGTCGACGGTGGCCACGATGTCGTCGGCCCAGGCCAATGCCAGGTCACCGAGCAGGATCGCGGCCGACAGGCCGAACTGTTCGGAGGATCCGCGCCAGTGCCGCTCGCGGTGCCATCCGGTGAACAGTCGGTGCACTGTGGGCAGGCCGCGCCGAGTCGCCGAATCGTCGATCACGTCGTCGTGGACCAGGGCACACGCCTGAAGCAATTCCAGAGCTGCGAAAAGGCGCAACGCCTCGCGACCGGCCGGGGAATCGGGAGAATCGGTGACCGCGCGCCAGCCCCAGTAGGCGAACGCCGGGCGCAGCCGCTTGCCGCCGCGCAGCACGAACTCTTCGAGGGTCGCGGTCAGCTCCGCATATTCGGTGCCGATGTAAGCGCAGTCGTGTCGACGTTCCTGCAGGTATTCACGCAACTGTTCGGTCACGGCGCCGGCCAACTCGGCAGCCGACGGTGCCGCTGCTTCCACGCTCAGCGCCCTGCCCCTTTCGTGTGCTCGTGGCCCCCGCGGTGTCTTCAGAGTAGAGCCTGCCACGGGCTTTTCCGGAACGCTTGCTCAGTCGCGCGCGGTCGCAGGCTCGCCCGGTTTCGACGAGCGGTCCCGGCTGTTCCAGGCCAGCGCCCCGATGACACCGGCGACCACGAACGCACCCACCGCCAGCCAGATGGCGGCGGTGGTGAACGAGCGGGCGCTCGGATCGGTGTAGCGGGCCTGGGCGTTCATCGTGCTCACCACACCCGGCCGCAGTTTCCACTCCACGATCGAGGAGCTCACCCGGTCACCGTTGGTCGAGGTCACCTCGCCCGGGAAGGACACGGTCAGGAGTACGTCGGCCTCGGGATCGTTGAGGGTGGTGAGATCGACGCGTCCCTCGAGGATGACGAGCTCGCCGGCGCGCCGCAGCGAGATGTCCACGCCTGCCGCGTCGCGGTTCATCGCGGCCAGTTGCGGCAGCTCGGAGAAGCTGAGGTCGGAGAACACGGCCTCTGAGCCCACATAGTCGTCACGGCTGTACGGGGTAACCGAGACCTTGGTGGCGAACGGCAGGTTGTTGAGCAGCTGCGGGCCCTTGTCGTTGGCGTCCCGGGGTTTGGCGGCGGCGATGATCTGGCCGGAGACACGGTCATCGGGCGACACCGTGAGCGACGTGCGGACGCGGACGCAGCCCACGGCCATCGGCAGCACCAGCAGCAACAACATCAGCAGTGCCGGCAGTCGGCTCTTGCTCCTGGACCATATGAACCGCTTGCGCACCTGGTCATCGTGCCAGATGGGGCGGGGGTCACAGCGGTAGGGCGCGGCCCAGGACGGCGAAGGCGCGGGGGTCGCCCGCGAAGTGGTAACCACGGATGACGTCGGTGAATCCCAGGCGGCGGTACAGCCGCCAGGCGCGGTTGGCCTCGCCGTTGATCTCCGGGGTGGACAGCAGCACGTGGGCTTCGGTGCGGCCGTTGAGCAGGCGTCTGGTCAGTGCTTCGCCCAGACCCCGGCCCTGGGCCCCGGGCTCGATATGCAGTTCGGTCAACTCGAAGTAGCTGGTCATCAACTCGTCGATGCGTGCCGGGTCGGCGCCGACCTGATGTAAACCGGCCACCACCTGCTGCTGCCACCACTGATCGGGCGCGCCGCAGTAGCCGTAGGCGATGCCGAGGAGTGGGGCAGCGGCCAACTCCTCGGTACCCGGCGTCGCGTCCTTGTCGGAGTTGGGCCGGGGGTCGGCGACCTCGACGGCGGCGACGCCTTTCCACCCCTGCCGCCGCGTGTGTTCCACCCACAGCGACGCCCGCTGTTCCTCGGTTCCGCGCGGGTAGCGCATGGCGTCGACGTACACCCGCAGCGCTTCGGGGAGCCGGCGCTGCATGTCGTCCGGCGACAGATCGATGAGATACATCGCCAATTCGGTTGCCTTTCCCGCGGCCGTCGGTGTCGTCACACTCAATTATCGAAGTCATTATCCGGGCGGTGAGGTGCTCGGTCGCGGTTGTGCGCAACGACATACAATCGACGACGAACGAGGTGGTACGGCTCGGATCGACCTCGTATCATTACTGTCAGGTGGCCGTGATGTCGGACACCTGAGGGTTTGGTCAGATTACTTCGGACAATGCGACGGCGGCGTCGGCAAGGAGGGACGAATGCCACTCTCCGATCATGAGCAGCGCATGCTCGATCAGATCGAGAGCGCGCTCTATGCCGAGGATCCCAAGTTCGCCTCGAGCGTTCGCGGTGGGAACTTACGCGCGCCTTCGGCGCGCCGCAGGCTGCAGGGTGCTCTGCTGTTCATCCTCGGCCTGGCGATGCTCGTCGTCGGTGTCGCCGTCAAGGCGACGATGATCGGCGGCTTCCCGGTCTTATCGGTTCTCGGCTTCGTGGTGATGTTCGCGGGCGTGGTGTTCGCCATCACCGGCCCGCGTGTCACGGGCGGACGTGACCACTCGGCTGCGGCACCCGGTTCACCGCGGCAGCGCCGCCAGCGTGGTGGTTCGTTCACCAATCGCATGGAGGACCGTTTCCGCCGGCGCTTCGACGAGTAGGCCGGGATTCGTCCAGGGGTAGCCCACGCGGGCTACCCCTTTTTTGTGCGTCGCGTCGGTCGCCGACACGCCAGTACGCAGCCGCGGATCGACACTTCCCCCACTTCGCCCCACTCCTCCTTCATGCTTATCGACCTGCGGGTTTTCTGTTAACTACTGGCTCGCTCAGGGGAATTCACGCCAGGTGATCTCTTCATCGGTGGCACATGTGGGGCTTCGCAACCAAGTTGTGTCGTCAATGGGAGCAAAGTGGGGGATTGTGGGGTAAAGTGGCGGTCAACGGGGAAACCGGAACCCCGTGTGGGAGGTGGCCAGATGTTTCTGGGCACCTACACGCCCAAGCTCGACGACAAGGGGCGGCTGACGCTGCCCGCCAAGTTCCGCGACGCGCTGGCAGGAGGATTGATGGTCACCAAGAGCCAAGATCACAGCCTCGCCGTCTACCCGCGCGACGAGTTCGAAAAGCTGGCCAGGCGCGCTTCACAGGCCTCTCGGAGCAATCCGGAAGCCCGTGCGTTCCTGCGCAACCTGGCCGCCGCAACCGATGAGCAGCACCCCGACGCGCAGGGCCGGATCACCCTGTCGGCAGATCACCGTCGCTACGCCAACCTGTCCAAGGACTGCGTGGTGATCGGATCGGTCGACTACCTGGAGATCTGGGACGCTCAAGCCTGGCAGGAGTACCAGCAGACCCACGAAGAAAACTTCTCCGCGGCCACTGATGAAACTCTGCGCAACATCATTTGATTCGGACGGTAACCCGAACGAGGCCCGTGCGGCGTGGCCTCTGCCCGAGCCGGCCCTGGCGTACTTCCCCAACGCCAGGTCCCAGGTTTCGGACAGAGACCTCGCCGCAGGGGCAGCCCTTAGCGGAGGTGTTGGTGTGGTCTCGGATGTGGGTGACCACGGTCATGTCCCGGTCTTGCTGGACCGCTGTGTCGAACTGCTCAGCCCTGCGCTGACCCGTCGCCACAGCGACGGATCCGACGCGGTGCTCATCGATGGGACTCTGGGCGCCGGCGGACATTCTGAACGGTTTCTCACCGAGTTTCCCGGTCTGCGGCTCATCGCCCTGGATCGCGATCCCAATGCCTTGGCCATCGCCGGTGCGCGACTGGCCCCCTTCGCCGACCGGGTGACATTCGTCCGCACCCGCTACGACGGCATCCCCGCCGCCATCGCCCAAGCCGGTGCTGACCGGGTCGACGGCGTGCTGTTCGACCTGGGTGTGTCGTCGATGCAGCTCGACCAGGTGCAGCGGGGGTTCTCCTACTCGGCCGACGCTCCGCTGGACATGCGCATGGATCCCGATGCCCGGCTGACTGCCGCCGAGATCCTCAATACCTACGACGCCAAGGAGCTGGCGCGCATACTGCGTGACTTCGGCGAGGAGCGGTTCGCCAGCAGGATCGCCGACAAGGTCGTCAAGCGGCGCGCCGAGCACCCGTTCGAGACAACGGCCGAACTGGTCGAGCTGCTCTACGAGGCCATCCCGGCGCCGGCGCGACGGACCGGGGGGCACCCGGCCAAACGCACGTTCCAGGCGTTGCGCATTGCCGTCAACGGCGAGCTCGATTCGCTGCGGGCCGCGTTGCCTGCCGCATTGGCGGCGTTACGGCCGGGCGGACGCATCGTGGTGATGGCCTACCAGTCGTTGGAGGACCGCATCGTCAAGAATGCGTTCGCCACCGCGACCGCATCACGCACGCCGCCCGGCCTGCCCATCGAACTACCGGGCCACGAACCGGAATTCGTGGCCCTGACCCGAGGCGCCGAGCGGGCCTGTGCCGACGAGATCGAACGCAATCCACGTAGCGCCCCGGCGCGGCTGCGAGCACTTGAAAAGGTTGGGGGAAGGGGCGGCTCATGAAGACCAAGCGACCGGCACCGGCATCGGAGCACACGCGTCGACGCAACGCGCGCAAGCCGGCTCGGGCCGCGGCCCGACGTGCCACCGAGGCCCCGCCCCGCACCCGTAGGCCCGGTACCGATCAGCGTCGCGCCGCGCCGGCGCCGGCAACCGGTCCGATCCCGCGGCCCAAGACTCAGCCGGTGCGCCCCAAGAGCACCAGTCAGGCCAAAGCCCGCGCCAAGGCCCGGAAAGCCAAGGCGCCCAAGGTTATTCGTCCGCCGCTGCGGGAACGCCTGCTGGTCAGGCTGGCCTCGATCGAACTGAACCCGCGGGAGCTGATCGCCAGGGTCCCGTTCGTTGCCCTCGTGATCGCGGCGTTGGGCTTCGGGTTGGGGGTCACGCTGTGGCTGTCCACCGGCTCCGCCGAGCGGTCCTATGAGCTGGGCCATGCTCGGCAGACCACGCAGGGACTGCAGCAGCAGAAAGAGGCACTGGAGCGCGATGTGCTCGAGGCGCAGGCCGCGCCCGCATTGGCCGAGGCGGCCAGGAACCTGGGCATGATCCCGTCACGCGACACCGCCCATCTGGTACAAGACCCGACCGGGAGTTGGACGGTGGTGGGCACGCCGAAACCCGCTGAGGGTGTTCCGCCGCCTCCGATGAACGTTCCGCTACCCGATCCGACCACGCCGCCGCCCGCGCCGCCCGCACCGCCGGCACCGCGTGTCATCGATCCGCGTGAGGTGACCGTGCACATGCCGGAGCCCGGCCAGGTACTGCCGGGACAACCCGCGCCGGCCCCGCAAATTGCCGCACCTCCGGCTGCACCGCTGGTCGCACCTCCGGCCGCACCGCTGGTCGCCGCACCTGCACCCGCACCCGCAGCCGCGCCACCTCTGCCCGCGCCTGTCGCCGACGCGCCGCCGGCCGTTGTACCTGCACCCGTCATACCGGCACCCGCCGCACCTGTTCCGGCCCCGGGCCCGCCCGTGGCCGGGGTGCCGTTGCCCCCGGGCCCGCCCCCCGGCGCCGGACAGTTCGCCCCGGCCGACGCCCCCGTCCCCGCACCGGCGGCATGAGGAGGCGGCCGCAGCCGCCCACGAAGGCGGACCTGACCGGCCAGGGTCGTCCGGCGCGGGCCCGGCGGGTCCGTATCGCCAGGGCAAGCGGTTCGGGCAGTGGATCATTCATGTTCCGGCACCGCGCCGGCAACATCGTCATCTTCGCCGTGCTGGCGATCGCGGTGGCACAGCTGTTCAGCCTGCAGGTTCCGCAGGCGGCAGGCCTGCGGGCCGAGGCCGCCAGCCAGCTCAAGGTCACCGATGTCGAACCGGCACTGCGGGGCAGCATCGTCGACCGCAACGGCGACAAGCTGGCCTTCACTATCGAGGCGAGGGCACTGACCTTCCAGCCGGTCCGGATCCGCAAGCAACTGGCCGACGCCAAGGCCAAGTCGCCGAAGGCGCCAGATCCGGATCGCAGGCTTTCCGACATCGCGAACGAGGTGGCGGCGCGGCTGAACAACAAGCCCGACGCGAAGACGGTACTGCGCAAGCTGAAGAGCGACGACTCGTTCGTGTATCTGGCCCGAGCGGTCGATCCGTCGGTGGCCAACGCCATCATGGACAAGTTCCCCGAAGTAGGTTCGGAACGGCAGGATCTGCGCCAGTACCCGGGTGGAGCCCTGGCGGCCAACATCGTCGGTGGTATCGACTGGGACGGCCACGGGCTGCTCGGGCTCGAGGATTCGCTCGACGCCGAACTGTCGGGCTCGGATGGGTCGCTCACCTATGACCGGGGTTCCGACGGTGTGGTGATCCCCGGTAGCTACCGCAACCGCCACGACGCGGTCAACGGGTCCACCGTGGAGCTGACGCTCGACGACGACATCCAGTACTACGTGCAGCAGCAAGTCCAGATGGCCAAGGACGCGTCCGGCGCCAAGAACGTCTCAGCGGTGGTGTTGGACTCGAAAACCGGTGAAGTGCTGGCGATGTCGAACGACAACACGTTCGACCCCTCCCAGGACATCGGCCGTCAGGGCGACCGGCAGATGGGCAATCTGCCGGTGTCCTCCCCGTTCGAGCCGGGATCGGTCAACAAGATCATCACGGCGTCCACGGCGATCGAACTCGGCCTGACCACGCCCGACGAGGTGCTGCAGGTCCCGGGTTCGATCAACATGGGCGGCGTTACCGTCCGGGACGCCTGGAACCACGGTGTGATGCCGTACACCACAACCGGAGTGTTCGGGAAGTCGTCCAACGTCGGCACGCTGATGCTGGCTCAGCGCATCGGGCCAGACCGGTTCTACGACATGGTCCGCAAGTTCGGGCTGGGGCAGCGCACCAACGTCGGCCTACCCGGCGAGAGCTCCGGTCTGGTCCCCCCGATCGACCAGTGGTCGGGCAGTTCGTTTGCGAACCTGCCGATCGGCCAAGGTCTTTCGATGACGCTGCTGCAGATGACCTCGATGTACCAGACCATCGCCAACGACGGCGTGCGGATGCCGCCGCGGATCATCAAGTCGACCATCGGCCCGGACGGCAGCCGCAAGGACGAGCCCC
The DNA here is from genome assembly GCF_000382405.1 of Mycobacterium sp. 141. GTDB lineage: Bacteria > Actinomycetota > Actinomycetes > Mycobacteriales > Mycobacteriaceae > Mycobacterium. The sequence goes on from NZ_KB908256.1 coordinate 311,823, forward strand.
ATCCCGACGGGGTGCGGGTGGTCTCGCCAGAGACCGCGCGCACGGTGCGCAACATGTTCCGCGCGATCGTGCAGCGCGATCCCATGGGCTACCAACAGGGCACCGGTCCGCAGGCTGCCGTCGAGGGCTACCAGATTGCCGGCAAGACCGGCACCGCCCAGCAGATCAACCCGGCCTGCGGCTGCTACTACGACGACGTCTACTGGATCACCTTCGCCGGTATGGCTCCGGCGGACAACCCGCGGTATGTGGTCGGCATCATGATGGACGCGCCGCACCGCGCGGCGGACGGCTCGCCGGGGTCGTCGGCGGCACCACTGTTCCACAACATCGCCTCCTGGTTGCTGCAGCGCCACAATGTGCCCCTGTCTCCTGACCCCGGTCCACCACTGACGCTGCAGGCGACCTGACACCGCAGATCGCCGGATCGACGGTAGGTACTGTGGCAGGGCCATGAAGCCGCGTCCCAGCCATCCCGCCGGCGAACTTCTCGTGTCGCTGGCTGAACAGATCCAGGCCGTTCCCTTCGATGCGTCCCGGCTGCCCGAACTCCGGGTGACCGGTGTGACGCTGCGCGGCCAGGATGCTCGCCCGGGTGATCTGTTCGCCGCGCTGCCGGGTTCGGCCGCGCACGGCGCACGCTACGCGGCCGATGCGGTGTCGCGCGGTGCGGTGGCCGTGTTGACCGATGCGGCCGGTGTCGCCGAACTCGAGGACTCGCTCGGCGTGCCGGTGCTGGTTCATCCGGAACCCCGCTCGGTACTCGGCCAGGCCGCGGCCGCGGTCTACGGCAACCCCGCCGAGCGGCTGCGGGTCATCGGTGTCACCGGAACCTCGGGGAAGACCACCACCACCTATCTGGTGGAGGCCGGGCTGCGGGCGGCGGGCCGGGTCGCGGGTCTGATCGGCACCGTCGGGGTCCGTATCGACGGCAACGATCTGCCCAGTGCGCTGACCACCCCGGAGGCGCCCGATCTGCAGGCGCTGCTGGCTGTCATGGTCGAGAGCGGGGTGGACACCGTGGTGATGGAGGTGTCCAGCCACGCGTTGATGCTCGGCCGCGTGGATGGGGTGCGCTTCGCCGTCGGCGGGTTCACCAACCTGTCCCGCGATCATCTTGACTTTCACCCGACGATGGCGGACTACTTCGAGGCCAAGGCCCGGTTGTTCGATCCCGCGTCGCCGAATCACGCGGCCGCAGCCGTGATCTGTGTAGACGACGACGCGGGGGTGGCCATGGCCGAGCGGGCCGACGACCCTGTGACGGTGAGCGCGACGGGCCGGCCGGCGGACTGGGCGGTGCAGGCGGTCACAGCGGCGGGACCGGGAGCCCAGGAATTCATTGTGGTCGACCCCGCCGGTGTGCACCACGAGCTGGGCGTCGGGCTGCCCGGTCGCTACAACGTGGCCAACGCCGCGCTGGCGTTGGGTCTGCTCGACGTCGTCGGGGTTTCGCCCGTACAGGCAGCGCCCGGACTGCGCAGTGCGGCAGTCCCCGGTCGACTGGAGGCGATCGACCGCGGCCAGCCGTTCCTGGCGTTGGTCGACTATGCCCACAAGCCCGGTGCGCTGCGGGCGGTGTTGGAGACGCTACGGACCGCGGGCGCGGCGACGGGGCAACACCGTACCCGGCTGGCAGTGGTCTTCGGTGCCGGGGGCAACCGGGACGCCGGCAAGCGTGAGCTGATGGGGAGCGTGGCCGCCGAGCTGGCCGACCTGGTGGTGATCACCGATGACAATCCGCGTGACGAAAATCCCGCGACGATCCGGGCCGCCATCATGGCCGGCGCGGTCGCCGGAGCCGCCGACGTGGTCGAGGTGGGTGACCGGCGGAAAGCCATCGACCACGCCGTGGCCTGGGCGCGGCCGGGCGACATCGTGCTGATCGCCGGCAAGGGTCACGAGTCCGGGCAGACCAGCGGTGGCCAGACCCGCCCCTTCGACGATCGCACCGAGCTCGCGGCGGCACTGGAGGCGCTGTCGGCAGTGGGGGCAGAGGTCGGGGAGCCAGGGGAGTCGGGCGCATGATCGAGATGACAGTCGCCAGGGTCGCCGAGATCGTCGGCGGCGAACTGGCCGACATCACCGCCGAGCAGGCGGCGCAGACGCGGGTTACCGGCACTGTCGAGTTCGATTCCCGCGCAGTCGGTCCCGGTGGGCTGTTCCTGGCGCTGCCGGGGGCCCGGTCGGATGGTCACGACTTCGCCGCGGCTGCGGTGGCGTCGGGGGCGGCGGCGGTGCTGGCCACGCGGCCGGTCGGCGTGCCCGCGATCATCGTCCGGCCTGAACCCGGGGCGGCCGACGCGGCGTCGGGAGCCCTCGAACACGACACCGACGGATCGGGCGCGGCGGTGCTGGCCGCGCTGGCGCGGCTGGCCGCCGCAGTGGCCACCGAGCTGGCCGAGGGCGGGCTCAAGATCATCGGTGTCACCGGATCGTCCGGTAAGACGTCGACCAAGGATCTGCTGGCCGCGGTGTTGTCCCCGTTGGGGGAGGTGGTCGCCCCGCCGGGTTCGTTCAACAACGAACTCGGCCATCCGTGGACGGTGCTGCGCGCCACCACCGACACCGACTACCTGATCCTGGAGATGTCGGCGCGCCATCCCGGCAACATCGCAGCACTGGCCGCGATTGCCAGGCCGTCCATCGCCGTGGTGCTCAACGTCGGTACCGCCCACCTCGGCGAATTCGGCTCGCGCGAGGTCATCGCCAAGACGAAAGCCGAGCTGCCGCAAGCTGTCCCCGAGACCGGCGTGGTGGTGCTCAATGCCGACGACACCGCGGTGGCGGCCATGGCCGCCCTGACCGACGCCCGCGTGGTGCGGGTCTCGCGCGAGCCGGGGGCGGCGGTGGACCTGTGGGCCGGTCCTGTGACGCTCGATGGATTGGCCAGGCCGCGGTTCACCCTGCACACCGCCGCCGGGCAGGTCGAGCTCGCGTTGGCGGTACACGGCGACCATCAGGTGTCCAATGCGCTGAGCGCGGCGGCGGTCGCGCTCGAATGCGGGGCGACGCTGGAGCAGGTCGCCGAGGCGCTGTCGGGCGCCGGGCCGGTCTCGCGGCACCGCATGCAGGTGAGCACCCGGGCCGACGGCGTGACGGTCATCAACGATGCGTACAACGCGAACCCCGATTCGATGCGGGCCGGGTTGAAGGCGCTGGCCTGGATGGCCAGTGAAAAGTCCGGCGAAGGCGCCACTGTGGGCCGGCGCAGCTGGGCGGTTCTCGGTGAGATGGCCGAGTTGGGTGAGGATGCGATATCCGAGCACGATCGCATCGGCCGGCTGGCGGTGCGCTTAGATGTTTCTCGACTCATCGTCGTCGGAACCGGAAGGTCGTTGAGCGCCATGCACCACGGAGCGGTAATGGAGGGCTCATGGGGCTCGGAGTCCAGGATGGTCGCCGATGCTGACACTGCACTGCACCTGTTGCGCGCCGAGCTGCAGCCCGGTGACGTGGTGCTGGTGAAAGCCTCCAATTCGGCGGGGCTCGGCGTGCTCGCCGACACCCTGGCGGCTGACGCCGGAGGCGTCGGTGAGGCGGCCGACGCCGGAGGCGTCGATGAGGCGGCTGACGCCGGAGGCTGCGGATGAAGCTGATCCTCATCGCCGTCGGCATCGCGTTGACGGTGTCCATCCTGCTGACCCCGGCGTTGATCCGGTTGTTCACCAAGCGGGGGCTGGGCCACGAGATACGGGAAGACGGCCCGGCCAGTCACGCCAAGAAACGCGGGACCCCGTCGATGGGCGGGGTGGCCATCGTCGCCGGCATCTGGGCCGGTTACCTGGGCACCCACCTGGTCGGCATGGCGATGGGTGGGGACGGTCCGTCGGCGTCGGGCATGCTCGTGCTCGGTCTGGCCACCATGCTTGGCGGTGTCGGTTTCCTCGATGATCTGATCAAGCTGCGCCGGTCGCGCAACCTGGGGCTGAACAAGACCGCCAAAACGGTCGGTCAGCTGCTTGCCGCGGTGTTGTTCGGCGTGCTGGTCCTGCAGTTCCGCAACAATGACGGGCTGACACCGGGCAGCCCGGAGTTGTCCTATGTGCGTGAGATCGCCACGGTCACGCTGGCGTCGTGGGTGTTCGTGCTGTTCTGCGTGGTGATTGTCAGTGCATGGTCGAATGCGGTGAACTTCACCGACGGTCTGGACGGCCTGGCCGCCGGCGCGATGGCGATGGTCTGCGCGGCGTACGTGCTGATCACCTTCTGGCAGTTCCGTAACGCCTGTGCCACCGCACCCGGGCTGGGCTGCTACAACGTGCGCGACCCGCTGGATCTGGCGCTGATCGCCGCCGCGGCGGCGGGTGCCTGCATCGGCTTCCTGTGGTGGAATGCCGCCCCGGCCAAGATCTTCATGGGTGACACCGGCTCGTTGGCTCTGGGTGGCATCATCGCCGGCCTGTCGGTGATGAGCCGCACCGAGATCCTCGCGGTGGTTCTGGGCGCGCTGTTCGTCGCCGAGGTCACCTCGGTGGTGGTCCAGATTCTCGCGTTCCGCACGACGGGCCGCAGGGTGTTCCGCATGGCGCCGTTCCACCACCACTTCGAGTTGGTCGGTTGGGCGGAGACGACGGTCATCATCCGGTTCTGGTTGTTGACGGCGATCGCCTGTGGGCTGGGCGTAGCCCTGTTCTACAGCGAATGGCTGACCGCTGTCGGGGCCTGACGTGGCCGGGCGGCCCGCACGTGAGGAGGACAGAAAACGGCCCGCACGTGAGGAGGACAGAAAACGGCCCGCACGTGAGGAGGACAGAAGACTTCCCGCACGTGAGGAGGACAGAAAACTTCCAGCGCCGTTGATCGCGGGTGCGCCGGTGCTCGTCACGGGCGCAGGCATCACCGGCCGGGCCGTGCTGGCCGTGCTGGCGCCGCTGGGGGTCGCCGCGACACTGTGTGACGACAACGTCGAGGCCCTGCGGTCGTACGCGGACGAGGGTGTCGCCGTCGTGGATCCGGCCGGGGCTGTTGCTGCGATCGGGGATTTCGCGCTGGTGGTGACGAGTCCAGGATTTCCACCGAGCGCGCCGGTGCTGGCTGCCGCCGCGGCCGCGGGTGTGCCGATCTGGGGTGACGTCGAGCTGGCCTGGCGTCTGGATGCGGCGGGATGCTTCGGGCCACCGCGGCGCTGGCTCGTGGTCACCGGGACCAACGGCAAGACCACGACCACCTCGATGCTGCACGAGATGCTCGTGGCGGCCGGCCGACGCAGCGTGCTGTGCGGCAACATCGGTGACCCCGTGCTGGCGGTGCTCGATCAGCCTGCAGAACTGCTGGCCGTCGAGCTGTCGAGCTTCCAGCTGCATTGGGCGCCCTCGCTGCGGCCCGAGGCCGGTGTGGTGCTCAACGTGGCCGAGGACCATCTCGACTGGCACGGGTCGATGGAGGCCTACGCGCGCGACAAGTCCCGCGTGCTCGACGGCGGGGTGGCCGTGGTGGGGCTCGACGATCCGGTCGCCGCCGGGCTACTCGGCTCCGCGGGTGCGCCCGTGCGGGTCGGTTTCCGGCTCGGTGAGCCGGCACCAGGGGAGCTCGGGGTGCGTGCCGGCAAGCTCATCGACCGGGCGTTCGGCAGTGACGTCGAGTTGGCTGACGCGGCGACCATCGGGGTCGCAGGCCCGGTTGGCGTGCTCGACGCGCTGGGGGCGGCAGCGCTGGCGCGGGCCGTGGACGTACCGCCCGAGGCGATCGCGGCCGCTCTCGCGTCATTCCGGGTCGGTCGGCACCGGGCCGAGATGGTCGGGACTGTCGACGGGGTGCGCTACGTCGACGATTCGAAGGCCACCAATCCGCACGCCGCGCAGGCTTCGATCACCGCATACCCGCGGGTGGTGTGGATCGCCGGCGGGCTCTTGAAGGGCGCTTCGGTTGATGAGCTGGTACGACACGTCGCGGGCCGGCTCGCCGGGGTGATCGTGATCGGGCGCGACCGCCGAGCGGTTGCCGAGGCGTTATCGCGACACGCACCGGATGTCCCCGTCGTCGAGCTTGTGGCGGGGGAGGATTCTGGGGTGCTTGAGACTAGTGGGTCTATTGGTAAACATGTGACTCGTGTGATCGAAGTGGCGGGGCGGCCGGTCTCCGAAGCTGTCATGGCCGCCGCCGTCGACGCCGCCCGCCAGCTGGCGAGGCCTGGCGACACGGTGTTGCTGGCCCCGGCCGGAGCATCCTTCGATCAGTTCAGCGGCTACGGCCAGCGCGGCGACATGTTCGCTGCGGCCGTGCACGCTGTCACCGGGTAACTGCTGTGGGCAACATCCTCAACCGGCTGCGGCGCCGCGGCGGTGCAAAGGGTGAAGGCGATGACGCCGGCGCAGAAGCCGCCGCCGATCCGGCCGCGGGCAGCTCGGAGTCTGCTGCGACGGTGAGCGAGCCGCGCACGCGGTTCGGGGCCTGGCTGGGTCGGCCGATGACGTCGTTCCACCTCATCATCGCGATTACGGCTTTGCTGACGACACTTGGCCTGATCATGGTGCTCTCGGCGTCGGGCGTGTACTCCTACGACATGGACGGCTCACCCTGGGCGGTGTTCGGTCGCCAGGTGATGTGGACGGTTGTGGGTCTCATCGCGTTCTATGTGGTGCTGCGCGTGCCGATCAAGACGATGCGACGGTTCGCGTTCCCCATGTTCGCGATGACGATCATCGCGTTGATATTGGTGCTGATCCCCGGCATCGGCACCTACTCCAACGGTTCGCGCGGCTGGTTCGTGGTCGCCGGGTTCTCCATGCAGCCCTCCGAGTTGGCCAAGATCGCGTTCGCGATCTGGGGTGCGCACCTGCTCGCATCGCGGCGTCTGGAACATGCGTCGCTGCGGGAAATGCTGATCCCGCTGGTTCCCGGGGCGGTGGTCGCGTTGGCACTGATCGTCGCCCAACCGGACCTCGGTCAGACGGTGTCGATGGGCATCATTCTGCTGGGCCTGCTCTGGTACGCCGGCCTGCCACTGCGGGTGTTCGTGACTTCGCTGCTGGCGGCGGTCGCCGCGGCAGCAGTGCTCGCGATGTCCGCGGGCTACCGGTCCGACCGCGTGCAGTCCTGGCTCAATCCCACAGCGGATGGTCAGGGTTCGGGCTATCAGTCGCGTCAGGCGCGGTTCGCACTCGCCAACGGCGGCGTGTTCGGCGACGGGCTGGGACAGGGCACCGCCAAGTGGAACTACCTGCCGAACGCGCACAACGACTTCATCTTCGCAATCATCGGTGAGGAACTCGGCCTGGTCGGTGCGGTCGGACTGCTCGCCCTGTTCGGCCTGTTCGCCTACACCGGTATGCGGATCGCGCGCCGCTCGGCCGACCCGTTCCTGCGGCTGCTCACCGCGACCACCACGCTGTGGCTGGTCGGTCAGATGTTCATCAACGTCGGCTATGTGGTGGGTCTGCTACCGATCACGGGTCTGCAGCTACCACTGATATCGGCTGGCGGATCAGCCCAGGCGACAACGCTTTTGATGATGGGTCTGATCACCAATGCGGCCCGGCACGAGCCCGAGGCGGTCGCTGCGCTGCGCGCCGGACGGGATGACCGGATGAACCGCCTGCTCCGGCTGCCGATGCCCGAACCGTATGTGCCGACCCGGCTGGAATCGGCCCGGGACCGCCTGCACACCCGCAAGGTTGTGGCAGCCGCCAAGGCCAGGCCGCCCCGCAAGGCGGACCGCAAACCGGACCGCAGAATCGATCGGCGCCCCGACCGCAAGGCGGTGGACAGCCGGCGTAAACCTCAACCGACCGATCGAGCGGTGCGCCGCTCCGGGCGGACGGGCGCCCAGCAGCCGGCTGGGGGCGGAAGGGCAACGGTCCGATATGGTTCGGGCCAACGTAACCAGGGCCGTGGGGCCCGAGCACTGGAAGGTCAGCGTTACGGGTGAGCGAGGCTTCACGGGGGATGTCGCGACGCGATGGGCGGGCCATCTCCGTCGTCCTGGCCGGCGGTGGCACTGCCGGCCACGTCGAGCCGGCGATGGCGGTGGCCGACGCGTTGCGCGCTCTCGACCCTGGTGTCCGGATCACGGCACTGGGCACGGCGCGTGGCCTGGAAACCCGGCTGGTGCCCGAGCGTGGCTATGACCTCGAGCTGATCACACCCGTGCCGTTGCCGCGCAAGCCGTCGGGAGATCTGGTCCGGCTGCCACTGCGGGTCCGCACGGCCATCCGCCAGACCCGCGCGGTGCTGTCCGGTGTCGACGCCGACGTGGTGGTGGGGTTCGGCGGGTACGTCGCGCTGCCCGCCTATCTGGCGGCGCGCCGCGGCGTGCTGAGCCGCCGTCGGCAGGTGCCGGTGGTAATCCACGAGGCCAACGCGAGTGCCGGGCTGGCCAACCGGGTAGGCGCCCGTTCGGCGAGCCGGGTGCTCTCCGCGGTGCCTGATCCCGGGTTGCGCCGTGCCGAAGTGGTCGGGATGCCGGTGCGGGAAGCGATCACGTCGCTGGACCGCGCGGCGCTGCGGCAGGCCTCGCGAGCGCATTTCGGCTTCGCCGAGGATGCCAAGGTGCTGCTGGTGTTCGGTGGTTCGCAGGGCGCCCAGTCGATAAACCGGGCGGTCTCGGCCGCGGCCGACCAGTTGGGTGCGGCGGGTATCTCGGTGCTGCACGCCCACGGTCCCAAGAACACCTTGGATTTGCCGGAACCCCCTGGTGCGGAACGGCCCCCGTACAAGGCGGTGCCATATCTGGACCGGATGGACCTGGCCTACGCGGCGGCCGACCTGGCCATCTGCCGCTCGGGCGCGATGACGGTGGCGGAGGTGACGGCCGTCGGCCTGCCGGCGGTATATGTCCCGCTGCCGATCGGCAACGGAGAACAACGGCTCAACGCTCAGCCGGTGGTGGCAGCGGGTGGCGGGATGCTCGTCGACGACGCCGAACTGAGTCCCCAGTACGTGGCCGACACCGTCGTCGGGCTGCTGATCGACGACGCCCGGCTCACCGCGATGACGGCGGCGGCCTCGCTGTCGGGGCATCGTGATGCTGCGCGCCGGGTGGCCCAAGTCGTCTTCGACGTGGCGTTGGACGGACGAAAGAAGCTGCAGTGAACGGCAATTCGCTACCTGTCGAGCTGCAGCGGGTGCACATGGTCGGCATCGGCGGGGCCGGTATGTCCGGCGTGGCGCGGATCCTGCTGGATCGTGGTGCGATGGTGTCGGGTTCGGATGCCAAGGAGTCACGCGGCGTGGTGGCACTGCGGGCTCGCGGTGCGGAGATCCGGATCGGCCATGACGCCTCCTCGCTGGACCTGTTGCCGGGCGGTCCTACCGCGGTGGTGACCACGCACGCTGCGATTCCCAAGACCAACCCCGAGCTGGTGGAGGCGCGCCGTCGGGGGATCCCGGTGATTCTGCGTCCGGTGGTGCTGGCCAAGCTGATGTCCGGGTACACCACGCTCATGGTGACGGGGACCCACGGCAAGACCACCACCACCTCGATGCTCATCGTGGCCTTGCAGCACAGCGGTTTCGACCCGTCGTTCGCCGTGGGCGGTGAGCTGGGCGAGGCTGGTACCAATGCGCATCACGGCAGCGGTCGCTGTTTCGTGGCCGAGGCCGACGAGAGCGACGGCTCGCTGCTGGAGTACACCCCGGATGTGGCGGTGGTGACCAACATCGAGGCCGACCACCTGGATTTCTTCGGCAGTGAGGACGCCTATGTCGCGGTGTTCGACGCTTTTGTCGAACGGATCGCGCCGGGTGGAGCGCTGGTGGTGTGCACCGACGATCCCGGGGCGGCCGCATTGGCGAACCGCACGGATGCACTCGGAATCCGGGTGCTGCGGTACGGCAGTAGTCCCGGAGACGACCTGGCCGGCACGCTGCTGAGCTGGGAGCAACAGGGGACCGGTGCGGTGGCGCACATCCAGCTCTCTGGCGAGCCGCATCCGCGGACGATCCGGCTCGCGGTGCCGGGCCGACACATGGCGCTCAACGCGCTGGCCGCGGTGCTGGCCGCGGTGGCGGTCGGTGCGCCCACGGAGGTGGTGCTGGACGGGCTGGCCGGTTTCGAGGGTGTGCGCAGGCGCTTCGAGCTGGTCGGCAGCACCGACGGCGTCCGGGTTTTCGACGACTATGCGCACCATCCCACCGAGGTGCGCGCCACGCTGGCGGCGGCCCGGTCGGTGGTGACGGCCACCGGCGGTCGGCTGATCGTTGTGTTCCAGCCCCATTTATATTCGCGCACAGAGACTTTCGCACCCGAATTCGGTTCGGCTCTCGACGCTGCCGACCAGGTGTTCGTGCTCGACGTCTACGGCGCGCGGGAACAGCCGATAGCGGGTGTCAGCGGTGCCACCGTCGCCGGGCACGTCGGTGTCCCGGTGACCTACGTCCCGGATTTCTCGGCGGTGGCGGCCGCGGTAGCGGCGGCGGCCCGCCCGGGTGACGTGGTGATCACCATGGGTGCCGGGGATGTCACCATGCTGGGCAGCGAGATTCTCACTGAGTTGCAGATCAAGTCGAACCGCAGTGCACCCCGCACGCGAGGAGGACCGGATTCACCCCGCACGCGAGGAGGACAGGGAACGCCGTGACCGGACCTGATCCCGAAACGGCAGAGTCCGACGAGGAACAGGCACCCGCGGAGGGCGGGACGATACCGCCTGCGGCGGCTGGTGCCGAATTGCCGCCTGCGGCGGCTGGTGCGGAACTGCCGCCTGCGGCGGCGGAAGACTACGAGGGTCCGCGCCGGCGGGCGCGTCGAGAGCGTGAGGAGCGCCGGGCGGCTCGCGATCGGGCGATAGCCATCGAACAGGCACGTCGGGAGGCCAAACGCCGGGCGGACGGTTCGGTCGGCGAATCGGCGAAAGCGCCTTCCTCGGGCGCGATTCGGGGTGTGAAGGTGCTGTTGTGGTCGGCGCTGGCGAGTGTGGTGGCGGTGTCGATCGGCCTGTTGCTGTACTTCACCCCGATCATGTCGGCCCGCAATGTGGTGGTGGCCGGGCTCTCCACTGTGAGTCGCGAGGAGGTGCTGGCGGCCGCTGCCGTCCCGTCGGGTGCCCCGCTGTTGCAGGTCAACACCGACGCGGTCGCCGAGCGCGTGGCCGCGATCCGGCGTGTCGCGACGGCGCGGGTGCAGCGCGAGTATCCGTCGACGCTGCGCATCACGGTGGTCGAGCGAGTTCCAGTGGTGGTCAAGGACTATCCGGACGGCCCGCACCTGTTCGACCGCGACGGAGTCGATTTCGCGACCGGTCCGGCACCGTTGTCGTTGCCCTACCTCGATACGGACAATCCCGGACCGAGCGATCTGCCGACACTGGCCGCCCTCAAGGTGATTCTGGCGCTGCCGCCCGAGGTGGCCGGACAGGTCGGCCGCATCGCCGCTCCGTCGGTGGCGTCGATCACGCTGACCCTGACCGACGGTCGGATCGTGGTGTGGGGCACGAACGATCGGACCGACGAAAAGGCGATGAAGCTGGCGGCTTTGTTGACCCAGCCCGGACACACCTACGACGTCTCGAGCCCGGATCTTCCGACGGTCAAGTAGAAATTGCCGCGCGGCACGTCGGCGCGCCTGACGCGTTCACACGGGTTGGCCCCCTACGGTTCTGTTTGCGCGGAACTACTTGACATAACTCTAAGCCTATGGTTGAGGTTGAGGGTTTACAGGAGAGGGGTTCGGCGTCACGAACACCCCAGACCAGGGAGGAAGACGATCCATGACCCCCCCGCATAACTACCTGGCAGTGATCAAGGTGGTTGGCATCGGCGGCGGCGGCGTCAACGCCGTCAACCGGATGATCGAACAGGGCCTCAAGGGCGTTGAGTTCATCGCGATCAACACCGACGCGCAGGCGCTGTTGATGAGCGATGCCGACGTCAAGCTCGATGTCGGCCGCGATTCCACCCGTGGGCTCGGCGCCGGAGCAGACCCCGAAGTGGGCCGCAAGGCAGCCGAGGACGCCAAGGACGATATCGAAGAACTGTTGCGCGGCGCCGACATGGTGTTCGTCACCGCCGGCGAGGGCGGCGGCACCGGCACCGGTGGCGCGCCCGTCGTGGCCACCATCGCGCGCAAGCTCGGCGCGTTGACCGTCGGCGTGGTGACACGGCCGTTCTCCTTCGAGGGCAAGCGCCGCAGCAACCAGGCCGAGGCGGGCATCACCGCACTGCGCGAAAGTTGCGACACCCTGATCGTGATCCCCAACGATCGGCTGCTGCAGATGGGCGATGCCGCAGTGTCGCTCATGGATGCGTTCCGCAGTGCCGACGAGGTGCTGCTCAACGGCGTCCAGGGCATCACCGACCTGATCACCACACCCGGACTGATCAACGTCGACTTCGCCGACGTCAAGGGCGTGATGAGCGGTGCCGGTACAGCGCTGATGGGCATCGGCTCTGCTCGCGGTGACGGCCGTGCGCTCAAGGCTGCTGAGATCGCCATCAACTCACCGCTGCTGGAAGCCTCGATGGAGGGCGCGCAGGGTGTGCTGCTGTCCGTCGCGGGTGGTAGCGATCTCGGGTTGTTCGAGATCAACGAGGCCGCCTCGCTGGTGCAGGACTCGGCCCACCCCGAGGCCAACATCATCTTCGGCACGGTGATCGACGACTCGCTCGGCGACGAGGTCCGGGTCACGGTGATCGCGGCGGGCTTCGATTCCGCCGGTCCCAGCCGTAAGCCCGTGGTCGGCCCGGGCCAAGCCCCGACGCAGCCGATCGCCACCGCGCACGCAGGCAAGGTGACCACGTCGCTGTTCGAACCGACGGATGCGGTCAGCGTGCCGGCGCATACCAACGGTGCGACGGTCAGCATCGGCGGTGACGGCGGTATCGCTGACGACGATGTCGACGTCCCGCCGTTCATGCGGCACTGAGTCGGGCCCGCGACAGCTGGCTGCTGATTCGGATACTGGGATTGTGAGTGTTCGTATACGTCGGGTGACCACCACTCGTTCCGGTGGTGTCTCGGCTCCGCCCTTCGACTCCTTCAATCTCGGCGACCACGTCGGCGATGATCCGGCCGCGGTGACGGTCAACCGTCGTCGATTGGCCGTCGCGATCGGCGCGGACGCCGTGGTCTGGATGAACCAGGTCCACGGTGATCGGGTGGTCACCGTGACCGAACCGTCCGCATCGGGTGCCGCAGTCGATAATGCTGACGCATTGGTGACGACCACGCGCGGTTTGGCATTGGCGGTGGTGACCGCCGATTGCGTTCCGGTATTGCTGGCCGATGCCCGCGCGGGCGTCATCGGCGCGGCGCATGCCGGTCGGGTGGGCGCGCAAAAGGGTGTCGTGGTGCGCACATTGGAGGCGATGCTGGCCGTAGGTGCACACGTTCAGGACGTCACCGTCCTGCTCGGCCCCGCGGTCAGTGGCCACAATTATGAGGTACCTGCCGAGATGGCTGACGAGGTCGAGGCGGCGTTGCCGGGTAGCCGCACCACCACCGGACGTGGCACGCCGGGTTTGGACCTCCGTGCCGGAATAGCCCGGCAACTAAAGGATTTGGGCGTCTGCGCGGTCGACGTGGATCCGCGCTGCACGGTCGATGACCGAACCTTGTTCAGCCATCGCCGGGACGCTCCGACCGGACGCCTGGCGTCGCTGGTGTGGATGGAGTCGAGCCGCCGATGAGGACCGAGCAGCGGTCGCGCGATGCCGATCGGGTCGGCGAATTGACCACTGCGCTGGGGGCGGCGCGGGCGCGGCTGGCGCGGGCCGCCGAATCGGCCGGACGAAATGTCAATGAGATCGAATTACTTCCCATTACAAAGTTCTTCCCGGTCACCGATATACGTATTTTGCATCGGTTGGGCTGTCATGCATTCGGGGAATCCCGCGAACAGGAAGCGGCCGCCAAAGTCGCGGCGCTACGTGAGGAATTGCCCGACGAGCCGGTTCGCTGGCACATGGTGGGCACCATTCAGCGGAACAAGGCGCGCGCCGTCGTCAACTGGGCGTACGCCGCGCACTCCGTCGACAACGTCCGGCTCGTCGGTGCGCTGGACCGCGCGGCGACTGCCGCACTTGCCGGCGGTATTCGGACCGAGCCGTTGCGGGTCTACCTGCAGATCAGCCTCGACGGGGACATCGAGCGCGGCGGTGTCGACATTTCACGGCCCGATCTGGTGGATGAACTCTCTGCGGCGGCCAATGTCGCAAAGGGTCTCAAGTTCGTCGGGTTGATGGGGATACCGCCACTGCAGGCCGATCCCGAGGAGGCCTTCGCTCGGCTGGCAGGGGAGTTGGAACGGGTGCAGCGGGACTACCCGCAGCGCCTCGGACTGTCGGCGGGGATGTCGAAGGACCTGGAGATCGCCGTGCGACACGGTTCGACGTGTGTGCGTGTCGGTACCGCGCTTATGGGACCGCGGCCACTAACGTCACCACCGATAGTCACACCAGTCACACCTTCATCACAGACATCAAAACTCCACGGTCAGCAGAAGGGTCGCCGAGATGAGCACACTGCATAAGGTCAAGGCCTACTTCGGCATGGCGCCGATGGATGACTACGACGACGAGTACTACGAGGACGACGACCGTGGTGCCGCTCGTAGCTATACCCGGCGACCCCGTGAGGATCGCTTCGAGGAAGAGGGTTACGCCTACGAGGGCCGGGAGTTCGACGAGGGGCCGGCTTACCGCGCGGGTTACCCCGGTGGCGGTTACGCCGAGGAGCCCCGGTTCGAGTCGCGGATGCGCGGACCGCGCGAATTCGAGCGCACCGCACCGCGATTGGGCACATTGGCCGGTTCCACCCGCGGGGCCTTGGCGATGGATCCCCGTCGGATGGCCGAGCTGTTCGAAGCGGGCAGCCCGCTGTCGAAGATCACCACGCTACGGCCGAAGGACTACAGCGAGGCGCGCACGATCGGCGAGCGGTTCCGCGACGGCACCCCGGTGATCATGGACCTGGTTTCGATGGACAACGCCGACGCCAAGCGACTGGTCGACTTCGCCGCCGGCCTGGCCTTTGCGCTGCGCGGTTCATTCGACAAGGTGGCGACGAAGGTCTTCCTGCTGTCCCCGGCCGATGTCGACGTGAGCGCCGAGCAACGCCGTCGGATCGCTGAAGCCGGCTTTTACGCCTACCAGTAGTCATTCACGTCTGCGCAGCCGTCCGGCCTTAAAGCGTGGCCGGGTAGGCTGGCGGCGTCGCGCAATCGGCTGGTAGCACCGCTGAGGCGACGTGTATCGAATGTCACACATCTGCCTGAGTGAGGTCGGCCCCGTTGTCGCTGCTCTTCGAGATCCTGTTCTTCGCGCTGTTCATCTTCTGGCTTTTGCTCATCGCGCGGGTCGTTGTGGAGTTCATCCGGTCGTTCAGTCGAGACTGGCACCCCAGGGGGCTGACCGTAGTGATCCTGGAGGTCATCCTCACCCTCACCGATCCGCCGGTGAAGCTGCTACGCCGCGTCATCCCGCAGCTCACGATAGGTTCGGTCCGGTTGGATCTGTCGATCATGGTGCTGCTGCTCGTGGTGTTCATTGGCATGCAACTGGCCCTCAGTGCGGCCGGCTGACCGGGGTGCTGCGGAGCGTCCAGCCAGGACCCAGATCGTTTGCCGGAGAGTCCGCAAAGGCGCAGGAAGATTGAAATTCACTCTTAAAAATCGGCCTCGACTGCAACCGCCGGGTCTGGTGTGACAGGATGGACGCCAGTTGCGTGCAAACAAGGCTCTACACAAATTAGGCTCTACACTTTGAGATCGGTTGACGGTCCAAGATTCCAAGGGGGCAGACAATGCCGCTCACACCGGCGGACGTCCACAACGTCGCGTTCAGTAAGCCGCCCATCGGCAAACGCGGATATAACGAGGACGAGGTCGATGCCTTTCTCGATCTGGTTGAGAATGAGCTGACCCGACTTATAGAAGAGAACGCAGATCTGCGGCAGCGGGTCGCCGAGCTCGACGCAGAGTTGGCGTCGGCGCATTCGGGCAGCGGTGGCGCGGCCCAACCGGCCAAGCCGGTTCCGCTCTACGAGCCCGAACCCGAGCCGGCCCCGGCGCCGAAGCTGGTCTACGAGGCACCGGCAGCGCCTGCTGCGCCGTCGGTGACCAACGAGGACACCGCGGCGCGTGCCGCCCGTGTTCTCAGCCTGGCTCAGGACACCGCCGACCGGCTCACCGGCTCCGCCAAGGCCGAGTCGGAGAAGATGCTGGCTGACGCCCGGGCGCAAGCCGATGCCATGGTCAGCGATGCACGTAAGACGGCCGAGACCACGGTCACCGAGGCCCGCCAGCGTGCCGATGCCATGCTGGCCGACGCACAGACGCGTTCGGAGACTCAGCTGCGTCAGGCTCAGGAGAAGGCCGATGCGTTGCAGGCCGACGCCGAACGTAAGCACTCCGAGATCATGGGGACCATCAACCAGCAGCGCACGGTGCTGGAGGGTCGACTGGAACAGCTGCGGACGTTCGAACGTGAATACCGCACCCGTCTGAAGACATACTTGGAATCACAGCTCGAAGAGCTCGGTCAGCGCGGTTCGGCTGCGCCGGTCGATTCCAGTGCCAACAGCGACGCCAGCAGCTTCGGCCAGTTCAACCGGGGCAACAACTGACCTCAGACCGGCACGCCACCGTTGGTCGGGCGACCGACCTAGCTAGGGTTGAACGATGCTGATCATTGCGCTAGTGCTTGCCGTCATAGGCTTGGCTGCGCTGGTGGCCGCCGTGGTGACAAGCAACGAGCTGATCGCTTGGGTGTGTATCGGCGCGAGTGTGCTCGGAACGATCCTGCTGATCGTCGACGCGCTTCGGGAACGCTCACGCGGTGCCGCCGATAGGTCGGGGGACGAGGCCGCGGTCGCCGATGCCGGCGAGGGCGCCGTGCAGGACTATCCCGATGATCCTGTGGAGGCGGAGGCCGAAGAAGCTGAGCCGGAAGAAGCTGAGTCGACCGCGGAATCCGAACCCGCCGACGAGGTCGATGAGGCGGATGAAGCCGTCGAGGACGACGAGCTCGACGGTGAACCGGCTGCCGACGAAGCGGCCGAGGAACACAAGAGCTAACTGGACGCATCGACTGTCGGCGTAGCCAGCAGGCGACGCACCTCGTCGTCGGTGACCTGGTGAAAGTCGGCGAATGCCTGCCCGACGGCCGAGAAACCGCTGGGCGTGCTCGCGCACACCACCTCGTCGGCTTCCCGGGCAAGTTCTCGGCATGCCGAGGACGGCCCCACCGGTACCGCAACCACCAGCCGGCGGGCGGCGCGCACGGCCCGTACCGCGGCGAGCATGCTCGCACCGGTTGCGATGCCGTCATCGACCAGGATCACGGTCCGCCCGGTCACCTCGGGGGCCGGGCGACTGCCGCGATACGCCTGCTCGCGCCGGGTCAGTTCGGCTGTCTCCCGCTCGATCGCGGCATCGAGTTGGTCGTCACCGATGCCGAGCCGCTGCACAAGCTGCGCGTTGACCACGATTCCGCCACCGCTTGCCAGCGCGCCCATCGCCAACTCCGGCCACTGCGGCACACCCAGCTTGCGCACCAGGAACACATCCAGCGGGGCCTGTAGGGCAGCTGCCACTTCCCAGCCGATCGGTACGCCGCCGCGAGCCAGGCCCAACACCAGCAGCCCAGACTGGCCGCGGTAGGGCGTCAGCTCCTGGGCCAGGACCCGGCCAGCCTCGCGGCGGTCCTGGAACACCCGCCCGGCACCGTGCCGGACGGCACTGCTCCACGCACACATGGCAAATCTGAACTTCCACTGACCACCCTACGGCTGCGGCTTGGCGTGGACCACCCGTGTCAGGTAACTGCGTACCAATGCGCGGACGCGTTGCGCCGCGTCGTCGCTGAGTTCCTTTGTCTCGATGCGCAATTCGTCGTGGGTCCGGCCGACCTTGGCGGCTGCGCCGTCGCGGTCCTCAGCCAGCCAGTACTCCAGTACGGCCGAGTCGAGCTCGGGGTGGAACTGCAGGGCCAGTGTCCGGCCCAGCACGAAGCCCTGGGATGCGTTGCCGTTGCGGGCGATCTCGGTGGCGCCCGGCGGCACCGTCCAGCGGTCGATATGCCACTCGAACCACGGTCCGGGCGGGATCAGCTCGGGATCGTCGGTGCTGACCTCGTACCAGCCGATTTCCGGTGAATCGGAGCTGCCGACCGACCCGCCGAAGGTCTGCGCCAGCAACTGGCCGCCGAAGCACACGCCGAACAGGCCCACTCCTGCGTCGGCGGCCTCCCGTAGCAGAGTCATCAGCGTTCCGACCCAGCTGGCGCGCAGGGTTTCGTCGTACACCGACCAACGCGCGCCCAGCAGGACCACCACGTCGTAACGGGTCAGGTCGGGAAACTCCACCTCGGCTGCCGGGGTGTCGAGACGGTCGGGGTGCACCACGTCGAATGTGTCGATGTCGAAACCGCATTCGCCGAAGGCATCGCCGAGCATCGCCTCCGGCGCCGTCGGATCGTTGCGGATGAACAGTACTCTCGATGTCACGCCACACATTATTGCGCGAACCCGCTGTGAACAGGGGCTTGGGCCATGACGGTGTACTCGGTGCTGGTCGCCCTCACCGTCGGGGTTCACTTTGGCTTTATCGCCTATCTGGTGCTGGGTGGGTTCATCGCTTGTCGGTGGCCGCGCACAATCGCGCTGCACGTAGCGGCCGCGCTGTGGGGCCTCGGCAGCGTCGCCCTCGGGTTGCCTTGCCCGCTTACCGATCTCGAACGCTGGTCACGGACCCGGGCCGGCTTGCCACCACTGCCATCCCAGGGGTTCATCGCGCACTACATCACCGGCGTGCTGTATCCGGCAGGCTGGGAATCGGCTGTCCAAGTGGTGGTGTTCGGGGTTGTCGTGGCGTCGTGGGTGTTGTTTGCGATCGGGCGGCGTCGAAAGTCACCCGCTGGGACGCAGGGTCGGTGATGCCGAACGCCGGTATCACCGACGAGGCTCGGCAGACGCGCATGGCAGGCCATCTCAGTGGCGATCTGGCACCGGCCGGTACCGACGTTCCGGCCGGCCGGTGCCATACTGCAGTCGCAGTTCCAGCGTCCCGACGCTCAGATAGTGCTCCAGGTAGCGTCGGGCGCTGACTCGCGAAATTCCCACCAGCTCCGCGCATTCAGCGGCCGAGACCTCGCCTGCGGTGCGCACGGCCCTCAGGACCAGGCCGCCGGTCTCGGCGCCCAATCCTTTCGGCAGAGCGACCCTGGTGGCCGCGGTGCCGCCGAACAGCGCATCGATCATGGACTGGTCCGCGCCGCCGTCGGCTGCGAGCACGTCGGCGCGCGCCGCGTATGCCAGCAGCTTGGCCCGCAGCTGATCGAACTCGAATGGCTTGACCAGGTAGTCGGCGGCACCGCCATCCAGTGCGCCGCGCACGGTGTCGATCTCGCGGGCGGCGGTGATCATGATGACCCCGACGTGGTTACCCTCCGACCGCAATCGATGCAGTACGTCAAGGCCGGTCATGTCGGGCAGGTACACATCGAGCAGGATCAGGTCGGGTGCCAGATCGGTCACCGCGGACAGGGTCTCCGTCCCGCTCCGGGCCACACCGACGGTGCGGAACCCGTGAACACGTTCGACGAACCGACGATGGATCTCGGCAACCATGAAGTCGTCGTCGACCACCAGTACGTCATGCATGGGTGCTCCGCTCGGATCTGTCGCGGGATGTGGCGGGCGTGGCCCCGGGCAGTCGTACCGTGAATACCGCACCGTCGGCTGGGCGGTCGGTAACCTCGACGGTTCCACCGTGCTGCGCCGTCACCAACCGCACCAGGGCGAGTCCTATGCCGCGCCCACCCGGTACGTCCGGCTTGGAGGTGACGCCGCGGGAGAAAATGGTCTCCCGAAGATGTTGCGGCACACCGGGACCCGAATCGGTCACAATCAACAGCAGGCCGTCGGCATCGTCGACATGGACGCACACCTGAGCCGCCGTCGAGCCGACCGAAACGTCTACGGCGTTGTCGACCAGGTTGCCCAACAGGGTGATGACATCGGTGGCCAGTACCGGGTCGAGTGCCGTCAGGTGACTGCCATTCGACAGGGTGAGGGTGACGCCGCTCTCGGCTGCCAGCGAGGTCTTCGCGATCAGCAGTGCCGCCACCGCGGGATCGTAAATACGTTGTGTCACAAAGTCGTTGATTTCAGCGCGACGGCGGGTGAGGGTGCCCACCAGATCGCGCACAGCGTCGAACTCGCCGAGCTGGGTCAGCCCAGAGATAGTGTGCAGCTGATTGGCGAATTCGTGGGTCTGAGCGCGCAGGGTGTCGGTGACGCTGCGATGCGACGACAACTGTGCCTGCAGCGCGGCGAGTTCGGTGCTGTCGCGCATGGTGGTGACGGTACCGATGCGCTGGCCCTGGCTGCTGGCCGCACGCCGGTTGAGCGCGAGCACGTGGGTCCGGGTGGTGATGATCACGTCGTCCTCGCGGCCTGCCCCGCCTTCCAACAGGAATCCCGACACGGAGGGTTCCAGGCCGATGTCGTCGACGCGGCGGCCCACCGCGCTGTCGTTCACGCCCAGCAGCTCCTGAGCGCTGTCGTTGAGCACGGTGATCGTGCCGTCAGTGCCAACCGCGACCACACCCTCGCGGATGCTGTGCAGCAACGCTTCCCGATGATCTGCCAGGCCGGCGATCTCGGCGATCTCCAGACCGCGGGTATGCCTCTTGATGCGGCGGGACAAGAGCCAGGAGGCCACCAGGCCGAGCGCGGCCCCGATGCCGAGATAGAACAGCAGCCGCTCGCCGGCCCCGCTCAGGAGCTGCCACGTCGACGGATACCGCTCGCTGACGGAGACGATGGCGAGTGCGTCGCCGTCGGTGGACAGGAGCGGAACCTGGCCCACCAGGCTGTGCGCGCCGGCGATGTCGCTGTCACCGAACCACGCTCGGCCTTCGTCGGCGCGGCTGGCACCCAGATCGACCCGCTCGCCGAGGCGCTGGGGATCCGACGATGCCCGTACCGTGCCGGTGGGATCGATGATCTCGGCCAGTTCGGCCCCGGACAGCGCCACCGCGCGGTCTACCTCGGGGGCCAGGACGGTGCCGGCGAACGGATCGTTGTAGCGGTCCCGCACGATCGATGTGGAGGCGATGTTCTCGGCCACGGCGATCAAGCGCTGCCCCCGCACGTCCCGGAATTCGCGGGTGGACTGTGCGACCGACACGGCTGCCACCGCGACCAGCACCACCGCGACGACCAGCATCTGAAAAGCCAGGAATTGGCCCGCCAGGCTCCGGCCCCGGAGCAGGCGCATGGCCGCGGACCGTGAACTCAATGACCAATACTTCCTTTGCGAACTCATCAGTGACCTGGATCACGTCACGATTCAGTATTACCGAGCATCCAAATGATTGGGGACAGTTGATGACGTGTCGAAGAAGACACCCGGGGCCAGTGCTGGCGGTAATCGTGACGCTGGTTGCGGCGCTCGCACTGACCGGCTGTGGGGTGACCCGCAACGACGACACCCGCGGGCTGCACAGGCTGCGCATGATGGTGCCGAACAGCCCGGGCGGTGGCTATGACCTGACTGCGCGTACCGCGGTGAAGATCATGGAGGACACCGACATCACCGGACGGGTCGAGGTATTCAACGTGATCGGCGCCGGCGGCACGGTCGCCATGGCCCGGCTGATGAACGAAAAAGGCAACGACGACCTCATGATGACGATGGGTCTCGGCGTCGTCGGTGCCTCCTACACCAACGGGTCGAAGATAAAGGCTTCGGACGCAACGGCGTTGGCGAAGCTGATCGAGGATCCGGGTGCGGTCTTCGTGCCCGCCGATTCGCCGTTGAAGACGATCGACGACTTCGTCGCAGCGTGGAAGGCGGATCCGTCGAAGGTCACCATCGGTGGTGGCTCGTCACCGGGCGGCCCCGATCACCTCTTTCCGATGGAACTGGCCAAGGCCGTCGGTGTCGAGCCGAAATCGGTCAACTTCGTCACCTACGACGGCGGTGGTGATCTGCTGACCGCGCTGCTCGGCAAGAAGATCACCGTCGGCACCTCCAGCCCGGGTGAACTCATCGATCAGATCGAGGCCGGCCAACTCCGGGTGCTCGCGGTGTCCAGCGAGGAGCGGGTCGAGGGCATCGACGCCCCCACCCTGAAAGAGGCAGGAATCGACCTGACCTTCGCGAACTGGCGCGGAGTTCTTGCGCCGCCGGGAATATCCGACGATGCCAGACAAGCGATGATCAAGGCGCTGGAGGACCTGCACGGCACGCAGCAGTGGCAGGAGGCACTGGTGAAGAACGGCTGGACCGATGCGTTCATCACCGGTGCGGAGTTCGAACAGTTCTTGAAAGACCAGGACGAACGCGTTTCGTCGACGCTCACCGAGTTGGGGCTGATATGACCGCCGCACCAGAACCACGAGAGATTCAAGGCACCAGATCGGTCGACAAGGCCCAGTACATCGTCTGTGTGGTGATGGTCGCGGTCGGCGCCTACCTGATCTACGACGCACTGACGCTGACGGCGAGTTTCGCCAAGGTCGACCCCGTCGGCCCGAAGTTCTTCCCCGTGGCCATCGGCGTCATCCTGATCTTGTTGGCGATCATCCTGGCGATCGCAATTCCCCGTGGATCGGTCGGTGAGGCTGACGCCGGCGAGGACGTCGACCCGAACTCGCCGGGGGACTGGCGCACCGTCGGCCTGCTCGTGGGCTTGTTCGTGCTGCTGATCGTGTTGGTCAAGCCACTGGGCTGGGCGATCGCCGGGGCACTGTTCTTCGGTGGTGCGGCCACCATCCTCGGCAACCACCACTACGTCCGCAACATCGCGATCGGTGCGGTGCTGTCGGTGCTGACTTTCTACGGCTTCTACTCCGGGCTCGGAATTCCGTTGCCTGCAGGCATCTTGGACGGGATTCTGTAAATGGAGAACTTCGACTGGTTGATGCAGGGGTTCGCCGAGGCGGCGACTCCGATGAATCTGCTGTACGCCTGCATCGGCGTGCTGCTGGGCACTGCAGTGGGCGTGCTGCCGGGCATCGGACCCGCCATGACGGTGGCGCTGCTTTTGCCCGTGACCTACAACGTCAGCCCCAGCGCGGCGTTCATCATGTTCGCCGGCATCTTCTACGGCGGCATGTACGGCGGGTCGACCACGTCGATCTTGTTGAACACTCCGGGTGAGTCGTCGTCGGTGATCACCTCGATCGAGGGCAACAAGATGGCCAAGGCGGGCCGAGCGGCCCAGGCACTGGCCACCGCGGCGATCGGATCGTTCATCGCGGGTGCGATCGGCACTACGCTGCTGGCCGCATTCGCGCCGGCGATCTCACGTTTCGCGGTTACCCTCGGTGCGCCCTCCTATCTGGCGATCATGCTGTTCGCGCTCGTGGCCGTCACCGCGGTACTCGGGGCTTCCAAACTGCGTGGCGCGATCTCGCTGTTCCTCGGTCTGGCGATCGGTGTGGTCGGTATCGACTTCCTGACCGGCCAACCACGCGCGACGTTCGGTATGCCGCTGCTATCCGACGGTATCGACATCGTCGTCGTCGCGGTGGCGATCTTCGCACTCGGAGAGGCGCTCTGGGTGGCCGCACATCTGCGCCGACGCCCCGCCGAAGTGATCCCCGTGGGCAGGCCATGGATGAGCAAGCAGGACTGGGGACGGTCGTGGAAGCCGTGGCTGCGCGGCACCGCGTACGGATTCCCCTTCGGCGCCTTACCTGCCGGCGGCGCCGAGTTGCCTACTTTCCTGTCCTATATCACCGAGAAGAAGCTCTCCAAGCATCCCGAGGAGTTCGGTAAGGGCGCGATCGAAGGCGTGGCGGGGCCCGAGGCGGCCAACAACGCCTCTGCCGCAGGCACACTGGTGCCGATGCTGTCGCTGGGGTTGCCCACCAACGCCACCGCGGCGGTCATGCTGACGGCCTTCGTGTCCTACGGAATCCAGCCCGGCCCAACCCTTTTCGAGAAAGAGCCGCTGCTGATCTGGACGCTCATCGCGAGCTTGTTCATCGGCAACTTCCTGCTGCTGGTGCTCAACCTGCCGCTGGCGCCGATCTGGGCGAAGCTGCTGCGCACCCCGCGGCCCTACCTGTACGCGGGCATCCTGTTCTTTGCGACGTTGGGTGCGCTCGCGGTCAACGTGCAACCGATGGATCTCGCGCTGCTACTGATGTTCGGCCTGCTCGGCCTGATGATGCGCCGTTTCGGATTGCCCGTGCTGCCGTTGATCATCGGCGTGATCCTGGGGCCGCGTATTGAACGGCAGTTGCGCCAAAGCCTGCAGCTCGGTGGCGGCGATTGGAGCAGCTTGTTCACCGAACCGGTCGCGATCGTCACCTACGTGCTCATGGCTCTCCTGTTGCTGGTGCCGTTGGTGCTCAAGCTGATGCACCGGAGTGAGGAGAGTTTGTTGGTTGTCGAGGACGACACGGATCAGAAAGAGAAGGCGGCCCACTCATGACTACCGACGAGCGCTTGCGCGAGGAGAAGACAACGACCGAGCGCTTGCGCGAGGAGAAAAAATGACCGACGAGCGCTTGCGCGAGGAGAAATAATGATCGTCGTCGGTTACAGCGCAGACGAGTTCGGGCAGGCAGCCGTCGAGCATGCCATCGCCGAGGCCCGCCTGCGCGACACCGGATTGCTGGTGATCAACGCGACTTCCGGCGAGTCATACGTCGACACCCGGTTCGCCCGCGCAGGTGAGGTCCACACCATGGAGGAACATCTGCGGGCGAGCGGGGTGGCGTTCGAGCTGCACCGCCCTGTAGGCGTCGACACTGTCGCAGAGTTGCTCAAGGCGATGGACCGCCCCGACGCCGAGTTGCTGGTGATCGGTATCCGGCATCGCAGCCCGGTCGGAAAGCTGCTGCTGGGTAGTGTGTCGCAGCAGCTGCTGCTGGAGTGCGCAAAGCCCGTGCTGGCGGTCAAACCCCCCGAGTAACGCCGCCGAGCAGACACCTAAGTACGCGACACACCGCATTTCGGGTACCTGCGTGACTGCTCGCGAGGGGAGCTGCGCGTTACTGGCCCAGATCGCTCCACACGATCTTGGCCAGTTGGTCGCGGTCGGCGACCCCGAGCTTGATGCAGGCGCGGTAGATGTGGCCTTCGACGGTGCGCACCGACACGGTGAGCCGCTCGGCGACGTCGCGGTTGGACAGGCCCCCGGCGACCAGTCCGGCGATTTCGCGTTCACGGGCGGTCACCGGCAATGGTCGTGCTGCCGATCGGATGGCGGGGGTGGCCGCGCCGCCGCACCGGGCGGCCAGATGCAGTGCGTGGGCCGCGGATTCGGTACTGCGGCGGCGCTCGCCGGCCCGGTCGTGCAGGGGGACGGCCTGAGCCGCGGCATCGGCAGCCGACAGGTTCAGGCCGGCCTGCTCGAAAGCCTCCGACACCGCGTCCAGCTCGCGCGGATCCGCTGCGGCGACGGCAGCCGCATGCCGGGCGTAGAGCACGGCGAGTGACCCGTCGATGCGGCCGGCCAAGGCCTCCAACCGGCGGGTGACGGTCCGGTCGCCGAAGCGTGCGGCATGGTGCAGTGCCTCGGCCTCGACTGCGAATTGCGCGGACGAGTGGGCGGCATCGGCGGCTGCGCGGGCCAGGTCGATGGCCGAGCGGTGCCCGCCCTTGGCGGCGGCCACCCACGCCTTGGCGATGGTCCATTGCGGATCATGCAGTGCCATATGGGGGCCTGAGTGCTCCGTCGCGTCCTCGAGCACGCGTTCGGCCTGTTCCGGGCTGCCCACTGCGGCGTAGGCCCGGGCCAGCAACAGCCGGCCGACCAGCTGCCAGGGCAGTGACGATTCCGCGTTCAACGCGGCCAGAGCCTGCTCCAGCACGGTGATCGCATCCCGGAACTGGCCGCGGTAGGTGGCTACCAGACCAGTCATCATCTTCGCGATCGCCCAGCCGACAAACTGTCCGGCAGTGGAGAATTCGGCGTACTCGGCGGCCCGCTGCTCAGCCAGGTCCAGCTCGCCGAGATGGGTCAGCGCCAGCACGTCGCCGTAGTGGACCATCAACCGGATCATGCCGTCGGTGGATTTGCGCTCGGCCCGGCAGCGCGCGGCGATCGGCTCGAATGCGGTACCGCGACCCGCTACCGGCATCGCCAGCCCAGCGCCCAGCGCTGCGAAATCGACGGCCTGCTTCGGTGCCGCGGGGTCGGCCAGTACCCGCTCGGCGGCGGCCAGCCCGGTGTCGATCTTGTTCTCGTGGACGGCCATTGCCGATCCGGCGGCTTCGACCACCAGGCGCAGGCTGGGATGGGTGACCCGGGAACGTAGCAGCTCCAGCAGCCGGTCCGCCCGGGCGACGTCCCCCATGGACCAGAACAGGATCGACAGCCGCGGGATACCCCACTGCACGAGTTGCAGCTCGTCCATGTCGTCTGGGGAGAACCGGGCGAGCACGTTGTCGGCCTGCGCGGGATGGCCCTGCCACAGCAGCGCCCTGGACAACAATTCGGCGGCGGGCAGACCACCGCCACGGTCGAACGCGGCGCGGGCCAGCCGCTCGCCGAGGGGAAGGTTGGACAGGAAAACCGCATCCTTGGCCGCCGTGATCAACAGGTCGGCGGCCGCGGGCTGATCGCTGTCGACGCACAGCTGGGCCAGCCGGATTCTGCTTGCGGCCGTGTTCAGTTGGCGTTCGGCCAGGATACCGACGATGTGGCCGCGCAGCTTGCGGGCCGAGGCGGTACCGACGCGTCTGCGAACCACCTCACCGAACAACGGATGATTGAACCGGGCATTGACCTGGCGGTCGTCCTCGGTGATGCGGATCAGGCCACGCAACTCGGCCGCATCCACGGCATCCTCGCCGGCCAGTTCGGTCAGGGCATCGATATCCAGCGGCTCACACAGCGACAACAGTTTCAGTGCGTGCAGCACGTCGGCACCGGCGTGCGCCAGACGATCGTCGAGCAGTTCGGCAAGCCCGGACGGGATGACGGTGGGGCCGCGGAACTGCCATACACCGTTGACCTCGGTGAGCGTCCCGGCGTCCACCGCGCCTTCGACCATGTTGCGCAGGAAGAGGGGATTTCCTCCGGAGGATTGCCACATCACGTCGGCGCTGAGACCCTCCAGTGTGCCGCCGAGCACGGTTTCGATCAGCGCGATGCTCTGTTCCTTGCTGAACGGCTGCAGTTCGAGGCGCTGCAGATACCCGTCTTTCCACAGCGACGTGACTGCGTCGGGAACCGGCTCACCGGTGCGCACCGTGGCCACCACGCGGCCGGTGCGCTCGACGGCGATCTGATGCAGCAGGGTGGCCGAAAGTTGGTCGAGCAGGTGGGCGTCGTCGATTCCGACGATGGTGTCACCTTCGGCGGCAATGGATTCCCGCGCGGACCCCAGCAGTGCTATCGGGTCGCGGGAGGCCGACGGACGCACCCAGGATGCGAAGGCGCCCAGCGGAATGCTGCGCGATGACTCTGTGCACGCCGTCCAGTGCACCTTCTTTTCCATCGAATACGTGACGGCCCGGGCCAGGGTGGTCTTGCCGACACCGGCCGCACCGACGAGCACGACGCCGCAACTATCCGAACTGCTCAGTGCGGAGCGGATGGCCGCGTCTTCCGCGGGTCGGTCCAGCATCTGCCAATACCCGGGCATGGATCCATAGTCTAGGTGCCGGTGGCTGATGCCGCGGCCGCTGGCGGTGTC
Organism: Mycobacterium sp. 141; assembly: GCF_000382405.1. GTDB lineage: Bacteria > Actinomycetota > Actinomycetes > Mycobacteriales > Mycobacteriaceae > Mycobacterium. Next base: position 339,364 of record NZ_KB908256.1, read on the forward strand.
AGCGACGTGACACTTCGGCTGTTGGTGCTGGATTGCAGGCATGGGGCAAAGGTTTCAGGGTTTGCGGTCTCATGTGTCCGGGAGTTGGGCGATGTCGGTCGGCTCGAGGCTGGGGGCCCGGTTCACCTCGTGCCGATAGATCGACGAGGCGTCGTACACATCTTTCTTCAGCCGGTTGATGGAGCCGAGCGGGCGGTGCGCGGCCAGAGCGCGCCAAGAATTGAACGACAGCACGTCGTCGCCGAACGCGCGCCGCTGCGGGCCGGCCGGGTTTTGCTGGTGGAAAACAATTTTCGCGACGGGGCGGTGCGGTGAGGCGTCTTCGGGCCAGGGGACCGTGGCATCCTCGATCGGCATCGTTTTCGGGTCGGTGCAGAGCTGGACGCTCAGCTCGTACTCGGCGGTGTGGGTGGACAGGAAGTCGATGATCAGATCACGGTGGGCATCCTGGTCGGCGTCTTTCGGAAGTAATTGGTTCTCAAGGGCTTTGACCTCTGGTGAGAGCGGCGCGTATCGGAGCTTGGCCACGTAGTCGCCGTAGCGGATCGGCGCCGAGGAGTAGAACGTCTCGCCGAGGATGGGCCGGTTCTCGGCGACGAACACTGCCACGTTGGGCGGGATCGGCACACCGATTCGCTTGAGCCCGGCCAGGATGTCGCTGCCCAAGGCCATCACGCTGTCGGGCAGGCGGGCCAACAGGGTGGCCGTCGGCATGCCCTTGACCAGATAGTCGTGGGCGTCGGCGAACAGGAATTCCCGGTGGGTCACCATGATGAAGTCCTGGGTGGTGGCGTCGTCGCCCGACCGGGCGCGAGGACCTTGCACACCGAGCACTTTGATGGCCAGGCCACGGACGCCGCGCACGCGGTCGCTGCGCAGAACGCCCGAGGTGGTCGACAACCGAGCGATCAGCGGGTACGTGCGCGGTTCGGCGAACAGCCCTTGGGCCAGAGGGCCCGGCAGGTCCGGATAGACGGTCAGCTCACCGCGCAGGATTGCGTGGCTCTTGGCATGGGCGTCGCGCAGCCCGTGTTTGAATTTCTTGTAGGCCCGAACGTTGTTCTTGTGCAACGCGTCAACAATCTTGGCGATCACCTCGGCCTCATCGGGCCTCGGCTGTTCCAGATCGTCGCGGTAGCGAACGAACGTCGTCTCCTCGGATACGGTCATCGTGCAGTGGCCTCTCTCGGAGATGCGGCGCCGACCGGGTTCCATGGTGTGAACGGATTGCGCACGCCCTCAAGCGCGGGGCCGAGCTCCCGGAAGTGCCGCAGCAGAACCGTGCGCATGTTGTTGTCGCGGATCCAGGCCATGCCCACGTCGGTGTAGATCTCTCTGCGGAAGCTGTCGGTGAAGAACCGGTCGCTCTCCAGCCGCCGCGACGCCATCAGGATGAACACCCGAAACGCGGTGTCGCTGAAGCCGAATCCGGGCGGTTTCGGTTCGGCGTAGAGGCCGATCATGAGATCTACCGCCTCGACGTCGTCGTAGACCTCCCGCAACTCGGCGGCCAGGCTGCGTTCACCGGTGAGTTCCTCGAAACTGGCCGCCGGCCTGAGCCGGAACAACCGTCGAAACTCGTTGTATCGCGGGACCCCTCGTTCCCGCGATCGGATGAGATCGATGGTGGCCAGATCGAGGAACTCACCGTCAATGTGCTGCAGATGCTGCAGGTGGTGCGGATAGTTGTGCAGGTTCAGGGCGCCCGGATTGGCGCGACCGAACGAGTACAGCAGATCAGTCATCGACGTCTCGGTGAACCGGGCGCGGACGTTCTGCACGGTCAGGTCCGGCAGTTCGTGTTCGGAGAGCACGATGTCGTCGACGGCCGAACGGAAGGTGAAGGTGTCCGGGACCAACGGATGCATCCGGTACACCGCGACGAACTCCTCGGTAAGTGCATACGGGATGCCGTGGTGGTTGGTGGGCGATCCGGGGATCCCGTGCAGCAGAACGCTGCTGGTCAACCGGCCGAAGCGGCGTGCGAAACCCTCGCCGAGAAGCCCGAACCAGTTTGCCCGCATGGCCGCGACCGTGGTGGGGTGCGCGATGATCGCCGTGGTCCAGTCGACGGTGTGGATCTTGGCCATCAATGCGGCGTTGATCAAGCGAGCTTTGTCGTAGAGCTGCTGCGGTGACAGCTGCGGGTAGGCCTCGGCGAGTCGGTCGCGGATGGCATTGTGCTCGCGCATGAACAGCGAATGCAGCAGTGCCAAGCCGACCCAGAAGTTGGCCGCCGTGCCGGTCAGGTCCACCGTCGCCTCTACGTCGGGCGGCGGCAGGCCGGAGTCGTCCAGGCGCAGTCGCCCCGTATCAGGGCACCGCAGTGCGTTCGCGAATGCCGGTGTGCTGCCGTAGATTTGTGACGAGTCCCACCAGTGGGTCTCCTGGGTGGTGAACGTGGCCGGGCCGGCGGGATCGGAATGCGGGTCCGGGGCGGTCCGGCCCACCCGCATGGGACGGTGGGGCCACGGGTCGTCGTCGGCCAACGGTACAACCCACGGCCTGGTCGGCGCGGTGCCGTGACTGAACCAGTCGTGCACCTCGAACTGGATCCACGCGGCGGCCAGCACATTGAGTGTGGTGGCGGGTTGAAACTCGGTCCGGGCCAGCAGCGTTCGGCTGATCAGGCGTGGGTTGGGCTCAAGCAACTGCGTCGCCGTTTCCGGATACTGATGTGCCGGCGGGACATTGCGTCCGAAACGGCATCCCAGCGCTCCCATCTGCGGCATGCCCAGATCGTTGTGCCTGCCGTCGCGGGTACGGGCGACGAGGTAGTTACCCGGATCGTCGTCGCCGGGGTCGGGAACCGGACCGGGGTCATAGAGGTTCTGGGTACGCAACTGGTGACGCAGGCCGATCAGCACGCCGAGACCGAGCACCGTGGGTAGCCGGAACCAGCCGATGGTCTGGTCCACGAGCTGGGCGAACCGGGCGGCCATGTCGGCCAACCGGCTCGGGCGCCGAGCCGTGGTCACCATATCCGTTTTCCCCATCCGCGCACGTTTGGAATGTTGCCGCAGCGGACCGGAAAGCACATGAGTAGTGCGCTACTCGAACCGACCCGAGCCCCGCGAGAGCCCGACGACTACTTGCGTGGGCAATGGGGTAATACCCATTGAACTGGAGTAGTGCGCCACTCGTGTCAGGTGTATCGGCAGGGTCGTACGTTTTCTGGTATCGGCAATAGATCTTGCTGACGGGAGAACCAGAGATGTCCGAGATGTCTGTGACCTCGACCGACCGAGAGTCGAGCCGGCCATGATGGCGTGGCTCGCCGTACTACCGGTTTTGCTGCTCATCACCGTGGTGCTTGGCGTGTACGACCTGCAGCGCTGGCTCGAGCGCTGGGACCACGACCGGCACCTGTCGGATTGAGATCGATGCCATGCCAGGGGTAGCCCGGTGACCGCAGTCGAAGATCCATGGCTCGACCGGGTGCATTGCGCGCTCGGGTGCCTGGCCGCGCTGGAGGTTCGGGCGGACCTGCAACGTATCCGGGAGGCGGTGGCCGCGCGCTTCGCGTCCCGGTTCGCCGCCGAGGACCGCCCCTGTGTCGCCGGCAGCCCGAAGTGGCATGGTGAGGTCGATCGGGCCGTCGAACAACTCATCGGAGCCGGCGTCGCTGCCCAGCCCGCCGGGGCCGCTACTCCCGTGCAGTTGACGGCGGCGGGTCGGCGCGGTGTCGATGCGGCCTGTGCGTCGGCCTTGGCAGCTGACGAACGTGCGCTCGCGCCCGCGGCCCAGGCTGTTGTCGGGCTGGGCCGTGATCCGCTCCTGGCCGGAGTGATCACGCCGCCGCTGCGAGCGAAGTTTCTTGTTCCTCCTCATGGTGATCCCGCCACGGCCCGAGATGTGCTGTGGCCGATCATGATCGAATTGAACCTGCGTTATGCAGGTGGCATGGACGCGGCGATGCAGCGGGTGCGCGACCTGTGGCAACTGGTCGGCGGCGTGGAGGTGCCGGTGCCCGTCGCCGGACAGTACCTGGTGGGCGAGTTGACCACCGGCCAGATCGAGGGGTTGGTATCCGCCGACGCGGTACCACAGCGCTGGCCGGAGCGGGCGGTCTACCGGGTCTGGCCCGACTTCGAGACCCACCCGCTCATCGACGCGTCCTCCACCACCATCAAGGCCGTCCCGGCGCAGCGAGCGTTCGACAGCTTCGGTGACGGGATCGTATGGGCGGTGATCGATTCCGGGATCGCCGGCGATCATCCGCACTTCATGGGGCATCAGACCCTGAACGACCCGGCGGTAGCCGATCTGCATCGCGACTTCACCGCCGGTGAGCAGATCCAGTCCGCTCTCACTGACGACGACGGGCACGGCACCCACGTCGCGGGCATCATCGCCGGGGGATTGGTGGGGTTCAAACCCGAGGACGTCTACGTCGCCGAGAAACGCTTCAATGTCGGCGCCCCGGGCGGGGATGACCCGATCCTGCAGCAGCGGGCGGTCGCCGATGTCAGCAAGCTGGCCGGGATGGCGCCGCGGGCCAAGCTGGTCAGCCTCAAGGTGCTGGGCCCGGGTGACCAGACGTCGCGCGTGAGCCGCGTGATGCGGGCCCTGGACTACGTCCGTGAGGTCAACGCGCGCAGCGAGAGAATGCCCCGCATCCACGGCGTGAACCTCAGCCTGGGCTACGAATTCGCCGCGGAGTGGTTCGCGTGCGGGCAGAGTCCGCTGTGTCTGGAGGTCGACAAGACCGTGCGCTCGGGAGTGGTCGTCGTCGTCGCGTCGGGCAACACGGGTTACGTGTCGTTGAACCCGTTGTTCGCCAGTGACGTCACGAAGTTCAGCGCGGACATGACGATCAACGATCCGGGTAACGCCGAACGGGCCATCACGGTCGGCGCGACCCACCGGGATTCACCGCACACCTATGGGGTTTCGTACTTCTCGTCGAAAGGGCCGACCGGTGACGGGCGGCGCAAGCCGGACCTCGTGGCGCCGGGGGAGCGCATCACCTCGGCCGCGGCAGGCAAGAACCGCATCAGCGTCCAGCAGCAGACCGAGGCGCCGATCGCGGACGGGGTGGCGCTGTACGTCGAAGCCACCGGGACCAGCATGGCGGCCCCGCACGTGTCCGGCGCTATCGCGGCATTCCTATCCGTCCAGAGCGAACTCATCGGCAAGCCCGAGGACATCAAACGCATCTTCGTCGAATCGGCGACCTCGCTGGGCCGCGACCCAGCTTTCGAGGGCAGCGGTCTGGTCGACCTGCTGCGCGCACTGCAATCGGTATGAGTGGCGAAAGGAAAACTGATGGACAACATCGAGAGCATCGACGGCAGACCGCTGTTTCGACTGGTGTTCGACGCTGACGGTTATATCGATCCGGTGACCTCGGCTGCGTTGACCGAGGGTATCCGGGCAAGTGCGCTCACCGATCTGGTGATCTTCTCGCATGGTTGGAACAATGACGAGGCCGCCGCGACATCCTTGTACGAGCGGTGGTTCAAACTGCTGTCGCCGCAACTGGATCCGTCCTACACGGTTGGTTTCGTCGGGCTCCGGTGGCCGTCGCAGCTGTGGCGCGACGAGCCGATCCCGGACTTCGCCGATGGACAGGACACCGACGACGAGGGTGCCGTCGCACTCGCGCAGGCTCCGACCTTTCCCGCAGGCGCGCCGACGATCGACCCTGCCGAACTCGCCGACCTCAAGGCGATGTTCCCTCGCGGCAGTGCGGATCTCGACGTGATCGCCGGGCTGCTGGCCCAGCCGCCCACCACGATACGGGCCACGCAGATGTTCGCCGCGCTGCGGGCCTTCAACGCCCACACGCAGACCGGATTCACCGACGGCGAAGTAGATCCGGCCCGCATGCTGCCCCCTGGCACCCCCGGAATGCTTGACCCCCAGCGCAATCCCGTCGACGTGTTCACCAAGTTCGGTGACCGGCTGGCTGACGCCGGAGCCACGTTCGGCGGTACCGGCGGCGGCGCGGCCGGCATCGGAGATCTCGGCCAGAAGGTGTGGCACGGCGCGAAGGAGGCACTACGGCAGCTCAGCTACTGGCAGATGAAGAACCGCGCCGGCGTGATCGGCCGCAACGGACTGGGCCCGGCCATCGACCGGTTGGCCGACGGGTATCCCGCGCTGCGGTTCCATCTCGTCGGCCACAGCTTCGGCGGCCGGCTGGTGTCCTACGCGCTGGCCGGATTGCGGGAGCGCAAGCCGTCACCGGTGAAGGCAGTGACGCTGCTGGAGGCGGCGTACTCACGGTTTGCCTTCGCCGACCGGCTGCCGTTCCGCCAGGCCTCCGGCGCGCTTGCCGGGTGCCAGAATCGCGTCGACGGGCCGGTGACGGTCTGCTTCTCCCGCTACGACCGTGCGTTGAGCACCTTCTACCCGCTGGCCTCGGCAGCCGCGGGTGACGATGCGGCCGAGCTCGACGACCCGCTGTTCCGGTGGCGGGCGATGGGCTCGCTGGGTGCCTATCGTGCGGTGACCCAGCCGCTCAACGACGAGGGTGTGCCGTACAAGTTCCAGCCGCGCCAGCTGTTCAACCTTGACGCGGCGGCAGTGGTGAAAGCCGACGTGGGCCCGTCGGGCGCGCACAGCGACATCTTCCACCCGGAACTGAGCTGGGTGACCGCATACGCGGGTGGCTTGAGCAAGCCGTGAGCCGTGATCGTTTGCGGGCCGCCCGCGGTCACCGGATCAATCGGTTTGCTGTGCTCGGTCGAGCGATATGTGGGGGCGCTCGCTTTCGTCGTGTGCCCAGACGATCCGCCGGGGCGCGGAGTAGAACTCCAGCATCGCCGAGTGGTCACGCTCGAAGTAATCCCACGCCCAGGTCAGGAAGGTATCGATCTTGGAGTGCACGCCGCTCACCAGCATCGCGTGTACCCCCAACCACGCGGCGAACGCAGCCGGACCCTCGACCTGGTGGCGGTGCTTGCCGACCTCGGCGATGGCAGCGTTGCGGCCGATCATCGCCATGATGCCCTTGTCCACATACCGGAAGGGCTTTCGTTGTTTGCCCTGTCGGTCGAGCACGATGTTGCGTGCCGCCCACGTCCCCGACTGCTGCGCTACCGAACCGAGCTGGGGCAGTGCGGCTCCGGTCGTACCGTCTCCGTCCGGCACGTTGGCGACATCCCCGACGGCGTACACACCGGTGAATCCTTCGACGGTCAGGTCCGGGCGGACGTCGATGCGACCGCCCCGCCCGGTGGCGGATCCGGCGTCGCTCGCGATCGATGCGGCGGACTCCCCGCCGGCCCAGATCACCGTCCGCGCGACGATGGCTGTCCCGTCGTTGAGGTCGACCCCGTCCTCCCGCACGCGGGTTACCCCTGTGCCGGAGTGGACGACGACGTTCTCTGCGGTCAGCTTCTTGCGGGCGTACTCATGCGCCTTGTCCGAGAACGGTGCAAGAAGAGCGGGGCCATGATCAACGATGTGCACGGACCCCCTGTCGGGCAACTGACCGGTCACCCGCAGGGCACGCCCGAGTTCGGCCAGCGCTCCGGCTGTCTCGACGCCGGTCGGCCCGCCGCCCACCACCACGATGTCGAGCGCCCCGTCCTCGTCGGGACGGTTGAACAGGGCTTGGGTGTGCAGCCGCAACCGCTCGGCGTCAGCTACCGAGTAGAGCGGGAACGAGTGCTCGGCGGCCCCGGGTACGCCGAAGAAATTCGGGCGGGCTCCAGCAGCGATCACCAGGTGATCGCCGGACATCGTTCGCCCGTCGCGCAGCGTCAGGGTTCGATCGGACAGGTTGGCGGACTCGACATCCGCCACGACGACATCGACGTTGGGCAGGTCAGCTGTGATCGCGCGCAGCGGCCGCGCGATGTCCTCTGCGGGCAGTTGTGAGGTCGCCACCTGGTACAGCAGCGGCTGAAACTGGTTGTAGTCGTTGCGGTCGACAAGTGTGACCGCAAGGCCCTGCTGGCCAAGGTGGCGCGCGCAGGCGACACCCGCAAGTCCGCCGCCGAGGATCAGTACGTCCGGCTCTTCTGCGGCCATATGGGTGATTCCTCCCTTGATGCGGTCGTCGGTGAGCAAGCTCAGGGCAACGCGGGCAATCCGATTGAGAGTAGAGGTTTGATCGATATACAGCCACCGGTGGGTGTGCACAGCAACATTTCCGTGAAATGGTCGAAGGCAAGTGTCAGGGGCAGGCGCCCGGCAAGATGACAGCTATGGAGTTTGACGGTCACGAAGGCACTGGCGTGTCAGATCGTGAACCGGTGTCTCGACGACCGAGTGTTGTCGATGAACGGGTTCGCCTTGGTGAATGGGCCGGCGGGATCGCCGACGAACCCGCCCGTATTCCGTCGATTCGGATTGGTCACCGCTGGATCAGCACGCTATGGCTGATTCCGTTCGGGGTGGCCGGGGTGCTCGTCGGTGTGGTCATCGCTCAGCAACTCCGGCAGTTCGACTGGATGCAGGAGTTCATCCAGCGCTATCCGGGGACTGCGGCCGCCCGCGGCCACATCGAGCCCGGAATTCCGGCGTGGCTGCGCTGGAGTCACCTGTTCAACATCGTGTTCATGATGTTCATCATCCGGGCGGGCCTGCAGATCCTGGCCGACCATCCTCGTTTGTATCTCAACGCGGGCAGCACACCGGGCACCGCCTGGCTCAGGTTGCGTGGGCCAATCCCGCCCGATCGACTGAGCCCTACTGAAGCCAGGCAAGTGTGGACCGCCAAGGACGACTCGGTGTCGCTGCCCACCTGGCTGGGCATCCCCGGTGTTCGCCACACCATCGGGCTTGCGCGGTGGTGGCACTTCACCTTCGACGCGCTCTGGCTGCTCAACGGGGCGATCTTTTACATTCTGTTGTTCGCTACCGGGCAGTGGCGCCGCATCGTTCCGCAGTCATGGGACGTGATCCCGAACGCTGCGTCCACGGCCGTGCAGTACCTGTCCCTGGACTTTCCGGCCAACGAAGGATTCGTCGCCTACAACGGACTGCAGTTGATCGCCTACTTCTTGACGGTGTGGGTGTTCGCGCCACTGGCGTTCATCACCGGGCTACTACAGGCCCCGGCGATTGCGGCGCGCTTCGGATTGGGCAAGGGGCCGACCAACCGGCAGATCGCACGGTCCATCCACTTCCTGATCCTGCTATGGATGGTGTTCTTCATCGCCATCCACACCGCGATGGTCTTCGTCACCGGGCTGGTGGGAAATCTGAACCACATTGTGTTCGGCACCAACACCGATTCCTACTGGGCGTTGGTCATCTACCTGGCGGCCATGGCCGTGATCGTCGTCTTGTGGCTTTTCGCGTCTCCCATCACGCTGCGACACCCACGGACGGTGCAGAAGGTCGGCCAGTCCTCGATCGGCTGGATCAAGGGACTCATGGAGTGGTTCCATCCCCGTGCTGACTACTCCGAAAAGGACATCTCGCCCTATTTCTGGTCCAACGGCACCCTGCCGACGTCGGGCGCGTATCGGCAGCTCCAGGCCGGGGACTGGTCGGAGTACACCCTGCACGTGGGGGGATTGGTCGAGAATCCGACCGATTTCAGCTATGCGGAGCTGTTGGCGATGGACAAGCACGAGCAGATCACCCAGCACTACTGCATTCAGGGATGGTCGGGCATCGCGAAATGGGGCGGTGTCCGGATGCCGGACGTCATGCGCATCGTTCGTCCCATGTCGTCGGCGCGGTGGGTGGTGTTCCGGTCGATGGCCGACGGTTCCGAACCCGGCGAAGGCCGCTACTACGACTGTCACAAGATCGATCACATGCGGGATCCGATGGCATTGCTGGCCTACGAGATGAACGGTGAACCGCTCACCGAATCTCACGGCGCTCCTTTACGACTGCGTAACGAGCGTGAGCTGGGCTTCAAACAGGTCAAGTGGATCGAGTCCATCGAGTTCGTCGACAGCTTCGACCACATCGGCAAGGGCCAGGGCGGTTACAACGAGGACCACGAGTACTTCGGGTACCGAATGCCGATCTGACTCATTGGCTGGGGCACACACGTTTCGCCGATGACGCTTTCCAGGCTGTCTCATTCTGAACACTTGTGCAATCGTTTGACTGTTTGGGCTGTTTCGGGTCTACTGGTGAGCGGACCCGGTGTGAGCTACGTCGCGTAGTGAACGCCTGCGGCGCGTGATGACGTGATGGGAGGAGGTGACCCGCCATGGCGGAGGGAAGTAGTAGCTGCCTCCACATCGCTGTGCGCGGCCGCCGATCCCGAGGGAGTCTGGACTAGCTGCAACAGTCGGGTGGAGGTCATCGCTTCAGAGATTCTCGACGATGCATGATTTCTCCGCGAGAAGGGCCCGACCATGACCCACCCCACGCCGCGGCTGAGGACCCGGCCGGATCTCGTTGTCGGCCAGGACTATCCGCTGACCGAGTTGGCCGACGCGCCCGTGTTCACCGTGTTTCAGCGAGTGGCGAGCTCCCCGCGCGGGTTGACCGAACAGCAAGCTGACGAACGGCTGCATCACTTCGGCGAAAACAAGTCAGCGCCGGCTACCGACGGCGGGCCAGTCACACGGGCGCTGGCTGCGGCCCGCAGCCCTTTCGTGGCATTGCTGGTGGGGTTGGGCGGGGTGTTCGTCGTGGTCGGTGACCTGCGCGGCGCGGTGACGGTCACGGTCATGGTGGCGCTGGCCGTCATCCTTCGATACTGGCAGCAGACCCGTTCGGTGCGGGCTATTCGCGCGTTGGGCGAGTTGGTGTCGACGACGGTGACGGTACGCCGGCGAGCCACCGACGACTGCGAACCGATGGAACGTGAACTGCCCCAGCAGGATCTGGTTCCGGGGGACATCGTGATACTGCGGGCCGGCGACGTGGTGGCCGCTGATCTGCGGCTGCTCTCGGCGACCGATCTGGTCGTCGATCAAGCGGTGCTCAGCGGTGAAGCGTTACCGGTGCCCAAGGCCGTCACCGCACCTGCAGGTAGACCGGATCGCGGGCTCTGCGAACCGGTCGCGGATACCACGACGTTGTGTTTCGCCGGGACCGCGGTGGTCGCGGGTACGGCGACCGGTGTCGTGGTTGCCACCGGCGCGAATACCTACGGTGGGTCGCTGGCCCGCACCGCCGCTGCGGCACGTCCGGAATCGAGTTTCGACCGCGGTGTACGCACCGTGGGCTGGACACTGGTTCGGTTCATGCTGGTGATGGCACCCATCGTTTTCGTCGTCAACGGTCTGGTCAACGGTGTGTGGGCACAAGCAGGGATGTTCGCGGTGGCGGTCGCGGTCGGACTCACCCCCGAAATGCTGCCGGTGATCGTGACCACCAATCTGGTGCGCGGCGCGACCCGACTTGCCCGCGAGCGGGTCGTGGTGCGCCGACTGGACGCGATTCAAGATCTCGGCGCCATGACTGTCTTGTGTGTCGACAAAACCGGTACCTTGACCGAAGATCGGATCGTTTACGCGCACAGCATCGACATCACCGGGCGCCCTGACGACAACACGGCCGAATTCGCCTATCTGGCAGTGTATTTCCTCGACGGTGTGCACACCCAACTCGACGACGCCATCATCGAACTCCTCGCCGACGACCGACATCTCGATGTCCTGGCGGAGGCCGCCTTCACCAAAATCGACGAGATCGGTTTCGACCACACTCGCCGGCGCAGCAGCGTGGTGATATCCCGCCAACGCGACGAGCACATCCTGATCTGCAAGGGCGATCCGGACCAGATTCTGCCTCGGTGCAGCCGGGTCCGCCTGGACGGCGCCATCACCGAGCTAGGCGATGACCTCGCCGTCGAAGCCGACGACCTTGTCGACGCCTATCGGCGCCAGGGCATGCGGGTGCTCGCCGTGGCAGTCGATTACCTGCCTGCCCGGTGGGATCCCTACGCAGATAGCGATGAAAACGGGCTAATCCTGGCCGGTTTCATCGGATTCGTCGACCCGGTGCGCGAGAGCGCAGGCACCGCGGCGGCCATGCTGGCCGACCACGGCGTCACGGTGAAAATGCTGACCGGCGACAGCAAGGTCGTCGCACGCCAAGTTGCCGGTCAGGTCGGACTTGATGTCGGCACGCCGATCGTCGGCAGGCACATCGACAGACTCGATGATCATCAACTCCAAATTTTGGCCGCCCGCGCGAGCGTGTTCGCCGAACTCAGCCCCACCCACAAGATGCGGATTGTGGCGGCGCTGCGGGCCGGCGGCCAAGCGGTCGGATTCCTCGGTGACGGCGTCAACGACGTCGCGGCGCTGCGCTTGGCTGATGCCGGAATCGCCACTGACACCGCGACCGACGCCGCCAAGCAGGCCGCCGACCTGGTACTGCTGGACAAGGATCTCGCCGTGGTCGCGCGCGGCGTGGTGGAGGGCCGTCGCACGCTGGCCAACACCATGAAGTATGTCAAGATCACCGCCAGCTCCAACTTCGGCAACGTGCTCTCGGTGCTGGCTGCAAGCGTGTTACTGCCTTTCCTGCCCATCCTGCCTATCCAGTTGATGGTGCAAAACCTGCTCTATGACACCGCACAGCTGGCCATCGCCTGGGACCGCGTCGACCGCGGCGATCTGCGGACCCCGCGCGGCTGGCAGTCCGAAGGGCTGGTCAGGTTCATGGTGGTCTTCGGCATGTTGAGCTCGATGTTCGACCTCGCCACATTCGCGTTGCTGTGGTGGGTATTTGACGCGGCCACCGCACCGACGACGTTTCAGACCGGCTGGTTCACCGAAGGACTCTGCACCCAGCTGCTGGTGGTGCTGATCTTGCGCACATCGGCGCTTCCCTGGCGCGCCAAACCGGCGCGAGCGGTGTCGGCCACAGCGATCGGCGCCGCCGCGATCGGATTGCTCCTACCGGTCAGCGCATTGGCGGGACCGCTGCGGTTGACTGCTCTGCCCGTTCCGATACTGGCCTGCCTTGCCGTCGTGATCGCGGCGTATGCAGTGACAGCGCAGCTCGTCAAGCAACGCTACCTGCGTCATCACCCGACCTGGCTCTGAACAACCGCCGCGACATACCGGCCACTGTGTTGCCGGCGTAGCCGGCATCCGCACTCACCGTCACGACGACACCTAAGACAGGTGAAACTATGTCTGCCCCAGGTACTTTCCCGACCCGCGGCGCGCTGGTGCGCCCGACCCGCGGCGTCGCGGCCGATGTGGTCGTCTTCCTCGCCGCGGCGGCGTTGCTATGGCTGATCGTGCGGGTTGCCCACGGCACCACTGTGGCGTGGACACCGCAGACCGCGCCGGCCAGAGTTTCCACCGATCCTGCCGAACTGCCGTATTACGCCGCCCGATCGCTACTGCGTATGTTCGCCGCACTGGCCCTGTCGCTGATCTTCACTTTCGTCTACGCCACCGCCGCCGCCCGACTGCGCCGTGCAGAGAAAGTGTTGATCCCGCTACTCGACGTCTTGCAATCGGTGCCGATCCTGGGCTTTCTGTCGGTGACCGTCACGGGATTCATCGCGTTGTTCCCCGGCTCGGAGCTGGGATTGGAGTGCGCGTCGATCTTCGCCATCTTCACCTCCCAAGCCTGGAATATGACCTTCGCGTTCTACCACTCACTGGTGTCACAGCCGCGGGAACTCGATGAAGCCTCCAGGTTGCTCAGATTGTCACGCTGGCAACGGTTTTGGCGTCTCGACGTGCCTAGCGGCATGATCCCGCTGGTCTGGAACGGCATGATGAGCTTCGGCGGCGGATGGTTTTTTCTCACCGCCTCGGAAGCACTCAGTGTCAACAACCAGCACTTCGCCCTGCCCGGCATCGGTGCCTACGTCGCCGCGGCCAGCGACGCCGGCGAACTCAACAAAGTACTGCTGGCGATCGTGGTCATGATCGCCATGGTCATCGGAGTCAACGTGCTGTTCTGGCGGCCCCTGACCGCATGGGCCGAACGCTTCCGTGTCGAAGACTCCGAGACAGCCGACCTACCCCGCAGCCTCACCCTGAACCTGCTGCGCTACTCGCACGCCTCCCGGATCATCGGCGGGCCCCTCGGGCGCCTCGTCCACCCGCTCGATCGGGTGATGGCAACCTTCGGTGTCGCCGAGCATCCCCTGCGCACCTCACCGACACGACGCCGCCTCGGCGACACGGTGTTCACCCTGACCGTAGCCGTGATCATGGCCTACGGCGGCTACCGGGTTATCGATTACATCGCCACCACCGCGGGCTTCAGCGAAATCGGCCACGCCCTTCTGCTCGGGTTGGTGACTTTCGGCCGGGTCATCGTGCTCGTGATCGCCGCCACTGTGATCTGGGTGCCGATCGGAGTGTGGATCGGGTTGAACCCCAAGGTCGCTCGCCTCGCTCAACCCGTCGTGCAAGTGCTCGCATCCTTCCCCGCCAACTTCCTCTTCCCGCTCATTGCCGCATTCCTGGTCGCAACCGGCATCAGCCTCGACATCGGCGGCATCCTGCTGATGGGCCTCGGAGCCCAGTGGTACATCCTGTTCAACGTCATCGCCGGAGCCAGCGCCATCCCCAACGATCTGCGTGAAGCCGCCACCAACCTACAGCTGCCCCGAAAGCTATTGTGGCGCAAGTTGATCCTTCCCGCCATCTTCCCCAGCTACGTCACCGGCGGCATCACCGCCGCCGGCGGCGCCTGGAACGCCTCCATCGTCGCCGAAGTCGTCAGCTACAACGGCACCACCCTGACCGCGACCGGGCTCGGGGCCTATATCACCGATGCCACCGCCACCGGCGACTCCAGCCACATCCTCATCGGCGTCATCGTCATGAGCTTCTACGTCGTGGCCACCAACCGGCTGTTCTGGCGACGCCTCTACGCGCTGTCGGAACGACGCTTCTCCCTGACCTAACACGTCACCACTACCCGACGGAGGTTCACCGTGACCGGCACCAACAACGTTCTCATCCACCTCGAACACGTCAGCAAGAGCTTCACCGGCGCCGCCGGTGACACCCTGCACGTCCTCGACGACATCACCCTCGACATCCGCGCCGGCGAAATCGTTGCTCTGCTCGGTCGATCCGGGTCCGGCAAATCCACCCTGCTGCGTACGATCGCCGGCCTCATCAGCCCCACCTGCGGTTCAGTGCAGTATCGCGGCACCGAACTCAACGGTGCCAACCCCGGCACGGCCATGGTGTTCCAAACCTTCGCCCTCATGCCCTGGCTCACCGTGCAAGACAACGTCGAACTCGGTCTCGTCGCCCGCGGCATCCACCCGGACCAACGACATGCGCAAGCACTCAAGGCCATCGACCTCATCGGTCTCGACGGATTCGAATCCGCCTATCCCAAGGAACTTTCCGGCGGTATGCGCCAACGTGTCGGATTCGCCCGCGCGCTGGTCCTCGAACCCGACCTGCTACTCATGGACGAACCCTTCTCTGCCCTCGACGTCCTCACCGCCGAAAACCTGCGCACAGAACTCATGTCTTTGTGGACGGGCCAAAACTTTCCCACCCAAGCCATCTGCCTGGTCACCCACAACATCGAAGAAGCTGTCCTGCTGGCCGACCGGGTGGTCGTTCTCGGCGCCAACCCCGGCCATATCCGCACCGAGATCCGCGTCGACCTGCCGCGGCCGCGGGACCGGCGCGCATCGGCTTTCACAGCGTTGGTCGACAGACTGTACGTGGTGCTCACCGGGACCGAACCCGGCATCAGCATTCCCGAACCCACCGCCGCCTCACCGACTGCCCGACCACTGCCCGACGCCACCGTCGGTGGTCTGGCCGGCCTGGTCGAAATCGTCTATGCCCGCGGCGGCCGCGCCGACCTTCCTGACATCGCCACCGAACTCAACTTTGAAATCGACGATCTGCTACCCATCGTCGATGCCGCAGCGCTACTCGACTTCCTGCACGTCACCGGTGGAGATCTCGAAATGACCCACACCGGAAAAGAATTCACCACGGCCAACATCCAAACCAGCAAACAGATCTTCGCCCATCAAGCACGTACCCGAGCACCGCTGGTACGCACCATCTGCAAGGCGCTGTCGGCCAGTGTCGACGGCAACCTCCGCGCAGGATTCTTTCTCGACCTGGTTAAACGCGGCTTCAGCATCGAAGACGCTCAGCACCAGCTAGATACCGCCATCGACTGGGGCCGATATGCGGAACTCTTCGACTATGACACCGACACCGACCAGATCACCGCAGATCCTGCCGCCGGAATCTTCGCGGCTCTCTCCTAGAGTGGGCGATTTCCGTTGCGGGGGAGCGCCAGCCCCTGGTCACGGGCATGGGCGATGAGGCCGAGCCCCATGGCCCTACCGAGCTGGCTCAGCGCCTGGGCGGCCCGTTCGTCGAGGTGCCAAGCGGGAACGGGAAGCGCGGCGGCGGTACTCGTCGTTGAACACGGAGCCTTGAGGAACCCAGGGGGACACCAGGATTGGCGGGACCCGGTAGCCGGATCGGTCGAACTTGACGCCCATTTCGCCGGCCGGAGCATTGGGGTCGGGCGGAAGGGCCGGGCCCGGCGAACTCTTCACCCGAGTCCGGGTTCGGCGCATCCATGTCGGTTGCGACCGTATAGGGCACCGCCTTGCGGTCGGCGCCGTGCTCCGCCCATTGCGGGATGGGGTTACTCAGGTCCTTTCCTCGACGGCGTCGGCGGACGGTAACCGTACCTCCGACACAACTGCGAGCCTTTGCCTTCGAGGATGAGTTTGCCAAATCTCCGCGAAGTAGGCTCAGCCCGTGGTGGGAGCAGATCGGTCGCGTAGGCCATCTTTGGTGTGGTTTCACGTTGATCGGCCGGAGATCGGCTCACAGATGGTTGCGCGTCCAGCAGTCGCAAAGGCTTTGGATGACACCGTTGCTGCGGTACCACTGACAGTGATAAGTGCGCCCACCGGTTTCGGTAAAACAGTCGCGGTCGCACAATGGGTTGAGAGTCGCCAGCTCAAGCGGCCAGGATCGGTCTCGTGGTTGGCATTTACTCATGCGGTCGCTGACCGATCAGACGTCCTTCAGGCGCTGCTGATAGCTGTTCAGCGGGCGGCGTATGCCCGCCACGACCAACAACTTACGGACGCCGTGGCTGAGGTGTTTGAATCGGCATCACTATCGGCGGCGTGGACAGGTCTGGCGGGCTTGCATTCCGCCGAGCCTCTCACGATCGTCATCGACGATTTCCAGTTCGCCCGTGGCGCGCTGGGTGATTCGGCACTCGAGTTGTTCGTCGACCACGCCATGCCCTGGTTGAAGGTCGTGGTGATCCTGACCGAAGCTGTTCCCCCGGCCTGGGCTCGGGCACGCGTGCACGGGCAATTGGCGGTGATCGACGCCTCTCTGCTGGCTTTCGATGCCGAGGAAGTACACGATGCGGCCACCCGGCTCGGTTGTGATCTCGATGACGATCAGGTGGCCCAGATCATGACCCGCACGGGTGGGTGGCCGAGTGCGGTCCGTTTGTCGATCGTGGGCGGCGCCGGGTCGGCACTCGTCGGCGACGATGCAGATCTGACCGACTACATCCGGTCGGCGGTGCTGGACCGACTGCCGCGCAGGCTGGCCGAATTCGTCTCCGCTGCCACTGTGGTCGACCGACTCGACGACGAGTTGGCCTGCGCATTGTCCAACTGTCCTGACGGCTCGAAATTGATCGCCGATTGCGTTGCGCACGCGTTGTTCATCACCCGCTTCGGTGACGGTGAACAGCTGTCGTACCGGTGGCATTCGCTGTTCGCCGAACACTGTCGACGCATCGTGCGCCAGGAAGACCCCGCCCGGTGGCGACATCTCAATGCCCTCGCAGCAACCCACTTGCGTACCCGGTACCCGCTGGAGGCCATCCGCCATGCCATCGAAGCTGTCGACGGCAGCCTGGCCGTGGACATCCTCGCGGACTATTGGCTCGAGCTGTTGCTGCAGTCCCGCGCCGGTGCTCTCGACAACGCTTGTCTGGCGGTGATCCAGTCGAGCGGCGAAAGCGCCGAATTACTGGCCATCAGAGCGGCATGCCGCGATCTTGCCGGTGATGCGGTCGACGCGCATCTGTTGTTCGCCCGCTCGCAAGACCTCTGCAAGACTGAAAATAATTCCGCACGAGCACTTTTCATCAGCGATTTGGTACGGATCCTGCTTTCCGCAGATCGCTTCGACATTCTTGCCGCGGCCGCCCGGGCGGAAGCGACCCTCAGCGACCACGATGTCGTGACTCCTTCGGCGTACGCATGCTCGCTGTTCCTGTTGGGCTGGGCGCATTCTCGGCTGCGCGAGGCGCAGCACGGAGCTGACCTGCTTCGCGCCGCGGTCTACGAGTGTCGGGCGCTGGGACTGAATGAACTCGCCGAACGCGCCCGACGCTCATTGGCTTTCACCATTGCGCAAACGGGCGACTTCACCGCAACGATGCGGGTGGTGGACGACGCAAGGAAAGACACGTCGGCTCTGCCCGAACTGTGGTTGTGGCACGACGGCGACGGTGCCGATGAACTTGCGCGCGGCTGGGTCAGGTTCTGGCAGGGTGAACCAGCGTCGGCGCTGGCCGACTTCCAGGCCGTGAGTACCGCCGCCGGAACGGGATATCCGGATGTCGCCAAACTGATGTTCGCCTACGCGGCGGCGACGCTGAACGACGCATCCTCACTGGGGCTGGCCGAGACGATGTTGGAACGGATACCCGATGTCGACAGCCACGGAGTGCCATGGACCGATTTCAAACTTGGCGGGCAGGCCCGATTGGCCGAGATCCGTGGCGAACCGGCCCTGGCCCTGGAACTGGCCGCCCAGATCACCGCCGGTCCGCACCTGCCCACCGTCACGGTGATCACCGCTGGCCTGTGCCGACGGCTCGGCGACGTCGACATGGCGCGCCGCTTCGGTGAGGTGGGCCGTGCCGTGGTCACCCAGCCCTACAGTCAGGCCTACGCGTTGTTGGTGCTGGCGTTGCTCGAGTGGGCCGACGGTGACAAGCCGGCCGCCCACCGCCTCCTGGAGCAGGCGCTGTCCCTGTGCGCCCCGCAGCGCGTGCTACTGCCCTTCCTGGACAACGCCGACGTGCAGTGCCGGGAGTTGCTGGCCGCCCACCTGGGGTTGACGGCCCATCACGCATTCCTTGCACAGTGCCGGGCAGTGACCGAGCGGGTAGCGGCTCGGCATGTTTCGAGCGCCGAACGGCTCACCCCTCGCGAAATCGAGGTGCTGGCGTGTCTGCGCACGCCGATGACGTTTGCCGAAATCGCCGAGCAGCTCGGCATTTCGGTCAACACCTTCAAGACCCATCAGCGCGCGATCTACCGCAAACTCGGCGCCGCCAACCGCCGCGACGCAATCCGGTTGGCGAATCTTCCTGCGCCGGAACGCGACACCGACGGCTGAGTGGCTTTACTTACGCAATCCTGATCTCGGGCGGCTGCCAGGTGCCGTCGAGAACGGATTCGTCGGGCCAGTATGCGCGAATGTAGAGGGAGAACGGGGCCACCGGCGCCGGCAACCAGTTCGATTCATGCTCTGCGCCAGGCGAATTGACACCCACGTAGATGGTCAACGAACCGTCGGGATTTCGGCTCAAGTTTTTGTTCTTGGTTCCCAGCGAGTAGCGCTTGAGATCGTTGGGGTGAAAGAAGTGGTGTTCGTTGTAGAGCGTCACCGACCAGAATCCGCGGACCGGAGGTTCCTGGCCGGCCGCAAATGTGACCCGATAGGAGCGGGCACCCTCCAGCGGCGCTCCGGCCGAATCGTTGTCGGTATAGAAATACTGCGTTTCGGTGGGGCGGTTTTCGAAAATGTTCGACTTGGCTGTACCGGTCCGATTGAAATAGTCGTAGCCCCACTGCGCACTGTTAATGGATCGGTTCCACCCGTTACCCGCCGGACGACCGTTGTGCACCCACCGCAGGAATGGGGTGATGACCGAGTTCTCGGTAGCCACCGCGGTGTCGAGCACGACTTTTTTGGTGTCGACGTTACGTTCGGCGGTGTCGAGTAGCACGCGGAACTGCCCGTACAGCGCCTCTTCGCCCGGGAGCGGGCCGACGGTGTCGAGAACCTCGCCGAACTGATCGATGAACCTTTCCGGCACCACCCATTTCGTTTCGCCTTGGCCTTCGGCGACCGGGCCTTCCAGCGTCGGCAACTTCGCCCATTCGGCGGTCTTGACCGTGCCGTCGAATTCGCGCAGCGGGTAGATGTTGACTCCATTGATCACCGGCTGAATTGCCGTGCGATCGGCGGCCGTGTCATCCATGAAAATGCGTGGGACCGCGTTGGCCAGAGCTGTCGGAGAGGTGATGACGGCCTCCACCCCGGCGGGCTTCTCGCCGCGCCAATTGGGGCCGACGATCAGATAGAATCCCGGCTTGGTGCCGTAGGGTTTGCCCAGCTCACCGAATTGGTCGGTGCGATTGTCGTAGAGCGCATATATCCAGAACCGATCCCCGAAGTCGGGTACCTGCGCGATCACCGGTTCCTCATCGAGGGAGAAGTTGGCCAGCCCGTACACCACATCCTGGTTGGGGCACGCGACAAAGGTCTGGCCGGGATCGACGTAATCCGACAGCATCGCCAGACGACCACGCGGTGCCACCGGCAGCACGCCATTGAGCAGGGCCTGTTTGGGTGCCTGGGTCATCGCGGCGCGGCGGTTGATCATGTTGATCATCGGCCAACCCCACGTGTAAGCCATCGACGCGATGGTCTGGGCATATCCGGGTTGCATGTTGAGCGGCAAGATGACTCTTTCGGTGGTTTGGCGGGCGCAGTGGTCGGCTCGATCAGGGGACTCTGACCACGGCCGGAGGTTTCCAGGTGCCGTCCAGGATGGCCTTTTCCGGGCCGTAGGTGCGAAGGACCACCCAGAACGGACCATCCGGCGCCGGAAGCCAGTTGGCACTACGCTCGCCGCCCGGATCGTCCTTGGCAAAGGTGATCGTCAGAGAGCCGTCGGGATTCTCGCGCAGCCCCGGAGTTCGATTCCCAATTGAATAGCGGTCGATGGAGTTGTTCACCAGGAAGCGACTCGGGAGGCTGTACATCGTCATCGACCAGAAGTACTTGGCCGGAGGCCGCTGACCGGCGGAGAATGTCAGCGTATAGCTGGCGTCGCTGCCGTCGAGTGGCTTGCCCTTATCGTCGGAGACCAGACTGAAGTACATCGCTTGTTCGGCGACGTTGCCGAAAATTCCTGCGTAGACCCCCAGCGCGCGGTTCAGGTAGTCGGTGCCCAACTGGGCCCGCGTACCGAACACGCCCACTGCGTTCTTCATGACTTCGCTGGCATGCTTGAGCGCGGCTTGACCGTCGGTGATGCCCTCGGTCAGCGCCGTGCGAACTTCGGGTGCCAGACTCCACGGATCCCAGGGCTGATCGGTTCCGAGCCCCAGCTTCGCGAGGGCGTCATACATGGGCTGGTCCACGGGATTGCGCGTGACGAACTGAAGCATGAACGCGACGTAGTCCCAGAATTCGAGTTTTTGCTCTGCTCCCTCTTTCCAGCTGGGCCAGTCGATCTGGGGCGCAGCGGGTGGTGCGCTGGTACCGAGGTAGGCGCTGAGCGGCTCGAGCCGGTATTCGTGCTGGATCTCTTCGACCCGGGGCATTCCACCCTGGGCAGCCAGGAACTGGGTACGGGTCAGCGTGCCCAGGATGTCGCTCTCACCTTTGACCACGCGGTCCAGTCCGGCCGGCAGGTCGCCGGTCCAGCCGGGGCCGGCCAGCAGCACCGAGACCCCACCGTTCCCGTCGAGCACCGAGCCAGGGTTGTCCAGGACATAGCCCCACAGATCGTCCCACTGGGAGGTGTAGTACCGGTCCGCCTCGATGAGGGGCATGGTCAGCACCCAGGGCTCGGCCCGCAGGTCTACCCAGGCATAGGAGTACGGAGTGTCGTTGTTGGGCGTGACGATGTCGGCGTCTTGCGGTGTGGCCAACCCCAGATTCAGCCACTTGCCGAATTCCGCGCCACCGGCAATCGCCTGGCGGTACATCGTGCGGTAATTCATCACCAGCGGATAGCTGAAAATGTATGCGTCGCGGGCCATTTCACGCAGTGAAGCCTCGTCAGCACGCGAACCGGAATTGCGACTCGAATGGGACCCGCCGGAGTTGCACGCCGTCAGCGTCAGCACTCCCACCACAGAGGCGAACCGCCACACACGTCGACGCCACACTTTGATCGGCAAGTTCCGCACCTTCGCATTCGAAAAGGGTCATTGGCCGCCGCCGACAAGCAGTCGCGCTCTGCGGTGGACCGACCATAGCGAATGCCAGGTGGCCAGGGACATCGCCCGATTCGGGCGAGCTCGCCACAGTTAGGAGCGCACCACAGTCGAACGACACCGCCGAAGGTTGGATCGGCGGGTGTACTGATTCGTGTCCCTTGATCGGTATGTGCTGTCAGATCACCTCAAACTGTCCAGCCTGGTGTTCAACATTTGCGCAAGGCGCTCTGTTTGCCGGTCGTCAAAACCTATCTCGCCACATCTATCCGGCCATGCAGTTGCCACGTCGATCATGGTGTCGATCATGTTTTTCGTAGCCCGTTCGCGTATTCCAAGTCGTTCGCCCGCCTCGATGAAGTTAGTGCGCGTGAGGAGGTTCGCTCGTCCGTACAGGTTGAGTGCCATAGGGTCGTTCCACCCGGCGTACGGCTGCGTGCAGAGCAGGTCGTAGGCGGGGGTGGGCTGCCACAATCCATCTGGGTTATAGATCGACATGTTCTTTCCGTGCAGGTCCCCGTTCCCGATCAGCCAGCTGAATACAACAACTTTCAGCAGTTCGGCGAGCGCTATCACTCGCGACCCGCCTCCGCGTCCGCAGGCCTCGGCGAGTTTTGTCAAAGCGGTTTCCGTCTTGATGCGGTACTTCGACGCCGGATACAGGCCGGCCACCTGGCACGCATCTTCTTGCGGAATCCGTTTTGGCCCAACCCGATCAAATCGATTTACCAATAGGGCGCTGCGCCCCTGCCCATCGTGTAGCAACGTTGTCTGAGCGGCTCGCAGTCCGCATGCTGATGCCATCCGCATGAAGAAGTGCTCGTTTTCGACGAGGAGCGGGAAGCCGGCAGGGTTCAGCTTGAGTATTGCGGGGCCTGCACGGGTTTGAGTCGGAGTCGACATCCTGCCAGCACTGACTTTGGGTTGGACCCCCGCCAAACCGACAGGGTCGGCCTCGACAGAACCCGTCAGCTTCGCAAAGACTGCGTGAAAGTCGTTGTCTCGCTCGGGTTCGAATAATGGCAGCGGCAGGAGGGGAGCTGCGCCGGCGGGGAACACTCGAATGTTGCCGACAGTGTCGGCGCCGATCGCGAGCAGCAATGTCAGATGGTCATCTGCCGAGGTCTTTGTTGATGAGGTGACGACGCCGAGTCGAATACCCTCTGGCAAGAGTCCGGCGAAAAAGGGCGGAACAACCCCTCCCGCGGTGATTACCGGATACTCGCCAGACCGCAGTAATGACCAGGAAACCGATCGATCTCGTACACGGCCTTCGCCAGGTTCTTCGGCCACATAATCGAAGCTGACGGTATCTCCACGTTCGCGGGTCAGGTGGGCGGCGAGTACCTCGTCGATGTATACGTCGGCTCTGGTGACCTCGCGAAGGTCGAGGTCAATTCGGTCCGTCATTCCGGCGCCGAACCCACATCGAGGCGCAGGCCAAGGATGTTGGCGATCTCGAGGACCGAACCGATCTTGGTTGCACCGGTCCCCGCTTCTAAGGTTTGGACGCTGTAGCGCGACACCCCGGCCAGGTCAGCCAGCGTCTCCTGGGTGAGCTGCAGTGCCAATCTTCGCTCGATGAAGGCTTGGCTTATGCCTGCTAATTCAGGCATTAAGCCCTCGCGTTGCGGATTTGTGCGCCTTGGGCGTGCCATGACCCTCCTTATGCCTGATAAATCATGCATAAGACAGAATGGCCCTTCAGCGGGGTGGCGTCAAGCTGTTATGCCTGATTTTTCATGCATAAGGGCTGCTCCTCACTCAAACTTCAGGGATCACCTACGTGTTCCGGTGGGAGGGTCGGCCCGCCCGTAGACCCACGCAAAGGTCAAATGTCGGGGTGCGGGGCCTATCGGCGTAGCTGCATTCGTTCGACGCTCGGATGAAGGGGTATCCGATGACCGAGTGGTGCAGCCGGCCGCTGGAGTCGGTGTATCCGGTGGTGTTCATCGACGCGATCCCTAGACCCCACCGGCCGCGCCCGCACTGAACGCGTTCGCAATCATCTTCAACGGCCGGATCAGGTTGGTCGATGTCGGTCACGATGGCGCCTGGGCCTGGGTGAGGTCGAGGGCGATGTCGACGAGCATGTCTTCCTGCCCGCCGACCATGCCGCGGCGTCCGGCCTCTTCGAGCAAGGTGCGGGCGTCGACGTCATAGCGGGCGGCGGTGGTCTCGGCGTGGCGCAGGAAACTGGAGTACACACCGGCGTAGCCGAGGGTCAGCGTTTCGCGGTCGACGCGCACGGGTCGATCCTGCAGCGGGCGCACCAGGTCGTCCGCAGCGTCCTCGAGTGCGTGCAGGTTGCAGCCATGACGCCAGCCGAGTTTGGTGGCCGCGGCGATGAAAACCTCCAGCGGCGCGTTGCCGGCACCGGCGCCCATTCCGGTCAGCGAGGCGTCGACGCGAGTGGCGCCGTGTTCGACCGCGATGATCGAGTTGGCCACCCCCAGCGTCAGGTTGTGGTGGGCGTGGATGCCGACTTCGGTTGCCGGATCGAGGGTTTGGCGTAGGGCGTCGACGCGTTTGGCGATATCGTTCATGGTCATCGCGCCGCCGGAGTCGACCACGTAAACGCAGGTGGCGCCGTAGCCTTCCATCAGCTGGGCCTGCTCGGACAGCGACATCGGGTCAGTCATGTGGCTCATCATGAGAAAGCCCACGGTGTCCATGCCGAGTTCACGTGCGGCGGCGATGTGTTGGGCGGAGATGTCGGCTTCGGTGCAGTGGGTGGCTACGCGCACGACCGTGGCGCCTGCGCGGTGGGCGTCCTTGAGGTTGTGCACGCTGCCGATGCCGGGTAGCAGCAGGGTGGCGACCTTGGCGTGGGTCACGGCTGCGGCGACGGCTTCGATCCATTCCAGGTCGGTATGGGCGCCGAAGCCGTAGCTGCAGCTCGACCCGGCCAGGCCGTCGCCGTGGGCGACTTCGATGGAGTCGACACCGGCGTCGTCAAGAGCGGCGGCGATGGCCACGGCCTGGGCGACGCTGTACTGGTGGCGGATGGCATGCATGCCGTCGCGCAGGGTGACGTCGCTGACGTAGAGGTCGTGGGTCATCTCATAGTCCTGTTGTGGCCGTGCTGGCGTGGGTGGCGATGCGTTCCGCGGTGGCCTTGGCCGCCGAGGTCATGATGTCGAGGTTTCCGGCGTAGGCGGGCAGGTAGTCCGCGGCGCCGGTGACTTCGAGCATCGCGGTGACGCGAGTGCCACTGAACTTGCCGGTTTCGGGGATGTGGAGCGGATTCTCGGCGGTGAACGTCTCGAATTGCACGCGTTGTTTGAGCCGGTAGCCGGGCACGTAGACGTTGACCTTGGCGACCATCTCGGTGACGGCGGATTCGATGGCGTCGTGGTCGGTGTCTCCGTCGACCAGGCAGTAGACGGTGTTACGCATCAGCATGGGCGGGTCGGCCGGGTTGAGGATCATCACGGCCTTGCCGCGTTGGGCGCCGCCGACGAACTGTATTGCCGCTGATGTCGTTTCGATGAAATCGTCGATGTTCGCACGGGTACCGGGTCCGGCGGACTTGGAGCTGATGGAGGAGACGATCTCGGCGTAGGACACAGCGCCTACTTCCGAGCCCACCGCGGAGCCTACCGCCGAGACGATGGGGACGGTGGCTTGTCCGCCGCAGGTCACCATGTTGAGGTTGGGGGCGTCGAGGTGGTCGTCGAGGTTGACCACCGGCACGCAGTAGGGGCCGATCGCTGCGGGGGTGAGGTCGAGCATCCGTACGCCGGCGGGTTCCAGGTGCTGCCAGTTGGCGCGGTGCGCTCCGGCTGACGTCGCGTCGAAGACGAGCTTGATGTCCTGGAAGTGGGGCATGTCCAGCAGTCCGTCGACGCCGTTGGCGGTGGTGGGTACCCCCAGGCTTTCGGCGCGGGCCAGGCCGTCGGAGTGCGGGTCGATGCCGACCATTGCCGCGGCGCGCAGCGGTCCGTTGCTGCGCAGGATCTTGATCATCAGGTCGGTGCCGATGTTGCCCGAGCCGATGATGGCCACGGGCCAATCATGTTCTGCCATGGTTAGTTTCCTCGTGTGGTGAAGGCCAGCGACACGGCACCCAGGCCGCTGATGGTGGCGGCGGCGACATCACCGGCATGGACGAACGCCGCGGTGGTGTAGGAGCCGGACATGACGAACTGTCCGGCGTGCAGTTCGGTTCGGTGCTCGGACAGGGCGTTGGCCAGCCAGGCGACGGCGGCTGCCGGGTCGCCCATCACCCCAGCGCCGGTGCCGGAGTCGATGTGCACGTCGTTGAGATACAGCGCTGCGGTGGTCCGGGGCAGCGCGAGGGCGTCGCTATAGGGCAGCCAGTCGCCGAGGATCACGGCACCGGAACTGGCGTTGTCGGCCACGGTGTCGGGCAAGGTGATTTTCCAGTCGGCGATGCGGCTGTCGACGATCTCCAGTGCTACGGCGACGGCCTCGGTGGCGTCGCGGACGTCGGCGGCGGTGACGCCAGGCCCACGCAGACCCGACCGCAGCAGGAATGCGACCTCGGGTTCGACTCGGGGAGCACAGAACTGGCTGATGTCCACGGCGTCGCCCTGGATCACCATGTCGTCGAGGATGTAGCCGTAGTCGGGCTCGTCCACACCGAGTAACTGCTGCATGGGCGTCGAGGTGAGCCCGATCTTGCGGCCCACCAGCGTGGCCCCGGCCGCTTGTCGGCGACGCTGGTTGATCTGCTGCACGGCGTACGCCTGGCCCACCGTCAGTCCTGGATGGCTGGCGGTCACCGGGGCGATGGGTGTGCGGTCGCGGTGCGCGGCCCACAGGTCGGCGGCGGCGTCGGTGATTACGTCGTTCACGAGGCGTTGTCCTCAAGCATCACAATCGCGGTGGCGTAGACCGCGCGGAGGTGCATTTCGAACAGTTCGACGAGGTCGATCGCGTCTCCGCCGATCTCCTTGGTGATGAACAGTCCGTCGGCGCCGGCGAGAGTGTAGGTGGCCAGTTGATGGATCTGGGCTTCGGTCAAACCCGGTGTCAGATCGCGGATTCCGGATCTCAACGCCTGGTAGGCCTGTGTGCGTACGTCGATGAACATGGCTCGCGCTCGCGGCTCGACGGGGCGTCGCTCCAGCGCGAGCATCAAGCCCAGGCGGATGAAATCCGGTGAATCCAGCAGCGCCTTGGCGGCCTGGGCGGCCACGGCCTCGATGCGTTCCGCCACCGAACCGTCGGCGGGTAGCTGCCATGCGGACAGCCAATTGCCGAAGCTCCGTTCGATGACCGCGGCCAGCAGGTCGTCCTTGTCTTTGAAGTGCCAGTAGATCGAACTGGCCGGCAAGCCGCACTTGGCGCTGACGGCGCCGATGCTGGTGCCCTCATAGCCGCGCTCCGAGGCGATTTCTGTTGCGGCGTCCAGGATTCGGGCGCGAGAGAGTTCACCGTCGGCGCGCCGCCGCCGCTTTCCGGGGGATTGTTTGTCAGCCACCGTCCGGCCTTCCTGTCGTTCTTGACTCTGTAGTGATCGCTACATTAGCGTAGCGATCACTACAGAACAAGTGGTGCGGGAGGCAGCAGTGAGTGAACTGACATATGACGTCGCGGTGATCGGCTACGGCCCCACCGGTGCCACGGCCGCGAACCTGCTCGGGCAGCTCGGCCTCAGCGTGGTCGTCATCGAACGCGATCCCGACATCTATTCCCGCGCACGTGCCATCTCCACCGACGAAGAGGTGCTGCGGGTATGGCAGTCGATCGGCCTGGCCGAGCGACTTCAACAGGACATGCTGCCCGATCGCCCGGTGGCCTTCGTCGACGCCGACGGCGTGCCGTTCATTGAGACGACCATCGCCGGCCGCGGCTGCGGCCACCCGCCGCAGCAGTTCATCTACCAGCCCGCCATCGATCAGGTGCTGCGGGAAGGTGTCGCCCGTTTCGCCAACGTGGAGGTGATCCTCGAAGCCGAATGCCTGCGCGCACTCAACAAGGGTGACCACGTCGAACTGCTGATCGGCGACCTGCGCGCCGACGCCCTTCGCCGGATCCGCGCGTCCTACGTCATCGCCGCCGACGGCGGGTCCTCACCGACACGGAGCCTGCTCGGCGTCGGCTATAGCGGGCGAACCTACGGGGAACGCTGGGTGGTCATCGACACCAAGGTGCTCAAGGAGTGGGACGCCCATGACCGGTTGCGCTTTCACTGCAACCCCGCCCGGCCCACGGTCGACTGCCCCACCCCGCTGGGACACCACCGCTGGGAGTATCCCGCCACCGCCGGTGAAGACGAGAAGAAGCTCGTCAGCGACGAATACGTGTGGCAGGTCCTGGGTGATCAGGGGATCACCGACGAGCACGTCGAGATCCTGCGCGCGGTGGTCTACTGCCACCACGTCCGCGTCGCCGACCGCTGGCGCGTCGGCCGAGTCTTCCTCGCCGGTGATGCCGCCCACGCCATGCCACCGTGGATCGGGCAGGGCATGTCCGCCGGCGTGCGCGACGCTGCCAACCTGTGCTGGAAGATCGCAGCGGTCTTGCGTGGGCAGGCCCCCGAGGCTCTGCTCGACTCGTACGAGACCGAACGCAAACCCCACGTCACCGAGGTCACCAAACGCGCCGTCTTCGTCGGCAAGGTCATCACCGAACGGCGCAAACACATGTGCGCACTGCGCAATCACGCTCTGCGCGCGGTCACCAAACTGCCCGGCGTGCTCACCGGCGGACAGAAGTTGTACTGGATCCCCAACGCCCGGTACGACGACGGGTTCTTCGCCACCGACCGGCATCCGGCGTCGGGATGGCAGCTTCCTCAGCCCTGGGTCACCGACCACACCGGCGCAACGGTGCGCCTCGACGACGTACTCGGCGGCCAGTGGGCTGTCCTGCACACCGGACCCGCCCCGGTCGGCGCAGCCGCCTGGGCGGCGATCGGTGCCCAGGTGATCGGCCTGGCCAGTGCCCTGGCGGCGCCGTCACCGGGAATCGTCATCGACCGCGATGACGAACTGCGTGCCTGGCTGGCCGCGAAGAACGCGACCACCGTCGTCGTTCGGCCCGACGGATTCGTCTACGCCGCAACGCGATCCGGGCAGCCAGTGGAACCGCCACCGGCCATCCTGACCGCTTCCTGCCACTTAGCCACCACCATCCAGGATGGAGTCACCGCATGACCACCGCCAACCTCACCGAACACACCGTCACCGTCAACATCGACGGCAAAGGCAAACCGATCTTCTACGCCGAGACCGGCACCGGGCCGGCAGTGGTCATGCTGCACGGCGGCGGCCCCGGCGCCTCGGGGGTGTCGAACTACTCCCGCAATATCGATGCTCTCGCTGCGCACTACCGCGTCATCGTGCCCGATATGCCCGGCTACGGCCGCTCGGTCAAGGGAGTCGACCAGTCCGACCCCTTCGGCTATCTCGCCGACATGATCCGCGGCCTGCTCGATCACCTCGGCATCGAAACCGCGCACCTCATCGGCAACTCCTACGGCGGTGCGGCCGCCCTGCGCCTGGCCCTGGACACCCCGCACCGGGTGGAGAAGCTGGTGCTGATGGGTCCCGGTGGTATCGGCACCACAAAAGGGCTTCCCACCGCCGGGCTGAACAGTCTGCTGGGGTATTACGGCGGCGACGGCCCCAGCCGCGACAAACTCGACGCATTCATCCGCACCTACCTCGTCTACGACGGCACCTCGGTGCCCGACGAGTTGATCGACCTGCGCTATGAAGCCTCCATCGACCCCGACGTGGTGGCCAACCCGCCGCTGCGCCGCCCGTCCGGGCCGTTCGCGCTGCGGACCTTGTGGCGCATGGATCTGACCCGTGACCCCCGGCTCAGGACGCTGCAAACCCCCACACTGGTGCTGTGGGGCCGCGACGACAAGGTCAACAAGCCTGCCGGTGGACCCATGCTTCTCGACGCGATGCCCCACGCCGAACTGGTCATGACCTCCGAAACCGGGCACTGGATGCAGTGGGAACGCGCCGAACTGTTCAACCAGATTGTCACCGACTTCCTCGCCTCGGCAAGGGTTTTCGCGCCATGATCGACCACAGCGTCTTCGGCAACGTGCACCTCGGCTACATCGTCGTGGAGACCGACCGCTTCGCCGACTGGCGCCGTTTCGGCCGCGACGCGATCGGCATGCACCTCGACGACACCGTGGGCGACGTCATGCGATTCCGACTCGACGATCACCAGTGCCGGTTCCTGCTGCAGCGCGGACCCGCCGAAGACGTCATCACCCTGGGCTGGCAACTCGACGACCACGACACCTTCGATGAGATCCTGCGCCGCGTCACCTGCCACGGCGTTCCGGTCACCGACGGCACCGCCGAGGAAGCTGCCCTGCGCGGGGTGCAACGCCTGGTGCGCATCCCCGGCCCCAACGGCCTGGCCCAGGAACTGTTCACCCGCGCCCACACCACCAACGACCCGCTGAACATGATCAGCCGCGGCTTCGTCACGGGTGACTCCGGCATGGGCCACGTTGCGGTCACGTCGAAGAAGCCTCACCAGATGCGCGGCTATTACGACACTCTGTTGGACGCGCGGCTCACCGACTACATCGATGAGACCATCAGCGGCGTCAAACTCAAGATCCGGTTCCTACGGGTCAACGAACGCCACCACTCCATCGCGATCGCCGCAGTGAACCGGTTGCCGCTCAACCCGATTCGCACCCGTGTACAGCACCTCAACATCCAAGCCGCCGACCTCGACGATGTGACCGCTGCCTATCAGCGCGTCAAGGACCTCGGCTTCGACATGGCGCTGTCGATGGGCCAGCACACCAACGACAGGGAACTGTCCTTCTACGCCACAACCCCGTCGGGATTCGAATGGGAAGTGGGGTGGAACCCGATCGTCATCGACGAAAATACCTTCGAACCCACCACCTACCAAGGCATCAGCATCTGGGGCCACACCCCCGAAGGCCAAACCATCATCGACAAACTGCACCAGTTCAAGACCGGCGCCCAGTCGCTGCTGCACCGCGAAGACACCGTGCCCGCCCTCGCCGGCGCCGGCATCGCCGACAACTAATCAAGCCGACAACTAATCAAAAAGGACACGCCCGCCATGACCCGCATCGACACCCACCACCACGCCATCCCGCCGTTCTACCGAGACGCACTGCGCAAGAAGGGTATCGACGACGCCGGCGGCCGAGCCCTGCCCGAATGGAGCCCTGAAGCATCCCTGCACACGATGGACGAACTCAACGTCGCCACCGCGATCCTATCGGTGTCCACGCCGGGCACCACCTTCCTGCCCAATCCCAGCGACGCCGCCGCACTCGCACGCGACCTCAACGACTACGGTGCTCAACTCGTCGCCGACAACCCCGCACGATTCGGTTTCTTCGCCACCATCCCCATGCCGAACATCGGCGAAGCCGTCACCGAAGCCACCCGCGCTCTGGATACCTTGCACGCGGACGGACTGGTGCTACTGGCCAACAACGCGGGCACCTACCTCGGCCAGGAAGGACAAGACGACCTGTGGACCGTCCTCAACGACCGGTCCGCCGTCGTGTTCATCCACCCCGCGGACCTGCCCGGACCGACCATCCCCGGTGTCCTGCCCTTCGCCGCCGACTTCCTGCTCGACACCACTCGCGCGGCATATCTACTGGTCCGCAACGGAATACGACGAAAGTATCCGAACATCAAGTTCATCCTCAGCCATGCCGGCGGATTCGTGCCCTATGCCAGCCACCGCATGGCCCTCGCCATCACCGGCGACACCGGCGCCAGCCCGACCGACAGCCTCGACGATTTCGCGAGCTTCTACTTCGACACCGCGCTGTCCTCGAGCGCCGCAGCGCTACCTACCCTGCTGGCTTTCGCCAAACCCGGCCACATCACCTTCGGCTCCGACTGGCCCTTCGCGCCGCTGGCCGCAAGCAAGCTCTTCGCGGCAGGGCTCGAAACCTACCCCGCGATCGACACTCCGACACGACGAGCCATCGAACGGGACAACGCGCTCGCGCTGTTCCCCAGGCTCGGAACCGTTCCAGCGCCAGCGCCACCGGCACCACTCGAGCGCATCCGACATGCGGCCAGTCGAACGGTCATGCGGGGAGTCGCCAGACTCATCGACACTCGGTAACGTCCCGGAGCCCAACTCCTTTGGTTATCGCCGCCGTGAACCGTTCCTTAGCACAGTACTGCGGCGGGGTGGTGGGGCCCGCTCAGAGATGACGCTCGAACGGCATCACGACTGAGGGAATGATTCCTCTATTTACCTGTAGTGCAACGGATTATCTCACCGTCGCTGACGATTTAGGAGATCGGCTAGCGGACGATTGCAGATCACCGGAGACTGGGCGCACCAGGGACTGAAATGGGTCGGTCCGCAGCATTTTCTCCGTGGGCTTGGGGTCAAGGGCGTGCCGTCGTGTGTTCGCATGGCAGGAGTGCGCACAGGCCGCTGGCGAAGGTGTCGGCGCTGATGTCATCGAGCAGAGCGCGTTGGGACAAGAATGCTGGCGCTAAGGCCGTGAGGACTTGAGCTAGGTGCGGTGCATCGGCCTCGGAGTCGATGGCGCCTAGGTCTTGGTGGTGTTTTACAAGGGTAGTGAATCGTTCGCGCATCTGACGGTAGTAGCCGGCCAGGCGGTCCTTGAGTTCCGGTGTTCGACCGGCTTCGGCCCAGACCTGGACGGCGAGGCTTGCCAGTTCGCGGCCGTTGGTGGGGCGGTCTAGAACGTGGATTACGTGGGCCACGGTTTGACAGATGGGTACTGGGGACGTGGTTTCGTCGAATGCATCGAGTGTCGCCCCAATTTCGGACAGCACCTCTTCGATGATGGCGCTCGCGAGGTCGTCTTTTCCTTTGAAGTAGCCATAGACGGCGCCCGCTGACAGGCCGGATTCGCGGAAGACGTCCTGCATAGACGTGGCGTGGAATCCGGCCCGAGCAAAGCAGCGCCGTGCCGCATCGATGATTTGTCGACGGCGGACATCGCGGTGGCGCTCAGACACTGGCGGCATCTCGATCACCTAACCCGAACGAAGATTCTCTATTGACATCCCCAGGCTATCCGATGCAGACTCCAAACAGAATATCTATTCTTTTTGAAGTGCGGAAGGGTTTCAACCCAATTCGACCACCGGGTCGGAGCTAAGCAGTCGACCCGGCATCCATGACCGCCGTGACGTCGCTGGCCTCGGCCAGGGACCACGAATCCCTAACCGAAAGTGAGACGTTCGATGACTGACGTCCTTGTTGTGGGGGCTGGGCCGACAGGGTTGGTGTTGGCTGCCGAGCTGGCTCGCCGTGGTGTTGTTCCGCGTGTGATCGACGCCGGTCCGGCGGAGGTGAAGGAAAGCCGGGCGGTGGCCGTGGTAGCGCGGTCCCTGGAGTTGCTGGATGATCTCGGGGTTGCCGACGCCGTGATCGAACGGGGAATTCCGCTGCGCGCGTTGAACTTTTATCATGGTTCGACTCGCCTGGCTGAGTTCGACATCACATCCGTCGACTCGCCGTTTCAGATGGACCTCTGCATTGCCCAGTGGAAAACCTGCGAGCTTCTGCGCGAAAAGGTCGAAAGTCTAGGGGTGCAGGTCGAGTGGAACACTCGTCTGACCTCCTGCCGATCTGACGAGGCGGGTGTCAGCGCGGACATCGTTCATGGTGATGGTCGTACCGAAACATGCAGCGCGACATGGTTAGTCGGGTGCGACGGTGCTCACAGCACCGTCCGTGAAGGGGCTGGGATCGATCGGGAGCTGGCCGATCTGGGTCGTGGCTTCATCCTCGGTGACGTCGCAGCGCCCTGGGGCATCGAGCGGGATCGCTTCCACGTCTGGTTCGCTAAGGGTGGGCTGGTCGCGGTGTTTCCGATGTCGGGAGGCTACTGGCGGATCATCAGCGACACCGGAGACGACAACCCGCCCAGTCATCCCGGACTATCCGCGTTCGCTACGCAGATCGCCGATCGCACCCCGCTTGAGGCCGATTTGAGCGACCTACAGTGGAGCTCGGCATTCGTCGCCCGCGAGGGACTGGTCAAGCGGTTCCGACGCGGCCAAGTGTTCCTGGCTGGCGACGCCGCCCACAATCACAGTCCGGTCGGTGGCCAAGGGATGAACACCGGCATGCAGGACGCCTATAATCTCGGCTGGAAATTGGCTCAGGTCGTCGGTGGCTGTTCCCCGCTCCTCCTGGACAGCTACCAGGCCGAACGGCGACCGGTCGCTGTGTCCGTCGTCAACGCCACCTCGACCGCGACGCGGGTGGCGACCGAGAACAAGTTTGTCGCCCGGCGAGCGCGCCGTCATGCACTCAGGCTGTTCAGCCAGCTCAGCGCCGCGCAGCAGAAGTTCGCGAATGCGCTTGGCGAGCACGCGGTCAATTACCGCAGTAGTGCACTAGTTTTCGAGCATTGGTCCGACGCGAAGGCTGAGCCGTGGAGTAACGCCGAGGACGGCGGTCCCGAGGCGGGCGAGGTGTTCCGTGATGCCTACGTCGAAACCTGCGAGGGGCCGGTCGCGTTGCGGCGCCTCTATCGGGGTCTCGGCCATCACTTGGTGCTGTTTGCCGCCGAGGAATCCAACCCGGATATCGTCAACGGATGGAAGCGTGATGCTGAGGAAGTCATGGCCGGGCGTGGGCAGGTCCATCTCATCACCCGATGCCATTTGGCCATCATTCCCGCCGACGGAGTGTTCGCCGACGTGCGCAGCGACGCGCACGACCGCTACGGCGTTCAGCGCCCGAGCCTATACCTCATCCGTCCAGATAAGTACGTCGGATATCGCAGTGACACAATGAATTTCGATCCGATAGCCGATTATTTCGGCCTGATCGAGACTGGCCGCGTCACCCGTGCGCGTGCTTGAATTCGGTTCCTGGAAGCCAGAGTTTGTCGACCAACCCAGCGACGAAGGTGATTTCGATGATCCGAGTATTGCGTCGAGCGTGGATTCCGATAGTCCTCATAGTTGTGATCGCTACCGCGGGGTTTGGTGTATGGCGACTACATGGACGGTTTGGCGCTACAGAACAAGCCTCACCGAGCTACGTGTCAAGGGGTTGAGGGCAGCGGATATGCTGCGGCCAGGGTGCGGTAGAGCTGTCGGGTGATGTACCGCTTGAGCGAGCGCATGATCTCTTTGGTGGTGCGGCCTTCGGCGCTGCGGCGGGCAACGTATGCGCGGGTCGGGGCGTGGGTGCGCATCCGAACGATGACGACCGTGGTCAATGCGCGGTTGAGGCTGCGGTATCCGCCGCTATTTAGTCTGTGCCGCAAGGTATTTCCCGACAATGCTGGTATTGGGCAGGTGCCGGCGAGGGCGGCGAACGCCGCCTCGGACCGGACACGCCACGGATGCGACCACGCCGTCAGAACGCATGCGGCGACGACCGACCCCACCCCGGGCAGCTAGCAGAGTTCGGGAGCGACATCCTCGACCAGGGAATCGAGACTTTTGCGGTTGTCGACCAGCTCACCGTCGAGGGCGACGATGCGCTTGGTCAACCAGACCGCTTCCTGCCTGCAGGTGGCGATGACCGGGTCTTCCTTGCGGTCACGCCATGCTGCGATGGCCTTGAATTGACTGTGTGGCGATGCTTTACGAACATCAAGCCCGAGGTCCACGGTGCGCAGCAATGCGGTGAGGGCGTTGATCGCCCGAGTGCGTTCGGCGACCATCTCTTCACGGGCCACCGTCAGAACGCGCAGCGCCACCCGGCTGCCGCGTCACCGTCGATGATGTGATCAAAGTGGAGCGGTCAGATACCGGAGTGAATGCAGCGACGTTCTGTTTGGTGAAGTCGGCGTGAGAACTCCTCAAATAAATCCGAAACTTGTTGGACGACCGTCGATTCCGCGTACAATCCGCAGGCTCGCCATCCCAGTCGTCCTAGCGTGGGTGGCGCTTGCCGCCGTGTTGCTTTTAGTCCGCATACCTTCAACGCACCATTCGGGCCTAGTGGCTTGTCGATCAGGAACCGCCCGACACTTGGTGGCGGATTGGGTCGGCAGCGATGTCTGAGGTCTTCCTAACTGGTGACGTCGGAGTGCGCGGGACGCATGAATGGCCACTCGGTGAGTGTGGTGAACCCCCGCTGTCGGAGAAGCTCGTTACTCTGCCGTCATGTCGGAAAATTCAGCGGCATCAGGCGGTCGCCTTGACCTGATTGCGCGGATAGTTGGCCTGCAGCTCATTCGCGGCAACGTGCACCATCTCGAATCGCTCACGAAACTAAGCGCTTTCGCGGCAACGGTGCCCGACGCTGTGACAGTTGACAGTGGAACGTTCGCCGAATTTGTTCAACGGTTTGAGCAGGACACAGGCGAGGCTTTCGCGGATGACGGCCGATTCGAATACTTTGTCACCGCGGAGGTGCCGTTCTACTCACGAAGCTACCTAGCGCTGCAGGGCTACGACCCGACAAGCGGAATCGACGTCGGCCATCTGTTACTGGCGGTCTTCGGCGCGCACGACTTCGACTTTCCGGCCGAGTACCAGCGGAATATCCGAGCCCTTACACATGTACTGCTGACGCCAGCCGACTATCTAGCGAGGCAGTTCGGTTACCGGCGCCAGCAGTTGGCACCGCCTAAGACTGAGGAGGTGACAGTCCCCGGAGATCAGCACTGGGTCAGCTTGTCTGACGCGCTGCAGTTCAATTTCACGTCGGCCTTC
The DNA here is from genome assembly GCF_000382405.1 of Mycobacterium sp. 141. Lineage (GTDB taxonomy): Bacteria > Actinomycetota > Actinomycetes > Mycobacteriales > Mycobacteriaceae > Mycobacterium. The sequence goes on from NZ_KB908256.1 coordinate 376,057, forward strand.
GCGGGCATGCCTACCGGCGCGGTTGCATACGTTCAGAGGGAGTTGTTCACGCCGATCGATGAACTCCATACGATGGACCCAGTTGTGGTACCAAACCTGTTGCTTAGCAAGCCATTTGTATTCACGCCCGCTGGCCAGGTCGTCATTGCCGCTCCACGCGACCTCACCACAACTCTTCGCCATAAGATAATCGCAGAAGCATCAAGGCATGGCTGCTTAGATTCTCTGCACGCTGCGACGAGGGAAATTGCGACCAAATTGACCCGTCGGCTCACCCTGCCGCTGTTCGATCCGCCAGGCGCCACTGTTGATGAACTCGACACTCACACCGTCCGACTACGAGGTGCGATCGACTCGGACAAGCGATTGGTCGTGAACATACGAGTGCCGCCGCTCGAAACGAGTAATGACGACGTCTTTCCAGGACCGGTGATCGGTGCCTTCCCGCTGAATACCGAAGACGTGGCTGCAGGGGAGCGGACGCTGACGCTGGACATAGTGTGGCCGATGGGACGCGATCTGATACTGATGTCAGGTGATGAAGAACGCCACCTCATCGGATCGTTCGACGAGTTCGAGTTGATCTTGTTCACGCCAGGAACCGATCAGCTCACGCTGTGGTATTTCGCAGAGGCGTGGGACCGCCTTGGCGAGTCGACACGGCTCCTGCACCCGGGAATCAGCGCTGTCTATGGGCTATACAACGGTAGACACGATTCGTTCTACATCGACGATGACTCGCCGCCGCCACACTTGCTCGTAGTCGAGTCGGACTATTCCGAGGAACTTCGCCGCAGCTTTGCGACTCGAATCGGCAGAGCACAGGTGCACATCGCCAACCGGATATACGAATCGCACCTGAAACACGGGCCCGCGACTACTGTTCGTGAGGTCTTGGCACCGCCCCGCCACATCTTCTCCGCAGAGCTGGATGATGTCGTGATCTGGGCCGAGATAATCTCCGATTCTGAGGATGACGCCTACGGCCTCCACAGTTTCCCCGAGGCCATCTGCTACTGGGCAGAGGTCTTAAACCAATACGATCCAACAGTATTTGAAGCGTACGACCGCGACATTCATGTACTGATCAAGTACATCGGCGAGGCCGACGAAACCGACCAACCCTGGATATTCGAGGGCGATCCAGTCCACAATAAAAACTTCGTATTCCAGCTTCGTGCACCGCAACGTCCGCCAGCTGATGCGCCGCCGAATCACTTAGATCGCGAGGTGTTGGCGGAACTCGCCCGCGCCCTTCTCTCCGATCGACTATCAGGACACGGGCTGACTCAAGAGACCGAAAGCATCGTCGAAGCTCTGGCGCCGCCAGGGGAACGACGGATGGTGCACATCGTGCAATCTCACGTCGATCTAATCGCATGGCCGGGAAAGTTGCCGTCGGCCCGACGAGTGCAGCCCGCCGTCCTCGCACGGCTACTCGACGAACTCGGCTGTGAGCTGCGCGAGCACCGAGGCCGAGGTGTCGGAGAGATCACGGAAGCCGATCGCAGAGCCGTCCTGAATAAGGAAGTAGTTCCATTTTTCGGGGGTCGTCTCGAGTCCCGTATCAAGGGTTTCAAAGGCATGGACCTGCTCCGATCGCTGATTCTGCAGAACGAAGCACTCATCCATGAGGAGTACACCGAACGGACCCGCTACGCATCTCGATTGGCCTGCTTTGGACGCGGTCCCGACGAGGCGGAACGACTCGCAAAGCACCTGACGGCAACGAACACAGCATCCGTGTGTTCCCGATTCCTCATTGAGTACACCGCCGCGCTCCACCCGCAAGGTGCCGACGGCATGACTGATGAAGCCTATGACTTGATCTTGGCGCTCGCATCTGAGGTAGTGAACAAGGGGTTCATTTCCGACGCGCTGCACGCGGGTATCTCACAGGCCGAATTGTCGATCCTGCCGTCCGGACGACTGGGCATCTCGCGTGATACCGACCGCTATACCCAGGGATTGCAAGGCCTGATGAGTGCAACTGCTCAATCCACCATCGATGAAGCCGTCGCGGCCGCTACTCAGCGGGAAGAAGGCGATGCCAGCCAAAAGGATGCGTTCGCCGTCGCCGAACAGCTGGCGACTCGAGAGTTCGGCTTCAACTTCACTGAACTCTCGCTGTTCACAAGCGAACTTGTGAACCTGTCGCACGAAGAGAACCAAGGCGACGTAGGCATCTTGTCTGTTCCCCAAATTCAGGAGCGCATGGTTGAGAAATTCAATTGGGAAGTTGACTTCATTAATCCTATGCTGAGTCAGCTGTGCCTTCGCGAAGTCGAGGAGTTTTGGGCGCTCGGCGCGGAAGTCCTGCCCTGGAGATTTAATCGATCGCGCTCATATTTGAGAAAACCCTTGATCTGCTGGAACGTCCGCGGAACCGAGACCGTTATTTTCGGCCATCGCAATACGATCCGCACCTCGTTCGAGCTCCATGGTCAATATCTATCTGGTCGATTGCAGGCAAGAACGAAGGAGATGAAAGAAGCACTGAGCCGCGCACGCGAGGAGAAAGGCGAGAACTTCGAACGTCGAATTGAGTCTACGCTCACTGGGGTCTGCGATCCGATCCTGCGTCGCGTGCACAAATTTGGTGATCTCGACCTCCACGATGCTCAAGGCGTTGATCTCGGCGACATCGATATCCTCGCTTTCGACCCGTCTTCACAATCGCTGTATGTCATCGAGGCGAAGTCCCTCATCGTTGCGCGCACGCCACGTGAACTGCAAAACGAAGTGTCGAACATCCACGAGGGCGAACACAGTGCAGTTGAAAGACTGCGCGGAAGATACGACTGGGTTCTCCAGAACTACCAGGACGTGCTCAAGACGTTGGATCTCACGGCAGCGGATGTCACCGTAGTTCCGCTGATCGTCATAGATGCCGATCTGGTATCGGCCAGATTCGAGTCTCCGTTCGACATCGTGACACTGGACAATCTGTTGACGTACATGAAGGGCGACTAGGTGTTGTTGACGACGGTCCAAACCTAGGCCAAGGGCGACGGTCGAAAATCAGGCCAGATGGTCGTGGTTATTGTGCCGTGTTATCCGCTCTGGCCGGAGGGCAAGGTGTCGATTCCGGTGTCTTTGAGGCGGTAACTGGAGCCTTTGAGGGGCAAGATGTCGGCGTGGTGCACGATGCGGTCGATCATCGCGGCAGCCACCACTTGGTCACCAAACACATCACCCCAACGGGCGAAGGGCAGGTTCGAGGTCAGGATCAGCGAGGTGGAGCCCGCACGTCGACGGCTCGAACGTCATGCTGTCAACAGAACTTCCAGAACCCAGAGAAGTGTGGCCGAGGACGACTTGGCCACCTACGACACGGGTTGAGGTCTTTGAATTAGGTCGTTGAACAGCAGTTTTCCTACGACTGGCGACGGAACGCACTAGACAGCCAGGTGGTAGTCATGTCGTGGCGAAGGTTGTCGCGAGAATCGTCGACACGACGCAACGGACATGGGCAAGCGCAGAAGAACGGGTTCCGTCGGGGATCGCAGCGGTGCTCACCCCCTCTGCAACCGTCGGTCAGCTACGCGTCCGCGGGTCTGGAAATCCCATCGTGATGTAGCCGGGCGCTCGTTTCTTCAGTGATGAGGCGATGACCGGGGTGAGTTCGTCGTGGTAATCGTGCACGGTCGCAGTGGTCTTGCCGGGGTACGGCCGTGTCACGCGGCCGACGTACTGGACGAGACGATTCTTGAAGGTGATCGGCGCTGCCAGAAACAGCGTGTCGAGGGTGGGACAGTCGAAGCCCTTCGCCGATGAATGAACTGGTGCCGACGATCAGGAGTGGTTCCGCATCGGGTGTCCTGGTGGCAAGCATTTCGGTGATGCGGCGCCGTTCGGCAGCTTTCATGCCTCCGCTCAACACGGTGACTGATCGTCCCGCCGCGGTCAGCCGTTCGGTGATGGCGTTGAGGTGGTCGACCCAGGTGGTGAGGACGAGGATGTTGGCGCCTTCATCGGCAGCGGTCAGGACGTGGCCGACGATTTGGTCGAGCCGTTGCTCATCGGCGACCAATGCCCGGTAGATATGGGCTATGCCGCCTGGTTCGTGTGGATCGGCGTCGCCCATGTACCGGAACTGCGTCGGGTGGAGGTGCAGTACAGGGTGCGGTGTCAGCAGTTCCGAACTGTCGAGCGGGAGTTGGCCGGCGGTGGGGCGTTTAATTTCCACGCGGTGTGAGCCGAGCTGACGGAAAATCAGGTCTTCGAGACCGTCGCGTCGTTCCGGGGTTGCGGTCAGGCCCAGCCAGTGGCGTGCGGGTATCTGGCCGAGGACGTTGAAGAAGGCGCTGGCGGCGACGTGGTGGCATTCGTCGACGATGATGAAGCCGTATCCGGCTGTTAATTCGGAGATGTTGTTGCGGCGCGCGAGAGTTGGCAGCAACGCGATATCGAGGACTCCGGTCGTCTTGGATCGTCCGCCGCCGATCTGGCCGCATTTGAAACCCAGGTGTTGGTCAATCCGGTCTCGCCATTGGTCGGCAAGTGCTTTGCGGTCGACAAGAACGAGCGTTGAGGTGGCACGGGCTACTGTTGTCGCGCAGGCGATGACCGTCTTTCCGGTTCCTGGCGGTGCGATCAGTACGCCCGCGTCGTGGTTGAGGAGCTGGTTCAGGGCATCTGACTGGGTGTCGTGCAGTGTTGCGGCACAGGTGAACTCGTGGTGTTCACCGATGACCCGGTGGTCCTCGATCTTGAGAGTGCTGTCAGCTGAGCTGACGAGGTCGCTGAGCAGTTGGTGCAAGCCGCGTGGCAGGGTGAGGTTGCCGTCGGCGGTTTCGTCGTAGCTGTAGAGGTATCGCGGGGTATCCCAGGTGCTTCGCCGTGCCCGCTGCCGTACGTCGAATTCGGGGTTACGGATGGAGGCGGCGTGTTTGACCGCCGAAATCATGGCTGGGCCGAGGTCGGTGGACGTCAGGGTGATTCGTGAATCGAATGCGGCTCGCACTATCGCCGCCGGGCGGGGGACGATTTTCGATGAGGTGGGCAGTTGCAGCCGCCGAACGTTGTGCCCGATCTGAGGGCTGGGTAGCTGGCGGGCAAGGGAAGCAGTTTCTTTGGCGGACAGCCGCGCGATGCTCGACAGATATGCCCACTGGTCCTCGTACGGTTCGAGGGTTGCAGGATCGAGGAACACGGTGGTGCCGTGCTGGCGGCGTTTGCCGTTGAGTGGTGCTGCGATGAGGTTGCCGACTCCGCGGCCGGTGTGCACGTCCTGGGAGGGAAACAAGCGGTCGTAGCTGCCCAGGTGCATGCTGCCGCGCAGCCGGAAGGCTTCGCCGAGAAGGCTGGTGGCGATCCCGCGCGCGACGGAGGCTGAGGTCGCGTGCGCGAAGAAGACCCACGCGTGGGCGCCGCGGCCGGACTGGGACACTCCCAACGCTGCCGGAATGTGATGGGAGCGAGCGGCTTTCATGTATGCGAGGGCGTCGAGCATCGCCGCTTCTTTGTCGAAGTCTGCCGCGACCCACCAGCATGTGTCGTCGTCGCCCAGCGGATATAGACCGATGTGGACGTCACCGCGGAGATGCGAGCTCACTACCTCAGGGGTCAATGTCAGGTACGGGGCATCGGCACGGTTCATGCCTTTGCGCCAATGGCCTTCTATCGCCGGCATCCACCCTGATCGGCCGTCTTTGCGGTTTTCCCATCGCTGAACGTAAACATCGGTTCGGCAACGGAATAGGTCGAAATAGAACCTGACCTTGTCGGCGGGGCTGGACTCCATACAGACAGGTGGCGTCGGGGCGCCAGTTAGGGTGGCCTGGTCGCCGTGCGCGGCGCGGGACTGGTCCTCGGTCAATTCAAGTAAGTGCCGCAGGCGCGCATTGTCAGCCCGCAGTTCATCCAACTCGCCGGGAAATCGCTCACAGCCGCCAGTGATCTTCATTGATATCCCTCCGTCAGGTATGGATCCTGTCTCGCGCCGGTAGATGCCGGTGTTTCACTCGGGTCCGTGGCGAAAGACCGGATCGAGGTGGGCGACAACGAGAGTGATTTGGTCGTCGAGGTTTGGTTCGCAAGCTGATTCGAGGTGTTCCTTGCGTCGCCATGCCGCCCATTTCGCTTGTGCGGCAGCGCCGTAACCGGCTAGCCGCGGTGCGACGGGCTCGAGGTTTACTCCGCGATGGACAGCGACCGCCCGCGCTGAGCGGAGCAGTTCGTCCGAATCGATGCCGGCGCGAGCGAGTTGCACGATGTCGACGTAATCACGCCAGCGGGTACTGGTGATTCCGCGTTCGAGGATGGTCACGCCCTTTTCGGCGATCGTCGTTTCCGGTGCATACCCCAGGAGGGTGATCGGGTCGCCGATGATCCGATCGATCGTCACGTGCCGTGGTGGCGGGACAATCGGATCACCGGTGGACACGTCCCACGCTGCGACGCCGTTCCACGGCCCCACGGAGACAGCGATTCGTAGGCGCAGACCGGGATACTCGGACTGTTCACGGATCTCCTGGACGCCGATCGTGGCGAGATCGAACTGCACCCCGTCGTCAACGGTGACTGCGGCAATGTCACGGACCACCTGAACCAGGTGCCCGGCATCGACATCGGCGCTGATCGCATTGACATCGGCGTCTTTGGTGGGACGGCGAACATCATAGGCGGCCAACAAGATTCCGCCTTTGAGGACAAAATCATCCGCATGGGGTGTGTGGGTGAGGCGGTCCAGAAACGATTCGAGTACGTGCCGGATCAGGTATTCCTGAGTCGGTGCACCGGCTCCGCTGCGCGCTGTGGCCGCACGTGCGGCCGTCTGGAGCTGGCGGAACACCTCATCGCCGCGGCTCATGACAACATCTCTAGTGCTTGCCGGACAGGGGTTTTCGCGCGAGGCAGGCGCGTGGCGATGTCCATGAGCAGTGCCGGTTTGCCGCCGGTGCGGAGCCACTGCCGCAGCGCATCACGAGCGAGCTCGTAGCCGACCGCGCCGCGCAGACGGAATGCATCGGCGATAGATCGTTCAGGGGAGTAGATCCCGATCGTTTGATTCGAGCCGGGGATCGTCAACTGGTCGCGTCCGATCTCGAAGGTGGCCGCATCGAAGTGATGCCAGGTGATCGCGGCGCGTCCTGCTGGGGTGCGGGATCCCCGCGGGATCGCGACATCCAAAGCAGCGGGGATCTCGTCGGTGAGGTCGTAATAGGCCAGCGCGGAAGTCAAACAGATGGTCGCGTCCGCTCGGCGCGTTGAGGCCTCGATCAGATCCCAATCCATCGCCGGGGCCTCGGCGGGAAGGTAAATGCCTCGTGCGATGCGGTCGAGACGGCCTTCGCGTGCGTCCCGGTAGAAGGCGCTGCGCGACAATCCGACCTTCTGTGCCGCGCGCGGGGTTAATGCTTCCATGGCTGTCGGCATCTCCGATCACAAACAAAACGCTTACAGTTAATAGTATCTGTATACGGATTGTATCGCTTGCGACCGGGCGTCATCGCCGGTGAAAGTGGGTTTCGATCTACAGTCAGGTCAGCACCCAGCGTCAACGAGGCGCCCATGATGACGTCGCGCGGGTAACGGGTCGCGGCGACCGCTGACTTCAGCCGTGTCGCCGGACGTGTCCGAGGGGGTGTCCAAAAAGGCCACTTGGCCATCCGCGACATGAATTCGAGGCCATTCGTCGCAAACGTTAATTATATAGCAAACGCTTAAAGCGAGTTTTACTGCGTATTTGCTGTGCATAGCTAAGAAGATTGTGTCCGAGGGGGGACTTGAACCCCCACGCCCGTTAATAGGGCACTAGCACCTCAAGCTAGCGCGTCTGCCATTCCGCCACTCGGACTCGCCAACCTCACGGGTTGGGCGCCTAAGGCTAACGGATTGAGGGCCCAGGCCCCAAACCCGGGCGGTCAGACCCAACGTGTCGGCTCGCCGTGCGTCGGTCGGCGCAGTGATCCGAATCGGTGGTACGAATGGTCAGGTGACTGTCCCCGTGGGCAGCGTTGACGAGGTGGTCGATATCGTCAGCGCTCTGATCAGGTTCGATACCTCCAATACCGGCGATCTTGCCACGACCAAGTGCGAGGCCGACTGCGCCGAATGGGTCGCCGACCGGCTTCGCGAGGTGGGCTACACCACCGAATACGTCGAAGCCGGCGCGCCCGGCCGAGGCAACGTGTTCGCGCGGCTGCCCGGTGCCGACCCGCAGCGCGGGGCACTCATGATTCACGGGCACCTCGACGTGGTGCCCGCCGAACCGGCGGACTGGAGCGTGCACCCGTTCTCCGGTGCGATCAAAGACGGCTACGTGTGGGGCCGCGGTGCGGTCGACATGAAAGACATGGTCGGGATGATGATCGCCGTGGCCAGGCACTTCAAGCGGGCCGGCATCGTGCCGCCACGCGACCTGGTGTTCGCGTTCGTCTCCGATGAGGAGCACGGCGGCACTTACGGTGCGAACTGGCTGGTGGACAACCGGCCGGACCTGTTCGCCGGCGTGACCGAGGCGATCGGCGAGGTCGGCGGATTCTCGCTGACAGTTCCCCGCAAGGACGGCGGTGAGCGGCGGCTCTATCTCATCGAGACGGCCGAGAAGGGCCTGTCCTGGATGCGGCTGACCGCGCGAGGCCGGGCCGGCCACGGGTCGATGGTGCACGACGACAACGCCGTGACGGCAATTGCGGGCGCAGTCGACCGGCTCGGACGGCACCGCTTCCCGCTGGTTCTCAACGATGCCGTGGAGCAGTTCCTGACCGCGGTGTCCGAGGAGACCGGATACGAATTCGACGTCAACTCCCCGGATCTCGACATGGCGATCGAGAAGCTCGGCGGGGTGGCTCGCATTGTCTCGGCGACCCTGCGTGACACTGCCAACCCGACGATGCTCAAGGCCGGGTACAAGGCCAACGTCATACCGGCCACGGCCGAGGCGGTCGTGGACTGCCGCGTGCTGCCCGGTCGTAAGGCGGCGTTCGAGCGCGAGATCGACGAACTGATCGGCCCGGACGTCACCCGCAGCTGGGAGCGCGACCTACCCTCCTACGAGACCACGTTCGACGGTGACCTGGTCGACGCGATGAACGCAGCGCTGCTCGCGGTGGATCCCGGGGCCCGTATCGTGCCCTACATGCTCTCCGGTGGTACCGACGCAAAGTCGTTCCAGCGGTTGGGAATTCGCTGCTTCGGGTTCACCCCGTTACGGCTGCCGCCGGAGTTGGACTTCGCCGCGCTGTTCCACGGGGTAGATGAGCGGGTGCCGATCGACGCACTACAGTTCGGCGCGAAGGTCCTCGAACATTTCTTGACGCACTGCTGAAAGGGCATCATGAGTGATTCGCCGTACGACAAACTGCCGCAGCTGCCGACGTTCACGCTGACCTCCGAATCGGTCATCGACGGGCAGCCGCTGGCCAACGACCAGCTCAGTGGCATCTTCGGGGCGGGCGGCAACGATGTGTCGCCGCAGCTGAGCTGGTCGGGATTCCCCGAAGAGACCAAGAGTTTCGCGGTGACGGTGTACGACCCGGATGCGCCCACACTGTCGGGCTTTTGGCACTGGGCGGTCGCGGACCTGCCGGCCAGCGTCACCTCTCTGCCCGCCGATGCCGGCAACGGCGACGCGTTGCCGGGCGGTGCGGTCACGCTCACCAACGACGCCGGCCTCAAGCGGTTCCTGGGTGCGGCCCCGCCGGCCGGACACGGCCCGCACCGCTACTACATCGCCGTGCACGCATTGCCCGTCGAGTCGCTTGAACTACCCGACGGCGCTACGCCGGCGTTCCTCGGCTTCAACCTGTTTGGCCAAGCCATCGCCCGCGCCGTCATCCACGGCACCTGCGAGCAGACGTGAAAGTCTCCGACACGCCGGGCGAACAGGGCCTTTCACGTCTGCTCGCGAGGGATGGCCGAGCCCACCGCGTCGGTGAGTGACGCGAACCCGCCGGCGTGCAGACGCGCGGCGATGCCGTCGTGAATGTGCTTGGCCCATAGGCCGCCGCCGTAGATGAATCCGGTGTAGCCCTGCAACAGCGTGGCCCCTGAGACGATCCGGTCCCAGGCGTCGTCGGCGGTCTCGATACCGCCCACGCTGATCAACACCAGCTTGTCGCCCACGCGTCGGTACAGCCGGCGCAGCACCTCGGCCGAACGCCGGGCCACCGGCGGTCCGGAGATGCCGCCTGCTCCGAGTTCGGCCACACCCGGGGTCATCAACCCGTCCCGCGATATCGTGGTGTTGGTCGCCACGATCCCGGCCAGCCCCAATTCGACTGCCAGATCGGCGATTTCGTCGATATCGGCGTCGGAGAGGTCGGGCGCTATCTTGACCAGCACCGGTCTCGTGGTCTCCGCCTTGACCGCGGCCAGGATCGGTCGCAGCGAGGCCACCGCCTGTAGGTCGCGCAGTCCGGGGGTGTTGGGTGAGCTGACGTTGACCACCACGTAGGCGGCCAGGCTGCCCAGCAGTCGCGCGCTCTGCGCGTAGTCCTCGACAGCGGCCTCGGCCGGCGTGACCTTGGTCTTGCCGATGTTCACTCCGATCGGCGCATCGGCGGTGTGCCGGGCCAGCCGTATCGCCAGCGCGCCCGCACCGTCGTTGTTGAAGCCCATCCGGTTGAGCAGCCCGCGGTCCTCGGGCAGGCGGAACAACCGTGGCTGCGGGTTGCCGGGCTGTGCCGCCGCGGTCACAGTGCCCACTTCGGCGTACCCGAAGCCCAGCGCACCCCAGGTCGTCAGTCCGCGGCCGTCCTTGTCGAACCCCGCCGCCAGGCCCAGCGGGCCGGGGAAGCGCACTCCGAACACCGTGCTGGCCAGCACCGGGTCGCTCGGTGCCAGCCGGCGGCGCAGTGCTCGTCGCAACACCGCCGAACCGGTGGCGATGCGCAGCAGCGCGAACACCCAGACATGGATCCGTTCCGGCGGCACCAGGAACAGTGCTCGCCGCAGCGCGCCGTACATCACGGGGTCGGCTGATCCGGGGTGCCCGGCATGGTGGCGGCGGTTTTCTTGCGGCGCAACAGCACCCGTCGGCTCCCGTCCGTGTAGGCCCGCACCCGGGTCAGTTCCCAGCCGCGGTATTCCGCTTCGATGGACAGCCGAATGGAGGCGCTCACCCTGGTCACATCGGGTGGCAGCCGCAACGGCACCCAGTCGTATTCGTCGGAGAGTCCTTCGGCATCCCACCCCGGTGGCATCCGGCCGCGTTGAATCGAGGTCACGATGCCCCCGCGTGGGGGATCACCTGCACACCAGCTCCTGACCCGGACACCACATACAGTGTGCCGGATTTGTCGTCGTAGGACAGGGAGTTGGGTTGCTGCACGGTTCGATAACGCACCTTTTCGACGGGAATGCCGGTGTCAAGATCGTAACCAATCACCGTGTTGTCCGCTGTCTGCGACACCCAGGCCAGGCGCGCGGAGGCCGCCAGCCCGTACGGGGCGGCCCGCACGGGGTAACGCTGACGCATGATCAGCGGGTCGGTGCCGAACACCAGCAGTTCGTCGCCGCGGGTGTCGGCGACGAGGACCCGGCCGTGCGGATCGGCGACCATGGTGGTGGCGCCGTCGCCGGCGCGCAGCGCCTGCTCGGCCTTGGTTCCGGTGTCGTCGACCTCGGTGACCGAGGTCTGCCCACGGTCCAGCACCACTGCGGTGTTGCCTTGCGTGACAAGGGCATCCACGCGTGCGAAGATCTTCAGCCGGGCTTTGACCGTATCCGGTGAGCTCAATGTGTAGACCGCGCCGTCAGCGCTGCCGAGTACGGCATTACCGTCCGCGCGCAACGCGATCGCAGTGAATTCGGTGTCCTGCTGGCCGCCGACGGTGACCTTGGTGGCTTTGCCCGTCGCGATGTCTACCCGGAAGTAGCCACCACGGGTGGTCAGCAGCAGCTCGCCGTGGCCGTCGCTCGTCAGCGCTGAAGCCGTCGTGGGTAGCAGGACGGTGCGCGGCGGCTGGGGCCCGGCCACCAACGTCACTATCGACTGCCCTTGCGGGCCCGGTCCGAGCAGGGCCAGAGTGGCCGTTGCTGAATCGAACGTCGCGGACTGGGCGTGACCGCCGACAGGAAGGACTTCGCCGTCGGGCGTGCCGGTGGCCGGGGGAGACACTGCGGCCTGAGCGGGTTCGATGGTCGGTGGCGGGGTGTCGGCCGGGTTCGACGAACAACCGGACGCAAGCAGCAATGCCAGCGCTGCCACGGCAGCGCAAATAGGCTGACCTGCAGGGATTAGGCGCAACGGACGGCTCTCGATCGGGGTGGATGGTCGACCGCCAAGTCTAGGCAAGGCCGTCGCCGGCAATTGGACGCGTCTGCGCACGTGGTTGCATAGGCAAGAGTATGGTGCCAACCATGACCCTCGCCGCAGACCGGGAATCGGGGCACCAGGAGTTTGCTATCGAGGACATTTCCACGGGTGTCCACGCCAGTGGATTTGGCCAGGTGGGTGACGGCCGGACCTTCTCCTTCCATATAGAACACGGGCAGCTGATCATCGAGGTGTACCGACCGCGGCTGTCGGGTCCGGTGCCCTCCGAAGAAGATGTAGTGGCGCTCGCCAGCCGCAAGCTGACCGATATCGACCTGACCGACGAGCGCAGCTTGTCGGCGACCGTACGTGACGCGGTTGCCGACGCACAGCCGGTACCGCGACTCCTACGCTGACCGAACCCCCACGGTACGGTCTTCGTCGTGATTGACGTGCCGGCGATGTCGTGGCTGCAAGTGATCGTGTTGTCGGTTGCCCAGGGACTCACCGAGTTTCTCCCGGTCTCTTCCTCCGGGCACCTCGCGATCACCTCACGGTTGTTCTTCCATGACGACGCAGGCGCCTCCTTCACCGCGGTCACTCAGCTCGGCACCGAACTGGCGGTGCTGATCTATTTTGCTCGCGACATCTGGCGGATCGTCAAGGCCTGGCTCAACGGGCTGTTCGTCGCGGCGCACCGCAATGCCGACTACCGGCTCGGCTGGTTCGTCATCATCGGCAGCATTCCCATCGGGTTCTTCGGGCTGCTGTTCAAGGACGAGATCCGCACCGGTGCACGTAATCTCTGGCTCGTCGCCTCGGCGCTCATCGTGTTCTCGGCGGTGATCGCCGCGGCTGAGTATTTCGGCAGACAGACCCGCCATGTGGAGCAGCTCACCTGGCGGGACAGCGTCGTGGTCGGCCTGGCGCAGTGCCTTGCGCTGGTGCCGGGGGTGTCGCGCTCCGGTGCCACGATCAGCGCCGGTTTGTTCCTGGGGTTGGACCGCGAACTGGCGGCCCGCTTCGGTTTCCTGCTGGCGATCCCAGCGGTGTTCGCCTCGGGGCTGTTCTCACTGCCCGACGCGTTCCATCCGGTCGGGGAGGGCATGAGCGCGAGCGGTCCGCAGCTCTTGGTGGCGACGGTGATCGCGTTCGTCGTCGGATTCGCCGCGATTGCCTGGTTCCTGCAATTCCTGGTGTCCCACAGCATGTACTGGTTTGTCGGCTACCGCGTGGTGGCCGGTGTGACAGTGCTGGCGCTGCTCGGCACCGGAGTACTGACCGCGTACTGACCGAGGGAGCCGATATGACTGTCATCCTGCTGCGGCACGCCCGCTCGATGTCGAACACCGCCCATACGCTGGCGGGCCGCTCGGAAGGAGTCGACCTCGACGAGCGTGGCATCGAGCAGGCCGCGGCTGTGATCGGCCGGATAGGAGACCTGCCGGTGCGTGCGATCGTGCGATCGCCGCTGCTGCGCTGCGAACGGACCGTGGAGCCGCTGGCCGCTGCTCTCGGGGTACAACCGATCGTCGACGACCGGTTGACCGAGGTCGACTACGGTGCCTGGACCGGCCGCAAGATCGGTGAGCTGGTGAAGGAACCGCTGTGGGGTGTGGTGCAGCAGCAGCCCAGCGCGGCGGCGTTCCCCGACGGGGAGGCGTTGGCGCAGGTCCAGGCCCGTGCGGTGGCCGCGGTGCGGGCGCGGGATCGGGCGCTGGCCGAGGAGCTCGGCGGCGACGCATTGTGGGTCGCATGTTCCCACGGCGACGTGATCAAAGCGGTGCTCGCCGACGCGCTCGGTGTGCATCTGGACGGCTTTCAGCGGATCACTGTCGACCCGGCGTCGATGAGTGTGATCCAGTACACCGACATGCGCCCGTTTGTCGTGCACGTCAACCACACCGGTCCACAGCTCAGCGCCGGCCTGGCCGCCAAACCCGCCACCGACGCGGTGGTCGGCGGGTCCACCGACTGACCGTTAGTGCTGATACCGGTATTTTGGAAGGTGCCATGGCCCGCGCAATACACGTCTTCCGCACTCCCGACCGCTTCGTGGCCGGGACCGTCGGCCAACCCGGAAACCGGACTTTTTACCTGCAGGCGGTCCACGACAACCGGGTGATCTCGGTGGTACTGGAGAAGCAGCAAGTGGCGGTGTTGGCCGAACGCATCGGGGCGCTGTTGCTCGAGGTCAACCGCCGGTTCGGCACGCCCATCCCGCCGGACACCGGCGAGGTGGTCGATCTACAGCCGCTCATCACGCCGGTGGACGCGGAGTTCCGGGTCGGCACGATGGGCCTGGGCTGGGACTCCGAAGCACAGACGGTGGTGGTGGAGTTACTGGCCGTCTCGGATGCCGAGTTCGATGCGTCGGTGGTGCTCGACGACGCGGAGGAAGGCCCCGATGCAGTGCGGGTGTTCCTGACGCCCGAGTCGGCCCGGGAGTTCGCGACCCGATCGAACCGGGTCATCTCCGCAGGGCGGCCGCCCTGCCCGCTGTGCGACGAGCCGCTGGATCCCGAGGGGCATATCTGTGTGCGCACCAACGGCTACCGGCGCGGTGCGATCGCCGGAGCCGAAGATGACGCGGACAGCTGACGGAGGCCCCGACGACAGCGAGGTGCTGGTCGACGGCGAGCTCACGGTAGTCGGTCGGATCCGTTCGGCCAGCAACGCCACCTTCCTGTGCGAGGCGCACCTGCGGGAGCGCCAGGTGCACTGCGTGTACAAGCCGGTGCGCGGCGAGGCCCCGCTGTGGGATTTTCCTGACGGTTCGCTGGCGGGCCGCGAGGTCAGTGCTTACCTGGTATCGGTCGCCCTGGGCTGGAACATCGTGCCCTACACCATCATTCGGGAGGGGCCTGTCGGCCCGGGAATGGTGCAACGCTGGGTCGATCAGCCGGGTGATGACGACGCCGGGCCAACGGCTTCCGGCCCTGATCTGGTGGATCTGCTGCCGGCGGGGCACATTCCGCCGGGCTTCCTGCCGATCCTGCAGGCCTACGACTACGCCGGGGACGAAGTGACGTTGGTGCACGCCGACGACCCGCGGCTGTACCGCATGGCGGTGTTCGACGTGCTGATCAACAACGCCGACCGCAAGGGTGGCCACATCCTGGCCGGGGTCGACGGGCAGGTGTACGGCGTCGACCACGGCGTCAGCCTGCACGTCGAGGACAAGCTGCGCACCGTGCTGTGGGGCTGGGCGGGTAAGCCCGTGGACGATGACACCCTGGTGGCCGTGGCGGCCCTCCGCGAGCGGCTGGCCGACGATCTGGCCGCGCAGTTGTACGACCACATCACGCACCGGGAGGTCGCCGCCTTGCAGGCCAGAGTCGTTGGGCTACTGGATGATCCGGTGCTTCCGACCGCCGATCGGCACCGGCCCATCCCGTGGCCGCCGTTCTGAGCGGATCGTCGGCGGTAGCGGTGTTGGTGTGGCAGGTGACGATTCGCTAGCGCCTCCGGCCGAATCCCTCGAACAGATTCCAGGATTCGCTGCGCCTGACCACGTGCAGGTAGTACGCGTAGTTGGCGGTACTCATCGCAAGCGAGGCCACGGCTATTCCGGCGCCGCGGGCGACACCATCGGACGCATCGAGCATGACCATCACCACCGACACGGCCAGTGCGATGCCGAAGAGGGTCAGTCCCTTGCGCCACATGCCTTTGACGAAGAAATAGATGGGGCCGAACAGGAAAGCCAGGATGTTCGAGCCGATGCGGAGTTTGGTGCCGAACGGCAGCACCCGGTAGGCCGCCTTTGACTCCGGTGTCGAGCTGGGCAGGCCGTAGGCACTGAAGAAATCGAACCGCTTC
Organism: Mycobacterium sp. 141; assembly: GCF_000382405.1. Taxonomy (GTDB): domain Bacteria; phylum Actinomycetota; class Actinomycetes; order Mycobacteriales; family Mycobacteriaceae; genus Mycobacterium. The sequence goes on from NZ_KB908256.1 coordinate 392,084, forward strand.
TGCCAGGCAGGGGACAGGGAGACGTTCGGCATTCGATCGGTCACCCGGTGGATAGTAGCGGTGACGAGAATGTGTCTCTGCCCTGTGATCGGCAGACCCCGATCCGGCGCGGGTTTGGCCACCACCGATACTGGCTGAATGCACTCGACCGATGCCGACCTGGCCGCCGCGGTGGCCCAGGAGGCCGGCGAGTTGTTGCTGACAGTCCGTGAAGAGGTCGGTTTCTACGATCCTTACCACCTCGGCGATGAGGGCGATCGACGCTCCAACGAACTGATCCTGGCCCGGCTCGCCGAAGCCCGCCCGCAGGATTCGGTGCTCAGCGAAGAGGCTGTCGATGACCTGTCCCGAGTCGACGCTGACCGCGTCTGGATCGTCGACCCCGTCGACGGCACGCATGAGTATTCGCTGCCGGGGCGCGAGGATTGGGCCGTGCACATCGCGCTGTGGCAGCGCAACCGCACCGGCGGGCCCGGACTGACCGACGCGGTAGTGGCGCTGCCGGCGCGGGGCGAGGTGTACCGCAGCGACACCGTGGAGCCGCCGCCGGCGCGCCGTGACGGCCCGATCCGCGTCACCGCCAGCTCCAATCGCCCGCCGCCCGTGCTGTGGCGGATGCGGGACCGGCTCGACTTCGAACTGGTGCGGATCGGTTCGGCCGGGGCCAAGGCGATGGCCGTGGTCCGCGGCGACGTCGACGCCTACATCCACGCCGGCGGGCAGTGGGAATGGGATTCGGCCGCGCCGGCCGGCGTGGTGCTGGCTGCGGGTTTGCACGCTTCCCGACTGGACGGGTCGCGGCTGGTGTACAACCGGGCCGACCCCTACCTGCCGGATTTCGTGATGTGCCGTCAGGACCTGGCCCCGATCCTGCTCGCCGCGGTCGGCGCCGCCTGATGTTCGACGGGAATGGATCGGCTTTCGTCGTTGTCGGTGTTCGGTGAACCGAATCTGTCTTCGGTGATCCGACCGACCGGGAGAGGCCCGTGCTGACCGAGCACCCTAAAGTCGAAGCCATGCAGTCGTGGCCCGCGCCGAACATTCCCACTCTGCCGGGGCAGGGTCCCCAGCTGCGCCTGTATGACAGCGCCGACCGGCAGATCCGCCCGGTCGGTGCGGGGCCGACAGCGACCATGTACGTCTGCGGCATCACGCCTTATGACGCAACGCACCTCGGCCACGCGGCGACCTACCTGGCATTCGACCTGGTGTACCGGCTGTGGCTGGACGCCGGGCACACCGTGCACTATGTGCAGAACATCACCGACGTCGACGATCCGCTGTTCGAACGGGCCGAGCGCGACGGCCTGGACTGGCGTGCGCTCGGGAACCGCGAGACCCAACTGTTCCGCGACGACATGACCGCGCTGCGGGTGCTGCCGCCTCACGATTACGTGGCGGCCACCGATGCGATCGCCGAAGTGGTCGAGGTGGTCGAGAAGATGCTGGCTTCCGGCGCGGCATACGTCGTCGATGATCCGCAGTATCCCGACGTGTACTACCGGGCCGACGCCAACGTGCAGTTCGGGTACGAGTCCGGGTACGACCGCGAGACCATGCTCCGGCTGTTCGGCGAACGTGGCGGCGATCCCGACCGCGCAGGCAAGGCTGACAAGCTCGATGCGCTGCTGTGGCGCGTGCACCGGCCCGGGGAACCGAGCTGGCCGTCTCCGTTCGGACCGGGTCGGCCCGGCTGGCACGTGGAGTGTTCGGCAATCGCCTTGAGCCGCATCGGGACCGGGCTGGACATCCAGGGTGGTGGCAGCGACCTGATCTTCCCGCATCACGAGTTCTCTGCCGCGCATGCCGAATCCGTAACGGGGGAGCGCAGATTCGCGCGGCACTATGTGCACGCCGGCATGATCGGCTGGGACGGGCACAAGATGAGCAAGAGCCGGGGCAACCTGGTGTTGGTATCCCGGTTGCTCGCCGACAGGGTCGATCCGGGCGCAATCCGGCTCGGCTTGCTGGCCGGGCACTACCGTTCCGACCGGTCCTGGAGCCCACAGGTGCTCGACGAGGCCGATGCCCGGTTGGAGCGTTGGCGCGCGGCGACCACAATGCCTGCCGGACCGGATGCCACTGACGTGATCGCACGAGTCCGGCAGTATCTCGCAGACGATCTGGATACTCCGAAAGCACTTGCTGCACTTGATGGTTGGGCCGCCGATGCGATCGCCTACGGCGGGCACGACACCGCAGCACCGCAGGCGGTCGCCAGCGCTGTCGACGCACTGCTGGGTGTGGAACTGTAACCCGCGCGACGTATGTTCAGCGGCTCCGGCTCAACTGGCCGCTCAGCGGCTCCGGCTCAACTGGCCGCTCAGCGGCCGCGCCGCCGGAGGTAGCGCTCGAACTCCGCCGCCAACGCGTCACCGTCGATCTTGCCCAGCGCCTCGTTCATGTCGACCTCGGCATCACCGCGCTGTTCCAGTGACTGGACGTACTCGGCGATCTCCTCGTCCTCTGCGGTCATCTCGGTGACGGCCTGCTCCCACTCCTCGGCCGCCGCGGGCAGATCGGCCAGCGGTACCTCGATGTCCAGCACGTCCTCGACACGGCGCAGCAAGGCCACGGTGGCCTTTGGGTTGGGCGGTTGGGACACATAGTGCGGCACGGCTGCCCAGAACGTCACGGCCGGGATGCCTGCTTGCACGCACGCGTCCTGGAACACCCCGGCGATACCGGTCGGCCCTTCGTAGCGGGTTTCCTCCAGCCCGAAGAACTTGGCCGACTCCGAGGAGTACGCAGCACCCGACACCGGGACCGGCCGGGTGTGGGGCGTATCGGCGAGCAACGCCCCGAGGATCACCACGGTCTGCACGTTGAGCTTGTCGGCGATGGCCAGCAACTCAGCGCAGAAGGTCCGCCACCGCATGTTGGGCTCGACGCCGTGCATCAGCACCACGTCACGCTCACTACCTGGCGGACGGCAGTGCGAGATCCGCATCGACGGCCAGACCAGCTCTCGCGTCACGCCGTCGACCTGCCGGATCACCGGGCGGTTGACCTGGTAATCGTAGTAGGCCTCGTCGTCGATCTCGACGATCGGTTCGGCTTCCCAGATGGCGTCGAGGTGGTCCAGCGCATCGCTGGCCGCGTCACCGGCGTCGTTCCATCCTTCGAACGCCGCCACGACGATGGCGTTCTGCAATTCGGGTAGGTCGGACGGCCTGCCTCCGCTCGGATACGACGGTGTCACACTGCCAGCGTAAGCCCTGCGTGGGGGCGATCGGCGCCTTGTCGCCGCGGGTCATTCCGCGTCGATGAGCCGCCTGCGCAAACAAGCAGTTTTCCTAGACCGACTATCCTGTTGATGTGAATGATGCTGACCGGCCCGCCTACGACACCGATCGGCTCGACACCTTGTCGCCGCGCGTGGTGGGCAGCGGCGTCGATACGAAATACGTGTGACTGCAATCTGGTTGGCCCTGGTGACGACATTGCCCACGAGGTCCCGGGAGCTGTCGCCCAGCGGCGCGTATCGCGAAGTGGGTCGGGTCGATCGTGGCGACGAGTTGGGTGTCCATGCGTCTGTCGGATGACGACGTAGACTCTTCTGGTCGAGAGGCGTTGCAACGGTTCCGGGTTTCTGCCCGTTTCCGCCACGCTCGGCAGAGTCAAGGACGCCTTCCGTTGCGGAAGGAGAGTATGTGAACGCCTTGAACATCGCTGAGTCGACGATCTTTGAGCCAAGTGTCTTCGAGCCGCACATCCGCCCCGACTGCACCGACGAACTGACGGCAACTCTGCGCCGCCGGATCATGGTGATCGACGGCGCGATGGGCACCGCGATCCAACGGGACCGCCCGGACGAGGCCGGCTACCGCGGTGAGCGGTTCAAGGACTGGCCCAGCCCGGTTCAGGGCAACAACGACCTGCTCAACCTGACGCAGCCGCAGATCATCGAGGGCATCCATCGTGAGTACCTCGAGGCGGGCGCCGATATCCTGGAGACCAACACGTTCAACGCGAACGCGGTTTCGCTCTCCGACTACGACATGCAGGAGCTCGGCTACGAGCTGAACTACGCCGGCGCGGCCCTGGCCCGCAAAGCCTGCGACGAGTTCAGCACGCAGGACAAGCCCCGCTACGTCGCAGGTGCCCTGGGGCCCACGACGCGCACCGCGTCGATCTCACCGGACGTCAACGATCCGGGCGCCCGCAACGTCTCCTACGACCAACTGGTCGCCGCCTACCTCGAAGCCGCCAACGGACTGGTCGACGGTGGTTCCGACATCCTCATCATCGAGACGATCTTCGACACGCTTAACGCCAAGGCCGCGGTGTTCGCCGTCGAGACGCTGTTCGAGCAGCGCGGACGCCGCTGGCCGGTGATCATCTCGGGCACCATCACCGACGCTTCCGGGCGAACGTTGTCCGGTCAGGTCACCGAGGCGTTCTGGAATTCGATCCGACACGCCAGGCCGATCGCGGTGGGCCTCAACTGCGCGCTGGGCGCGCCGGAGATGCGGCCGTATATCGCCGAAGTGGCGCGGATTGCCGACACCTTCGTCTCCTGCTACCCCAACGCCGGCCTGCCCAACGCCTTCGGCGAGTACGACGAGTCCCCGGAGCGTCAGGCCGGCTACATCGCCGAGTTCGCCGAGGCCGGCCTGGTCAACCTGGTCGGTGGCTGCTGCGGAACGGCGCCCCCGCACATCGCCGAGATCGCCAAGGTCGTCGAGGGCAAACCGCCGCGCGAGCTGCCGCAGATCGAGGTGGCGACCCGGCTCTCGGGCCTGGAACCGCTCAACATCACCGACGACTCGCTGTTCGTGAACATCGGTGAGCGCACCAACATCACCGGCTCCGCCCGGTTCCGCAACCTGATCAAGGCCGAGGACTACGACACCGCGCTGTCGGTCGCCCTGCAGCAGGTTGATGTCGGTGCGCAGGTCATCGACATCAACATGGACGAGGGCATGATCGACGGCGTCGCCGCGATGGACCGATTCACCAAGCTGATCGCGGCCGAGCCGGATATCAGCCGTGTGCCGGTGATGATCGACTCCTCCAAATGGGAGGTCATCGAGGCGGGCCTGAAGAACGTGCAGGGCAAGCCGATCGTCAACTCGATCTCCATGAAGGAGGGCGAGGAGAAGTTCATCCGCGAGGCACGGCTGTGCCGCAAGTACGGCGCCGCCGTCGTCGTGATGGCCTTCGACGAGCAGGGGCAGGCCGACAACCTGGAGCGCCGTAAGGAGATCTGCGGGCGCGCCTACCGGATCCTGACCGAGGAGGTCGGCTTCCCAGCTGAGGACATCATCTTCGACCCGAACTGCTTCGCGCTGGCCACCGGTATCGAGGAGCACGCCACGTACGGGATCGACTTCATCGAGGCCTGCGCCTGGATCAAGGAGAACCTGCCCGGCGTGCACATCTCCGGCGGTATCTCGAACGTGTCGTTCTCGTTCCGGGGCAACAACCCGGTCCGCGAGGCGATCCACGCGGTGTTCCTGTACCACGCCATCAAGGCCGGCCTGGACATGGGCATCGTCAACGCCGGTGCGCTGGTGCCCTACGACTCCATCGACCCCGAGCTGCGGGACCGCATCGAGGACGTCGTGCTGAACCGTCGCGAGGATGCGGCCGAACGGCTGTTGGAGATCGCAGAGCGGTTCAGCAACGCAGGGAAGGCCTCGGGGGATGGGGCTCCGGTCGCGGCCGAGTGGCGCAGCCTGCCGGTCCGCGAGCGGATCACGCACGCCCTCGTCAAAGGCATCGACGCCCACGTCGATGACGACACCGAGGAACTGCGGGCCGAGATCTCCGCCGCGGGTGGTCGGCCGATCGAGGTGATCGAGGGCCCGCTGATGGACGGCATGAACGTCGTCGGCGATCTTTTCGGCTCGGGCAAGATGTTCCTGCCGCAGGTCGTGAAGTCGGCCCGGGTGATGAAGAAGGCCGTTGCGTACCTGCTGCCGTACATCGAGGCGGAGAAACGGCCGGGTGACGCCGAGACCAGCAACGGCATCATCGTGATGGCGACCGTGAAGGGCGACGTCCACGACATCGGGAAGAACATCGTCGGGGTCGTCCTGCAGTGCAACAACTACACCGTGATCGACCTCGGTGTGATGGTGCCTGCCCAGAAGATCCTGGACGCGGCGAGGGAGCACAACGCCGACATCATCGGGCTGTCCGGCCTGATCACCCCGTCCTTGGACGAGATGGCCAACTTCGCCGTCGAGATGGAACGCGAGGGGCTGAAGATCCCGCTGCTGATCGGCGGTGCGACCACCTCGCGCGCCCACACGGCGGTGAAGATATCGCCGCGTCGCAGCGGTCCCGTGGTCTGGGTCAAGGACGCCTCCCGGTCGGTGCCGGTCGCTGCCGCACTGCTTGATGACAAGCAGCGCCCCGCCCTGCTGGAGGCGACCGAGAAGGATTACGCATCCCTGCGCGAACGGCACGCCCAGAAGAACGAGCGGCCGATGCTGACGCTGGAAAAGGCCCGCGCGAACCGGACGCCGATCGACTGGGAAGGCTACACGCCGCCGGTGCCCGCACAGGGCCTCGGCGTGCGGGATTTTCATGAGTACGACCTCGCCGAGCTGCGCGAGTACATCGACTGGCAGCCGTTTTTCAATGCCTGGGAGATGAAGGGCCGCTTCCCCGACATTCTCAACAACCCGGCGACGGGCGAGACTGCCCGCAAACTGTATGACGACGCCCAGGAGATGCTCGACACCCTGATCAAGGAGAAGTGGCTGCGTGCCAACGGGGTCATCGGGTTCTTCCCGGCGAACGCCGTCGGTGACGACATCGAGGTGTACACCGACGAGACCCGTTCCGAGGTGCTCACCACGCTGCACAACCTGCGCCAGCAGGGTGAGCATCGCGAAGGCATCCCGAACCGTTCGCTGGGTGACTTCGTCGCGCCGAAGGACACCGGTCTGGCCGACTACGTCGGCGCCTTCGCCGTCACGGCCGGGCTCGGCAGCCAGGACAAGATCATGGAGTTCAAGGCAGCCCTCGACGACTACAGCGCGATTCTTCTGGAGTCGCTCGCCGACCGGCTGGCCGAGGCGTTCGCCGAACGGATGCACGAACGGGTCCGCAAGGAGTTCTGGGGATACCAGCCCGATGAGCAGTTGGACAACGATGCACTCATCGGCGAGAAGTACGTGGGAATCCGCCCAGCCCCCGGTTACCCGGCCTGCCCGGAGCACACCGAGAAGGCCACGCTCTGGAAGTTGATGGACGTCCATGAGCGGTCCGGCATCGAGCTGACCGAGTCGATGGCGATGTGGCCGGGTGCCGCCGTCAGCGGCTGGTACTTCTCGCATCCGCAGTCGCAGTATTTCGTGGTCGGTAGGTTGGCCCAGGATCAGGTCGCCGACTACGCGAAGCGCAAGGGCTGGACACTGGCCGAAGCTGAGCGCTGGCTCTCCTCCAACCTCGGCTACAACCCGGAGGACTGAGCTCTAACCTGCTGGTTGAGCAGCCACGCACGGGTGACCACGCGGCGTGCATTCAGTCACACGATTTCGCCCTGCCCAAGGCGCGATGGGACAATGGCACCATGGATGCGGTGCTGTGGGACATGGACGGCACTCTCGTCGATTCCGAAAAACTCTGGGACATCTCGATGCACGCGCTCTATGCACGCATGGGTGGGGTGCTCAGCGCGGAGGTACGTGAGTCGACCGTCGGCGGTTCGTCGGAGTTGGTGATGCGGATCGTCTACGACGATCTGGGGCTGGACCCAGACCCCGCGGCGATGGCTGAATCGGCGGACTGGCTGCACGGCTACACCGGTGACCTGTTCGAGCAGGGGCTGCCATGGCGGCCCGGTGCCCAGGATCTGTTGGAGCGGTTGACGGCTGCGGGCATCCCGCTGGCACTGGTCACCAACACCCACCGGGAACTTGCCGAGCGGGCACTGAAAAGCATTGGCCGGCACTATTTTTCGGTGACCGTCTGCGGTGACGAAGTGCCCAACGGCAAACCGTCCCCGGATCCGTATCTACGTGCTGCCGCTCTGCTCGGGTTCGACACCGCGCAATGCCTGGCGGTGGAGGATTCGGTGACCGGCACCGCTTCGGCGGAGGCGGCCGGCTGCCCGGTGCTGGTGGTGCCCAATGATGTCGAGGTACCCCGGGGGCCGCGGCGCAGGCAGGTCGAGTCACTCAGTGTGCTCGGTGTCGAGGATTTGCGGGCGATTCACGCCGAACTGGACCGCGAGCCCGCTCAGCGCAGCGCTTGAGTTAATTACCGGCACGGATATCGCCCTATCCGCAGGTTAACTGTGCGATTGTGATTTGGCACAGATCACGCAACGCTGCGAGAGGACGTGTCATGACGCACGGACCGGTAGGTGATTCCACGTCGGGCGTGGACTACGAGGAATCCGAACACAGCGGCAAGGTGGTGCGCATCGCCTCGGTGGCCGCGCTGGGCGGCCTGCTGTTCGGCTACGACAGTGCCGTGATCAACGGTGCCGTCGCCGCACTGCGGGACGAGTTCGGCATCGGCGATTACACCCTGGGCGTTGCGGTCGCCTCGGCACTGCTCGGCGCCGCGGCTGGCGCGATGACGGCAGGGCGGCTGGCCGACCGCATCGGGCGCCTGTCGGTGATGAAACTAGCCGCTGTCCTGTTCTTCATCAGTGCCATCGGCACCGCTCTGGCGCCCAACATCTGGCTGGTGGTCATCTTCCGCGTCATCGGCGGCCTCGGCGTCGGCGTGGCTTCGGTGATTGCACCGGCCTACATCGCCGAGACTTCACCGCCGCGCATCCGGGGCCGGCTGGGCTCACTGCAACAGCTGGCGATCGTCAGCGGCATTTTCATATCGCTGGCCGTGGATGCGCTCCTGGCGCATCTGGCCGGAGGGTCCCGCGAGGAACTGTGGCTCGGGCTGGCCGCGTGGCGCTGGATGTTCCTCGCGATGACGTTGCCCGCCATTCTCTACGGAGTGCTCGCGTACACCATCCCAGAGTCGCCGCGCTATCTCGTTGCGAAATACCGCATTCCGGAAGCACGCAAGGTGCTCGCCATGCTGCTCGGCGAGAAGAACCTCGAAATCACCATCAGGCGCATCCAGGATTCGCTGAAGTCCGACAAGCCGCCGTCATGGCGGGATCTGCGCAAGCCGACCGGCGGTGTCTACGGCATCGTCTGGGTGGGGCTCGGGCTGTCGATCTTCCAGCAGTTCGTCGGCATCAACGTCATCTTCTACTACTCCAATGTGCTCTGGGAGGCCGTCGGATTCGGCGAGAGCCAGGCGTTCGTCATCACCGTGATCACGTCGATCACCAACATCGTCACCACGCTCATCGCGATTGCGCTCATCGATCGGATCGGCCGCAAACCGCTGCTGTTGACGGGCTCGGCCGGTATGGCAGTGACGTTGGGCACCATGGCGATCATCTTCGGCACCGCAAGTCAGGTCGGCGGCAAGCCCGTGCTCGGCGATATCGCCGGACCGATCGCGTTGGTCGCCGCCAACCTGTTCGTGGTGGCATTCGGCATGTCGTGGGGTCCGGTCGTCTGGGTGCTGCTCGGTGAGATGTTCCCGAACCGTATCCGCGCTGCGGCGCTGGGGCTGGCCGCAGCCGGGCAGTGGGTGGCGAACTGGTTGATCACCGTGACGTTCCCGACGCTGAGCAGCATGCTCGGTGTTGCCTATGGCTTCTATGCCTTGTGTGCGGTGCTGTCGTTCATGTTCGTGTCGCGGTGGGTGCAGGAGACCAAGGGCAAGCATCTCGAGGACATGCAGAGCGAGATCGCGCACCATGAGCAGAACCCCGCGGTGAATACCTGAGCGACGTGGCGTGGTTTCGGCGCACCGGCGGATGATCGGTTCGGCGGCGTAGGCCCGCGACAGCGTGAATCGTGGCCTGGTGCGGTGCTATAGGCAGGCCATGAAACAATCCATGCCCGTGAAGACTTTCGACGGCCTGTTCGCTGAACTCAGTGAGAAAGCGCGGACCCGGCCGGCCGGCAGTGGCACCGTCGCGGCGTTGGACACCGGTGTGCACGGGCTCGGCAAGAAAATCCTGGAGGAAGCCGGCGAAGTGTGGCTGGCCGCCGAGCATGAGAGCGACGAGGCGCTGGCCGAGGAAGTCAGCCAGTTGCTGTACTGGACCCAGGTGATGATGCTCGCCCGCGGCCTGACCCTCGACGACGTCTACCGGAAGCTGTGAGCATGCTGCGGGTTGCTGTTCCCAACAAGGGGGCCCTGAGCGAATCGGCCGCCGAGATCCTCGCCGAGGCCGGTTACCGTCGGCGGCGCGATCCCAAGGATCTGACGGTCGTCGATCCCAACAACAACGTGGAGTTCTTCTTCCTGCGGCCGAAGGACATCGCCGTCTACGTCGGGTCCGGTGAGCTCGATCTCGGTATCACCGGGCGTGACTTGGCCGCGGATTCGGACGCACCGGTGCGTGAGCGTTTGTCGCTGGGCTTCGGCAACTCGACCTTCCGCTACGCCGCCCCGGCCGGCCGGGAATGGACCACGTCAGACTTGGCGGGCAAGCGGATTGCCACCTCGTTCCCGAACCTGGTGCGCAAAGACCTGGAGGCACGGGGGACCGAGGCCACCGTGATCCGGCTCGACGGAGCGGTGGAGATCTCCATCCAGCTCGGCGTCGCCGATGTCATCGCCGATGTCGTCGGATCGGGCCGCACCCTCGGCCTGCACGACCTGGTCGCCTTCGGTGCGCCGCTGTGTGAATCGGAGGCGGTACTGATCGAACGCGTCGGCGCCTCGCAGGAGAACGCGGCCGCACGCGACCAGCTGACGGCCCGAGTGCAGGGCGTGGTATTCGGTCAGCAGTACCTGATGCTCGACTATGACTGCCCCCGTGCAGCTTTGGACGATGCCATTGCGGTCACCCCGGGACTGGAATCGCCGACGATCGCGCCGCTGGCCGATCCGGACTGGGCAGCGGTGCGGGCCCTGGTTCCGCGTCGCGATGTGAACAGCATCATGGACGAGCTGGCGGCCATCGGGGCCAAGGCGATCCTCGCCTCGGACATCAGGTTCTGCCGCTTCTGATCGGCGGATGCCACGGCGCTGTGCGTGTTAGCGTCCGGCATGACCCATTTCCTCGTTCTGCTGCTGGCGCTGCTCATCGGGGTGGTGGCCGGGCTGCGGGCGCTGACCCCTCCCGCCGTGGTGGCGTGGGCGGCCGCGCTGCACTGGATCAACCTGGACGGCACCTGGGTGCAGTGGCTGGCACACCCGATCACCGTCACCGTGCTCACCATTCTTGCTGTGGCGGAACTGATTACCGACCAGCTGCCGAAAACCCCGAGCCGTAAGACCGCGGTTCAGTTCGTCGCCCGGTTGGTCACCGGGGCGTTCGCGGGCGCCGTGATCGGTACCGCGTGGGGCTACACGTTCGGCGGGCTCGGGTCCGGAATGATCGGCGCCGTGCTGGGCACTCTGGGCGGTTATGAAGTCCGCACCCGCCTGGTCGCCGTCACCGGAGGGCGCGACCTGCCGGTGGCCTTGGTGGAGGACGCCGTCGCCGTGCTGGGTGGCTTCGCCGTCGCGGCGCTGACCGCGGTGATGTAGCCCATGGGCGAGCCAGAGCAGTTCGACACCATCATCGTTGGTGCCGGACAGGCCGGCCCCCCGCTGGCCGGGCGGCTCACCGCAGCAGGCAACACCGTTGCCGTGGTCGAACGCAAACTGGTGGGCGGTACCTGCGTGAACACCGGCTGTATTCCCACCAAGACATTGGTGGCCAGCGCCTATGCCGCGCACGTTGGCCGGCGCGGCGCTGAATACGGTGTCCACACAGGCGAAGTCACCGTGGACCTGGCCGAGGTCAAGGCCCGCAAGGACGGCATCATGCTGGCCGACCGGCACGGCGTCGAAACCTGGCTTGAGGGAATGGACGGGGCGTCGCTCATCCGGGGCCATGCCCGGTTCGTCGATCCGCACACCTTGGATGTCGACGGTCGGTTGCTATGCGCGGACCGGATCTTCCTCAACGTGGGTGGTCGCGCGGTGGCTCCGGATTTTCCCGGCCTGGCCGATATCGACTATCTGACCAACGTCGGGATCCTCGAACTGGATTCGCTGCCCGAGCACCTCGTCATCATCGGTGGCAGCTACATTGCACTCGAGTTCGCCCAGATGTACCGCCGCTTCGGGGCCAAGGTCACGGTCGTCGAGCGGGGCCCACGGCTGACCTCACGGGAGGACGAGGACGTCTCGGCCGCGATCAAGGATATCCTCGAAGCCGAGGGTATCGGCATCGTGCTCAACGCCACCGACATCCGGTTTACCAAGCAGGACAACGGCTTCGAGGTTGTCCCCGCCGCCGGGTCAGCGATCGCGTCCCCACCTATGCGTTGTTCATCGATCCACCGCTGGGCCGGGTTGGGCTGACCGTCGACCAGGTCCGAGCCTCGGGCCGAAAAGCCTTGGTGTCCAAGCGTCCGATGACTCGTGTGGGCCGCGCGGTGGAGAAGGGCGAGTCACAGGGATTCATGAAAGTGGTGGTCGACGCCGAGACCGAGGAGATCCTCGGTGCGGCCATCCTCGGCGTCGGTGGCGACGAGGTTATCCACTGCATCGTCGACGTGATGACCGCCAAACTGCCCTACACCGCCATATCCCGCACCATGCACATCCACCCCACGGTCAGTGAGCTGGTGCCGACACTGCTGCAGGACCTGCGGCCGCTGGACTGAGGCTGCGGCCGATGTTCAATTGGCGGGTCACCAGCGCCACGCGCGCGCCGAGGTGCCGGCAGGTGGCGACGTCGGCGGGGTGCACCTGGTCGGAGCCGGCATCCACATCGGTGGCGGCGCCGGCCCCGAGCCAGAAGCCCAGTCGGTTGAGATCGTCGGCACCACCGGTCGAGCTGTTCCAGCCGGGAGCCAAACCCAGGTTCACCCAATGCATGTGGTGCTGGGCAGCGAAGATCGACAAGGAGCTCAGGGTGCCGAGCTTGTCGCCGCTCTTGCAGCCGGAGTTGGTGAAACCGCCCGCGACCTTGTCCCGCCAGGTGCCCTCGACGCAGCGTCGACCGGTCTTCTCCGCGAAGGCCTGGAAGGCGGCCGACACGTTGCCCATATAGGTGGCGCTTCCGAAGATCATCGCGTCGACGTTGTCGAGGAGATCCCACTGGACCTCGGTGATGGTGTCGACCGGGACGAGGCTGACGTCGGCACCGGCCGCGGCCGCCCCGGCGGCCACCGCCTCGGCCAGGGTCGCGGTGTGCCCGAATCCGGAGTGGTAGACCACTGCGACGGTAGGCGCTGCGATATCGGATCCGTTGTGGGACATGGCTATACCCCTTCCCATTGTTGTCCTAACGATGCTGCGACTTCTTGGTACCGCTGTCCCCAGTCGGGCAGTGCTTTTCCCGCAAGATGGGCTTCGAGCCGGTCCAGGAATGCATGCGTGCCGGGATGGAAACCCTGCGCGTCGCGGACGGTGAGCCCGCGGTGGCTGAATCGCAGCAGGGTGCCGTCGCCGTCGGGTGTGAGTTCGTAGCGCACCACGCCGGTGTCCTTGAGGATCGGCTGGTTCCATTCGTGCTCGAAGACCCGCGGCGGATCCCACACCCGGATCCGACCGGTCATCTTCATCTGATCGGGCTGCAGGGGTGGACCGTTGGGCACCATCTCGATGGTCCCGCCCTCACGGGCGTCGAGCACGGTCTCACCCATCCACTGATTACGCTGCACGGGGTCGGTGATCGCTGACCACACCGTATCCACGGAATAGGGCAGGTGGCGTTCGAAGGTGAGGGCCGCCCGATCACCGTCGATCGTGAGTTTCCCTTCACGCGCGGTCATTTGGTCTCCTTGCGGGTCGATTCGAGGTGACGTTCCAGGGCGTCGAGGTGGTTGGTCCAGTAGCGGCGGTAGCGGTCGATCCATGCGTCGATCTGCACCAGGCCGTCGGCCCGCAGCGCGTAGATGCGACGTTGGGCATCGGGCCGTACCTCGACGAGGCCGACCTCGCGAAGAACCTTCAGATGCCGCGACACGGTCGGCTGGGTCAGCCCGGGCAAAGTAGCGACGAGTTCACCGGCGGTGCGCTCACCGTTGGTAAGCGCGTCGAGCAGTGCTCGTCTGCTCGGTTCGGCGACGGCCTCGAAGACATCCATGCCTTGAGTATTGCATTATATCTATATAGATGCAAGAGAATATAATAACCCGATCTGACGTCAGTGCCGCCGCGCCAGCAGGGCTTTTCAGCAGACCCAAACCGCTGCGGTGCCGTCCCTGCCACGACATACTCAGATGCGCGCACGCACAGGGTCAAGATCGGCCGTAGTCGCTGTGCCCGGAGAGGAATTCGTGACGTGCTGACACAACTTGCCGACTCCGGTCGCGGCTTCGACGGACACGAGGACGTGCAGGAGACCACCTTCGCGCTGGATGCCTTCTCCCGGTTCGTGTGCAACACGATCGACGAGGTAGCCGATGCGCAACGGCAGGGCGGTTTCGAGTTCGACGTGATCGTGATCGGGTCCGGGATGTATGGCGCGTTCACCGCAGCCAAGATCTACGAGCGTGCACGACGCCGTCCGCTGGAGCGCAGGCCCAGAGTACTGGTGCTCGAGGCGGGCCCGTTCCTGATTTCGGAGCACTTCCAGAATCTGACGCGGGTCGGACCGTTCTTCGAGCTCGTCAACAGGCCTGCCGTTGACGAGAACCAGTCGTTTCTGAGTCAGATCAACTACGCGGGAGGGCCGCTTCAAGGGATCGTCCCCCACCACCGATGCGTCGGAGGCAAGTCCCTCTTCTGGGGCGGTTGGGCGCCGCCGCTGATGAACGACGACCAGCAGGACGACCTGGCGCAATGGCCTCGGGAGGTCCGGGAGTTCCTACTCTCGCCCGAGGGCTATGACGAAGTTGCGCGGCAGATCGGAACCGACGTCACCATCGACTACATTCACGGGCCGCTGATGGACCATCTGCTGTCGGTGACGCAGCGTGTCGTCGGCGACGGGGTGGTTCCGCACCTGACGGGGGTAGTCGAGGCACCGATAGCGGTCCACGCCGAGGGATTCGAATCGGGGTTGCTGTCCATGGGCAAGTTCAGCAGCCTCCCGCTGCTGCTCGACTCTATCCGCGAAGACGCGGAGAGCTCGGGCGGGTCCAACGCCAACCGCTTCCTCTTCCTGGTCCCCAACACAGAAGTCTTGCGCATCGACACCGCGGAAGGTCGCGCGACGACGCTGGTGTTGGCCGTCCGCGAACCGTCGAGGGATGCGAATAACCCCGGTATGGTGCGGCGCATCGTACGGTTCGGCCTCTCCGGAGGCGCGATGGTGTGCCTTGCCGGCAACGCCATCAACTCGACACGTCTTGCGCTGAACTCCTTTCCGAAGCCCCGCGAGCTTGGGCCGGATCTGACGGGCAAGAACTTGATGGTTCACGTCCGCGGAAACTATTCGTGGCGGGTCCGCAAGAGCGCCCTGCAGTTGCCGTCGACCTCGGTTCTTGGCACCAGCGCGCTGCATGTCGGGGGTCGATTGCCGATCGGTCCACCTGTTAATCGATTGGGCCGCTTCCATTTCCAGTTATATGCCGTGCGCAGCAACAACGACAGCCGAAACTACGAGGAGTTTCTGTACCGCCTGATTCCCAACGTTGAGGACCTCAACGAGGTCGAGCAGGCGATCTCGAGCACGGATATGGATGACTGGATTGTCGTCGGCATCAGAACCTGCGGTGAGACGTTCGGTGACCGGAATGCCGATTTCAGTCAGCGGGATTCGAGTTTCATCTCGGTGAATCCGCACGGTGGCGCGGGTGACGATGTCTACTACGACGAACGCGGCGACGAGATCCGCGTCCCGAAGGTTTTCGTGACAATTATCGAACGAGAAACGGATGCGGCCGTGCGGGCGGCTCAGACGGAGGCCGCGTTCGCGTTTGCCGCCGCGATGGTGAACAAGCCTGCTGCGGCGGCCCGGTCTACAACCGACAACGACTTACAGTTCATCGGCGGCCACGAGGACGGAGTAGGGACGACCTACCACGAGAGCGGCACGCTGTGGCTTGGCGAACATCCCGACAGTTCGGTAACCGACGTGCACGGACACTTACACCATGTGAGCAACGTATTCTGCGTCGACCAGGCGATCTTTCCGACCGTCGGTTCTGCGAACCCCGTTCCTACCGGACTCGCATTCGGCAATCTGGTTGCAACGCATATCCTTTCGAGATTCACGTCGGCCCCGACCGCGCCGCTCGAAGACGGCTTTGTGTCGATCTTCGACGGAACCCTCGATCAATGGGATCACTTCGGCGAGGGCACCATTCAGGCTCTTCCGGGTCTGGGCATCGTCGAATGTGGCACTGTCGGAGCGGAAAGCAGGCTCGGGTTCGTCCGCACGCGCCGAACCTTCCGCAATTTCGTCCTTCGGCTGGACTGGAAGGCTTTCGACATCAGGGCCAATGGCGGAATATTCCTGCGGATGCCGGAAGTCGCTGACGGAAACCTGAGCCAGGTCTACACCAACAGCATCGAGATACAGATCGACGAGACGGGCAAAGACTTCGACGCCACTCGCGAGCCCCGGGTGGTCTACGGCAGTAGCCTGCACAAGACGGGTGCGGTATACGGAATCGCGCCCGCAACTCGTTGGGCGTCGAAGGCCGTCAGCCCGAGGTTCGCGGAAGGATATTGGAACGCCTTCGAGATTGCGGTCAACGGAGACCGTATCAACGTGTGGTTGAACGGTGAGCAAGTGGTGCGGCAGGCGCATCTGCCTGCCCGCCTGGTCGGCGCAGGCGCCATCGGCCTTCAGTGCCATACCGACGTTGTTCAGTTCCGCAACATCCGCATTCGCGAGATCTAACCCGACGCGATGGTGCTTGTGTCATGCCCACCGGGGAACCCTCGGGCACGAAGCCGACGATAGTGGCAACCGATCACGCCGCCGGCTCCGTCGGCGCCGGCAAGGGCTCGGGCCAGCCCGGGTAAGGGGGCGGTGTACCACCGAACGAGGGACACAGTGCCTGATGTGGACACCGCGAGCAGAGTCGTGACGGGCTGGGCCGGAAATCTCCTGTGGCGCCTGCGGTTTGGATGGCCCGCCAGATCGCCATCAGGGTCCGCTCGAAGCGGAGCAGTTCGTCGGCGTCGGGAGAATAGTCGAGTACCTGGCCGTCGGCGAGGTACACCAGCCGCAGCCGAGCCGGCATCACGTTGCGTGACCGCAGCAACGCGACTGCATAGAACTTCATCTGGAACATCGCCTTGAACTCGGCCATGGTCCGTGTCTCCGGTGGGGCCCTACCGGTCTTGTAGTCCACCACGCGTAGCTCACCGGTCGGCGCGATGTCGACACGGTCGACGAACCCGCGCAGCAGCGTGCCGTCGGTCAGCTCGACCTCGATGCGCAGCTCGCAGCTGTCCGGGTCGAAGTGGGTCGGATCCTCCAGCCGGTAGTAACCCGACAGCAACGCGCGGGCTTCCTCGAACAGGGCCGGGGACGCCATGTCGGCCAGTTCCGGCTCAGTGGCCACCACCTGTGCCCACGCCGGTTCGACGAGCGCGAGCGCGGTGTCCTGTACCCGCTCGGCCGCGGGTAGGCCGTAGAGCTGCTCCAGGGCCGCGTGGACGAGCGATCCGCGCAGTTGGGCGGGTGAGTGGGGCTCCGGTAGCCGGTCGATGGCCCGGAAGCGGTACAGCAGCGGACAGCGCTTGAAATCGCCCGCTCGTGATGGTGAGAGTGCCGGCCTGCGCACCGGCCCGGCAAGCGTTGTTGCCGCCGTCCCTTCACCCATATCGACAGCCTATGACCGGGTACCGACAACTTTGCGGTAACCCGCGCACCCGGCGCGGCGGCCGTGCTGGCAGGCTGAGTGACCGTGCCAAGGACCGGACCGTTCGCCGTGGGTGACCGTGTGCAGCTCACCGATGCCAAGGGAAGGCACTACACGATGGTGCTGACGCCGGGTGGTGAATTCCACACCCACCGCGGGATCATCGCGCTCGACGGGGTGATCGGCCTGCCGGAGGGCAGTGTCGTCAAATCCACCAACGGCGACCAGTTCCTGGTCCTGCGCCCGCTCCTGGTCGACTACGTGATGTCGATGCCACGGGGTGCTCAGGTGATCTATCCCAAGGACGCCGCCCAGATCGTGCACGAGGGCGACATCTTCCCGGGCGCGCGGGTGTTGGAGGCGGGTGCCGGTTCGGGCGCGCTGACGTGTTCTCTACTGCGGGCCGTCGGGCCTGAAGGCGCGGTGATCTCCTACGAGGTCCGCGACGACCATGCCGTGCATGCCGAACGCAATGTCATCACGTTCTTCGGCGAGCGGCCGGGAAACTGGGACCTGGTCATCGCCGATCTCTCGGACTACAGCGGGCCAGAGGTGGACCGCGTGGTGCTGGACATGCTGGCTCCGTGGGAAGTGCTGCCCACCGTCTCGCAGGCGCTGGTGGCCGGCGGAGTCTTGATGATCTACGTCGCGACCGTCACCCAGCTCTCCCGCATCGTAGAGGCGTTGCGCGAGCAGCAATGCTGGACCGAGCCGCGCGCGTGGGAGAGCATGCAGCGGGGCTGGCACGTGGTGGGCCTGGCGGTGCGTCCGCAGCACACCATGCGGGGGCATACGGCGTTTCTGGTCAGCGTGCGCAAATTGGCGCCGGGCGCGGTGGCGCCGATGCCGCTGCGGCGTAAGCGTCAGCTCGGCGGCAGCGTCTAACCGGAAGTCCGACGGTCAGTCGTCGCTGTTGCCCAAACCCCGACGGGCGGACAACAACTCCACTTCCGGACGGGCCGCGACGAGCCGCTCTGCGGCGTCGAGCACCTCGACCACGTGCGCACGGTCCCCGGCGACCACCGCGATACCGATCCCGGCGCGGCGGTGCAGCTCGTGGGCACCGGTCTCGGCGACCGACACGGCGAACCTGCGACGCAACTCGGCGACGATGGGCCGGATCACCGACCGCTTCTGCTTGAGCGAATGGACGTCACCGAGCAGCAGATCGAATTCCAGCCAGCCGATCCACATACGCGGTTCACGGGGTCGGGGTCGGAACCGGACTGGCGCTGCGGCCCAGGTCCAGCAGCATGTCGGCGGTGCGTCTGGTCAGCAGCCAGTCGGTGCCGTGCGGAGTGAACTCCATCGGGAAACTGAACTGCTTGCCGGGGTCTTTGGACAACGGTGCGGTGACCGTGATGGTGGCGACAACGTTGCCCGGCTCGGACTGTGACCAGGCGAGATCCTTGGCCTCGAAGTTCAACGGGGTGAAGCCGTCATCGGCCAGGGCCCGGCCGAACTTGTCCAGTGCGGCTGCGTCGTCGGCCGTCGAATACTCCACGAGGCCGACCTTGTTGGCGCCCGGGACGTTGACATCGGCCAGCCGGTACAGCACCCCGGTGAGGGCGTCCGGCGCCGGCAGGGGCGCAGCTGGCGGGGCAGCCGCGGTGGTCAGCGAAGTGGTCACCGGGGTGGTGGCCGGCGTAGCCGTCTGCCGTTCGTCGTGACTGCACCCAGACAGCCCAAGTGCCGCCACACACGTGGCGGCACTCAGGACCGCGATGCGGGTGCCCGCACGCGAGGAGGACCAACGGGTTCGGAACAACTAACCGCTAGTTGACCGACGACAGCAGGTTCAAGGCCGAGGCCTTGGAGATTTGCCAGCCGGTGGGGCTCGGGCCTGCCACGAACTGGATGTTCTGGGTGGCGGTGCCCCCGAGGTTCGACGTCGCGGTGACGTCGGCGGTGGCAACACCGCCTTCGTCGTCGATGTTGGCAACGCTGAACGTCAGCGGGAACTTGCCTTCGGCAGCGGCCCGGCTGTAAGCCCGGTCGGCCGCGATGCTCTCGACCCGGCCGATGCCGCCCTGGATGTAGGGGGCCTTGCCGCTGAACGAACCACCGGTAGCCAGCGCCTGCAGGGTCTGGGTCAGCGCGCTCTGCAACTCGGGCGCCGGCGCCTGCGGCAGCGGTGCATCGAATACGACCGGCTGTACGGCCGGCGCGGACGAGAGGGTGCTGGATGCAATGGAAGTCACACCTGCCGCGGCACCGCCCACGACAGCGGCCGCTCCTGCAGCTGCGACAAAGCCGGTAACGAGGGTCTTCAGGGTCACGACATTCCTTTCGATCGGACCAACTCAGTGATAGAGGCTAACAGTGGTGATGGTGTGTCGAGTTCCTAGACCACACACAAAGGCTGAATCGCCGGTAGCGTTGAAGTTGTTACTGCACCAACTTCCGGTGCGGGAGGGAGCGCAAGATGAGCGAGTCAGAGCGTTCGGACGGTTACACCGAGGGTTTCCCGGGTAGTCACTCGGGGCCCCGGTCCAGCGAAGAAGCCGCCGAGCTGGAATCGTTGCGCCGGGAGGCCGCAGTGTTGCGCGAGCAACTGGAAAACGCGGTGGGTCCCCAGAGCGGTTTGCGCAGTGCCCGTGACGTGCATCAGCTCGAGGCACGGATCGATTCGCTGGCCGCACGCAACGCCAAGTTGATGGACACTCTCAAAGAAGCTCGTCAGCAGCTACTTGCACTCCGCGAGGAGGTCGACCGACTCGGCCAGCCGCCCAGCGGGTACGGAGTGCTGTTGTCCACCCACGAGGACGACACCGTCGACGTGTTCACCTCCGGTCGCAAGATGCGGCTGACGTGCTCGCCCAACATCGAGACGGCCACGCTCAAGCAAGGTCAGACGGTTCGGCTCAACGAGGCTCTGACGGTCGTCGAGGCCGGCAGCTTCGAGGCGGTCGGTGAGATCAGCATGCTGCGCGAGATCCTGGCCGACGGACACCGCGCCCTGGTGGTCGGTCACGCCGACGAGGAGCGCATCGTGTGGCTCGCCGAGCCGCTGGTGGCCGCCAGTGAGCTGCCCGAAGACTCGGGTGTACTGCTCGACGACAGCCGGCCGCGCAAGTTGCGTCCGGGCGACTCGCTGCTGGTCGACACGAAGGCCGGCTATGCGTTCGAACGCATCCCCAAGGCCGAGGTCGAGGATCTGGTGCTGGAGGAGGTGCCTGATGTCAGCTACCTCGACATCGGTGGCCTGAGTAGGCAGATCGAGCAGATCCGTGACGCCGTCGAGCTGCCGTTCCTGCACAAGGAGCTCTACAAGGAGTACGCGCTGCGTCCGCCGAAGGGTGTGCTGCTCTACGGTCCGCCCGGCTGCGGCAAGACACTGATCGCCAAGGCCGTTGCCAACTCACTGGCCAAGAAGATGGCGGAGGTGCGAGGCGACGACGCCCGCGAGGCGAAGAGCTATTTCCTCAACATCAAGGGCCCCGAGCTGCTGAACAAGTTCGTCGGTGAGACCGAACGGCACATCCGGATGATCTTCCAGCGGGCCCGCGAGAAGGCCTCCGAAGGCACCCCGGTGATCGTGTTCTTCGACGAGATGGACTCGATCTTCCGCACCCGTGGCACCGGCGTCAGCTCGGATGTCGAGACAACCGTTGTGCCCCAGCTCCTTTCCGAGATCGACGGTGTCGAGGGTCTGGAGAATGTCATCGTTATCGGCGCCTCCAACCGTGAGGACATGATCGACCCGGCGATCCTGCGGCCAGGCCGTCTGGACGTCAAGATCAAGATCGAGCGGCCGGATGCAGAGTCGGCACAGGACATTTTCAGCAAGTACCTCACCGAGGACTTGCCGGTTCACGCCGACGATCTGACCGAGTTCGGTGGCGATCGCGCCGCCTGCATCAAAGCCATGATCGAGAAGGTCGTCGACCGGATGTACGCCGAGATCGACGACAACCGGTTCCTGGAGGTCACCTACGCCAACGGTGACAAAGAAGTCATGTACTTCAAGGACTTCAACTCCGGAGCGATGATTCAGAACGTGGTGGATCGGGCGAAGAAGAACGCGATCAAGGCGGTGCTGGAGACCGGTCAACCCGGCCTGCGTATCCAGCATCTGCTCGACTCGATCGTGGACGAATTCGCCGAGAACGAGGATCTGCCCAACACCACCAATCCCGATGACTGGGCCCGGATCTCGGGCAAGAAGGGTGAGCGGATCGTGTACATCCGCACGCTGGTCACCGGGAAGAGCAGCAGCGCGAGCCGGGCGATCGACACCGAGTCGAACCTGGGGCAGTACCTGTAGCCGTCCCTCGCGCAAGCAGACTGCCCCAAATCCGTTGATTTGGGGCAGTTTTGCGTCCACTCGGCGATTGGCGTTACCGCAGGTCGTTGGGTATGAACCGGAAGGCGGTGGGATGCCCCCGAGTCCGTGTGCGGGTTGATTCGGATACCTGGGTGTGTCTAACGTAGAAAGCACCGATGCTTTGAACTGATGATGATTGCTGAACTTTCGGTGGTGAATTTCTACACGCTATGCACGTATTCGAAGGCGCTCCAGGGCGCACATGCGGTGCCGGTGCCCGCGATTCCCGAGACCGGCTGTTTTCCGAACAGTCGTTTCAGGCCCGGGTGCTGCGCGCCCCGGTCGGCACCGACGCGATCGGCATCCGCGAACTTGCCGCTGCCACAGGTGTTCTCGACCTGAACTCCACGTACGCCTATCTGCTTCTTGCGACCGACTTCGCGGCCACCTCGATCGTGGCCGAAACCGATGACGTGCTGTGCGGATTCATCACCGGATACCAGCCGCCCACACGGCCCGGCGTGTTGTTCGTGTGGCAGGTGGCCGTCGCCCCGGCGGTGCAGGGTGGCGGCGTGGCCAGCGCGATGATCGACACGCTCGTGCGCCGTGTTCATTCGGCGCAGGGCGGACGACCACTCACCGTCGAGGCCACGGTCGCACCCGGCAACCTGGCGTCGCGCGCGTTCTTCGGCGCCTTCGCGCGCCGCCACGGTGTGTCGCTCACCGAGCACCCGCGTTTCACCAGCGAACTTCTCGATTCAGCAAACGGGCATGACGACGAACCGGTCCTTCGCATCGGGCCGATCGATGTTCCACCATCGCGCTGAACCTGTTCGTACCGCAGTTAATTCGTACTGATCGGAGGATTTTCCATGTCGCTTGCCGCGACAGCACCACCGCTGACCGAGTCTGACCTGCCTGAGGTTTTCGACTCGGTCGAGTCCGAGGTTCGTAGCTACTGCCGGGGCTGGCCCACCGTGATGCACCGCGCCACCGACTCACGGGTGACCGATACCACGGGCCGCTGCTACATCGACTTCTTCGCCGGCGCAGGTGCATTGAACTACGGGCACAACAACCCCGCGCTCAAGGCGCCGCTGCTGGACTACCTGGCTTCCGACGGCATCGTGCACTCGCTCGACATGGCCACCACCGCCAAACAGCGTTTCTTGGAGACGTTCGACCGGATGATCCTGCAGCCGCGGGGGCTGGATTTCAAGGTTCAGTTCCCGGGCCCCACCGGCGCCAACTCGGTCGAATCGGCCCTCAAACTCGCCCGCAAGGTGACGGGGCGGGAATCAATTGTGAGCTTCACCAACGCGTTTCACGGGATGACCCTCGGCGCGCTCTCGGTGACCGGCAACTCGATGAAACGTGCGGGTGCCGGAATTCCGCTGGTTCACGCCACCCCGATGCCGTACGACAACTACTTCGGCGGTGTCACCGAGGACTTCCACTGGTTCGAACGCGTCCTCGATGATTCGGGCAGCGGACTCAACCGGCCGGCCGCAGTGATCGTCGAAACTGTCCAGGGCGAAGGTGGATTGAACGTCGCCCGCGTCGAGTGGCTGCAGGCGCTGGCCGATCTGTGCCGGACCCGCGACATCCTGCTGATCGTGGACGACGTACAGATGGGCTGCGGACGCACGGGGCCGTTCTTCAGCTTCGAGGCCGCGGGCATCGTGCCGGACATCGTCACACTGTCGAAGTCGGTCAGCGGTTACGGCCTGCCGATGGCGCTGACCCTGTTTCGTCGTGAACTCGACGTCTGGGCCCCGGGTGAACACAACGGCACCTTTCGCGGTCACAACCCGGCCTTCACCACCGCCACCGCAGCCCTCGAAAAGTACTGGAAAAACGATGAGTTCAGCCTCGCCACCGCGGCAAAGGGGGAGATGGTCCGGGCCCGGCTGGAAGAGATCGCGGCACGCCACGACGGAGTGTCGGCCCGCGGCCGAGGCATGGCGCAGGGCCTGAAGTTCGAGGACGCCGAGCGCGCGTCGCAGGTGTGCCGCGCGGCGTTCGACCGGGGCGCGCTCATGGAGACCAGCGGCCCGTCCGATGAGGTTGTCAAGCTGCTGCCGCCACTCACCACGTCACACAGCGATCTGGAAGCCGGCCTGGACATCCTGGCCGAGTCGGTCGCGATCACCTTGAACTGAAGGAGAATTCGACATGATCGTGCGCACCACTGCGGAGATCACCGGGACTGACCGTGATGTCTCCGACGGCACTTGGCGGTCCAAGCGCATCATTCTGGCCGGCGACGGGGTCGGGTTCTCGTTCCACGAGACCACGATCGACGCCGGGTCGGTCAACGAGTTCCACTACCAGCACCACGTTGAGGCGGTCTGGGTGGTCGAGGGTGCGGGCACGCTGACCAACCTGGAGACCGGTGAACGCCACCCGCTGAGGCCGGGCAGCATGTACCTGCTCAACGGACATGAGCGCCACCGGGTGACCTGCGACGAACAGCTGCGAATGCTGTGCGTCTTCAATCCGCCGGTCACCGGGCGGGAGGTTCACGACGAGGCCGGCGCCTATCCGCCGCCGGAGTCCGTCGCATGAGCGACCCGTATCCCACCAGGCTCGATCACGCCATCACGCCCATTCCACGCCGGGAACCCGCGGTGTGGGGCACCGAATCCGACGGGCCGCTCTCCCAGCAGCACCTGGACTGGTTCGCGGCTCAGGGGTATCTGGTGCGGCCGGACACCGTCGCCGACGACATGCTGCCGGCGCTCCGTCATGAACTGGACCGTGTCGCAGCCGATCTGGGCGACGACGACCCGCGGGTGATTCGGGAGCCGGGCGGATCCATCCGGTCGATCTTCGAACCGCATCTCCTCAGTGAGCTTGTCGCGCAAGTGGTTCGCCTCGACACGGTGCTGCCGGTGGCGCGTCAGGTGCTCGGCAGTGACGTCTACATCCACCAGGCCAGGATCAATCTCATGCCGGGTTTCACCGGCACCGGCTTCTACTGGCACTCCGACTTCGAGACCTGGCACGCCGAGGACGGGATGCCCTCGATGCGGGCGGTGTCGTGTTCGATCGCGCTGACGCACAATTATCCGTACAACGGGTCGCTCATGGTCGTGCCCGGATCGCACCAGACGTTCTATCCATGTGTCGGCGCGACCCCGGACAACAATCACGACACCTCGCTCGTGCTGCAGAACATCGGTGTTCCCGACGAGACGACCCTGACAAAGGCTGTCGACCACCACGGGATCGACCAGTTCACCGGCCCGCCGGGGTCGGCGCTGTGGTTCGACGCGAACCTGCTGCACGGTTCCGGTTCCAACATCACACCGCTACCGCGGTCAAACATCTTCCTGGTGTTCAACTCGACGGAGAACCAACTGGGGGAGCCGTTCGCCGCACCCCGGCGGCGGCCGGAATACCTGGCGGCCCGGTGCGCAGCCCGCGTCACCTAGGCTGGTTGCATGCACCGGATTATCGGAACTGAGGTCGAGTACGGCATATCCTCACCCTCCGATCCGACCGCCAACCCGATCCTGACATCGACGCAGGCGGTGCTGGCGTATGCCGCGGCTGCCGGTATCCAACGGGCCAAGCGCACGCGGTGGGACTACGAGGTCGAATCTCCGCTGCGCGACGCTCGTGGGTTCGACCTCTCCCGCCCGTCCGGGCCGCCGCCGATCGTCGACGCCGACGAGGTCGGTGCGGCCAACATGATCCTCACCAACGGCGCGCGGCTCTACGTCGACCACGCCCACCCGGAGTACTCCGCGCCCGAGGTCACCGACCCGATGGATGCGGTGATCTGGGACAAGGCCGGTGAGCGGGTCATGGAAGCTGCCGCGCGCCACGTCGCCAGCGTTCCCGGTGCCGCCAAGCTGCAGCTCTACAAGAACAACGTGGACGGCAAGGGTGCGTCGTACGGCTCGCACGAAAACTACTTGATGAGCCGCCATACCCCGTTTTCCGCGGTGATTGCGGGATTCACCCCGTTCCTGGTGTCGCGCCAGGTGGTGACCGGTTCCGGTCGTGTCGGTATCGGGTCCTCGGGCGACGAGCCGGGCTTTCAGCTGTCCCAGCGGGCTGACTACATCGAGGTCGAGGTCGGCCTGGAGACGACGCTCAAGCGCGGCATCATCAACACCCGCGACGAGCCGCACGCCGACGCCGACAAGTACCGCAGGCTGCACGTCATCATCGGCGATGCCAACCTCGCGGAGACCTCCACCTACCTCAAGGTCGGCACCAGCTCGCTGGTGCTGGACCTCATCGAAGAGGGGATCGACCTCTCCGACCTGGCGTTGGCCCGCCCGGTGCACGCGGTCCATGTGATCAGCCGCGACCCGTCGCTGCGAGCCACCGTCGCGCTCGCCGACGGCCGCGAGGTCACCGCGCTCGCGCTGCAGCGCATGTACTTGGACCGGGTGGCCAAACTGGTGGACAGCCGCGACCCCGATCCGCGGGCCAGCCACGTCGTTGAGACCTGGGCGGAGGTGCTCGACCTGCTTGAGCGTGACCCCATGGAATGCGCCGAAATCCTCGACTGGCCGGCCAAGCTACGGCTGCTGGAAGGCTTCCGCCGCCGGGAGAACCTGAGCTGGTCGGCACCGCGGTTGCACCTGGTGGATCTGCAGTACTCCGACGTCCGGTTGGAGAAGGGTCTCTACAACCGACTGGTGGCGCGAGGCTCCATGAAGCGGCTCGTTACCGAGCAGCAGGTCATCGAAGCGGTCGACAACCCACCGACCGACACCCGTGCCTACTTCCGCGGGGAGTGCCTGCGCCGCTTCGGCGCCGACATCGCTGCGGCGAGTTGGGATTCGGTGATCTTCGATCTCGGCGGTGATTCGCTCGTGCGGATTCCAACCCTGGAACCGCTGCGCGGCAGCAGAGCGCACGTCGGGGCGTTGCTGGATTCGGTGGACAGCGCCGCGGAGTTGGTCGAACAGCTCACAACCTGACGGGTCGCCATCCCGGGCAATCCGGGTGTTGACCGGTAGTGTGGAAAGTACCGGCAGGCGGTATTGCGTCAGTCGATGACAATTCAGGAGGCAGCGATGGCTCAGGAGCAGACCAAGCGTGGCGGTGGCGGCGGTGACGACGATGATGTCCCCGGCACAACGGCCGCAGGCCAGGAGCGTCGCGAGAAGCTGACCGAGGAAACCGACGACCTGCTGGACGAGATCGACGATGTGCTGGAGGAGAACGCCGAGGACTTCGTGCGCGCGTACGTCCAAAAGGGCGGCCAGTGATCTGGCGCGAAAACCTGTCCTCATCCCTTCCCGGAACACCAGCTATAACAGCGGACCTCTCGTCCTTCTCGGATCTGTTGCGTCGTCAGAGTCCTGATCTGCTACCGGTTCACCACGTCGCCGGTGGCCCCGTTCCGACCAGCGCTGTGCCGCACGGCACGACCATCGTCGCGATCAAGTATCCCGGCGGTGTCGTCATCGCCGGTGATCGGCGGGCCACGCAGGGCAACATGATCGCCAGCCGTGATGTGGAGAAGGTGCACATCGCGGACGATTACACCGCCACGGGCATCGCGGGTACCGCCGCTATCGCCGTCGAGTTCGCCAGGCTCTACGCCGTCGAGCTGGAGCACTACGAGAAGGTCGAGGGTGTGCCGCTGACCTTCCGCGGCAAGGTGAACCGCTTGGCGACCATGGTGCGCGGCAATCTCGGTGCGGCCCTTCAGGGTTTCGTGGCGTTGCCGTTGCTCGTCGGCTATGACGTCAACGACACCGATCCGGTCAATGCCGGCCGCATCGTGTCGTTCGACGCCGCCGGTGGCTGGAACATCGAGGAAGAGGGCTACCAGTCGGTGGGCTCGGGTTCGTTGTTCGCCAAGTCTTCGATCAAGAAGCTCTATCCCACGGTCACCGACGCCGATTCGGCGCTCAAGGTGGCTATCGAGGCGCTGTACGACGCCGCCGACGACGACTCGGCCACCGGCGGGCCGGATCTCGTGCGTGGTATCTACCCGACCGCGGTGACCATCGGAGCCGAGGGCGCTGAAGAGATCGCCGAGGCGCGCATCGCCGAACTGGCCCGCGAGGTGATCGAAAGTCGCACCGCAACGAGAGGTGACGGCTGATGAGCTTCCCGTACTTCATCTCGCCTGAGCAGGCGATGCGTGAGCGATCCGAGCTGGCCCGCAAGGGGATTGCCCGCGGCCGCAGCGTGGTCGTGCTCGCCTATGACAGCGGGGTGCTGTTCGTCGCGGAGAACCCGTCACGCTCCCTGCAGAAGGTCAGCGAACTGTACGACCGGGTCGGCTTCGCCGCTGTGGGCCGATTCAGCGAATTCGACAAGTTACGGGTGGGCGGCATCCAATACGCCGACACCCGTGGCTACGCCTACGACCGGCGCGACGTCACCGGCCGCCAACTGGCCAACGTGTATGCCCAAACTCTCGGCACCATCTTCACCGAGCAGCCCAAGCCGTTCGAGGTCGAGTTATGTGTGGCCGAGGTCGCCCACTATGGCGAGACGAAAGCGCCTGAGCTCTACCGGATCACCTACGACGGGTCGATCGCCGACGAACCGCACTATGTGGTGATGGGTGGTACCACCGAGCCGATCGTGAACAAGCTCAGTGAGTCCTACACCGAGAACGCCGATCTGGCGGCCGCCGTGAAGATCGCCGTCGAGGCGCTCAGTGCCGGTGCCGAGGGATCTGAGCCACGCAAACTGGGCCCGTCCACGCTCGAGGTGGCGGTCCTCGATGCCAAGCGGCCTCGTCGTTGTTTCCGGAGGATCGTCGGACCCGCTTTGGAAAGCCTGCTGCCCGAACCGGATCCGGACCCCGCGCCGGCCACGTAACCGACTTCAGCGCCGGAGCCGATCTCGCTCAGCTGATGATGTCGCGGATCAGTTCGGCGAACTTCTCAGGGCACTCCAGCGGTGTGAAATGCCCTACGCCGTCGGCCGTGTGCAACTGCACGTCGAGGAAGTAGTCGTCGAGACGGTCGGCCCAGGCTGTCGGGAACAGTGGATCGTGCTCGGGCCACAGCACATCGGTGTGGGCGTGGATCTTGACGGCCCGGTCCGGCGGCAGTTCAGTCAACGACTGGGCGACGGTGCCGGCTCCGGCGCGGTACCAGCCCAGCGAGGCGACGAATGCTCCGGGCAGTGCGTAGTCGGCGACGAGTCGGTCCAGATCGTCGTCGGTGACCGTGAATCCCGGCCCTGACCAATGGTTCCAGAAGTGGCGCAGATACTCCCGGACAATCTCGGGGTTCCCGTCGATCAGCCGCTCGGCGATCGGCAACTGGTGAAACGCCTGATACCAGAACTCGTGCTGGGCGTGCGGGCTGAGCACCCGGTCACCCGCTCCGGGCAGCGGAGGGGAGAGGACGAGCGCCTTCGCGAGGTGGGGGTGCATGCGGGCCACACTCTGTGCCACCCGGCTGCCGACGTCGTAGCCGGCCAGCACAACGTCGCTGAGACCTAATTCATGGATCAGGCCGACCACGCTGGCGGCCTGGGCGGTGGCACTGTAAAAGTGCTGCACGGCCGCCGCGTGTTTGTCGGAGCCGCCGAATCCGCGCAGGTCAGGCACGATCACGTCGGCCACGTCGGTCAGCAGCGGCACCACTTTGCGATAGTCCCGCCGGTTGCCCGGCCAGCCGTGCAGCAGCACCACGGGCGGCCCGCCCGCGATGCCGCGCCGATCGAACGCCAATCGGAATCCGTCCACCGGAGCGCTGCGCGAGGACATCAGTTAATTCTGATCCGATGCCACGGCCTTGTGGGCCAGGTTGGGAAAGGTTTGGGGTATCAGTGCTCGGCGGTCTCCGGACGCCAGCCCACATAGGTGAACCACAGGCCCATCGCTGTCAGCAGCAGGAAGAAGATCCTCGCCGCGATCAGCAGGCCCGAACTGCCCAGCGTGGTGTCGGCGCCGGTCCGGATCGCCGACGGGAAGGCCATCATCGTTACGCCGCGCAACGCCACGAACCATCCGAACAGCGAGATGAGCACGGCCGTCACGCTGTACCAGTACTGATGGAAGGCAATCACGATCAAGCCCAGCATCAGCATCGCCGCTCCCAGGATGCAGGGCAGGGTGCCGCTGGTGAACAGGTCGGACAGCAGATCGCCCAGCTGCGACAGCCGGATCGCGATGATGACGGTGGCTACGCTGCTGGAAGGCATCGTCGAGCAGATGGGGGAGAGCGCCACCGCCGGCCTGCGCCGCATCGTCGACGCTCCCGACATCACAGCATTGGAGAAACTCCACGCGTACTTCGCGGCGTCGTACGCATGGAAATCGGAGAACGTGACTGCTGTTGCCACCCTGATCCAGCTGTGGCATGACGAGAACAACGCGCTGTTGCGGCAGAAGATGACGCAGGGCTCGGTGCGCACCACGGCGCCCTTCCTGGAGGCGATCATCAGGCAGGGCCGCGCCGAAGGCGTCTTCGACACCGACTTCCCGCACGAGGCGGCCGGAATCATCGCCGCGATGGGCCTGCATATGGCCGATGCGTTCATCGACGCCATCCAGGCCGATGGTGCGGTTGCCCGACGGCTCTCTCGCCGACGAACTCTGAATACGATCGCCATCTGACCGATCCCGACCCGCGGGAGAAGTACCGCGTGCTGCCGCGTACGCGTACCTGCGGATCATCGGGTGGAAGCCTTGGCGATAGTCGGCATCTGCCGACGGGACCGCACGTTGCCCACCGATACTGAGAGCTACCCCGTAAGCTCGATAGTGTGCAGCGACGAATCATGGGCATCGAGACAGAATTCGGTGTGACCTGCACGTTCCATGGCCATCGCCGGCTCAGCCCCGACGAGGTTGCTCGCTATCTGTTCCGGCGAGTCGTGTCGTGGGGCCGCAGTTCCAACGTCTTCCTACGCAACGGTGCTCGCCTATATCTGGATGTGGGCAGTCACCCCGAGTACGCGACCGCCGAATGCGACAACCTCGTTCAGCTGGTCACCCACGACCGTGCCGGTGAGCGCGTACTGGAGGACTTGCTGATCGACGCCGAGCAGCGGCTCACCGACGAGGGCATCGGCGGTGACATCTACCTGTTCAAGAACAACACCGACTCGGCGGGCAACTCGTACGGCTGCCACGAGAACTACCTCATCGTGCGCGCCGGGGAGTTCTCCCGGATCGCCGATGTGCTGTTGCCGTTCCTGGTGACCCGGCAGCTGATCTGCGGCGCCGGCAAGGTGCTGCAAACGCCGAAGGCCGCCACCTTCTGCCTATCGCAGCGGGCCGAGCACATCTGGGAAGGTGTCTCGAGCGCTACCACCCGGTCGCGGCCGATCATCAACACTCGCGACGAGCCGCACGCCGACGCCGAGAAGTACCGGCGGCTGCACGTCATCGTCGGTGACTCCAACATGTGCGAGGCCACCACCATGCTCAAGGTGGGCACCGCATCGCTGGTGCTGGAGATGATCGAGGCCGGCGTGCCGTTCCGAGATTTCTCTCTGGACAACCCGATCCGGGCGATCCGCGAGGTCAGTCATGATCTGACCGGCAAGCGTCCGGTGCGGCTGGCAGGCGGCCGGCAGGCCAGTGCACTGGACATTCAGCGCGAGTACTACAGCCGCGCGGTGGAGTATCTGCAGACGCGCGAAACCAACACGCAGATCGAACAGGTGGTGGACTTGTGGGGCCGGCAGCTCGACGCGGTCGAGAGCCAGGACTTCGCCAAGGTCGACACCGAGATCGACTGGGTGATCAAGCGCAAGCTGTTTCAGCGCTACCAAGATCGCTACAACATGGAGCTGTCCGACCCGAAGATCAGCCAGCTCGACCTCGCCTACCACGACATCAAGCGTGGGCGTGGCGTGTTCGACCTGCTGCAGCGCAAGGGTCTGGTCGCCCGGATCACCACCGACGAGGAGATCGACGCAGCGGTGAACACGCCGCCGCAGACGACGCGGGCCAAGCTGCGCGGTGAGTTCATCAGCGCTGCGCAGGAAGCCGGGCGAGACTTCACCGTCGATTGGGTGCACCTCAAGCTCAACGATCAGGCGCAGCGCACCGTGCTGTGCAAGGATCCGTTCCGGTCGGTCGACGAGCGGGTCAAGCGGCTCATCGCCAGCATGTGATCGGCCCGCGGATCCCTCCCAGTTGCCCCTTAAACTCCTTGCTGTGGCGACATCCAAGGTCGAGCGGTTGATGAACCTCGTCATCGCACTGCTGTCCACTCGAACATTCCTGCCCGCGGAGAAGATTCGTGCAAGCGTGGCCGGGTACGCCGACAGCCCCAGTGACGAAGCGTTCTCCCGGATGTTCGAGCGCGACAAGAACGAGTTGCGTGATCTCGGCATCCCGCTGGAGACCGGCCGGGTGTCGAAATTCGACCCGACCGAGGGCTATCGGATCAACCGCGATGCTTATGCGTTGCCTCCCGTGCAACTGACCGGCGACGAGGCCACTGCCGTCGCTGTCGCCACGCAGCTGTGGCAGTCACCGGAGCTGGTCACCGCGACCCAGGGGGCGCTGCTGAAACTGCGTGCTGCCGGGGTGGAGGTCGATGCCGACGGCGCCGGTGCCGCGATCACCTCGACCGCGGTATTGCCCGGCCTGCGCGGGTCCGAGCAGGTGCTGCGGATCCTGTTGTCCGCCATCGACTCCGGACACGTCGTGCAATTCGAACACCGGCCGTCGCGCACCGCGGGCTACACCACCCGCACGGTCGAACCGTGGGGTGTCGTCACCCACCGCGGCCGTTGGTATCTCGTCGGGCACGACCGCGACCGTGATGACACCCGTACGTTCCGCCTGTCGAGGATCGGTTGCGACGTCACCCTGATCGGAGAGGCCGGTGCGGTGCACAGACCCGAAGGTGTCAACGTGCGGGAGATCGTGCGGCGCGTCGTTGCCGACGTGCCCACCGGGGAACGGGCCCGCGTGTGGGTAGCCGGGGGGCGGGCGACCGCGTTGCGCCGGCAGGCCGTCACGACCACGCCGCGTGCTCTGGGCGGCCGTGCGGGGGAAGAGATCACCGTCGAACTCGGCATGCATGACCGGCTCGCCCGTGAGATCGCGAGCTACGGCGCCGACGCCGTGGCGCTGGAGCCGTCGGCGTTGCGCGACGACGTGGTGGAGAGGCTGCGGGCGCAGGCGGATCGCGCATGAGCCAGGTATCGGCCCGCTTGGTTCGGCTGCTCAACATGGTTCCGTATTTCCAGGCGAACCCCAAGGTCACGCGGGCGGAAGCGGCCGAAGCCCTCGGCGTCAGCCGCAAGCAACTCGACTCCGACCTCGAGCAACTGTGGATGTGCGGGTTGCCCGGTTACAGCCCCGGTGACCTGATCGATTTCGACTTCACCGACGACACCATCGAGGTGACGTTCTCTGCCGGCGTGGATCAGCCGCTGCGGCTGACCTCCACAGAGGCCACGGTGATCCTGGTGGCGCTGCGGGCACTCGTCGATGTCCCGGGCATGGTCGACCCGGAGGCCGCGCGCAGTGCGATCGCCAAGATCGAGTCGGCTGCCGGTGCTCAGCTGGCTGCCATCGAGGACCCTGTACCGATCGAGAGCGAGGCCGCCGCGACAGTGCGGGCCGCGGTCCGCGACGGCCGCGCGGTGACGCTGGAGTACTACTCGGCGTCACGTGATTCGCTGACCACCCGCACGGTGGATCCCATCCGGGTGGCCCTGGTCGGGGACAACAGCTACCTGGAGGCGTGGTGCCGCAGTGCCGAGGCGGTACGGCTGTTCCGCTTGGATCGCATCGTCGACGCGCAGCTGCTCGCGGAGGCCTCGACGCCGCCTCCCCCGGCCGTGCACGCGGGCCCGGATACATCGCTGTTCGACGCCGATCCGGCGCTGCCGTCAGCCACGCTGCTCATCGCCCCCTCGGCGTCGTGGATGTTCGACTACTACCCGTTGCGGGTGGTGACCGAGCTGCCCGACGGCGCGGTCGAGGCGGCCATGACCTTCGCGTCCGAGGACTGGATGGCCAGGTTCGTGCTGGGCTTCGGTTCCGCGGTGCGGGTGCTGGCGCCCGAGTCGTTGGCGCAGCAGGTGCGGGCTGCGGCCACGGCAGCGCTGCACGCCTACGGTGCGGTCGAGGTTGACGGGTAGACTCGGCGAAGACGTCTGGAGGTAACCAAATTGGGCGGACTACAACCCTGGCACTGGATCATCGTGATCGCTGTGTTTGTGCTGCTGTTCGGTGCGAAGAAGCTTCCGGACGCGGCGCGTTCACTGGGTAAGTCGATGCGGATCTTCAAGTCGGAGATCAAGGAGATGCAGTCTGAGTCCAGGTCGGAGGACGCTCCGCCGGCCAGGCCGATTGCATCCGAACGCGCCGATGTGGCGGCGCCGCGGCCCGATGTCGCCGCGCCCGCACCCGAACAGTCCCCGGACCGACACACGGCCTGACGCGGCTCGACCCTGATCGCGGTTTACGACCGCGTCGGTAGGTCGTGTCTCCGACCCCCACTTCACATCTGTGCAGAGCTCCGGCATCTTCAGAAAATTCGATCCCCGCCGTCGCCGTTCGCGGGTCAATCCCGACGGCACCATGTCGCTGGTCGACCATCTCACCGAGTTGCGGTCACGGCTGCTGATTTCTGTCGCGGCCGTCATCGTCACGATGATCTTCGGGTTCTTCTGGTACACCCACGGCATTTTCGGGCTGCACAGCCTGGGCGAATGGCTGCGCGGTCCGTACTGTGCGCTGCCGGCCTCGTCCCGTGCGGCCATTGCGCCCAACGGCGAATGCCGACTGCTCGCCACCGCGCCTTTTGACCAGTTCATGCTGCGTCTGAAGGTCGCGCTCGCGGCCGGTGTGGTGATCGCGTGCCCGGTGTGGCTCTACCAGGTGTGGGCGTTCATCACGCCCGGGCTGTACAAGAAGGAACGCCGGTTCGCGATGGCCTTCGTCGGCTTCGGCGCTGCGCTGTTCGTCACCGGTGCGGTGCTGGCCTACGTCGTGCTGGCGAAGGCGTTGGGCTTCCTGCTGACCGTCGGCAGCGACGTTCAGGTGACCGCACTGTCCGGCGACCAGTACTTCGGTTTCCTGATCAATCTGCTGCTCGTGTTCGGCATCAGCTTCGAGTTCCCGTTGCTGATCATCATGCTCAACCTCGTCGGAGTGCTCAGCTACGCAAAGCTCAAGGCATGGCGGCGCGGGCTCATCTTCGGCCTGTTCGTCTTTGCCGCCTTCGCCACACCCGGATCGGATCCTTTCACGATGTTGGCACTGGCCTGTGCGCTGACGTTGCTGCTGGAGCTGGCCATCCAGATCGCCCGGGTCCACGACCGGCGCAAGGCGCGGTTGGCCGAAGCCGAGGTGGACGACGACGAGGCCGCACCTATCGGCACCACCGAACCGATCGAGCCACCGGCTCCGGTGTCTGCGCCGACGTCTGCGGCTCCGAAGACGCCACCGGCGTCACGACCAACGAGGCTCAGCATCGATGACGACGCGACCTGAGCCGGGCGGCGAAACTCTTGACGAGCTGGCCGCATTCACCGCGCAACTCCCGTTCGTTCTCGATGACTTCCAGGTGCGCGCCTGCAGCGCATTGGAGAGCGGTCACGGAGTCCTCGTCTGCGCGCCCACCGGTGCCGGCAAGACGGTCGTCGGCGAGTTCGCCGTGCACCTGGCCCTGGCGGCCGGCGGAAAGTGCTTCTACACGACCCCGATCAAGGCGCTGAGCAATCAGAAGCACAACGATCTGGTCGCCCGGTACGGCGCGGAGAAGATCGGGTTGCTCACCGGTGATCAGTCCATCAACGGTGATGCCGACGTGGTGGTGATGACCACCGAAGTACTACGTAACATGTTGTACGCGAATTCGTCTGCGCTGCATGGGCTTTCCTATGTCGTGATGGACGAGGTGCACTTCCTGGCCGACCGGATGCGCGGCGCGGTGTGGGAAGAGGTGATACTGCACCTGCCGGAGGAGGTGTTGCTGGTCAGTCTCTCGGCCACGGTGAGCAACGCCGAGGAGTTCGGCGGGTGGATCCAGACCGTCCGCGGCGACACCACCGTCGTCGTCGACGAGCACCGACCGGTGCCGCTGTCGCAGCACATGATGGTGGGCAAGCGGCTGTTCGACCTGTTCGACGGCTCCGACCGCACGCTGGTGGACCCAGAACTGGTGCGGCACATCGCCCATCGCCGCGAGGCCGAACGGCTCGCGGACTGGCAGCCGCGGGGGCGAGGCCGGCCGCCGCAGCTGTACCGGCCGCCGAGCCGACCGGACGTGATCGACGTCCTCGACGCCGAGGGGTTGTTGCCCGCGATCACGTTCGTGTTCTCCCGCGCGGGTTGTGATGCGGCGGTCAAACAGTGCCTGCGGTCGCGGCTGCGGCTGACCACCGATGAGGAACGCGCCCGCATCGCCGAGGTGGTGGACCGGCGCTGCGCGGACCTGGCCGAGTCCGATCTGGTCGTGCTCGGCTATCACGAATGGCGGGAAGGTCTGTTGCGCGGACTGGCCGCCCACCACGCAGGCATGCTGCCGACGTTCCGTCACACTGTGGAGGAGCTGTTCACCGCGGGCCTGGTCAAGGCGGTATTCGCCACCGAGACACTGGCTTTGGGGATCAACATGCCGGCCCGCACCGTGGTGCTGGAGCGGCTGGTGAAGTACAACGGCGAACAGCACCTACCGTTGACACCGGGGGAGTACACCCAGCTCACGGGGCGCGCGGGGCGGCGCGGCATCGACGTCGAGGGCCACGCTGTGGTGCTGTGGCGCCCGGACGACACCACCGCCGACCCCGCCGAGGTCGCCGGCCTCGCGTCCACCCGAACCTTCCCGTTGCGCAGTTCCTTTGCGCCGTCGTACAACATGACCATCAACCTGGTTCAGCACATGGGGCCCGAGCAGGCGCACAAGCTGCTGGAGCGATCTTTTGCGCAGTACCAGGCCGACCGCTCGGTGGTGGGCCTGGTCCGCGGCGTCGCCCGCGGCGAGCGGATGCTGGGCGAGCTGGCCACCGAACTGGACGGGCACGAGTCGGAGGTGCTCGACTACGCGCGGTTGCGCGCGAAAATCGGTGAGCGGGAACGTGCCCAGTCCCGCGCCTCGCGGCTGCAGCGCCGGCAGGCAGCCACCGAGGCGCTGGCCGGGCTGCGCCGTGGGGACATCATCACCATCACCCACGGGCGGCGCGGTGGTCTGGCGGTGGTGCTCGAACCCGACCGCGACAGTGACGACCCCAGGCCGCTGGTACTCACCGAACATCACTGGGCAGGTCGTATTTCGTCGTCGGACTACTCGGGTGCCTCGGCGCCGCTCGGCACGATGGCGCTCCCCAAACGCGTCGAGCACCGCCAGCCCCGGGTGCGCCGCGACCTGGCGTCGGCGCTGCGGTCGGCGGCGGCCGGGTTGGCGGTGCCGTCGGACAAGCCGAAACGCTCCGGCAGCGCACTCGACCGGGACGTGGATCCAGAGTTGGCCGGCCTCCGCGAGCAGCTGCGCCGGCATCCAGCGAATCAGCTTCCGGACCGCGAAGCCATGATGCGCATCGCCGAGCGGTATCTGCGCATCGAACGTGACAACGCCCAGATCCAGCAGAAGGTTGCGGCGGCGACGAACTCCCTGGCACGCACCTTCGACCGGATCGTCGCGCTGCTCAGCGAGCGCGGGTTCATCGAGAACGATTCCGGTGAACCGAAGGTGACCGATACCGGCCGGTTGCTGGCACGCATCTACAGCGAAAGCGACCTGCTGGTGGCCGAATGTCTGCGGAGTGGTCTGTGGGAGGGTTTGCAGCCCGCCGAGTTGGCGGGAGTGCTGTCGGCCGTGCTCTACGAATCGCGCGGTGATACTCCCGGAGTGCCCGCCGGGTTCGACATCCCGACCTCCGGTCTTCGGCGTGCGCTGGCCCAAACCCGGCGGCTCTCGGCCGATCTGCGTGCCGACGAGCGGCGGCACCGCATCGCGCCGAGCCGCGAACCCGACGAAGGGTTCGTCACCGCGGTCTACCGCTGGGCCACCACCGGCGACCTGGCATCCGCGCTGGCTGCCTCCGACGTCACCGGTTCGGGTTCACCGCTTTCGGCAGGCGATTTCGTACGGTGGTGCCGGCAGGTGCTCGATCTGCTCGACCAGGTGCGAAACGCCGCACCCGCACCGGCACTGCGCAATACCGCGAAACGCGCCATCACCGATGTTCGGCGCGGCGTCGTGGCTGTTGATGCGGGGTAGGGTGTGGACGTCAGCGAATAGGGATCAAGGAGAGTCATGAGCGGACCGCAGGGATCTGACCCGGCGCAGCAGTGGCCCGGTCAGCAGCCCGAGCCCGGTAATGATCAGCCGTCAGGCTCGGACGCGTGGCAGCCGCCGGCCAGCTCCGACGAATCGACCACGCACGCTCAGACCTGGCAGCCGCCCGCCTATCCGCAACAGCCCGAGCAGCCGCAGCAACAGCAGCCGGACTACTCGGCCTATCAGCAGTCCCAGTCGGCATACGCGCAGCCGCAGTACCCGTCAACCAACCAGTATGGCCAGCAGCCCTACGCCATGCCGGGCCAATTTGGTCAGCCGGGCCAGCCTGGTCAGCCGGGTCAGTTCGGCCAACCCGGTCAGTACGGCCAGTACGGGCAACCCGGCCAATACGGTCAGCCGCAGTTCGGGCAACCGGGTCAGTTCGGCCAGTACACCCCGCCCGGTGCGGAAGAAGGGTCCAAGCGCTCGCTCGGTGTGGTCCTCGGTGTCGTCGGCGCCCTTGTCGTGCTCGTGCTCGTTGTTGTCGGCGTGCTGGGCTTCTGGAAGCCGGGATGGTTCGTCACCACCGAACTCGACGTCAACAAGGCCCAGCAGGGCGTGACCAAGATCCTCACCGACGAGGAGAACGGTTACGGCAACAAGAGCGTTTCCGACGTCAACTGCAACGACGGCAAGAACCCCAAGGTCAAGAAGGGTGACACCTTCACCTGCGAGGTCAGTGTCGACGGCACCAAGCGCAAGGTCACGGTGACCTTCCAGAACAACGACGGCACCTACGAGGTCGGCCGGCCCAAGTAGTTCGTCCGCAGCTCAGCCGGGCAGACGGTCCAGTGCCGTCTGCAACCGGCTGATCGACGAGGTCACCCCGTACGCGGCCGCCAGATCGGCAACTTTGGCCGGCTCCTTGGCGGCCAGTGGCAGCGCATCCGTCGGGGTGGACATCGTGACAGGGGCATCGGTCGCAACGCGCACCACGGGCTCGGCTGCGGCGATGTAGTCGGCGGCGGCCAGCAGTTTGGCGCGGTGCGACTTGGACATCGGCACCGCGCTGTCGTGTGCGGCTGTCTGGATCGCTGCCAGCGAGCCGTGCCGAGCCAGCAGGGTCGCGGCGGTCTTCTCACCGATCCCGGCCACACCGGGCAGACCGTCGGACGGATCGCCACGCAGCAACGCCAGCTCGGCATACGCCGCGCCGGCGCGGTCGGCCGGCACCCCGTACTGCTCGGCAACCTCGACGGGCCCGAACTTCGTGGCCTTGGCGAGCCCGCGCCCGATGTAGAGCACCCGCACCGGCGGAGTCGGTTCGTCGCGCACCAACTGCAGCAGATCGCGATCCCCACTGACCACGACCACCGGATCACGCTGCTCGCGGGTGGCCAGCGTGCCCAGCACATCGTCGGCCTCGTAGCCCGCCGCTCCGGCGGTGGCGATCCCGAACGCGTCCAGCAACTCCATGATCATGGCGACCTGCGGGGTCAGCTCATCGGGCACTTCCTCGATGTCCGGTATCCCGTCCGGCTCGGCTTCGGCCACCCGGTGGGCCTTGTACGAGGGCACCAGGTCGACGCGCCACTGCGGCCGCCAGTCGTCGTCACGGCACACCACCAGGCGTGACGGTCGCTCGTTTGTCACCAGCGTGGCGATGGAGTCCAAAAAGCCGCGTACCGCGTTCACCGGTCGACCGTCGGGTGCTGTGATCGACGACGGGACACCGAAGAACGAGCGGAACCACATGCTGGCGCCATCGAGCAGCAGGACAGGTGCGGTCATGACATCCTCCGGAGCAACATTCCAGCGACACTAGCCTGAGGTACTGCCGTCGCCAGTCATCAAGCGTCCCACTAGCCTCGAGCACCATGACCCTGAGCCGATTCAGCACCGACGTCTACGCCCACCGGCTTTCCGCTGCGGCCGCCGCTGCGGCGGAGGCGGGTTTGGCCGGGCTGGTCATCACACCTGGTTACGATCTGCGTTACCTGGTCGGCTCGCGGGCACAGACCTTCGAACGGTTGACCGCGCTGGTGCTGCCGGCCGCAGGGGAACCGACCATCGTGGTGCCGCGCATGGAGCTGGCCTCGCTCAAGGAGTCGGCCATTCCCGAACTGGCTGTGGCGGTACGGGATTGGGTCGACGGCGAGAATCCTTACCGGATGGTCGTCGATGCGCTCGGCGGTCCGGCCGCCGCGGTCACCGATGCCATGCCGGCGCTGCACCTGCTACCGCTGACCGAATTGCTCGGCGTGGTGCCGGTGCTGGCCACCGACGTGCTGCGTCGGTTGCGAATGATCAAGGACGCCGCCGAGATCGACGCGCTGCGCAAGGCCGGCGCGGCCATCGACCGGGTGCACGCGCGGGTGCCGGAATTCCTGGTGCCCGGCCGCACCGAGGCTGACGTCGCCGCTGACATCGCCGAAGCCATTGTTGCCGAGGGACATTCGGAGGTGGCCTTCATCATCGTCGGCTCCGGGCCCAATGGCGCCGATCCGCATCACGAATGCTCGGACCGCGAACTGCGGGCCGGTGACATCGTCGTCGTCGACATCGGCGGCCCGTACCAGCCGGGCTACAACTCCGACTCCACCCGCACCTACAGCATCGGCGAACCGGATCCGGAGGTGGCGCGCCGCTACGGAGTGTTGCAGCGCGCGCAGCAGGCCGCCGTCGACGCGGCGCGGCCCGGCGTCACCGCCGAGCAGGTCGACGCGGCCGCACGCGGCGTGCTCGCCGCCGAGGGCCTGGCCGAGGCCTTCGTGCACCGCACCGGGCACGGCATCGGGTTGTCGGTGCACGAAGAGCCTTACATCGTGGCCGGCAACGACCTCCCGCTCGAGCCCGGCATGGCGTTCAGCGTCGAACCGGGCGTGTACTTCCCGGGACAGTGGGGCGCTCGGATCGAGGACATCGTGGTCGTCACGGCCGACGGGGTGGAATCGGTCAACAACCGACCGCACGAGTTGATCGTGGTGCCGGCCGGCTGAGCTCCGGTGGGGTTTTACTCGCCGCTACGGTCCAGCAGATCCGAGGAGCCGAGCACGCGCTCGACGCGGACCTCGATCACAACACGGCGGGGGTTGACCCGTGGGGTCCGGTAACGCTGCGCGTACCGCAGCTCGGCGTCACGTACGGCGTCGGTCTCGGTGCTGACGGTGGACTTGCCCTCCAAGGACAGCCAGCGGGCCCCGTCGACCTGGCTGAGCACTGCGACGCCGCGCTCGTGGGCGTTGATCGCCTTCTGCGAACCACCAGTGGTGATGACGCGCGCGATGTGCGTCTTGGGATCGAAGGTGAAACCGACGGCCACCACGTGGGGTGAATTGTCCGACCGCAGCGTGGTCAGCATGGCCAGATGACGCTCGGTGAGAAACGCCAGCGCGTCGTCGGTGAGCTTGGTGGTTGCCTTGCCACGTGATGTAGCCATCGGCGTCCACGCTAGCGCAGGAGATAATCGCTGCCGTGAACGACACGGCAGATCCCGGCCCGCGCGTTGTGGTCATCTTCGGAGGCCGTAGCGAGATCGGTGTGGAACTGGCCGCTCGGCTCGCTCCGGCCGCAACGGTGGTGCTCGCGGCCCGCGGCGCCGACCGGCTCGGCGACCAGGTCGCGGCAGTGCGGGCCGCCGGCGCCGCGGCGGTGCACACGTGCGAGTTCGACGCCGACGACGTGGCCGGACACGCAGGGCTGATCGATGCCATCGAAGCCCGGCACGGGTTGATCGACACCGCGGTACTGGCCTTCGGCGTGCTGGGTGACCAGGCCCGCGCAGAGGCCGATACCGCACACGCGGTGGCCGTCGTGCACACCGACTACGTCGCCCAGGTGAGCCTGCTGACCGAGCTCGCGCGGCGCATGCGAGCCGCAGGTAGGGGCCGGTTGGTGGTGTTCTCCTCGATCGCCGGGGCGCGGGTGCGCCGAGCCAACTACGTCTACGGATCGGCCAAGGCCGGCCTGGACGGTTTTGCCTGCGGCCTCAGCGATGCTCTACACGGCACCGGGGTGCAGCTGCTCATCGTGCGACCCGGCTTCGTGATCGGGCGGATGACCGAGGGCATGGACCCGGCACCGTTCTCCAGCACCCCGGCACAGGTGGCCGAGGCAACCGCGGCGGCGCTGGCCGACGGCAAGCGAGCGGTGTGGGTGCCCTGGGTGATCCGGCCCATGATCTTCGTGACGCGGTTCGTGCCTGGCCCGATCTGGCGCAGGATGCCGCGATGAGCGCTTGCGCGAAGAGCAGAGGACACAGATGAGCGCTTGCGCGAAGAGCAGAGGACACAGATGACATCGAGGATCATCGTGGTGGGCATCGGGGCCGACGGCATGGCCGGACTGGCGCCCACGGCCCGCGCCGAATTGGCCAGGGCCACAGTCATCCACGGATCGAAGCGTCAACTCGACCTGCTCGATGACACC
Source organism: Mycobacterium sp. 141 (assembly GCF_000382405.1). Taxonomy (GTDB): domain Bacteria; phylum Actinomycetota; class Actinomycetes; order Mycobacteriales; family Mycobacteriaceae; genus Mycobacterium. Next base: position 434,674 of record NZ_KB908256.1, read on the forward strand.
GTCTGCGCGGCCCGGCGCGGGTGGCCGTCGCCGATGCTGCCCGCGTTGCGCACCCTGCTCGACGGTGCGGACGGCGACGTGCACGTGGTCGCCAGCGGGGACCCGCTGCTGCACGGGGTGGGCAGTGTGTTGATCCGGATGTACGGCGCCGATACGGTCACCGTGTTACCGCATGTGTCGTCAGTGACGCTGGCGTGCTCGCGGGTCGGCTGGTCGGTGCAGGACACCGAGATCATCAGCCTGGTCACCGCCGAGCCGCATACGGCCGTGCGCCGCGGTGGCCAGGCCGTGGTGTTGTCTCGCGACAGCTCGAGCCCGGCCGCGTTGGCGAAACTGCTGACCGACACCGGCCGTGGGGATTCGGAGCTGACGGTGCTGGAGCAACTCGGCGGCCCGAGGGAACTGCGTCGCTCGGCGACGGCGCGAGAATGGGCGTCGCGCCCGCCGGCCGATGTCGATGCGCTCAACGTCATGGCCGTGCGGTACCTGCCCGACGAGCGGCGTGAGCACGCGCTGCCCGACGACGATTTCGACCACGACGGGCAGTTGACCAAGCAGTCCATCCGGGCCGTCACGCTCGCCGCGCTCGGACCGCGGCCGGGGGAGCTGTTGTGGGATGTCGGTTCGGGATCGGGCAGTATCGCGATCGAATGGTGCCGCAGCGGGCCCGGCTGCACGGCAGTGGCGTTCGAACGTGATCCCCAGCGCCGCAACCGTATTGGTGGCAATGTCATCGCCTATGGCGCGCGGGTCGAGGTGCGTGGGGCCGCACCGGAGGCGTTCGACGGCGCGCCCGAGCCGTCCGCGGTGTTCATCGGCGGTGGCGTCACCCAGCCGGGCGTGCTGAAGGCCTGCCTCGACCGGTTGCCGGCCGGCGGGCGGCTGGTGGTCAACGCCGTCACAGTGGAATCAGAAGCGGTTGTGGCGCAGTGGTATTCGAAAGAAGGCGGCGAGCTGCGGCGCTATCAGCACTATCAGGGCGGCGCGGTCGGCGGGTTCACCGGCTGGCGCCCTGCGCTGCCGGTCACGCAGTGGTCGGTGGTCAAATCATGACGGTCTATTTTATCGGAGCCGGTCCCGGTGCGGCCGACCTAATCACGGTGCGCGGCCAGCGATTGTTGAGCAATTGTCCGGTATGCCTGTACGCCGGGTCGATCATGCCCGACGACCTGCTCGCGCTGTGTCCACCGGACGCCCGTGTCGTCGACACCGGTCCGCTGAACCTGGACCAGATCGTCGACGAGTTGGTGGCCGCCGACCGTGCCGGCCTGGATGTGGCTCGGCTGCACTCCGGCGACCCGTCGCTCTACAGCGCGCTGGCCGAGCAGTGTCGCAGGCTCGACACGCTCGGCGTGAGCTATGAAATCGTGCCTGGGGTACCGGCATTCGCCGCTGCCGCCGCGGCGTTGGGCCGCGAGCTCACGGTCCCCGGGGTGGCGCAGACGGTCACGCTGAGCCGGGTGGCGACGCTGTCGACGGCGATGCCCGCCGGCGAGGATTTGCGTACCCTGTCCGCGCCGGGCGCGACGCTGGTGCTGCACCTGGCTGCCGCGCAGATCGACCACATGGTTCCGCAACTCCTCGACGGTGGGTATGGTCCGCAAACCCCTTGCGCTGTAGTGGCATTCGCCAGCTGGCCGGAGGAGATCGTGTTGCGCGGCACGCTGGCCGACATCGCCGAGAAGATGCATGTCGCAGAGGTCACCCGCACCGCGGTGATCGTGGTCGGCGATGTCCTTGCCGCCGAAGGGTTCTCCGACAGTTACCTCTACTCGTCGGACCGTCGCCGGGGGAGCAGGCACTAGTGAGGCTTCTGCTCCTTGGCGGCACCGGTGAGGCCCGTGCGCTGGCCGCGGCCCTGCACCCTGATGTCGAGCTGATCAGTTCACTGGCCGGGCGAGTGCCCGACCCCGCGCTACCGGTGGGCCCGGTCAGGATCGGCGGCTTCGGTGGCATCGACGGGCTGCGGAACTGGCTGCGCGACGAGCGGATCGACGCCGTCGTCGACGCGACACATCCGTTCGCCGCCACCATCACTGCGCACGCCGCGAAGGTCTGCGCCGAACTCGGGTTGCCGCATCTGGTGCTGGCACGTCCCGCCTGGAAAGCCGGTGATGCAATCGTGGTGGCCTCTGACGCCGAAGCTGCGAAAACCGTTGCGGACAACGGCTATTCACGCGTCTTTCTGACCACCGGCCGGTCGGGAACCGCGGCCTTCCGTGGGGTAAACGCCTGGTTCCTGATCCGGGCCGTCACCGAACCGAAGCCTGCGAGCCTGCCGGAACATCGTCAGTTGTTGTTGTCACGCGGCCCGTATCACTATGAGGGGGAGCTGGCACTCCTTACCGAATACCGCATCGATGCGCTGGTCACAAAGAACAGTGGCGGTGCCATGACCGAGCCGAAGCTGCGCGCCGCAGCCGATGCCGGGGTGGCGGTGATCATGGTGGACCGACCGCCCTTGCCGGCCGGGGTCCACGCCGTGGCGACCGTGGAGGAGGCCTCGAGCTGGGTCAGAGCCTGGGTCGGGGCGCGCTGAACGCCGTCAATCGACAGACGCCGCATTCTGGCCGATCAACCGCCGCAATTCGGCGGAGGCAGCCTTGCGCGCGGCGTCGGCGTCCTCGCGCAGTCCGCGGATCTGCGTGTCGAGCGCGTTGAGTCGATCCTGCAGTTGTTCGAGTTGGTCGACCTGGCGACGCCGCAGGTCCCCTTCCGGACCCTCGGACCCGAGCACTTTGAGCTGTTCGGCAATCCGGCTCTGCGCGGCATAGTCCTCCGTACGGCCGGTTTCGAGGCGTTGGCGCTCGGCGTCGAGCCGGTCGGCGTGTTCCCAGCGTCCCAGCACACCGGACAGTTCATCGATGGTCGAGGCGTCCAGCGACCGTCCGGCCAGCCATTGCTCCAATTGGCGCGGTGAAAGTTCCCGGTAGTCGATCTCGGTGAAGATCGGCCATGTCTCGAGGACTGTGGCTTCGACGCTCTGATGCCCGGGCACCACAACCCGGACCCGGTGAAATCGTCCATCGTCGTCGATATCGGTGACACCGTCCAGCGCCTCGATACGGTGCCCGCGGATCCGGGGCAGCTCGAATGTGACATCGACGGCATCGTCGTGGTCGTTCTCGGCGCGCAGCGTGTAGCTTTTCTCGACGCGCTGCTCCTCGACCACGGCGTCGGCGGCCAGCTGCACCCGGGCCGTCACGGTGTCGGTGCTGCTGGTGCTACGGCAACGCACGGCCAGATCCTTGGCGAACGCCAGCCGCACCTTCGCGTCGCGAGCGGTGAACGGCACCATGGCCTCTCCGGCGTAACTGTCCTGCTCGTAGATGACGGCGGGCCCCTCTTCCAACACCACGCCGGTGCTGTTGGTGAAGGCCAACACGACGTCGGGCGCAGGTGCGCCGTCTCGCCACACCAGTTCGCGGCGGACCCCGTCGACGGGCGTCACCGCCAACGGGACCATGGCCGCCCCGCCGCGCTTCAGCGACACCGGTGTGGTCAACCGGTATTCGAAATATTCACCGCTGTCGGATGTTTCGACCTCGGCGGCGGCATCCGTATAGGCGTCGAACGGCGCGGCCATCGGCATCGCGGCGAGCACCGGCATATCGCTCGCGGCTCGTGTGGTCTTGGCCAGCGCCACGCGTTCGGCTTCCTCAACGATTGCCCGCCGCACCGTCCTGCCGTGGTACAGGTCGATATCGAACGAAATCGGTTGTCCGGTGGTCAAAGTCAGTGATACGTCAGTGAGGTCCTCGTCGATCGGATTGTGCACGATTCCCATGGCGGCAAGCACCAACGCGTCACCGTCACGAACCAATCGATACGACACCCGCCACATGGGCGCCGGAACGATGTAGGACACCCGCGTCTGCTCGGCGCTGCCCCGGATCTGCACGGCAACCCGGCAGTCCTGGCCCGCGGTCGCGGCGCGCGAACGATCGATCAGATACGCCAGGTCGGTGCGGGATGGATCCTCGATCAGATCGATCCGGTCGGCCTCGGCAAGGTCGAGCAGGCCCACCGCGCCGGATTCGGTACGCAGCACCAACAGTCGGCGGTTCTCGCCGGACTCGTCGACACCGATGACCTCGCCGCGGTGACGTCGGTCCCCGCAGCGGACCTCGATAACGCGGCCGCGCAGCGCCTCGATGAGCCCGAGCAGTGCACCGCCCGGCTCCAACAGTAAGTTACGGCTTGCCAGTTCGGTACGGGGATCCGACGGGCTGTCGAACGCGACCGTGCCCACCGACGCCTGGCCGCCGGTGACGTCGACCGTCAGAGATTTCAACACGTCTTTCATGTCGTCGCGGCGAAACGTCAGCTCGAAATCGCCGTCGACCGGCCCGGTGCGGCTGACATAAGCCACGCCGTGCTTGTAGATGACGAGTCGGTCCACCGCCGGACGTGTGCTCATAGGGCGACCCTAACGCCAGCCCACGACCGGTGGATGCTGTCAGCTCGGGTAGCGCCGCGGGGTGAAGACACGGTCCCGGTTCTGGTCGCTGTACCACTGCGTCTGAGACGAGCCGATGATCAGCAGGCACCGCATGTCGACCTCGGCGGGGTCGAGGTCGACCAACCGCACCACCTGCACACTCTCGTCTGCACCCGGCTGTGCACCGGATACCGCCCGGCCGATGATCACCGGTGTGCTCGGGTCGCGGTGCTGCAGCAACAGCTCGCGCATCGCGCCGACCTGCCACGTCCGCGTCTTGGATGCGGGGTTGTAGATCGCCAGCACCAGATCGGCTTCGGCCGCCGCGGTCAACCGCTGCGCGATGACGTCCCACGGCTTGAGTCGGTCGGACAGCGAGATCACCGCATAGTCGTGGCCGAGCGGTGCGCCGGCCCGGCTGGCGACAGCCTGGGCTGCGGTCATCGCGGGGATGACCCGAACCTCGACACCCGGCCACTGCTTGGCCTCTTCGAGCACCGCGGTGGCCATCGCGAACACCCCGGGATCCCCGGACGAGACCACCGCCACGGTGCGGCCCTGCTGAGCCAGGTTGCATGCCAGCTGAGCACGGGCGGGTTCGTCGGTGTTGTCGCTCGGGTGGTGGCGCTGCCCGGCCCGAAGGCCGACCCGTTCTAAATACGGGAAGTACCCGATGAGGTCGGTGGCCGCGGCGAGCTCGCGTCGGCTTTGTGGCGTCATCCAGTCCGAGTCGCCCGGCCCGAGGCCGACCACCACGACGCTGCCCGCAGCCGGGGGCGCCACGCGGCCTCCGCCGGGGATCATGGCCAGCGAGAAGTACGGCACCTTGCCGGGGTCGATGTCGCCGGCCGGTGCCACCCGCTGCCGGTCGGTGCTGGCCCGCTCCACGTAGTACGCCTCATCCAGTCGGCCGGTCGACGAAAGTGCCTCGCGCACAACGGTATACGAACGTCCGAGTTTGAGGACCACGGCGGCGTCGGTGTCGGACAGTCGGCGTTTGAGCTCCTCGGCGGGCATGGTGCCGGGCAGGATGGTCAGCACCTCGTCGCCCTGCACCAGGGGGGTTCCGGTGGCGGCCGACGCTGCGCTGACTGACGTCACGCCCGGCACGATGACGGCGTCGAACCGCTCGGTGAGCCGGGTGTGCAGGTGCATGTACGAGCTGTAGAAGAGCGGATCGCCCTCGGCCAGCAGCGCAACGTTGCGACCGGCGTCCAGGTGCGTCGCGATGAGCTCGGCGGACTCGGCGTAGAAGTCCTCCATCGCACCCGCGTATCCGCCGGGATGGTCGGTGGTCTCGGTGGTCACCGGGTACACGAGGTGCTCTTCGACCTGGCCCGGACGCAGATAACGTGCGGCGATTCCCCTGGCGATGCTGTGACCGTGGCGGGCGCTGTGATACGCGACGACGTCGGCCTCGCCGATCAATCGTGCGGCCTTGACCGTCACCAGTTCCGGGTCGCCGGGGCCCAACCCGACGCCGTAGAGGGTTCCCCTCGTTGTCATTCGCGTTCGCTCGCAATCGCATTGACGGCGGCGGCGGCCATCGCACTGCCACCGCGCCGACCGGTCACCACGAGGTAGGACATCCCCCGTGGACGGTCGATCAGTTCCTGCTTGGACTGGGCGGATCCGACGAAGCCGACCGGACCACCGAGCACCGCGGCGGGTGTCGGCGCCCCCTCGTCGAGCAGTTCGAGCAGCCGGAACAGCGCAGTCGGCGCATTGCCGATCGCCACCACCGCGCCACCCAGGCGGTCGGCCCACAGGTCGACGGCGGCCGCGGAGCGGGTACTGCCCAGCCGGATCGCCAGTTCGGGCGCACGTGGGTCCGCCACCAGCGACACCACCTCGTTGTCGGCAGGCAGTCGCGACCGGGTGATGCCCGCTGCCACCATCGACGAATCGCAGAGCACAGGCGCGCCCGCAGCCAACGCGGCATGGGTACGGGTGACCACATCTGCGGTGAACGCGACATGCTCGGCGACGTCGACCTGGCCACAGGTGTGGATCAGCCGGACCACGACACGCGAGACATCGGCGGGAAAACGAGCCAGATCGGCCTCATCCCGGATTGTCGCGAACGACTGCCGATAGATCTCGGCGGCATCGCGGATGTAGTCGAGCACCCGAATACCCTACGGGGGGCCGGAATCTGTGTGCTCCTCGCGTGCGCGGGAATCTATCTGCTCCTCGCGTGCGCGGGAACGCGGGTGGTACCCGTCCTCGCCCGCCACCAGCACTTCACCGACGGGCGGGCTGCCGCACGCGCGCTCACATCCCACGAAATGCCGGTGGGTGGTGCCGGGGGTGTTGGCGGCCTCGGCGGCGTCGGCCCGCACATCGGCACGGGATTTGGCGCACCCCGGGCTTCCGGTGCAGGCGCTGACGTCCAGCCACGGGGAATTCTCGTCGAAGATCAACCCCATCGGCGCCAGCACGCGCAGCGATACATCCGCCGTGCCTTCGTCGAGGTCACCCACGAGTACCGAGCGCCACGGGGTGATCACCAGCGGCGCCTCGATGGCGGCCAGGAACTGCGCAGTGCGCGCCTGCAACACCCCGAGCGGCACGCCCGCGCCGAGAGCGATGCGGCCGTCACGCTGATCGATCCAACCGACCGGCGGCCGAACCGTCGGTGACCACCGCATTCCTGCCGGTGCGCTGATCTCGAGACCGGCCAGCAGCGCCGCGGTGTCATCCAGTTCGGTTATCCGCCAGGATGTTCCGCGGATCTCGGCGAATCGGGTCGCCACGTCGACCAGGGTGGGCACCACGTCGGTGATCGCCATTCGGACGCCGGTGTCGATGCCCGCCAACAGCAGGGCTGCGACCTCGGGGTCGAGCACGTGCGCTCCCACGTCAGCGGCCAGTCCGGACACGTCGCCGCGGCCGTCGTCGAGGCTGAACCAGAACCGGCCCGGGAGCTCGGCCAGCACCGGATCGGCCTGGATCGCGAGGTCCAACTCTCCGACGAGGTCGCGGATATCGGCCACGCCGCCGGACCGTCCGGACAACGGGGAGGCAACGATGTTGCGCACGCGCTCGTGGGTCGGCGAGGGCAGCAGGCCGGCGTCAGTCAGCGCGGCCGCCACCGCGCCGGTGTCGGTGAGGGCGCGCAGCTGAATATTGCCGCGCGAGGTGAGTTCCATTGCGGGGGAGCCGAACTGCTGGGCCACCTCGGCCAGGGTGGTGAGCTGGGCTGCGGTGATCATGCCGCCGGCCAGCCGGATCCGCACCAAGGCGCCGTCAGCGGCCCGGTGCACCGTCAGTGCGCCGGGGCAGGCGTCGTTGTCGCGGGTTCGGGCCATCTCCGGCTCCATTCTAAGAACTCCCCGGTCGCAACCCGAATTCGCGACGATTGTGCGGGCGATGCTCGGTATCGACCCGATCCGCATGGAATGCACGACGCCGGATGTGACCTGGGTCACCACCTGGTAAAGCAGTTCTGTCCCTTACATGTTGACGATTTTTGCGGTAATCGGACGTACCGTCGAAACCAGTACCCGAGACCGTCGGTATCGGGTTCATGCCGGAACTACGAGAGGAACGACCATGTTTGCTTTTGGCGCATTCGCAGTGTTCGTCCTGGTGCTCGTCGCCGCGGCCGGCCGGCCGTACAGGCAGTCCTGGCACGCTCGCTTCGGCGAAACCCGCCCCTGACCCGGGCCGCCGTGTGCGGTACGAATGACGGGTGTCGTCCGCCTCTGACTCCACCCTGAATCCCATCGTCCTACTGCTGTCGACGTCGGACACCGACCTGATTGCAGCGCGCGCCAGCGGCGCGAGATATCGGTGGGCCAACCCGTCACGGCTGGTTCCCGGTGAGCTCGACGAGTTGCTCGCCGGGGCCGACGTGGCTGTGGTGCGCATCCTCGGCGGTTACCGGGCCTGGCAGGACGGCATCGACGCGGTTGTCGCCAGTGGGGTGCCGACCGTCGTGGTCAGTGGCGAACAATCCCCGGATGCCGAGCTGATGGGGCATTCGTCTGTGCCACAGGGCGCCGCTCTGCAGACCCACGTCTACCTGGCCCAAGGTGGTCTGGCCAACCTGGCGAACTTGCATTCGTTCCTGTGCGACACGCTGCTGATGACCGGGTTCGGGTTCGCACCGCCGGTCACCACGCCGACTTGGGGCCGGCTGGACCGGGAAACGTCTGCCGTCGACGGGCCGACCATCGCGGTGCTCTACTACCGCGCCCAACAACTGGCCGGCAACACCGGCTACGTCGAGGCGCTGTGTGCGGCCATCGAGAACGCCGGTGGCCGGCCACTGCCTGTGTTCTGCGCCTCGTTGCGCACCGCCGAACCCGAACTGCTTGAGCTGCTGGGCACCGCCAACGCCCTGATCACCACGGTGCTGGCCGCCGGTGGTGCATTGCCCGCTGCGGTGGGGGCCGGCGGCAGCGACGACTCCTGGAACGTGGCACACCTTGCCGCGCTGGATATTCCGATTCTGCAAGGGCTGTGCCTGACCAGCTCGCGCGAACAGTGGGCCGTCAGTGACGACGGGTTGACCCCGTTGGATGTGGCCAGCCAGGTCGCGGTGCCCGAGTTCGACGGTCGCATCATCACGGTGCCGTTCTCGTTCAAAGAGATCGACAAGGAGGGGCTGATCTCCTATGTCGCCGACCCGGAACGCTGCGCTCGGGTGGCTGGTCTGGCCGTGCGGCACGCCCGGCTGCATTCTATTCCCGCCGCGGAAAAGCGCGTGGCCCTGGTGTTCTCGGCCTACCCGACCAAACACGCCCGTATCGGCAATGCCGTTGGTCTGGACACGCCGGCCAGCGCGGTGGCGCTGCTGCGGGCCATGCGCGCGGCCGGCTACGACCTCGGCGACGTCGATGGGATCCCCGGTGTGGATTCCGGCGATGGGGACGCGCTGATCCACGCCCTGATCGAACGCGGCGGGCAGGACCCCGACTGGCTCACCGACGGGCAGTTGGCCGGCAACCCGATCCGCGTGCCGGCCAAGGACTACCGCGACTGGTTCGCCACCTTGCCCCCGGAGCTGGCCGATGCGGTGGTCGAGCACTGGGGCCCGCCGCCCGGAGAATTGTTCGTCGACCGCAGTCGCGATCCGGACGGTGAGATCGTCATCGCCGCAATGCAATCCGGCAACGTTGTGCTGATGGTGCAGCCGCCGCGCGGGTTCGGCGAGAACCCGGTGGCGATCTACCACGACCCCGACCTGCCGCCGAGTCACCACTACCTGGCTGCGTACCGATGGCTCGACTCGGCGTTCCCGGGTTCCTTCGGTGCCGATGTCGTGGTGCACCTGGGCAAGCACGGCAACCTGGAATGGCTGCCCGGCAAGACCCTGGGCATGAGCGCGGCGTGTGGCACCGACGCGGCACTGGGCGATCTGCCGCTGGTCTACCCGTTCCTGGTCAACGACCCGGGGGAGGGGACCCAGGCCAAACGCCGGGCCCACGCCACGCTCGTCGATCATCTGATCCCGCCGATGGCCCGGGCCGAAAGCTATGGCGACATCGCCCGGCTCGAACAGCTCCTCGACGAGCACGCGACCATCTCCGCGCTCGACCCGGGCAAGCTCCCGGCGATCCGTCAGCAGATCTGGACGCTGATGCGGGCGGCCAAGATGGACCACGATCTGGGCCTCGCGGACCGTCCTGACGAGGACAGCTTCGACGACATGTTGCTGCACGTCGACGGCTGGCTGTGTGAGATCAAGGATGTGCAGATCCGCGACGGCCTGCACATCCTCGGTGAAAAGCCCACAGGGCAAAGCGAACTCGATCTGGTATTGGCTATCCTGCGGGCCAGGCAACTGTTCGGCGGTGAGCAGACGGTGCCCGGGCTGCGACAGGCCCTCGGTCTGGCCGAAGACGGCAATGACGAGCGTGCCGCCGTCGACACCGCCGAGGCCAAGGCGCGGGAACTGGTCGCGGCCCTGCAGGGAAGCGGTTGGGACGCTTCTGCGGTGGACCGCATATGCGCCGAAGCAGTCGACACCTTCACCGACAACGCCGAGGTTGCGGCCATCCTGCGGTTCGCCGCAACCGAAGTGGTGCCGCGACTGGCGGCCACGGCCGGTGAGGTCGACCAGGTGCTGCGGGCACTGGCCGGCGGTTTCATCGAATCCGGGCCATCCGGCTCGCCGCTGCGTGGTCTGGTCAACGTGCTGCCCACCGGGCGTAACTTCTACTCGGTGGACCCCAAGGCGGTGCCGTCGCGGCTGGCCTGGGAAACCGGTGTGGCGATGGCAGATTCGTTGCTGGCCCGGTATCACGAAGACCACGGTCGCTGGCCGGTGTCGGTGGGTCTGTCGGTGTGGGGCACCTCGGCGATGCGCACCGCAGGTGACGACATCGCCGAAGTCCTTGCCCTGCTGGGTGTTCGGCCGGTGTGGGACGACGCGTCGCGCCGCGTGGTCAGCTTGGAACCGATCGAGTTGACCGAATTGGGCCGGCCCCGCATCGACGTCACGGTCCGCATCTCGGGGTTCTTCCGCGACGCGTTCCCGCACGTGGTCACCATGCTCGACGACGCGGTCGCACTGGTGGCCGGCCTCGATGAACCGGCGCAGGACAACTACGTCCGCGCCCACACTCAGGCCGACTTCGCTCAGCACGGTGACCGACGACGGGCCACCACACGGATTTTCGGCTCCAAGCCCGGTACCTACGGCGCCGGCCTGCTGCAGTTGATCGACAGCCGCAACTGGCGTGACGACGCCGATCTGGCCGAGGTGTACACGGCGTGGGGCGGATTCGCCTACGGACGTGGGCTCGACGGCGCGCCCGCCGCGGACGACATGAACCGCGCCTACCGTCGTATCGCCGTGGCGGCCAAGAACACCGACACCCGCGAACACGACATCGCTGACTCCGACGACTATTTCCAGTACCACGGCGGCATGGTGGCGACCGTTCGCGCGCTGACGGGCAAGGCTCCGGCCGCCTACATCGGTGACAACACCCGACCCGACGCAGTCCGTACTCGCACCCTCAACGAGGAGACCACCAGGGTGTTCCGGGCCCGGGTGGTCAATCCGCGCTGGATCACCGCGATGCGGCGGCACGGCTACAAGGGTGCGTTCGAGATGGCCGCCACGGTCGACTACCTGTTCGGCTACGACGCCACCGCGCACGTCATGGCCGACTGGATGTACGAGCGGCTCTCCGCCGAGTACGTGCTCGATGACGAGAACCGCAAATTCATGGCCGAATCTAACCCGTGGGCGCTGCACGGCATCGCCGAGCGACTGCTGGAGGCGGCGGGCCGTGGCATGTGGGAAAGTCCCGAACCGGCCACGCTCGACGGGCTGCGTCAAGTGCTTCTGGAGACTGAGGGCGAGCTCGAGGGCTAGTAGTTTGATGCCATGCCTGTCACCTTCGCCGACGTCGCCAAGGCCAAGTACGTGCTGCTGACCACGTTCACCAAGGACGGCCGGCCCAAGCCGACACCCATCTGGGCCGCCCCCAGCGGAGACCGGCTGTTGGTCATCACCCAAGCGGATTCCTGGAAAGTCAAACGCATCCGCAACACGCCGCGCGTCACCCTTGCGGCCTGCGACATGCGGGGCAACCCCGAGAGTGAGCCGGTCGAGGCGCAGGCCGTCATCCTCGACCAGGCCCGCAACGGCGAGGTGTACGACGCCATCGGCAAGCGCTACGGCCTGATCGGCAAGGCCTTCAACCTGTTCAGCAAACTGCGTGGCGGTATGCAGCGCAACGTCGGACTGGAGTTGCGCGCGGCCGACTGACCGCGCGGAACCCTGCGGCGTGCCGAACCGTTGAACAGGTATGGCAAAGCGGCTGTTCGGCATCTACGCATTGGTCGAGATGGCGGTGATCATCGCCCTGGTTGCAACCATCGGCTTCGGCTGGACCGTGCTGTTGCTGCTGGCCTCGTTCGTCGTTGGGCTGGTGCTGGCGGGTTCGCAGCTGAACCGGCACCTTCGCCGGCTGCGCTCGGGGCTCTCGGCCACCAGCGCGCAGGGTGCCGTCACCGACAGTCTGCTGGTGGCGCTGGGCACCGTGCTGGTGGTGATCCCCGGTCTGGCCAGCTCGGTACTCGGGGTGCTGTTGCTGTTGCCGCCGACGCGGGCCGCGGCACGCCCGGTGCTGACGGCGATGGCGGCCAAGCGGATACCGATCATCACGGCGAGCGCACCCGGTTTTGTCTGGGCCGCAGAGGCCGGCACACCTCGCGGCAGACGTGGCGACTACATCGACGGGGAAATCATCGAGGGAGAAATCATCGACGTGCCCGCACGCGAGGACCATCAGGGCACCGAACCCGAACTGCATCGCCTGCCACCGACGGCCTAGCCACATATGGCTGACCAACCTTTGACCGAGCTCTTGATCAACGGGCGGATCCACAGTCCCGCCAACCCCGACGCCACGGCGTTCGCCGTGCGCGACGGCATCATCGCCTGGTTGGGCAGCGATGCCGTCGGCCGTTCGGAGTTCCCCGAGGCTCGCATCGTCGATCTCGACGGCGGCTTCGTCGCCCCGGCGTTCGTCGACAGCCATGTCCATCTCACCGCGACCGGGCTCAATCTGGGCGGTCTGGATCTGCATGCGGCGACCTCCCGAGCGGACTGCCTGCGGCTGATCACCGAGTACGCGCGCCGCCACCCCGCGGGTCCGGTGTGGGGTCACGGTTGGGACGAGTCCGGCTGGCCCGAGCGCACCCCGCCGAGCACCGCGGACCTCGACGCCGTGGTGGGGAACCGGCCTGCCTACCTGGCCCGGGTCGACGTGCATTCGGCGGCGGCCAGCAGCGCGTTGCGCACTTCGGTGCCTGGGCTGAGCAACACTGCGGGGTACGCACCGCAACAGCCGCTCAGCGCCGAGGCCCACCATCTGGTCCGTGCCGCGGCACGAGACCGCCTCACGCCGGATCAGCGGCATGCCGCACAGATCGCGGCACTCGACCATGCGGCCGGCCACGGCATCGTCGCGGTCCACGAGTGCGCGGGCCCGGACATCGGCGGCCTTGACGATTGGCGCGAGCTGCGCGGGCTCCACCACGGCGTCGAGATCATCGGCTACTGGGGTGAAGCCGTCGCCGACCCCGACCAAGCCAGGACACTGATCGCCGAGACCGGCGCCCGCGGGCTGGCCGGTGACCTGTTCGTCGACGGGGCACTCGGTTCGCGCACCGCACACCTGCACGAGCCCTACACCGACGCACCCGACACCTGCGGCAACTCCTACCTCGACCCCGACACCATCACCGCACACCTGCGGTCGTGCACCGAGGCGGGAATCGCCGCCGGGTTCCACGTCATCGGTGATGCCGCGGTCACCGCTGTCGTCGCCGCGCTGGCGACCGTCGTCGAGGCGTTGGGCGCACCCGCGGTGGCGCGCTGCGGGCACCGGCTCGAGCATCTGGAGATGGTCAGCCCCGCCCAAGCCGCCCAGCTCGGCTCGTGGGGCGTGATCGCCAGCATGCAACCGAACTTCGACGCGCTGTGGGGCGGCGACCACGGCATGTACGCCCAGCGCCTCGGGCCTGACCGAGTCCATCGGCTCAACCAGCTTGCGCTGTTAGCATCCGAAGGCGTGCCCCTCGCGTTCGGCTCCGACACCCCAGTCACCAGCATGAACCCGTGGCAGACCGTGCGCGCGGCGATCGAGCACCACACCCCCCGCAGTGCCCTGTCCGCCCGTGCCGCGTTCGCCGCGGCCACCCGTGGTGGCTGGCGCGCGGGCGGCGTGCGCGACGGTGTCACCGGCACGCTGGTGCCGGGTGCTGCGGCCAGCTACGCGATCTGGGAGACCGATCAGCTGGAGGTCAGCACGCCGGCGAACGCCGTGCAGCGCTGGTCGACCGATCCACGGTCGCGGGTGCCCGCATTGCCGCGGCTGGCGGCGGGGTCCGAGCTGCCGCAGTGCCGGCAGACCGTTCACCGGGGCGTTGTCATCCATGGCTAGTGACGATCTCGAACGCCTGCGTGCTCACCCGCATGACGCCACCGAGGTGCTGTCGGCGGTCGACAACGGGGACGATGCCGGGTTCGAGGAAGACGTCGAGATCGACGATTCCGAGGCGAGCACCGACTCGACCAAACCACCGCCGGACCGCCTCGCCGCGCTGACCTCATGGGGGCGCCGGTTCGGCCGCGCGACCCTCGACCGTTGGGCCCAGCTCGGTGCCGCAGTCGGAGGCGGACTGTTGCTGTGGGCGAGTTTCCCGCCCGTGGGCTGGTGGGCCACGGCGTTCGCGGCGCTGGCGCTGCTGGGCTGGGTGCTGACGCTGCCATCCACCACCCGGGCCGGCGGTTTCGGCTACGGATTCTTGTTCGGGTTGGCGTTTTACCTCCCGCTGTTGCCGTGGATCAGCGGTTTGGTCGGTCCGGTGCCGTGGCTGGCGCTGGCGGCGCTGCAGGCGGTGTTCTGCGGGGTGTTCGGGCTGTTGGCTGTCCTGGTCCGGCAGTTACCGGGCTGGCCTCTGTGGTTCGCCGGGTTGTGGGTCGCTGCGGAATGGCTCAAGTCGACCGTGCCGTTCGGTGGATTCCCATGGGGTGTGGTCGGGTTCGGTCAGTCGGACGGCCCGCTACTGTCGATTGCGCGGGTGGGCGGGGCGCCGCTGGTGTCGTTCGCCGTCGCGCTGGTCGCGTTCAGCCTGACCTTGGTGGCCTTGGAGATCGTCCAGTGGTGGCACCACGGCCACAAGCCCGGCGTGCCGCCCCCGGCGGTCGTGCTACCCGGCGTTTGTGTCTCGGTGGTGCTGTTGGGCACCGCGTTGCTGTGGCCGCAGGTGCGGCACTCCGCCGTCGGCGTCGCCGACGAACCATCGGTGACCGTCGCCGCGGTGCAGGGCAACGTCCCCCGGCTCGGCTTGGAGTTCAATGCGCAACGACGCGCAGTGCTCGACAATCACGTCCGCGAGACCGGGCTGCTGGCCGACGACGTGCGAGCGGGCCGCGCCCCGCAGCCGATGTTCGTCATCTGGCCCGAGAACTCCTCCGACATCGACCCACTGGCAAACGCCGACGCCGCCGCGCAGATCAATGCCGCAGCCGCCGCGATCAAGGCGCCGATCCTCGTCGGTGGCGTGGTCAAAGCCGATGGCTACACGCCCGACGATCCCGTCGCCAACAACACGGTGATCGTGTGGGATCCGGTCACGGGCCCCGGCGAACGGCACGACAAGCAGATCATCCAACCGTTCGGCGAATACCTGCCGTGGCGCGGTTTCTTCCGTCACCTGTCGTCCTATGCCGATCGTGCGGGCTACTTCGTCCCCGGTACCGGCGACGGCGTCGTACATGCTGCGGGCGTACCCATCGGGGTCACCACGTGCTGGGAAGTGATCTTCGACCGGGCTGCCCGTGAATCTGTGCTCAACGGGGCCCAGCTGCTGGCAGTGCCCACCAACAACGCGACGTTCGACGCGACGATGAGCTCCCAGCAGCTGGCATTCGCCCAGCTGCGGGCCGTCGAACACGACCGGTACGTGGTGGTCGCGGGGACCACCGGCATCAGCGCCGTGATCGCTCCGGATGGCCGTGAGCTGGCGCGCACCGAGTGGTTTCAGCCGGCCTACCTGGACAGTCAGATCCGGCTCAAGTCCGATCTGACACCGGCCACCGAGTGGGGTCCGCTGGTACAAGCGGTGCTGGTGGTCATCGGCTTCGGGGCCGCTCTTGCGGCGTTGGCCGTTGCGATACGGCAAAATGGAGGGTTCGTGCCAAGAGTTTTCCGGCGCCGGAAGGCGAACGCCGGCGACGATGAAGGAGTCACATGACAGTCCCCGGTGACGGAGCGAGCCCGGGGGAGACCCCTCGCCAGGACGATGGCAAACCCAGCGGGCGCACGCTGGTCATCATCCCGACCTACAACGAGCTGGAGAACCTGCCGCTGATCGTCGGCCGCGTACACCGCGCACGCCCCGACGTCCACGTGCTGATCGTCGATGACGGCAGTCCGGACGGTACCGGTGAACTGGCCGATGAGCTGGCCCTGGCCGACCCGGACCGGGTGCACGTCATGCACCGCACGACCAAGGCCGGTTTGGGTGCGGCTTACCTGGCCGGATTCGCCTGGGGTCTGGGCCGGGGCTACTCGGTGCTGGTGGAGATGGACGCCGACGGCAGCCACGCTCCCGAGGAGCTGTACCGGCTGCTCGACGCCGTGGACGCGGGTGCCGATCTAGCCATCGGCTCGCGGTACGTCTCGGGTGGCACGGTGCGCAACTGGCCGTGGCGGCGCCTGGCGCTGTCCAAGACCGCCAACACCTACTCACGGTTACTGCTGGGTGTGGGCATCCACGACATCACCGCCGGATACCGTGCCTACCGGCGTGAGGTGCTGGAGAAGATCGACCTGTCCGCGGTGGACTCGATGGGTTACTGCTTCCAGATCGACCTGACCTGGCGAGCCATCACCAACGGCTTCAGCGTCGTCGAGGTACCGATCACGTTCACCGAACGTGAACTGGGCGTCTCGAAGATGAGCGGATCCAACATCCGTGAGGCGATGTTCAAAGTCGCCGAGTGGGGCGTCCGGGGACGCCTGGACCGGGCGCGCGGAGTGCCGAGCTGACCCAGAAATAGCCGCGAGGGTGCACCGAAGTGCACCCTCGCGGCTTTTGTCAGCGGTTCAGCTACCGCGACGCTTGGTCTTGATCAGGTCGAGACGTTCCTTGAGCAGCTCTTCGAGCTCCTCCACCGAGCGGCGCTCCAGCAGCATGTCCCAGTGGGTACGGGGCGGCTTGACCTTCTTCGGCTCGGGCACGTCACCCTCGATGAGGGTGCCCTCCATGCCGTTACGGCACAGCCAGGTGCCGGGAATCTCGGCGTCGTCGGCGAACGGCACATCGAACTCTTCGCCGTTGTCCGTCCGGTAGCGAGCAACCTGACGCGGCGCCAGGTCATGGTTACGGTCGGTCTCGTAGCTCACGGCTCCGAGGCGACTGCCTCTCAGGACGCGATCAGCCATCGTCAACACTCCTCAGTTACACGAAATTATCCGGATGTATCAACGCTTGACGGCGTTGCCAGGTTCCCGACTCAGCCGTCCATGATACGCCGATCGCGACCTGCGGCCGTCTACAGTCGGGGACCATGGCCACCGGAATTGCCAGACGTCATCGGCCGCAACCGTGCCGGTGGTGCGGGCGTGAGGTAGCCGACACGGGTATGGGGCGCCGACGGCAGTACTGCAGACAGTCGTGTCGTCAGCGGGCATACGAGCAGCGTGCCCTGGTGAAGGGCACCTCACTGGCCCCGGATTCGGTGGTGCTCACCGCCGAGGAAGCCGCCCAACTGTCTGACCGGGTCTATCAGGTTCGGTGCGCGGCTGAGGATCTCGCCACCGCCGTCGATGAGGGTGCCGCCTCCGACGAGCTTCGGCAGTTGTGCGACGCGCTGATGCATGCCGCCAAGGCGGCCGACGGCTGGCGTTAGTCCGGGCAGGTGAACTGTCGGCCGATGCCGACCGCCGGCGGCGTCGGCTTCAGGCAGCCGAGCGGCTCCACGCCCGCCTGACTCACCCGCATCCCGGACT
Organism: Mycobacterium sp. 141; assembly: GCF_000382405.1. Lineage (GTDB taxonomy): Bacteria > Actinomycetota > Actinomycetes > Mycobacteriales > Mycobacteriaceae > Mycobacterium. The sequence goes on from NZ_KB908256.1 coordinate 452,602, forward strand.
GGTGTGCGTAGTTGACGCAGATCAGTGCAGCGGCGTCGGCGCGGCAGCGGTAGTCTCCGAACGCGATCGATTCTCCGGTGGGCAGTTCGGTTCCGTCGCCGTAGGTGAACCGGCCCGGATCACCGTGCAGCGAGCCGATCTCCAGCGTCGGCCCCGGGAAATCCACCCACCCCGAGATCCATTCGCCCTCCACGTCGGACGGTTTCGGCGGCAGGCCGTCAGTCTTGACCAGGCAGGCCAGCTCTCCGTTGACCAGCTTGTCGGTTGCGCACCTGCCTGCGGTCGTGACGAACGCGACGTCGTCACCGAGGTTGGTGGCCTCGCCGGCACGGGTGGCGGTGTGGAAACCGGCGGGATCGGCCTGCGCGCCTGCCTCGACCCATCGAATGACCTGGGACATCGGCGTTCCGGTGGCGGGTGCAGTGGTGGGTACCGGTGGGGTGGTCGTCGTCGGCGCCGGTTTGGCGCCGGATGGTTGCGCCGAGCTGGTAGGCGCCGACACTTGGGCCTGCGACGTCGACTGAGTCTCCCCGCCGCCCCCGGTCGAGCATCCTGCCAGTAGCGCAGACACCGCGATGATCACAGCAAACCGCATCCAGCCAGGCTAGCGGTACGTATCGCCGACCGTGCGGGTCTGCTGCCCGGCACGCCGTGTTCGGGCAGCACTCTGCGCACGCTCGTCGCGCGTCAGCGCGCCCGAAAACGCTTGAGGCGCGCAGCAGCACCCGAGACAAGACTCACCCGTTTCACTCACGTCTTCGATCGTCGCGTGAGCGTGCCCAAAATATTGCTGCTCAGCGGTGTGTCGACCAGCAGACCCGCACGGTCACGGAGAGACCGATCCAAGCTCGTCGGGGGCGGTGCATAGAGTTAGGTGCGTGACGGACGCCCAGCCCACCAGCAAGCCCACCCTCATGCTCCTTGACGGCAACTCGCTGGCGTTCCGCGCTTTTTACGCGCTGCCCGCGGAGAACTTCAAGACACAGGGCGGGCTCACCACCAACGCGGTGTACGGCTTCACCGCAATGCTGATCAATCTGCTGCGCGATGAGCAGCCCAGTCACGTTGCCGCTGCGTTCGACGTGTCCCGCAAGACATTCCGCAAGGACAAGTATCCGGAATACAAGGAGGGGCGCTCGGCCACGCCCGACGAATTCCGGGGCCAGATCGACATCACCAAAGAGGTGCTGAACGCGCTCGGCATCACGGTGCTCTCCGAGGAGGGCTTCGAGGCCGACGACATCATCGCCACCCTTGCCACGCAGGCGCAGGATGCCGGATATCGGGTACTGGTCGTCACCGGCGACCGGGACTCGCTGCAGTTGGTCAGCGACGACGTCACGGTGCTGTATCCGGTCAGGGGCGTCAGCGAGCTGACCCGGTTCACTCCCGACGCCGTCGTCGCCAAATATGGGCTCACGCCCACCCAATACCCCGACTTTGCCGCGCTGCGCGGTGACCCGAGCGACAACCTGCCCGGTATACCGGGCGTGGGGGAGAAGACGGCCACCAAGTGGATCCTCGAGCACGGCTCGCTGCAGAGCCTCGTCGACAACGTCGACATGATCAAGGGCAAGGTCGGGGATGCGTTGCGCGCCAATCTCTCCAGCGTCGTTCTCAACCGTGAGCTGACCGAGCTGGTCAAGAATGTGCCGTTGGCGCAGACGCCCGACACGCTGCGGATGCTGCCGTGGGACCGCGACCACATCCACCGGCTGTTCGACGACCTGGAGTTCCGGGTGTTGCGCGACAGGCTGTTCGACACCCTCAGCTCCGCTGACCCTGAGGTCGAGGCCGGCTTCGAGGTACGCGGCGGCGTGCTCGCGCCCGGTGAGTTGGCGCCCTGGTTGGCCGAGCACAGCAATGGCCGTCGTTTCGGGTTGGCGGTGGTCGGCACCCACCGAGCTTTCGACTCCGATGCCACTGCGTTGGCCATCGCCGCGGCCGACGGCGAGGGCTGTTACCTCGACACCACGACACTGACTCCTGACGACGAGGCGGCACTTGCGTCGTGGCTGGCCGATCCGGGACCGCCGAAGGCGCTGCACGAGGCCAAGCTCGCCATGCACGACCTGGCCGGGCGTAGCTGGAACCTGGCGGGGGTGACTTCCGACACCGCGCTTGCGGCCTACCTGGTGCGGCCCGGGCAGCGTAGCTTTGCCCTCGACGACCTGTCCCTGCGTTATCTCAAACGCGAATTGCGCGCCGAAGACACCGGACAGCAACAGCTTTCGCTGCTCGACGACACCGAGGGAGTCGACGAGCAAGCCGTGCAGACGCTGCTCTTGCGGGCCTCGGCGGTCGGTGACCTCGCCGACGCGCTCGACGAGGAGCTCGCGCGGATCGACTCGTCGTCACTGCTGGGGCGTATGGAGCTGCCCGTGCAACGAGTGCTCGCCGAGATGGAACACACGGGGATCGCGGTCGACAGTGAGCGCCTCAAGGAATTGCAGAGCGACTTCGCCGACCAGATCCGCGATGCCGCCGAGGCCGCGTACGCCGTGATCGGCAAGCAGATCAACCTCGGCTCGCCCAAACAGCTGCAGGTCGTGCTGTTCGACGAGCTGGAGATGCCGAAGACCAAACGCACCAAGACCGGCTACACCACCGACGCCGACGCGTTGCAGTCGTTGTTCGACAAGACCGGGCACCCGTTCCTGCAGCACATGCTCACCCACCGTGACGCCACCCGGCTCAAGGTGACCGTCGACGGCCTGCTGAACTCGGTGGCCTCCGACGGGCGCATTCACACCACGTTCAACCAGACCATCGCCGCGACGGGCCGGCTCTCGTCGACCGAGCCCAACCTGCAGAACATCCCGATCCGCACCGAGGCGGGTCGGCGCATCCGAGACGCGTTTGTGGTAGGCGACGGTTACGCCGAGCTCATGACGGCCGACTACAGCCAGATCGAGATGCGCATCATGGCCCACCTCTCCGGCGACGAGGGCCTGATCGAAGCGTTCAACACCGGGGAAGACCTGCATTCGTTCGTGGCGTCCCGTGCGTTCGAGGTACCGATCGACGAGGTGACACCCGAGCTGCGGCGACGGGTCAAGGCGATGTCCTACGGGCTGGCCTACGGTTTGAGCGCCTACGGCCTGGCCAGCCAACTCAAGATCTCCACCGAAGAGGCGAAGGTGCAGATGGAGCAGTACTTCGCCCGGTTCGGCGGCATCCGCGACTATCTCCGCGACGTCGTCGACCAGGCCCGCAAGGACGGCTACACCTCGACGGTGTTCGGGCGCCGGCGCTATCTGCCCGAGCTGGACAGCAGCAACCGCAATGTCCGCGAGGCCGCCGAGCGGGCCGCGCTTAACGCACCGATCCAGGGCAGTGCGGCCGACATCATCAAGGTCGCGATGATCAACGTCGACGAGGCCATCACATCGGCCGGCCTGACATCACGCATGCTGCTGCAGGTGCACGACGAACTACTGTTCGAGGTCGCCGAAGGGGAGCGGGACACTCTCGAGGCGCTGGTGCGTGAGCACATGGGTAACGCCTACTCCCTGGACGTTCCGTTGGAGGTGTCGGTCGGATATGGCCGCACCTGGGATGCGGCAGCCCACTAGTCCGCGCCATGACAGAGTCGCTCGCCAACGATCAGGTCAGTTTCGTCGCTCGGCTGGGCGCGGCGATGGGCGCCGCGAACTATCCGGTCACCCTGGTCCGACAGATGGTGCAGCGCTCGTCCGCCGCATACGGCGTGCCCAACGACTTCGTCGCCTTTCCCAACTATGTCCAGGTGGTGGGGCCGGCGACCGAGTCCGGAACGGTGGTCAAATCGGCGTACCTCACCAGTGAGCTGCGATTCGACCAGATTTTCCCGCTGGCACGATTGGTGTCCGACGCGATGGCGGGCCGCGTCCGGCCCGCGGACGGTGAGAGCCGCCTCGACCGCATCCTGGCGATGCAGAGCCGGTATCCCGGCTGGGTCTCGGTGCTGGGATACAGCGTGCAGAGCGCCGGGCTTGCTCTGGTGCTGGAGCCGACGCTGGTGAACCTTGCCGCGGCGGCGGTGCTCGGCTTGATGGTCGGCCTGTTCTGCGCGGCGGGGCGACGTGTCGCGATGTTGCAGCACCTGGTCCCCACCATCAGCGCGTTCGCGGTGTCGGTGATCTGCATGTCCGGCGCCCACTACCTGGGATACGACCATGTGAGCCTGCGGGCGCTGATCCCACCGTTGGCGATGTTCCTGCCGGGTGCCGCGATCACCATGGCAGTCGTCGAGTTGACGGCCCGCGACGTCATCTCCGGGTCGAGCCGACTGATAGCGGGCTTCATGCAGATCGCGCAATTGGCGTTCGGGATCCTGATCGCCACCCAAGTGCTCGGTGCGGACGGCAGCCAGCTCAGCCCCGACCCCATCAACAAGATCGGCGCGTGGGCGCCGTGGGCTGGCGTCGCGGTGTACGCCGTCGGCGTGATGCTGTTCTTGGCACCCCCATTGTGGTTTTTGCCGTGGCTGGCCGTGATCGTCTATACGGCGTTCGCCGCCCAGTTCATCGGGGATCTGGTGTTGGGCAGTTACGCCAGCGGCTTCTGCGGTGGTCTCGTGCTGACCGTGTCAGCGCTCGTCATCTCCCGGCGCCGGAGCGCACCACCCGCGATCACCCTCATCCTGCCCGGGTTTTGGCTGCTGGTACCGGGTTCGATGGGCCTGATCGGGGTGACCGAGTTGTTCGGAGCGGAAGGCGACTCGGCGTTCCCCGCCACCGTGATCTCGATGATTTCGGTTTCGCTCGGTCTGCAGGCGGGGCTGGTGATCTGGGAACTGGCCAAGCACAACACCTCGCGGCGCTCGTCCAGGCCCAGCCCGCCCGACCCGACGGACTCTGCTGCGGGGGCAACATCCGGCGCGTGGTAGTTGAGGCGCGTGGTAGTTGATGTGCCAGCCCAGGATCGGCGCCGCCGAGCGTGCACTGCGGGCCCAGGATCGACGCGGACCGGGTTTGTCCAGCGTGTCCTTGGTCGAGTACGCTCTAGAAGTACCTGTGTGTTGACTCAGGTGCACCTGCATGATCTCGGCGTCCGCGCCGAACCAAAAATACGCAAGTTTCCATGTCCCTACGATTCAACCTGTCCGGAGCAACCCACCACATGCCAAGTCCCTCCGTCACCTCGCCGCAAGTAGCCGTCAACGACATCGGCTCGGCCGAGGACTTTCTCGCCGCCATCGACAAGACCATCAAATACTTCAACGATGGCGACATCGTCGAAGGGACCATCGTCAAGGTGGACCGTGACGAGGTCCTGCTCGACATCGGCTACAAGACCGAAGGTGTCATTCCTTCCCGCGAACTCTCCATCAAGCACGACGTCGACCCCAACGAGGTCGTTTCCGTGGGCGATGAGGTCGAGGCACTCGTCCTCACCAAGGAGGACAAGGAAGGTCGCCTGATCCTGTCCAAGAAGCGCGCTCAGTACGAGCGTGCCTGGGGCACCATCGAGGAGCTCAAGGACAAGGACGAGGCCGTCAAGGGCACCGTCATCGAGGTCGTCAAGGGTGGCCTGATCCTCGACATCGGCCTGCGCGGCTTCCTGCCCGCATCGCTGGTCGAGATGCGTCGGGTCCGCGATCTGCAGCCGTACATCGGCAAGGAGATCGAGGCCAAGATCATCGAGCTGGACAAGAACCGCAACAACGTGGTGCTGAGCCGCCGCGCCTGGCTGGAGCAGACCCAGTCCGAGGTGCGCAGCGAATTCCTCAACCAGCTCACCAAGGGCGCCATCCGCAAGGGTGTCGTGTCCTCGATCGTCAACTTCGGCGCGTTCGTCGATCTCGGCGGTGTCGACGGCCTGGTGCACGTCTCCGAGCTGTCCTGGAAGCACATCGACCACCCGTCCGAGGTGGTTCAGGTGGGCGACGAGGTCACCGTCGAGGTGCTCGACGTCGACATGGACCGCGAGCGGGTTTCGTTGTCGCTCAAGGCGACTCAGGAAGACCCGTGGCGTCACTTCGCCCGTACCCATGCGATCGGGCAGATCGTGCCGGGCAAGGTCACCAAGCTGGTGCCGTTCGGTGCGTTCGTCCGCGTCGAGGAGGGCATCGAGGGTCTGGTGCACATCTCGGAGCTGTCCGAGCGCCACGTCGAGGTCCCCGATCAGGTGGTCGCCGTCGGCGACGACGCGATGGTCAAGGTCATCGACATCGACCTGGAGCGGCGCCGCATTTCGTTGAGCCTCAAGCAGGCCAACGAGGACTACACCGAGGAGTTCGACCCGTCGAAGTACGGCATGGCCGACAGCTACGACGATCAGGGCAACTACATCTTCCCCGAGGGCTTCGACGCCGAGAGCAACGAATGGCTCGAGGGCTTCGAGAAGCAGCGTGACGAATGGGAGGCCCGGTACGCCGAGGCCGAGCGTCGCCACAAGATGCACACCACCCAGATGGAGAAGTTCGCGGCTGCGGAGGCCGAGGCCGCCAGTGCCCCGCCGTCCAACAGTTCTTCGCGTTCGGAGGAGCCGACCGGTGGAACGTTGGCCAGCGATGCCCAGCTCGCCGCGCTGCGCGAGAAGCTCGCGGGCAACGCCTGAGGCGAAGCCATAGCATGAAGAACTCCCCGGCTCAGTACGAGCCGGGGAGTTCTTCATTCGGGGCCACTGAGACACTGTTGCCGTGCTTCGCATCGGGTTGACCGGCGGGATCGGCGCCGGGAAGTCAACGGTCTCGGCTACATTCGCAGACCTCGGCGGCATCCTCGTCGACGGCGATGTCATCGCCCGAGAGGTGGTTGAGCCCGGGACCGAGGGGCTGGCCAAGCTGGTTGACGCGTTCGGTGCCGGCATCCTGCTGCCGGACGGTGCGCTGAACCGCCCCGCGTTGGCGGCGGTGGCCTTCAGTGACGACGAGAAGCGCGCAACGCTGAACGGAATCGTGCATCCGCTGGTGGCGCACCGGCGTTCGGAGCTCATCGCACGTGCAATCGAGGCCGAGAAAAACCCAGTGATCGTCGAGGACATCCCGCTGCTGGTGGAGTCCCAGATGGCGCCGTTGTTCCCGCTGGTGGTGATCGTCAACGCCGACGTCGAAACACGGGTCAAGCGGCTCATCGCCTACCGCGGTTTCAGCGAAGAGGATGCACGCGCCCGCGTCGCTGCGCAGGCCACCGAGGCGCAGCGCCGTGCGGTGGCCGACGTCTGGCTGGACAACTCCGGTTCCGCCGGCGCGCTGGTCGAGCAGGCCCGTGACCTCTGGCACGAGCGCATCCTGCCGTTCGCGCACAATCTGCAGGTCCGCGAACCCGTGCGGGTACCGCCCAAGGTCGTACCCTACGACGCGTCATGGCCCGATCAGGCCCGGCGCATCATCGCCCGGCTGAACGCGGCCTGCGGGCACCGTGCGGTGCGGATCGATCACATCGGTTCGACGGCGGTGCCTGGTATGGACGCCAAAGACGTCATCGACATCCAGATCACCGTGGCGTCCCTAGATGTCGCCGTCGAATTCGATGGGCCACTGTTGAACGCCGGTTATCCGCTGGTCCCGACGATCACGTACGACAACCCGCACGCGGGGCCGCATTCGGGTGATCCGGCGTTGTGGCATAAGCGTTTTCACGCATCGGCTGATCCAGGTCGGCCGACGAACGTGCACGTGCGGGTGGACGGAAGGCCGAATCAACAGTTCGCGTTGCTGTTCCGGGACTGGCTGGCCGCCAACCCTGGCGTACAGCCTGAGTACCGCGAGATCAAGCGAGCAGCCCTGGCCGCACCGGACTACGCCGACGCCAAGGAACCGTGGTTCCTGGATGCCTACCGGCGAGCCTGGCTCTGGGCTGACAGCACCGGCTGGCGGCCTTAGCTCGCAGGCGGTGGTTCGACGGGCGGGTTGTCCGGAGAGGGGACCGCGGCGTCGACGGGTCCGGCGCCGGTCGACAGGGGTGCGCCGCACGCCAGGCTGCCGTAGGTCGGATCGTCGTGCGGGCGCGTCAGCCGCGGCCCGACCCAGGTGTCGGCCTGGGCGACAGTCTGGTCGTCTACGAGGATCTCGCAGTGCAGGTTCGCTGAATACGGCCAGTCGATGGATACCGTCATGCCGGCGAGCTGCGGCTCGGACACCACCCCGGTGGCCTCGAAGATGCGGCCCGGCAGCATGGTGGGGTTGGCGCTGTTGATGTTGTTGTCGTCGATCTTGTAGGAGATCATCGCGTTGCGCGAAACCCCGTCGATCCTGGCCCGGTACGTGGCGTTGTGCAGTTGCTGGGCTGGCTGCGGTGCCGCACTGGGCTGGGACGGTGCTTCGGGGTCGGCTGCCGCCGTCCCGGGAATCAACTGCGCGCCGAAGAGCAGTCCTGCCAGTGCGGCAGCCGTCACCCCGGCGTACTTAGTTGGGCTCATGATTGCCGACCTTACAAGGTCCGCCACGTGAGGGCCATGCCGTTGCCGGCAAGCCACCGGTCGAGGTCATAGTCGTGGCGGGCCAACCCGTCGATGGTTCCCGCAGCGGTCTCGATCGCCTGCTCGGCGGTCTCCGGGCTGAGCAGGCCGTGCCGTACCGCCGTCATCAATTCGTCCACGTCGTCCAGTTCGACGCCGATTCCCGTGCGTACCACCAGGTCGAGGTAGTGATCCTCCGAATACCACGCGGTCTCGCCCGGCGTGTACAGGCCGACGTCCAGGTAGAAGTCCTGGTCGCGCTCGTGGCCCGGGTTGAAGTGGAAGATCGTCGCGCGCAGCCCCAGCGGCGGCAGCAGCCACGACTGCAGGTAGTGGAACTGGGCGCGGCCCGGGGTTGGGCGCGCCAGGTACAGGCCCCACGGCGTGACGGTGTACACGTCGACCGCCCGCACGATCCCTTTCGGGTCGGTGTTCGTGCGGGCGACCAGGTCGAATGTCTCGTGCTTGGGCGGGTGAATGGGGTCAGCCTACGCGGGTAGTGAACACCCCAGAAAGTTGTCGGAGGTCAGTTCTACCCTGGTGAACATGGCCTTCGCGACCGAACATCCTGTGCTTGCGTACTCGGAGTATCGCGCTGTCGACGAAGTGGTCCGCACCGGCGGCGAGTTCGAGGTGGTCAGTGAGTACGAGCCGGCCGGTGACCAGCCCGCCGCCATCGACGAACTGCAACGGCGGATCGAAGCGGGCGAACGCGACGTGGTGCTGCTCGGTGCCACCGGTACGGGCAAGTCGGCCACCACGGCGTGGCTCATCGAGCGGTTGCAGCGGCCCACCCTGGTGATGGCGCCCAACAAGACGCTCGCCGCGCAGCTTGCCAATGAGCTTCGGGAGATGTTGCCGCACAACGCGGTTGAATACTTCGTCTCGTACTACGACTACTACCAGCCAGAGGCGTACATCGCCCAGACTGACACCTACATCGAGAAGGACAGCTCGATCAACGACGATGTCGAGCGGCTGCGGCATTCAGCGACGTCCAGCCTGCTGTCGCGGCGCGACGTCGTCGTGGTCGCTTCAGTGTCCTGCATCTACGGCCTCGGTACCCCGCAGTCCTACCTGGACCGCTCGGTTGAGCTGAACGTCGGCGATGAGGTACCCCGCGACGGGCTGCTGCGATTGCTGGTCGACGTCCAGTACAACCGTAACGACATGGCATTCACCCGGGGGACGTTCCGGGTGCGCGGCGACACCGTCGAGATCATCCCGTCGTACGAAGAGTTGGCAGTACGTATCGAGTTCTTCGGCGACGAGATCGAGGCACTGTATTACCTGCACCCGCTGACCGGCGACATCGTCCGCCAGGTCGACTCGCTGCGGATCTTCCCGGCCACCCACTACGTGGCCGGGCCCGAGCGCATGGCTCGTGCCATCTCGACCATCGAGGAGGAGTTGGAAGAGCGGCTGTCTGATCTGGAGCGTCAGGGCAAACTGCTGGAGGCTCAGCGGCTGCGGATGCGCACCAACTATGACGTCGAGATGATGAAGCAGGTCGGCTTCTGCTCGGGCATCGAGAACTACTCGCGCCACATCGATGGACGCCCGGCAGGTTCCGCTCCGGCCTGCCTGCTCGACTACTTCCCCGAGGACTTCCTGCTCGTCATCGACGAGTCTCACGTCACCGTCCCGCAGATCGGCGGTATGTACGAGGGCGACATGTCCCGCAAGCGGAACCTGGTCGACTTCGGGTTCCGGCTCCCGTCTGCCGTCGACAACCGGCCGTTGACCTGGGAGGAGTTCGCGAGCCGGATCGGCCAGACCGTCTACCTGTCGGCCACGCCCGGGCCGTACGAGATCGGCCAGGCCGGCGGCGAGTTCGTCGAGCAGGTCATCCGCCCGACCGGGTTGGTCGATCCTCAGGTGGTCGTCAAGCCCACCAAGGGGCAGATCGACGATCTGATCGGCGAGATTCGCATCCGCACCGAACGTGACGAGCGCGTGCTGGTGACCACCCTGACCAAGAAGATGGCCGAGGACCTCACCGACTATCTGCTGGAACTCGGTATCCGGGTGCGGTATCTGCACTCCGAGGTCGACACGCTGCGCCGGGTGGAGCTGCTGCGGCAATTGCGGTTGGGTGAGTACGACGTGCTGGTCGGCATCAACCTGCTCCGTGAGGGTCTGGACCTGCCGGAGGTGTCGCTGGTGGCGATTCTCGACGCCGACAAGGAAGGATTCCTGCGGTCGACTCGCAGCCTGATCCAGACCATCGGCCGTGCGGCACGCAACGTGTCCGGTGAGGTGCACATGTACGCCGACAAGATCACGGACTCGATGCGCGAAGCCATTGACGAGACCGAGCGGCGCCGCGCCAAGCAGATCGCTTACAACGAGGCCAATGGCATCGACCCGAAGCCACTGCGGAAGAAGATCGCCGACATTCTCGACCAGGTCTACCGCGAGGCCGACGACACTGAGGCCGTGGAGGTCGGTGGCTCCGGGCGCAACGCCTCTCGCGGACGCCGCGCGCAAGGTGCACCGGGCCGGGCGGTCAGTGCGGGCATCGTCGAGGGCCGCGACACCTCCAACATGCCGCGCGCTGAATTGGCCGATCTCATCAAGGATCTGACTGAGCAGATGATGACCGCTGCGCGGGATCTGCAGTTCGAGTTGGCTGCCCGGATCCGCGACGAGGTCGCGGATCTGAAAAAGGAATTGCGGGGGATGGACGCCGCGGGTCTCAAATAGGGCCGTGTCGAACCGAGCGACCGCCCTGCTTGACCTCAATGTTGGTTGAGCTCCTAGCGTCAATGTCGTGACCGAGACCGTGGCGGCTGAATCCGAGGGGACTTGGCGGCAACTGCTGGGGCCCAAACACCTCGGTGCATCGACCGTGCTGGCCGGCGGTGTGCTGCTGTACGCGACCAACGAGTTCATCACCATCAGCCTGTTGCCCAGCGCCGTCGCCGAGATCGGTGGTCACCGGTTGTACGCATGGGTCACCGCGGTGTATCTGGTCGCTTCGGTGGTCGCAGCGACGACGGTGCACTCGGTGCTCATGCGGATGGGTTCGCGTCGGGCGTATCTGCTGAGCCTCGCGGTGTTCGGAGCGGGCAGCCTCGCCTGCGCTCTGGCCCCCAGCATGCCTCTGCTGCTCGCGAGTCGCACTGTGCAGGGCTTCGCCGGCGGCCTGTTGGCCGGGCTCGGCTACGCCGTCATCAACACCGCTCTGCCGAACACCTTGTGGACCAAGGCTTCTGCGCTGGTCTCGGCAATGTGGGGTGTCGGCACCGTGGTCGGCCCGGCGGCCGGCGGACTGTTCGCGCAGTGGGGGCTGTGGCGATGGGCGTTCGGCGTGCTCGCGGTGTTGACCATCGCGATGTCCGCGCTGGTGCCGGTCGCGTTGCCCGGCCGGGATCGTGCCGCTGAGCGAGCTCCGACGCCGGGGATCCCGGTGTGGTCGCTGGTGCTGCTCGGGGCGGCGGCGATAGCGGTGAGTGTGGCCGGTCTACCGCACGATGCACGGGCAACGATTGTGATGTTGGTGGTCGGCCTCGGTCTGGTCGGCTGCTTCCTCGTGGTCGATCGACGGGCCACGTCGGCGGTGTTGCCGCCCAGCGCTTTCGGACCCGGACCGCTCAAGTGGATCTACCTGACCCTGGGCGCGCTGATGGCCGCCACCATGGTCGACATGTATGTGCCGTTGTTCGGCCAGCGGCTGGCTCACCTCACCCCGGTGGTGGCGGGATTCTTCGGGGCGGTGCTGTCGGTCGGCTGGACGGTCGGCGAGCTCGTCAGCGCGTCTGTCCGCAATCAGCGGGTGGTGGTCCGGGCGGTGGGGTTGGCGCCGCTGGTGGTTGGGGTCGGCCTGGCGTCGGCGGCAGCGCTGGTCCGCGACGGGATGGCGTTGGTGTCGGTGGCTGGATGGGCGACGGCCTTGCTGGTCGCAGGTATAGGCATCGGCGTGGCATGGCCGCATCTGTCGGCCTGGGCGATGAGCAGTGTGAACGATCCGGCCGAGGGACCTGCCGCGGCCGCAGCGATCAACACCGTGCAGCTGATCTGCGGGGCATTCGGTGCCGGGCTCGCCGGTATCGTTGTCAACCTGTCGAAGACCGGTGACGTGTCTGCTGCTCGGTATCTCTTCGGCGGCCTCGCGGTCCTGGCCTCGGTCGGGACGATCTCGTCGGTCCGTGCCGGGCGTCGACGATGCCGGTACTATTCCGACTCCGATTCGAGCTGATGGCTGTGGCCACTCCGCTCCCGGGCAGTGTGAGTATCAGGCCGGTGGGGAAGACGAGCGTTAACGATCATCAAGATCGAAACGGTGGGTGCGCGGGACTCCGGCTGGCACTGTGGTGATCAGTGCGGGTGTGGCTGAGTGGCTAGGCACCGGCCTGCAAAGCCGTCAACGCGGGTTCGAATCCCGTCACCGGGTGTCCCTCGGTATGAGTTCGACTACCCGTCCGCGCCCCCGCTAGTGTCGCGTGGTGATGACGAGATCGTTGGAGCGGTCGTGGGATGAGCGGTCGATGGACATACCTGCCGATGTCCGGGTGCGCGGGGCCCGGGAACACAATCTCAAGAATGTCGATGTCGATGTTCCGCGGGACGCACTGGTGGTGTTCACCGGTGTCTCGGGGTCCGGTAAGTCGTCACTGGCTTTCGGCACGTTGTTCGCCGAGTCGCAGCGCCGCTACCTGGAATCGGTGGCTCCGTACGCGCGTCGTCTGATCGACCAGGTGGGTGTTCCCGACGTCGACTCCATCGAGGGGATGCCGCCCGCGGTCGCCCTGCAGCAACAGCGTGGTGCCGGCAGCGCACGGTCGTCGGTGGGCAGTGTGACGACACTGTCGAGCCTCGTGCGCATGCTCTACTCGCGTGCGGGGCACTACCCGGCCGACCAGCCCATGCTGTTCGCGGAGGATTTCTCTCCGAACACCGTGCCGGGCGCGTGCCCGGCGTGTCACGGTATCGGCCGGGTTTACGAGGTGCCCGAGGAACTCATGGTGCCCGATCCGTCGCTGACGATCCGCGACCGGGCCATCGCGTCGTGGCCCGCGGCGTGGCACGGGCAGAACCTGCGCGAGATCCTGGTGTCCCTGGGCTACGACGTCGACACGCCGTGGAGGGACCTGCCGAAGAAGGATCGGGACTGGATCCTCTACACCGACGAACGGCCGACCGCGCCGGTATACGCGGGGTTCACGCCGGCGCAGACGCGTCGGGCCGTGGCGATGGAGATGGAGCCCAGCTACCAGGGCACCTTCACCGGCGCGCGGCGCTACGTTCTGGACACCTTCGCCAACACCAAGAGCGCGCAGATGAAGAAGCGCGTATCCCAGTTCGTCCGCGGCGCGGTCTGTTCGACGTGTCACGGCAAGCTGATCAAGCCCGAGGCGCTGTCGGTCACGTTCGAGGGATTCGATATCGCCGAGTTGTCCGGCCTGACCCTGAATCGGCTCGCCGAGCTGTTGGAGCCCGTGGCCGCCGGTAAGCCGACCCATCACGCGGATTCCGATATCGCCGTCGAAAAACGTGCCGCCGCCGGACGTTTGGCGGCCGAACTGCTTGAACGGCTGCACCCGATCATGGATCTGGGTCTGGGCTACCTGTCGCTGGACCGCAGCACCCCGACGCTGTCGTCGGGTGAGCTGCAGCGGCTGCGCCTGGCAACCCAGCTGTCGTCACAGTTGTTCGGCGTGGTGTACGTGCTCGACGAGCCGTCGGCCGGGCTGCACCCGCGTGATCGGGACGCGCTGCTGGGCATTTTGCAGGGGCTGAAGCGGCGCGGTAACAGTGTCTTCCTCGTCGAGCACTCGCTCGACATCATCGGCGCCGCAGACTGGTTGGTCGACATCGGACCCGGCGCAGGCGAGCGTGGCGGCCAGATCCTGTACAGTGGCCAGCCGGAAGGTCTGCGACAGGTGGAAGAATCTTCCACGCGCCGTTACCTTTTCGGTTTGACGAAGCCGGTGTTGCGCACCCCGCGTGAGCCAGACGGTTGGCTGCGGCTGGAACATGTGAGCCGCAACAACCTTCACGACGTGTCAGTGTCGTTCCCGCTGAAATGTTTGACCGCTGTCACCGGAATCTCGGGCGCAGGAAAAACGAGCCTGGTAAGTCAGGCGCTGCCGACGTTGGTCGCCGAGTACCTGGGCGCCCCCGTGACCGGTGCGACCGACGACACGTCCGATGACGACGACCTGCTGCTGGCAGCCGATTCCGCACCGGTTGACGGCAAGATCATCGGCGACATCGGCGGGTTGCGGCGCGTGGTGTGCATCGACCAGAAGCCCATCGGCCGCACGCCCCGCTCCAACGTCGCCACCTACACCGGCATGTTCGACCACATCCGTCGTCGTTTCGCCGAGACACCGGAATCACGACGCCGCGGCTACAAGGCCGGGCGGTTCTCGTTCAATGTCGCATCGGGGCGCTGCCCGACCTGTGAGGGTGAAGGGTGGGTGATGGTCGAGTTGCTGTTCCTGCCCAGCGTTTATACCCCCTGCTCGGACTGCGACGGAACTCGTTACAAGGCAAGCACATTGGAGATCACCTGGCGCGATCGCAACATCGCCGAGGTCCTCGATATGGGTGTTGAGCAAGCGCGCGAGTTCTTCGACGGCGAAACCGAGATACTGCGCTCGCTGACGGTGCTGTGTGACGTCGGGCTGGGCTACCTGCGGCTGGGGCAGCCCGCGACCGAGCTGTCCGGCGGCGAAGCCCAGCGCGTCAAACTTGCCACCGAGTTGCAGCGGGCGCACCGCGGAGACGCGCTCTACCTGCTCGACGAACCTTCTGCGGGATTGCATCCCGCAGACACCGACCGACTGATGGTGCACTTGCAGAAGCTGGTGGACGCAGGCAACACGGTGGTGGTCGTCGAACTCGACATGCGTGTCGTCGCACAGGCCGATTACGTCATCGACCTCGGTCCAGGCG
This sequence comes from Mycobacterium sp. 141, assembly GCF_000382405.1. Lineage (GTDB taxonomy): Bacteria > Actinomycetota > Actinomycetes > Mycobacteriales > Mycobacteriaceae > Mycobacterium. Next base: position 467,890 of record NZ_KB908256.1, read on the forward strand.
CCGGCGGAGACGGAGGTCGTGTCGTCGCGACCGGCACACCAGTGGAAGCATCGACTCACTCCGACAGCGTCAGTGCTCCCTATCTGGCTGACGCCCTGAAGCTGGCTGCGAGCCCGTCCTGACCCGGACGAACCGGAATATGTTGGGGCCCAGTGGAATTCATGATCGTGGGCTTGCCGGCGCGACGATGTACAACTCCCACTGCGGAGTTGTCCTTCGGTCGGAACAGCCGGTGGTGCTGATTGTCGCCAAATTGACTGGTGTATAACAGGTTTGGCGTCGGCGGTGAGCTGGGTTATGAAATGGGTCCGGCCGGTGTCGGCGACGTCGGAACGACGCACGTCGGGAAGGTCACGGTTGCTGCCAATTCGGCCGTCCAGGCGGTTACCATCGATCACGGTGGACGCCAGCGGTCGGAGAAACCGCGTTGTTTTGCCGGTTGTGCGTGCGGGTTTCGTGAATCGCGCTCGTGCTCAGCGGACAGCGGGTTACTGTCGCGGATGGCGTTGCAACGGACACTGGGAGGGTATGGATGAGCGCCTATCGCACCGTGGTGGTCGGTACGGACGGATCTGATTCGTCGCTGCGTGCCGTCGACCGCGCCGGTCAGATTGCCGCCGGGGCGAACGCCAAGCTGATCGTGGCGACCGCGTACTTCCCGCAGAGCGAGCACCAGCGGGCCGCCGACGTTCTCAAGGACGAGGGCTACCAGGCGGCTGGCAATGCGCCGATATACGCAATCCTGCGGGAGGCGACGGACCGTGCCAAGGCTGCCGGCGCCACCGACGTCGAGGAGCGCCCAGTCGTCGGCGCCCCGGTGGACGCGCTGGTCGAGCTGGCCGAAGACGTCAAGGCCGATCTGCTGGTGGTCGGGAATGTGGGCCTGAGCACGATCGCCGGCCGGCTGCTCGGCTCGGTGCCGGCAAACGTGGCGCGTCGGTCCAGGACCGACGTGCTGATCGTCCACACGAGCTAGCGGCTCACCAGCCGCGCTCGCGCCACTCGGACAGGTGGGGCCGCTCGGTGCCCAGCGTGGTGTCGTCGCCGTGTCCGGGATAGACGACCGTGTTGTCGCCGTAACGGTCGAACACCTTGCTTTCGAGGTCGCCCATCAGGGAATTGAAATCTTCCGGACGTGTTGTCCTTCCCGGGCCGCCCGGGAACAGGCAGTCGCCGGTGAACAGATGAGTCACGCCGTCGGATGATTTGAGAGCCAGGGCGACCGAGCCCGGTGTGTGTCCGCGCAGGTGGATCACATCGAGGGTCAGGTCACCGATCGTGAGGGTGTCGCCATCGGCCAGGATCCGGTCGGGCTTCACCGGCAGTGCTTCCGCGTCGAGTTGATGCGCCGCGGTCGGGGCGCCGGTGGCCTTTGCGATTGCCGCCAGCGCCTGCACGTGGTCGAAATGCTGATGGCTGGTGACGATAAGGTCCAGCTTGGGGGCATTGGTCTTGATGAGTTTCAGCAGGGCGTCGGCGTCGTTGGCGGCGTCGATGAGCAGCGTGTCTCCGGTCTTCGTGCTGGTCACCAGGTAGGCGTTGTTGTCCATCGGGCCCACCGATGCCTTGATGATCGTCGCCCCGCCCACGGTGCGCCGTGCTGCCGTATGGGGCTCGACGTGGCCGGTGTAGGTATCGCTGACCGCGATGCTGGAAGGAGTCACACCCTCACGGTATCGGCCTTGTCGGTGGTCGCACATAGCATGGGCGTGAAGTATGTCGTCGGAAAGGAAGCGCGTGGCTGACCGCCTGATCGTGAAGGGTGCCCGCGAGCACAATCTGCGAGGAGTCGACCTCGATCTGCCGCGTGATGCGCTGATCGTGTTCACCGGATTGTCCGGGTCGGGCAAGTCGTCGCTGGCCTTCGACACCATCTTTGCCGAGGGTCAGCGTCGCTACGTCGAATCGCTGTCGGCGTACGCCCGCCAGTTCCTCGGGCAGATGGACAAGCCTGACGTCGACTTCATCGAGGGCCTTTCGCCTGCGGTGTCCATCGACCAGAAGTCCACCAACCGCAATCCGCGCTCCACGGTCGGCACCATCACCGAGGTGTACGACTACCTGCGTCTGCTGTACGCCCGCGCCGGCACACCGCACTGCCCGGTGTGCGGTGAGCGCATCGCGCGGCAGACTTCGCAGCAGATCGTCGACCAGGTACTCGCGATGGACGAGGGCCTGCGGTTCCAGGTGCTCGCGCCCGTCGTGCGCACTCGCAAGGGCGAGTTCGTCGACCTGTTCGACAAGCTCAACACGCAGGGCTACAGCCGGGTCCGGGTCGACGGGGTGGTGCATCCGCTCACCGACCCGCCGAAGCTGAAAAAACAGGAAAAGCACGATATCGAGGTGGTGGTGGACCGGCTCACGGTCAAAGCCACCGCCAAGCAGCGGCTCACCGATTCGGTGGAGACCGCGCTGAACCTGGCCGATGGCATCGTGGTGCTGGAGTTCCCCGATGATCGAGACCGGGAGACCGATGTTCCCCGCGAACAGCGCTTCTCCGAGAAACTGGCCTGTCCCAACGGCCACCCGCTGGCCGTCGATGACCTGGAGCCGCGATCGTTCTCGTTCAACTCGCCCTACGGCGCGTGCCCGGAGTGCACCGGCCTGGGTGTCCGCAAAGAGGTCGACCCTGATCTGGTGGTGCCGGATCCGGAGCTGACGCTCGCCGAAGGTGCCGTGGCCCCATGGTCCATAGGTCAGAGCGCCGAGTACTTCACCCGCATGCTGGCGGGCCTGGGGGACCAGCTCGGCTTCGATGTCGACACCCCGTGGAAAAAGCTGCCGACAAAAGCACGCAAGGCCATTCTGGAAGGCTCCGATCACCAGGTCCACGTCCGTTACAAGAACCGGTACGGCCGTACCAGAGCGTACTACGCCGACTTCGAAGGCGTGATGGCGTTCCTGCAGCGCCGCATGGAGCACACCGACTCGGAGCAGATGAAGGAACGCTACGAGGGTTTCATGCGCGACATCCCGTGCCCGGAGTGCAACGGCACGCGGCTCAAGCCGGAGATCCTGGCGGTCACGCTGTCGGCGGGGGACTCCGGCGCGAAGTCCATCGCGCAGGTGGCCGAGCTGTCGATCGCCGACTGCGCGGATTTCCTCAACGCGTTGACGCTGGGGCAGCGCGAGCAGGCCATCGCGGGTCAGGTGCTCAAAGAGATCCAGTCGCGGCTGGGCTTCCTGCTCGACGTCGGTCTGGACTACCTGTCGCTGTCGCGCGCCGCAGCCACGCTGTCCGGCGGTGAGGCGCAACGCATCCGGCTGGCCACGCAGATCGGCTCGGGGCTGGTCGGGGTGCTCTATGTGCTCGACGAGCCGTCCATCGGGTTGCATCAGCGTGACAACCGCAGGCTCATCGACACCCTGGTGCGGCTCCGCGATCTCGGCAACACGCTCATCGTCGTCGAGCACGACCTCGACACCATCGCGCACGCCGACTGGGTCGTCGACATCGGTCCGGCTGCCGGTGAGCACGGCGGCCGCATCGTGCACAGCGGCACCTACGACGAACTGCTGCGCAACCCCGAATCCCTCACCGGCGCTTACCTTTCCGGCAAGGAGAGCATCGAGGTGCCGACGATCCGGCGGTCCACCGACAAGCGCCGCCAGATCACCGTGGTGGGGGCCCGGGAGAACAACCTCAAAGAGATCGACGTGGCGTTCCCGCTCGGTGTGCTCACCTCGGTCACGGGGGTGTCCGGCTCCGGTAAATCGACGCTCGTCAACGACATCCTGGCCTCGGTGCTGGCCAACAAGCTCAACGGTGCGCGCCAGGTTCCGGGCCGGCATACCCGGGTCAACGGTCTCGATCAGCTCGACAAGCTGGTGCGTGTCGACCAATCGCCGATCGGTCGCACGCCACGGTCCAACCCGGCCACCTACACCGGTGTGTTCGACAAGATCCGGTCGCTGTTCGCGGCGACCACCGAGGCCAAAGTCCGCGGCTACCAACCCGGCCGGTTCTCGTTCAACGTCAAGGGCGGCCGCTGCGAGGCGTGCTCGGGTGACGGCACCATCAAGATCGAGATGAACTTCCTGCCCGACGTGTATGTGCCGTGCGAGGTGTGCCACGGTGCCCGGTACAACCGGGAAACCCTCGAGGTGCACTACAAGGGCAAGACCATCTCCGAGGTGCTCGACATGTCCATCGAGGAGGCCACCGAGTTCTTCGAGCCGATCTCCTCGATCCACCGCTACCTCAAGACACTGGTCGACGTCGGTCTCGGTTATGTGCGGCTGGGCCAGCCGGCGCCGACGCTCTCGGGCGGTGAGGCGCAGCGCGTCAAACTGGCCGCCGAGCTGCAGAAGCGGTCCACCGGGCGGACGGTCTACATCCTCGACGAGCCCACCACGGGCCTGCATTTCGAGGACATCCGCAAGCTGCTCAAGGTGATCAACGGCCTTGTCGACAAAGGCAATACGGTGATCGTCATCGAGCACAACCTGGATGTCATCAAGACCTCGGACTGGATCGTCGACATGGGGCCCGAGGGTGGTGCCGGCGGCGGCACTGTCGTCGCGTCCGGAACTCCGGAAGACGTGGCCGCCAACCCGGACAGCTACACCGGCCGGTTCCTGGCCGAACTACTCGACATGCCGGCGGCGAAAACCAAGCGTCGCAAGGTCAGCGCTTAGATATCGGCGACGGAAAGCGGGGTTTGATCCGCACTCCGGCCAGCCAATCGGTGAGTTGGTCGGCACGTCGCTGTAGCTCCCGCGCGGCGTCACGTCCGACCTCTTCGAGCAGGTGCAGCTCCACCCGACCGTCGGACCCCTGACCCCAACCGCCCACGACACGGCCGTTCCACCACGCGGTGGGCCCGGCATTGCCGGTGCTGTCGAACACCTGGATGCGGTGCCCGCCTAGATACCAGTCGCGGTCGAACCAACCCATGGTCGTGACGTCGAGGCCGGGCAGCAGCGCGCCCCACGGCTCGGGCTCGGGCTCGATGTCGAGATCATCGGGCAGGACGAAACCGGGGACGCCGCTTACGTCGACCTCGACCGCACCGAGATCGCGCAATGCGTGCCGGGCCCAGGTTAAAGTGTTGCCGAACCACCACTTGATGTCGGTGACGGTGGCCGGTCCGAACGTGCGCAGCCAGGTCCGCACGAGCTCGGCCCTGGCGACCTCGGGATCGGCGCCGTCGCCAGCCGGACCGAGCCAGTCCGCCATCGCGGCCCAGCGGGGCCGCGACGTGGTCCAGGCACCGTCGTTGGGGCCTCGGACGATGTCGCCGCGGACCCCGAGCACTGTTAAAACCCTTGGTGCCAAGGGTGTTTCGCCACCCCAGGTCTTGTCCGGCGCCGGGTCGAAACTGCCGTGCAGGGCGGGGAGCGCAGCGCGCAGTTCAGCCGCGGGGGTCGGCCCATGCTCGCGCAGATGCATCACCACCGCAGCGCACGCGGTGTCCAGCCACCGCGAGCCGTCGTCGGCCACGCCGGCTTTCTGCGCGTCGGCGATCAGCCGGCGCCGCTCGTTTGCGGCCACCCGGTCACTGGCGCCGGATTGCACCAGCGGCAGGTCTTCGGTGCGGATAACCCAGAGCGTGCGGCGCATCGCGAGGTGCTTGACCACCGTGCGCTGCTCGTACAGCTGTTCGTCGAGATCGGTGACAGTGAAACCGGGCAGCCGCGCCCACAGCGACAGGTATGGGGTGGCGGGGTCGGTGGCGTGCAGGCCGACGAAAGCGCCGGTGATGTCAGCGATCGAATCGGCCGAACCGGTCAAATAGTGGCGCCGAGCCAGCCGGGCTCGCCGCTCGGCCGACGTGAAGGTGCGCACCGGTCAGGAGTCGTCGTGGTCGTGCATGGACTCACGGATCTGTTGCAGTCGCTCGGCGGCAGCCTTCTGCCGGGCGTCGTACTGTTCCTCGGCCGCGCGCCCCTCGGGAGTTTCCGCGGCCAGTTCGGAGGCCCCGATCGCGGTGCCGTAGCGCGTCTCGATCTTCTCCCGCACCGAATCGAACGTCGGCACGCCCTCTGCGGTGTACCCGGGCTCTTCGGGCGGGGAAGGCAAGGCTGGCTCGTCAGTCACGCACCCCACGTTACCTGCGGCAACCGACATTTCTTGGGATCGGTAGCGGTACCGCACGCCTTGACTTGAGGACACGACGGAGCCATCGGGGCGACGCGGGGAACGAAGGGAAGACGGCAATGACCGCAACGACAATCAACCGGGTGATCGCAGGAGCGGTGGGGCTGGCCGCCGTCGGTGCGGTGGTGGTGGGTTGCTCGAACGACAAGCCCGCCGCCTCGAACAACACGACCAGCGCGAAGGTCAGCACCGGCGGCAACACCGCGGTCAAGGTGGACGGCGCCGACCTGGCGGGACTCGACCTGAACTCGGTGACCTGCGTGAAGCAGGGCGGCCAGATCACCGTGGCCAGCGGCGCGGTCGGGGGCCAGCAGGGCCTCGGTGTGGTGATGTCCGACGAGGCCACGCCCAAGGTGCAGTCCTTGGGCCTGGTGTACGACGGCAGCGCCCTGTCGGTCAGCGACAACATGGGCGTCAAGGTCGGTTCGGCCGAGGTCAAGGTGGACGGCAGCACCTACACCATCAGCGGTGAGGCGTCGGGTGCGGACCTGAATAACCCGATGGCCGGGATGATCACCAAGCCGTTCACCATCACGGTGAGCTGCAGCTGACCCATCCCGATCGCGGCGGGCGTGCCGAGCAACACACGCGGCACGCCCGCCGAGTTTCTATGATGCGGATGTGACCATCGTCGGCGACTTGCAGCGTGCCCGTCATATGGCGCTGGCAGCCGAGGAGGGTGCCGCCAAGGAGCTGCTGCTGTCGTTGATGCCGCAGATCGAGCAGGCCGACCGGGACGATTACGCGCTCGAGGTGTTTGCCCAACTCGGCGAGATCTATCTGGTACGCACCGCGTACGACGGTGTGGTGGAAGGCATCCGGCACATCCGGGACTGCCTGGAGATCTACGCGGGAATCCGGGCCGGCGCGATGCCTGAGAGCGCCGCCAAGGTCACCATGACGGATGCGGAGGTCGACCACATGATCTGCCGCTATACCCGCCGCGTCGAATTCCTCGCCGCTGGTCTGGCCGCCGCGCGTGGTGAGCACGACGCCGCCGAGCAACATTTGGCGGCATTGATCACTGCGAGCGGGGAATTCACCGATCTGGATGCCGAGCACGCGCGGCTCGTCTGTTGTGCCCGCATCCTGCTGGCGACGGCCCTGTGCGACGACGACCTGTACGCCCGATCGGAGCCCGTGTGGGCCGAGGTTCTCGACGTGGTGGACGGTAACCTCGACGGGGACGCCGAGGAGTCCGACCACCTGTTCGTCGCGGCAGCACTCGGTTACGGGCGGTTCTGTGTGGAATCCGGGCGCCTGGCCGAGGCCGAACCGTGGCTGCGCCGTGGTGGAGCGAGGGCCGAGGCCCGAGGCTGGCGGCTGGCTACATCGCGTGCTCAACTCGAACGGGCCGCGGCGGCCTGGTCGGGCGGCGACATCGCCGAGACGCAGCGGTTGGTGCACGAGGCGTACCCGGTGATCGCCGAACACGCCCGCGCGCACGACGTGTCCCGAAGTTGGCTGTATTTCGGCCTGATCCGGCTGGCCATCGGCGCATTGCAAGAGGCCGACGAGTGCTGGGCTCATGCAGAACGACACTGGCGGGAGATCGAGAAGCCGCTGCACATACACCGGATTCTGTTGCAGCGCAGCTGGATCGCTACTTTCCGTGGGGATTTCGACGAGGCCCGTGCGCAAGTGGCCCAGGCGCGGGAGCTGTTGGATTCTGCGCCACGGCATAGTTGGCTGCAGTATGCCCGGCTCGATTCGCATCTGGGTAACGTCTGGCGTGCCGACGCACTCGCCGAGATGGGGTTCGACGGTTTTGGGCGTCCGGGCCAGAACTGGCACCAGGTCGAAGCCCGATACGCGGCCGGCCTGGGCGTGGTCGACTGTGCCCCCGGATCGCCCGAATATGCGCGCGCGATGGAAAAGCTTCGGCGCGCAGCCGATCTGAAGGTTCCCGCTGCGCTGGCCGTAGATTCCGTGCGTTACACCATCCCCGATGCCGGCGCTCGGATGCGCTGGGCAAGCTGTGTATCGGCTCCGCTGCTGGCCGGGGCGTTCGCGGTGGCATGGGAATCCGATGACGTCGAGCTGGTCTGCGAACTAGTCGAATACCACAGTGCACGAGGTACTTTCACCGCTGATCCGACCGCACAGCAGGCGGGTGACTGGACCGGCACCGCAACCGCCGCGGTGCCGGTGGAGGCCGAACTTGCCCCGGAACTGGCGATCGCGGCCGCCGCACCTGCTGCGGGCGGTGGGGGGCTGACCCGGCTGGGCCCGCTGCCGCCGCTGCGGATGGACCCGCAGACCGCTCCGATCATGAGCCGATATCGCGACCTGGCCCAGCAACGATACGGCCGCGACGTCACGGCGGCCGGCGACGCGTGGCGGACGTGGCCGTGACCGTGACCCTGGTGCTGCGCTTCGCCGACGTCGGCATAGCCACCTACGCAAGCCTGCGGGTGGTGGGGGAGCCGCAACGGTCGGTCACCTGGGTGGTCGAGGAACCACAGCTGCGCACCGCGTGCGACGCGTTGGACGCCGCGCTACCCGATCCGCGTCCCGGTGAGGCCCCTGACTCGGCCATCGAACGCGCCTTGACGACAGGGGCTTTCGCATCCCCCGGCAGCGAACACGAGCTCGCCGAGGCGCTGGGCGCGCAGTTGATCGGGGCCGCCGGCTGGCAGCTGTTCTCCGAGTGCGTTGCCTCGCCACGGCCGGTCCTGTTCGTGACACCGAGCCCGCGGTTGGGCCGGGTGCCGTGGGCGCAGCTCGTCATGCCCGGCCCTGACGGATTTCGTCTGATCGAGCTCGCCGATGTGCTCATGGCCGTGCCGCCGAACGTCGTGCACGCGCCACGTCGGCAGACCCGCTGGGAGGATCGTCGCGACCGACCGGCGGTCCTGTTGCTCGACCCCCGTATCCCCGGACAGCGGCCGGGTTCGGCGTTGGGATCGGTGCTCGGCAGGCCATCCCCGCAGACACCGTTGGCACGCCATTTCGCCGATCCGGTCGCCGCGGGTCGGGTGCTGCCCACCGTCGCCGAGCCTGCCGAGTTGTTCCGCCGCACCGACACCGACCGGCGCTGGTTGGCGCAGGCGTGCGCCCAGGACCCGGCCCGGCTGCTCTATGTCGGGCACGCCAGTGCCGCCGAAGGCGATGCCGGTTACGCCGACCGCGCCGCGCTGCATCTGGCCGAGTCGCATCCGCTGACCGCCGCCGACGTCATGTTGGCCGACCTGGTCATTCCTCCCCGAGTGGCGCTGTTGGCCTGCGCGTCCGGCGGCGACTACCGCTTCGACGAGGCCACGGGATTGGTGGCGGCGATGATCCTCGGCGGTGCCGAGCTGGTGACCGCCACGTTGTGGTCGCTGCCGACCGCTGCCGGATACCACCAGTTCTATAGGGGTGCAGCAGATTTCGCATTTGACCCGATGACCGAGACGGTTGCCGCGGTCGACCTGGCCCACCGGGAAGATGCGGCAGGCCGCGCGGTGAACCGATGGCAGCGAGCCCAGCTGCGGCGCTGGCGTGACGGCGACCGTGCTGCCAGCCCGCTGCATTGGGCGGCTCTGGCCAGCTTCACCGTCGACGGTGCCCGTTGAGCGGCTCAGCCGGCAATACGAACACCGCGACGCCTGCGGCGGCGCAGAGCAGGCATCTATCGTGGTGCGGGTGAGCATCTGGTCGGACGCGGCCGCGGCACGGACCGCGGTGGGCTCGGCGCAGCCACGTCGTGCGGTGATCGATCGGGCCTGGCGGTCCATCGGTGCGGGTGTCGAGGTGCTCAGCAGCGAGGACGGCGGTCCGCTGCGCCGGACGGTCAAGCGGATCATCGACCCTCTGGTGCTGAGGTTGCGTAGCAACACCCAGTTCTCGGCTGCTGTGCTCGACCCCGCCGTGGCCGCCGCGCTGCACGCCGCCATCACTGCCCAGGCTCCGCAATTACGTGCCGCAGCAGCCTGGTTCGTGTTGCTCAAGGGCGAGCGGCGACGGCAACGCGTCACTACGGGCAACGCGCAGGAACTTTATTTCCCGGTGTGTTTCGAGCTGGCGGTCACGCGGGGCGCCCCGGGCGTCCACGATCAGCAGACCGCCGCGGCAGTGCTACGCGACATCCATCAGGGCCGGGACCGCACCGGAATCGAGGCGCTCAACGCCCATCTGGGCGATCCGCAGGTGGTTACCCGATTGACCCGCCAACTCGAGCGCAGTTGGCGCGATGTGTACCCGACCGACGCGATGAGCGGACCCTTTTTCGCGGGGCTGGCCACCGTACTGGGACCCGCGGACAGTCATCGTGCGACGGCGGCCCGACAGCGGGTGTGGTCGGCCCTGATTGCTGACGCCACTCCCTACAACTTCGGTGCCGCGGCCCACACCCGGCCCGTCGTCCTGCCCTGGTCCGTCGTCGAGGTCGGTTTGAGTTCGGTGTCACCGCAACGTCTTCCGGTCATCGAGGGGACGGCCGACGGCGATCGTCCGTTGGACCGCAGCGTGGCCGACCGGGTCCGGGCGACCTTGCGCCGGGCCTTGGACCGCGATGAGTTGCCCGACGTGCCTCTGCTGTGCGCCGAAGAGGTCGACCGGTCCTGCGCTCCATGGGGTCTGCTCGCCGAGGACAAGCAGGCGGTGTTGGTGACCGGTATCGAGGTGGCCACCGAGTTGCGGCCGCTCGCGGCGTCGGCGCCGAGGCGCTACGAGTTGTCGGCGCGGATCCAGGCCCGGCTTGCCAAGGAGGCTTACGTTCTGCACGCGCGCCGCTACCTGGCCGGTGACGAGCCGATTCATGCTCGGCAGCAACAGGTTGTCGAGGATCTGGAGGCATTCGCTCGGCCCTACCTGAGCCGGCTGTGGGCCCGTCTGCACGGTCGCGATGTCTGGCAGGAATCCTGCGAAGACGTCGACGACGTACGTGCCCTTCTGGAAGGCGTGGCACGGTCGGTGAGCCTGGACCATCGCCAGCGCATCAAGGCGATGCTGGAAGTGCAGATGGCCGGATGAAGCTGCATCTCGAATCCGGTTTGTGGAGTACTGGTCGGCTGATTGAACCGGCCCCGCTGGTGGCGATGCTCGAGGTCAGTGGTGCGGTGCTGTCGTGGGTGGTCGACGACGGAGTCGTCGGTCGGGCTAGTGACGGAGTCGTCGGTCGGGCGAGTGACGGAGTCGTCGGGCGTGCGGGTGCTTCTGCCGACGCACCCATCATCACGTTCACCGATCATGTCAGGGCCGACTGGCTTTGGCAGGTTGTCGGTGAGCAGGGCCATGTCGCCGTCGTCGAGGCCCTGCGTGCCGCCGGTGACGAGCCGGTCGAATTACCCGCGGTCTCGGTGCTGCCGGGTTCAGCGGATATGTTGCGGCGGTTGGCCTTCGGTCACTGGCTGCGGCGGTGGTGGCCGGCCAGTGAGCGCGACGGTATTGCGGCCCTGGACTGCGCGGTGCTCGACGCCGAGTTGGCGGTTTTGACTGCGGCTGCCGAGAGCTTCTTCACCGACGACACCTTGGATTCCGATATCGAGGGTTTGCTGGCTCCGCACGTTTCTGACCTGAAATTTCTTTCTGCACAAGGAGATCCGCGAGTGGTCGCGCTGGCGGACAGGTGCCGGGAGATTTCCGAGGACATCGGTGTGGGCTGGGCGGAGGCTGAGCCGACACGACGCCGGTCGGACTATGCGCTGGCCGCCGGCGCCGCAGACGGGAGGCGCGCCGGTACGGCGATTGCTGGGGGAGTTGCGACGGTGAGCTGGTCCGCGGTCCCGCCCGGCATTTTCGACGCTGCTGAGCAGACCGTCGACTGGACCGTCGTCCCGGTCGGATCATCGGTGAACTGCCTTGTGCAGGTTGCAGTTTCGGGTCCTGGCCAACCCGCGGGTATCGCCGCGACAATGCGCTGCGGCGACTACCGCGGCACCGGTGTGCTCGACGCCGATGGTCATGCCGTGCTTGCGATGCTCGGGGCGGACGGTGGCGAGCTGCGGGAGTCGCAAGCCTGGAACCTGGACTGGTCACCGGCCGAGGTGGCGATCGGCGCAACCGGTGCCGGTGAGCCGCGACATGTTCGGGACCGAGTGCGGGCATTCGCCCGGAGCCGGCTCGCTGCGGTATCGGATGCGCGGCTCGCCGCGATGTCGGATGCGCGGCTCGCCGCGGTCCCCGCCGACGCGTATCTGGCCGAGTTGCTTGCCGCCGAATCCGACTACTGACCCGCCCGAGTCATTTGGCGGCGGTCTGGACGTAGGTGGCCGAGCGCGGCGTCGACGGCAGGCCGATCATGGGCACCTGCGGAGTGCCGATGACCCCGGCCAGCCATGGTAGTGACGCGGCGAACGCATTCGAGGCGAACGGCCAGTCGTGCGTGCCCGGCTGACTCACCACGGCGCAGGGTATGCCGTGCGCCGAGCCCAACCCGCACAACGCGTTGGCGGCCTTGGCTTGGTCGCTGAGCCTGGTCTGTTTGGTGGTCGACGGTGCGTCGTTCACATCGAACCAGCCGGAGAGCCCCCGATACTGCCCATGGCGGTCGATCACCGTCGTGGGATCGAACGCGTCCCAGGCCACCCTGCTGCCGCCGAACAGGCGGTCGATGGTCTGCGTTTTGTTGCCCGAGTTGGGGCCGATGTCACCCGCGATATCCACGAAGGCGCCGAACAGCTCTGGATGCATCACCGACATGTCGACAGCGCAGGTGCCGCCCATTGACCAGCCCACCACTCCCCAGTGCGCCGCCATCGGGCTGACGCCGTAGTGGCTGTTCATGTACGGGATCACATCTTTGGTGAGGTGATCGGCGGAATGGCCGCGCGGTCCGTTCACGCATTCGGTGTCATTGTTGAAGGCACCGCCCGGGTCGACGAACACCAGCACGGGCGCATAGCCGTGGTGTGCGCGGGCGAATTCGTCCACCGTCTTGATCACGTTGCCGGCGCGCATCCAGTCCGCGGGGGTGTTGAACTCGCCGCCGATCATCATCACGGTCGGCAGCTTCGGTGCCAGGTTGCTGATGAACCAGGCTGGCGGCAGGTAAACGTATTCGCCGCGGTGTCGGAATCCCGAGGCGGTACTGCCGGTGTCCACCGGCACAACCGTGCCGCGGATGGGAACCGTACCTTCGTGCTGCATCTGGGAGACCGTCACCTCATCGGTCTGGTCGGGCAGTGGACCGGCCGTCAATTGGTTCCAGGCGGTCTGCACCCACGGGAAGTAACCAACCCACAGGTTCAATGCCAGGGCCGCGCACAGCAAGCTCATCGGCACCGCCAACGTCGACACACCGCGGCGCCACCAGGGGCTGCCGCGCCACCCGGCCAGCAGGACCACGACGGTGGCTCCGGTGATCGCCACCCACACCCACAACGAGTTCGGTGCGTGATTGCCACGGTCGGACATCCCCTCGTCCTGGACGTACCAGTACGTGCCCAGCGCCAGCACACCACCGATCCCTGCGGCCACCGGGAGCCAGATCAAGCCCCAGCGTCGGGAGCGCCATCCGATCGTCGCGCTCAGCACAACTACAGTCACAACCTGCACCGTTGTCGGGACCCAGCCGTGCATCAAGGACAGATGGTGCGTGAAGGTCACCCGCTAATCCTGGTCAACGATCCTTGCGATTTCCTGTGCGTAATCTGCTAACGGGGTTTGGCCAGGGGGAAGGGCAGTGTCTCGCGGATACTGCGCCCCGTGATCAGCATGACCACGCGGTCGACGCCCATACCGAGGCCGCCGGTTGGGGGCATGGCGTACTCCATCGCCTGCAGGAAGTCCTCGTCGAGCTCCATTGCCTCGGGATCGCCACCGGCCGCCAGCAACGACTGTTCCTGCAACCGGCGGCGTTGTTCGACGGGGTCGGTGAGCTCGCTGTAGGCCGTGCCGAGCTCGACGCCCCAGGCCACCAGGTCCCAACGTTCGGCCACCCCGGGGATGGTCCGGTGCGGCCGGGTCAACGGCGATACCGAGGTGGGGAAGTCCTTGTAGAACGTCGGCTCTGTGGTGCGGTCCTCGACCAGGTGCTCATACATCTCCAGGACGACTGCCCCGGCGTCCCAGTGCGCCAGATAGCCGATCCCGGCTTCCTTGCACAGCCGGCGCAAGGTATCCACGTCGGTCTCGGGCGTGATGTGTTCGCCGAGGGCCTCGGAGATCGCGTCATGCACGGTCTTGACGGGCCACTGCCCGGAGATGTCCACCGGCTCCAGCACGCCGTCGGCGCGGGGGCGCAGGAACACCTGGCTGCCGTTGGCCGCCTGAGCGGCGTTCTGGATCAGCTCGCGGCAACCGTCGATCCACACGTTGTAGTCGGCGTGCGCCTGATAGGCCTCCAACAGGGTGAACTCGGGGTTGTGGCTGAAGTCGACCCCCTCGTTGCGGAACGCCCGGCCCAGCTCGAAGACGCGTTCCACCCCGCCGACGCAGAGCCGTTTGAGGTACAGCTCGGGTGCGATCCGCAGGTACAGGTCCAGGTCGTAGGCGTTGATGTGGGTGAGGAACGGTCGGGCGTTCGCACCGCCGTGGATCTGCTGCAGAATCGGCGTCTCGACCTCGAGGAAGTCTTTGGCGTACAACGTCTGCCGGATGGCTTGCAACGCGCCGCTGCGGGCCCGGATCAACTCGCGGGCGCCGGTGTTGACGGCGAGGTCCAGGTAGCGGGCCCGTACCCGGGCCTCCTGATCGGTCAGCCCCTTCCACTTGTCGGGCAGTGGGCGCAGGCATTTCCCGATCAACCGCCAGTTCTCGACCAGCAGCGATCGGGTGCCGGTACGGCTGTGACCCATGGTGCCGGTCACCTCGATCAGGTCACCGAGGTCGATCGCGGCGGTGAACTTGTCGGTGCCACCGTCGAGGCGTGAATCGTCCAGCAGCAGCTGGACTTCGCCGGACCAGTCCCGCAGCTGAGCGAACAGCACCCCGCCGTAGTCGCGGATTCGCAGCACCCGGCCGGCGACGCTGAGATGTTCGATGTCGTCGGTATCTAGCGCCGCGCTGTCGGGGACGGCCAATGCCTCGGCCACGGTGTGGCTGGGCGCCTGGCCGACGGGATAAGCGTCCACGCCACTGTCCTGCAGCGCCCGGAGTTTGGCCATGCGTACGCGGACCTGCTCGGGCAGGCGCGTCGGTTCCATACCGTCCGGAGCGTCCGTCGGCAGCCCGACGGTGTCGGGTGCGCTGCCGTCGCGGTGCAGCCGTCCGGACTCGACCAATTCCGTCGGTGCCGCCACGTGTTCGCCGGTGTGCTGCTTGTTGCGCCGAGAGAACGGCAGCACAAGGAAACCTTCGGCGATCACCGACGCCACACCGACCCGCGGGATCAGCCGGGCGTCCTCGTAGCAGGCGTAGCGCGGGACCCATTCGGGTTGGTACTTCATGTTCGACCGGTACAGGGTCTCCAGTTGCCACCACCGGGAGAAGAACACCAGCAGCCCCCGCCACAGCCTGGCCACCGGCCCGGCACCCAGCTGCGCACCCTGCTCGAAAGCGGATCGGAACATCGCGAAATTCAGCGAGATCCGGTTGACCCCAATGGTTTCCGCCTGCATGCACAGTTCGCTGACCATCAATTCGATGGTGCCGTTGGGGGACTGGGGGGAGCGGCGCATCACGTCGAGCGATACCCCGTTTGCGCCCCACGGCACCAACGACAGCATCGCCACCACGACATCTTTCTGGCCGTCGTGCTGAACCGCCTCGACCAGCAGACAGTCGCCGTCGGCGGGGTCGCCGAGCCGGCCCAGAGCCATGGAGAAGCCACGTTCGGTCTCGGTGTCCCGCCATGCGTCGGCGTTGCGGATCACCTCGGCCATCTCGGTGGCCGTGAGGTCGCGGTGGCGCCGGATCCGCACCGAGGCGCCGGCGCGGCGGGCCCGCGTGACGGCCTGACGTACGCCGCGCATGTCCGAGCCCGACAGTCGGAAGGTGTCCGGGTGCAGGATGGCCTCGTCGCCGAGTTGCAGGGCGTTAAGACCCGCGGCGCGGAACGCCTCGGCGGCAGTCAAGCTCGCGCCCATTACGCCGGGTGCCCAGCCGTACGCCTGGCACAACCGCAACCAGGCGTCGATCGCCTGCGGCCACGCCTTGGGATCGCCCAGCGGATCGCCGCTCGCCAGACACACGCCGACCTCGACGCGGTAGGTGATCGCGGCCCGTCCGCTCGGCTCGAACACCACCGACTTGTCGCGCCGGGTGGCGAAGTAGCCCAGCGAATCGTTCTTCCCGTAGAGCTCCAACAGCCCGCGGATGGCGGACTCGTCCTCACCGGTCAGTGCGTTCGTCGCGCGCTGCGACTGGAACAGCACGACAGCTGCGGCCATCAACGCGAGAGCTCCGAACAGGCCGAACACGGCGTTCAGGAAGAGGTGTGAATACCCCTCGAAGACCTCCGGTGGTGCCGTGACGAACCCGCTGACGCGGTTGATCGCATACGGCAGCCGCGAACCGGCGTCCAGCGTCCCCGGGAACAGGGTCAACAACCCCCAGGCCGCCAGGATGCCGATCGCCATACCCGCCACCAGCACCACGGCCGACTTGAACAGGGCGCCGCGGCGGACTTTCGCCCAGAACTGCCCACGGGCCAGCACCAGGAAGGCGATGGAGGCGAGGTGAAACGCCAGGCCGATGATCTCGCCGACGTCGTCGCCCATGGTGTCGCCGCCTGCGACCAGATCACCCACGTTCCAGCCGACGGCGCCGACCATGTAGAGCACCAGGATCCACCACGCGATGCGCTTACGTGTGGCCAGCGCCGCGGCCAGCAGGGCCAGCACGAACGCCCAGGCAAAGCTGGTGTCGGGAAAGTTGAACAGATAGTTGTTGACGAACTCCCGCGGCACCGTGATGACCCAGCGCACCAGGGGAGAGACGCTGGCGATCAGCGACAAGGTGGCGATGATGCCGACCGTCCAGCCGGCTGCGGCCGGGACCCAGGAGAAGCGAGCGGTTGGCCGCACCTGAGTGCGACTGGCGCGGCTGAGAACGGTCATACGCCCGGAGGATAGGCGGTCAGCTTGGCAAATCGGTGGGTCACCGAACGCGCAGCACCGGCGCCGTCATTCACCGGACCGGACCCGTGTACTTCTCACCCGGGCCTTTGCCCGGTTCGTCCGGTGCGGCGCTGGCTTCGCGAAAAGCCAATTGCAGGCTCTTGAGCCCATCGCGCACGGGCCCGGCGTGTGGCCCGAGGTACTCTGCCGATGCCGTCACCAGACCGGCCAGTGCGGTGATGAGTCGGCGCGCCTCGTCGAGATCCCGATAGGGGCTCTCGTTCGGATCGGGAGCGGACAGCCCGATCTTTTCGGCTGCGGCGCTCATCAACATCACCGCCGCACGGGTGATCACCTCCACCGCGGGGATCTCGGCCAGGTCACGAACGGCGGAGCCGTTCAGATTGCCTGGGCCCTGCTCGTGCGCTGCGTCGGGCTTTACAGACGGATCGGTCATACCTGGTAGAGTGTCATGCGCGACCGTCCCGGCGTATGCCAGGGACAGCAAGTGGAGTCCCACTCCCACCGTTGGCCACACCGGTACAACGGTCCGGTCACCAGCATCTCAGGATGCTGGTTCTGTGCTCCAGTATTTTGGGGCATCGGCGGCGACAAGCCGTGACCGGTCGGTATGGGCCCTGCTATGAGCAGGGCCTTCGCTCTTTGAGCGCTGATGGCGTGGGCTCCTGAAGTGGACAACATAGGAGGCCCCATCAGCACTGAGACCCGCGTCAACGAGCGCATCCGCGTACCCGAAGTCCGCCTGATTGGACCAGGTGGTGAGCAGGTAGGCATCGTACGCATCGAAGACGCCCTCCGCGTCGCCGCGGATGCCGATCTCGACCTTGTGGAAGTAGCCCCGAACGCCAGGCCGCCGGTCTGCAAGATCATGGACTACGGAAAGTACAAGTACGAGACGGCTCTGAAGGAGCGCGAGTCTCGCAAGAACCAGCAGCAGACCGTCGTCAAGGAACAGAAGCTGCGTCCCAAGATCGACGATCACGACTACGAGACGAAGAAGGGCCACGTGGTCCGCTTCCTCGAGGCCGGGTCGAAGGTCAAGGTGACCATCATGTTCCGCGGACGTGAGCAGTCACGGCCCGAACTCGGGTACCGCCTTCTGCAGCGGCTGGGCGCCGACGTTGCCGAGTACGGCTTCGTCGAGACGTCCGCCAAGCAGGACGGCCGCAACATGACGATGGTGCTGGCACCGCACCGCGGCGCGAAGACTCGCGCCAAGGCGGCGGAACAGGCCGAGCGGCCTAGCGGGCAGCAGGCCGCACCCGAAGAACCAGACGTTTCGTAGTACTAGATTCAACACAGAACTGAGGACTCATGCCCAAGGCTAAGACCCACAGCGGTGCTTCCAAGCGGTTCCGCCGTACCGGTACCGGAAAGATCGTGCGGCAGAAGGCCAACCGCCGCCATCTGCTTGAGCACAAGCCGAGCAAGCGTACCCGTCGGCTGGACGGTCGTACGGTCGTGGCTGGCAACGACGCCGGCCGGATCAACAAGCTGCTCAACGGCTAAGACTGCCCTCACCCGTACCGATCGAGAATAGGAACACCCCATGGCACGCGTGAAGCGCGCACTCAACGCCCAGAAGAAGCGGCGCACAGTCCTCAAAGCCTCGAAGGGCTACCGCGGCCAGCGGTCCCGCCTGTACCGCAAAGCCAAAGAGCAGCAGCTGCATTCGCTGACCTACGCCTACCGGGACCGTCGCGCCCGTAAGGGCGATTTCCGCAAGCTGTGGATCTCCCGGATCAACGCCGCGGCCCGCGCCAACGACATCACCTACAACCGCCTGATCCAGGGCCTCAAGGCCGCCGGCGTCGAGGTGGACCGCAAGAACCTCGCCGAGATCGCCGTGAGCGACCCGGCTGCGTTCAGCGCGCTGGTCGAGGTGGCCAAGGCCGCTCTGCCCAGCGATGTGAATTCGCCGTCAACGCCCGCTGACGAGGCCGCCTGACTCTCACCGAGCGTTCTGCCCGGGTGAGTGCAGCGGCAAAGCTGCACCGCCACACCGGGCGCCGCCGCGCCGCACGCTTCCTTGCCGAGGGACCCAATCTCGTCGAGGCGGCGTTGCGGCGCGGACTTGTTTCCGAGGTGTTCGTAACCGAGCCTGCGTTGGACCGCTTCGGCGCGATGCTGGCCGACGCGCCCGTTCAGCTCGTCACCGAGCGTGCGGCAAAGACCTTGTCGGACACCGTCACCCCGGTCGGGTTGGTGGCGGTGTGCCGGCTGCCGGAAGCCTCGCTCGATGACGTACTCGCCGCCTCACCCCGGCTGATCGCCGTGGCCGTGCAGCTTTCCGAGCCGGGCAACGCAGGCACCCTGATCCGGGTCGCCGACGCGATGGGTGCCGACGCCGTGGTCCTGGCAGGCAACGCCGTCGACCCCTACAACAGCAAGTGCCTGCGCGCGTCGGCAGGCAGCATCTTCTCCATTCCCGTGCTCAGCGAGTCCGATGAGACCGCAACTGTGGAGCGGTTGCGTGCGGCGGGCCTGCAGGTGCTGGCGACCACGGTCGACGGCGAAGTCAGTCTCGACGCCCCTGATTTCAAGCGCGAATTGGCTGCACCTACCGCCTGGCTGTTCGGACCCGAGGCGCACGGCCTGCCACCGGCGTTGGCTGCCATGGCCGATCACCGCGTGCGCATCCCGATGCCCGGCAACGCCGAAAGCCTCAACATCGCCTCGGCCGCCTCGATCTGCCTCTATCAGAGTGCACGGGCAGGCCGTTCCTAGCGTCGAATCGCCATTGGTCGCAGGGTTTTCGCTATTCGGCCGCGACAGGCCGTCGGGGGAGACTGATGTGCCACGATGCTCTTGGGAGGTGCGCCGTGTGCCAGTACTGCGGATGTCGGGATATGCCGCTGCTGCGGGATTACATCGCCGAACATGAGAGGGCGCTCGACCACGGCGGCGAAGCGGTGCGGGCTCTGGACCGCGGCGAACTCGATGTGGCGCGTGAGCGCCTGGCGGCGATGGCCGCCGAGTTGCGGACTCATTGGCGTGGGGAGGAGAACGGTCTGTTCGCCGTGATGCGCCGCGAGGAGTTGTACGCGCAGCACATCGAGCCGTTGGTGGCCGAACACCGGGAACTGGATGCCCTGCTCGATACCGTCGACGTGGCCGACCCCGAAGACCAGCACCGCGTCCGGGTCGTCGTGGGGGACCTTTTCGAGCACATCGCCAAGGAAGAGGATGGCCTGTTCCCGGCGTCGTTGACCACACTGGACGGCGAGGATTGGGACGCCGCCATCGCCGGGTGGCAGGATGCGCACCCCGGCCGGCCCATGATCGACGGCCGCTCCTGAGCCGCAGTGGCGACAACAATCATCCTGTCGCACGGGCGTGACCAGGGCGGTTTTGGGGCGGGAGCAGGCAGTGTGAGCAAACCCGCGCGCGGTGCGATTGCCGGTCTGTGCGAGTGCCACATACCCTTGGCGCTGTGGATGGCGAATCGTTCGATGAACGATCCGGCCGTAACGGGGAAATCGATCGGGTGCCGGATCGGTCCGGATCGGTTCTGGATCTTTCCGGCCCGCTGGGCTGGTTGCAACGGACCAACCACAGCCCTGCGCTGGTCGCATTGGTTCGACGGGTTCGCCGGGCCCTGCCCGGCGACCCCGACTTCGGCGACCCGTTGTCGGCATCGGGTGAGGGCGGGCCGCGCGCCGCGGCCCGGGTCGCCGACCGCTTCCTGGATCGCGAGGCAGCCTCCCGTGAGATGAGCCTGGGTGCGCTGCAGGTGTGGCAGGCGCTGACCGAGCGGGTGTCGGGTACCCCGGCAAACCCCGAGGTGACCCTTGTCTTCACCGATCTTGTCGGGTTCTCGTCGTGGTCGCTGCGCGCCGGTGACGACGCGACGCTGCGACTGTTACGCAGAGTGGCCCAGGTGGTGGAACCGCCACTGCTGGAGGCCGGTGGTCACATCGTCAAGCGCATGGGTGACGGGATGATGGCGGTGTTCTCCGACCCGGTCGTCGCGCTGCGCGCGGTGATTACGGCCCTCGACGCGCTGAATTCGGTTGAGGTGGATGGCTATACGCCGAGAATGCGGGTCGGCATACACACGGGCCGGCCGCAACGCATCGGTTCGGACTGGCTCGGCGTGGACGTCAACGTCACGGCGCGGGTCATGGAACGGGCCACCAAGGGCGGCCTGATGCTGTCGAACACCACGCTCGACCTGATCCCGGCGGACGAGTTCAGCGCACCGGGTTTGACCGTTAAACGGCAACGATGGCAGGTCTTTTCACCCCGGCCGGACGGGGTGCCCGACGATCTGGTGATCTATCGGGTGCGGCTACCCCGGCAGACGCCCTTCGACGAACCCGACGATCAGGGCGTGCCGGGCGGATGACATGCCCGTGATCGGTGCGGCGTCGGATCGACGTGTGACGGACCGCCCGTGGGAAACGCATTCGAGGCGCGACGAGGCCATCGCCTATGATCGCCGGATGTCCCGCACGCGAGGAGGAGAATCAGGCGCTGAGCAGGCCAGTGATCTCTCGGAAGAAGCCCTGACCAAAGCCGTGAGCGCGGCCCGGCATGCATTCGAGCTGTCCGGTGACCTCGAGGCGCTCGCGCGCGCCAAGACCGAGCATCTGGGGGATCGGGCGCCGATCGCGCTGGCCCGCCAGGCGCTGGCGACTCTGCCCAAGGAGGACCGGGCCGACGCCGGCAAACGCGTCAACGTTGCTCGGGGTGATGCCCAACGCGCCTACGACGAGCGGTTGGCCGTGTTGCGCGCCGAACGTGACGCCGCGGTTCTGGTCGCCGAACGGGTCGACGTCACGCTGCCGTCGACCCGGCAGCCTCTGGGCGCCCGGCATCCGATCACGATCCTGGCCGAGAATGTCGCCGACACGTTCGTCGCCATGGGCTGGGAACTGGCCGAAGGCCCCGAGGTCGAGACCGAGCAGTTCAACTTCGACGCGCTGAACTTCCCGCCGGACCACCCTGCACGCAGTGAGCAGGACACCTTCCAGATCGCCCCGGTGTCTTCTCCCGTCGCTTCGCTCGCCCAGGCCGGCTCCCGGCAAGTGCTGCGCACCCACACCTCACCCGTGCAGATCCGTGCGCTGCTGGAACGCGACTTACCGGTCTACATCGTCTCGATCGGGCGAACCTTCCGCACCGACGAACTCGACTCGACACACACGCCGGTGTTCCATCAGGTCGAGGGTTTGGCGGTGGACAAGGGCCTGACCATGGCCCATCTGCGCGGCACCCTGGATGCATTCGCCCGGGCCCAGTTCGGCCCGGAGGGCCGCACCCGGTTCCGCCCGCACTTCTTCCCGTTCACCGAGCCGTCGGCCGAGGTGGACATCTGGTTCCCCGACAAGAAGGGTGGACCGGGCTGGGTGGAATGGGGCGGCTGCGGCATGGTCAATCCGAATGTGTTGCGCGCCTGCGGTATCGATCCGGAGGTCTATTCCGGATTCGCCTTCGGCATGGGATTGGAGCGAACCCTGCAGTTCCGCAATGGGATTCCGGACATGCGTGACATGGTCGAGGGCGACGTACGCTTCTCGCTGCCGTTCGGGGTGGGCGCCTGATGCGCATTCCGTATAGCTGGCTGCGTGACACGGTCCGCGCCGGCGCGCCGGGTTGGGACGTGTCAGTCGATGAGCTCGAGCAGGCATTCATTCGCATCGGTCACGAGGTCGAGGAGATCATCTCGACCGGTCCCGTGAGCGGTCCGCTGACCGTCGGCCGTGTCGCTTCCATCGAGGAGTTGACCGAGTTCAAGAAGCCGATCCGAGCCTGCACGGTCGACGTGGGTGAGGCCGAACCCCGTGAGATCGTGTGTGGGGCAAGGAACTTCGCCGTCGGCGATCTGGTGGCCGTGGCACTGCCGGGCACTACGCTGCCCGGCGACTTCACGATCGCCAAGCGCAAGACCTACGGGCGCACGTCAGACGGCATGATCTGCTCGGCGTCCGAGCTCAACCTCGGCACCGATCACAACGGCATCATCGTGCTGCCGCCCGGTACCGCCGAACCGGGCGCTCCTGCGGCAGAGATCCTCGGCCTGGATGACGTGGTGTTTCACCTGGGGATCACCCCGGACCGCGGTTACTGCCTGTCGGTGCGCGGCCTGGCCCGCGAGATCGCCTGCGCCTACGACTTGGACTATGTCGACCCGGCTGATGTGACGCCGCTGCCCGCCGAGGGTGAGGCGTGGCCCCTGACCGTGCAGCCGGGCACCGGTGTGCAGCGGTTCGGCCTGCGACCGGTGACGGGTATCGACCCGAACGCGGTATCGCCGTGGTGGCTGCAGCGTCGTCTGCTGCTGAGCGGCATCCGCGCCATTTCGCCGGCGGTCGACGTGACCAACTACGTCATGCTCGAGCTCGGCCATCCGATGCACGCCCACGATCGCAGCCTGATCACCGGCGGTTTCGACGTGCGCTTCGCCCGCGACGGCGAGAAGGTCGTGACGCTCGACGACGTGGAGCGCACCCTGAACTCGGCCGACGTGCTCATCGTCGACGACGTCGCGACCGCTGCCATCGGCGGCGTCATGGGCGCGGGCACCACCGAGGTGCGCGACTCGACCACCGACGTGCTGCTCGAGGCCGCGGTGTGGGACCCGGCCGCGGTGTCTCGCACGCAGCGGCGTCTGCACCTGGCCAGCGAGGCGGGCCGGCGCTACGAACGTTCCGTCGACCCGGCAATCTCTGTTGCGGCCCTTGATCGTTGCGCGACGCTGCTGGCCGAGATCGCCGGAGGCACGGTGGAACCGACCCTGACCGATTGGCGTGAGGAAGGTCGCAGCGACTGGTCGCAGCCCGCCATCGAGATCGCCGCAGACCTGCCCGACCGCACCGCCGGTGTCGAGTACGCCGCGGGTACGACGGCTCGGCGGCTCACCCAGATCGGCGCTGAGGTGACCGGGTCCGGACCGCTCACTGTCACCCCACCGAGCTGGCGCCCGGACCTGCGCCAGCGCGCTGACCTGGTGGAAGAGGTACTGCGGCTGGAAGGGTTGGAGCAGATCCCTTCGGTGTTGCCGATGGCGCCGGCCGGACGCGGGCTCACCGCCGTTCAGAAGCGCCGTCGCGCGATCGGAAAATCGTTGGCGCTGGGCGGATTCGTCGAGATCCTGCCGACGCCGTTCCTGCCGGCGGGGATCTTCGACGCCTGGGGGCTGGCCGCCGACGATCCTCGGCGCAACACCACCAAGGTGCTCAACCCGCTGGAAGCCGACCGGCCGCAGCTGGCCACCACCTTGTTGCCCGGGTTGCTCGAGGCGTTGGGACGCAACGTATCCCGTGGTACACCCGACGTGGCGCTGTTCGCCATCGCACAAGTGGTGGAACCCACCGAGCAGACCCGTGCCGTCGAACGCATCCCGACCGACCGCAGGCCCACCGACGAGGAGATCGCTGGGCTCGACGCCTCGCTGCCGCACCAGCCTCAGCACGTCGCCGTTGTGTTGGCCGGTCTGCGCGAGCCCGCCGGACCGTGGGGTCCCGGCCGGCCGACCGAGGCCGCTGACGCCTTCGAAGCGGTGCGGGTGATCGGTCGGGCCGCCGGTGTGGAGTTCACCCTGCGTGCCGCGCAGGACCTGCCATGGCATCCCGGTCGCTGTGCCGAGGTGCTTGTCGGCGACCCCGGACAAGAAATAGTCGTCGGCCACGCCGGCCAGTTGCATCCGGCGGTCGTCGAGCGGACCGGGTTGCCCAAGGGCACCTGCGCGGTCGAGTTGGACCTCGACGCCGTGCCGATTGTCGAGACGCTGCCCGCGCCGCGGGTGTCGCCGTTCCCCGCGGTGTTCCAGGACATCAGCGTGACCGTTGACGACGAGATCGGCGCGGCCGCGGTGGTGGCCGCCGTCCGCGACGGTGCCGGTGAGCTGCTCGAAGACGTCAAGCTGTTCGACGTGTACACGGGCCCGCAGATCGGGGAGGGGCGCAAGTCGCTGACCCTGGCGCTGCGGTTCCGCGCCGCCGATCGGACACTCACCGAAGACGAGGCCAGTGCCGCGCGTGATGCTGCGGTGGCCGCCGCAGCCGAGCGGGTCGGCGCCGTCCTGCGCGGCTGACTCGGCACGGCTGATCCGGCACGGCGAGCGTGCGCGTCTGCCGGCCGACACACCGTGGAAAGTGTCGACGGTGCGCACGCTCGCGCCGGCGCGAAGGTGCGCATACGGTCGGTGGGCGCCGGTGTGTTGAGGTGCAGACCCGCACGCTCGCGGGGCTGACGCTTAATGAGTTTGCGTCTGACTGCATAACAATGCAGAA
The DNA here is from genome assembly GCF_000382405.1 of Mycobacterium sp. 141. Classification (GTDB taxonomy): domain Bacteria; phylum Actinomycetota; class Actinomycetes; order Mycobacteriales; family Mycobacteriaceae; genus Mycobacterium. The sequence goes on from NZ_KB908256.1 coordinate 493,170, forward strand.
TCGCTGCATGACGTCTGTAGCGGTGGCAGGCGCCAGCGGTTATGCCGGTGGCGAGATCCTCCGATTACTCCTCGGCCATCCTGCGTACGCCGACGGGCGATTGACCATCGGTGCGCTGACTGCCGCGGCAAGTGCCGGCACCACGTTGGCCGAACATCACCCGCACCTGCTGCCGTTGGCGTCGCGGGTGCTCGAAACGACCGACGCCGATGTCCTGACCGGTCACGACGTGGTGTTTCTCGGTCTGCCGCACGGGCATTCGGCTGCCCTGGCCGAACAGCTCGGTCCCGACACCCTGATCATCGACTGCGGAGCGGATTTTCGGCTCACCAACGCCGCCGACTGGGAGAAGTTCTACGGTTCGACCCACGCCGGCAGCTGGCCCTACGGTCTGCCCGAACTGCCCGGTGCGCGCGAGAAGCTGCGGGGCACCAAGCGCGTCGCGGTGCCCGGCTGCTATCCGACCGCAGCGCTGCTGGCGTTGCTGCCTGCGGTCGCAGCCGATCTGGTCGATCCGGCAGTGACGGTCGTCGCGGTCAGCGGCGCCTCGGGGGCAGGCAAGTCTGCCAAGGTCGACCTGCTCGGCTCCGAGATCATCGGATCGGCGCGGGCCTACAACATCGCCGGCAAGCACCGGCATACCCCGGAGATCGCGCAGGGGCTGCAGGCGGTCACCAACAAGGCCGTCACCGTCTCGTTCACCCCCGTGCTGATTCCGACCGCCCGGGGCATCTTGGCCACTTGCACCGCGCGGACCACGGCATCGTCCTCGGAAATCCGGGCGGCGTACGAAAAGGCTTACAGTGCAGAGCCCTTCATCCATCTGCTGCCCGAGGGGCAGCTGCCCAAGACCGGATCGGTGATCGGCAGCAACGCGGCCCAGCTCGCGGTGGCCGTGGACGCCGAGGCGCAGACCCTTGTAGCCATCGCCGCCATCGACAACCTGACCAAGGGCACCGGAGGCGCCGCGGTGCAGTCGATGAACCTGGCGCTGGGTTGGCCGGAGACCGAAGGACTATCGATCGTGGGAGTGGCACCGTGAGTTCTGCGCAGTCAGCCGACAGCAAGACGACCGAAACCAAACTGGTTCGCTCCCAGGGCGTTACCGCGGCGGCCGGTTTCCGCGCCGCCGGTATCGCCGCGGGGATCAAGGCTTCGGGTGCGCCAGACCTGGCGTTGGTGTTCAACGAGGGCCCGGACTACGCAGCCGCGGGCGTGTTCACCAGCAACCAGATCAAGGCCGCCCCGGTGCAGTGGTCGCAGCAGGTGCTGACCACGGGCCGACTGCGCGCTGTCATCCTCAACTCCGGTGGGGCCAACGCCTGCACAGGGGCGCTTGGCTTCCAGGATTCCCATGCCACGGCCGAGAGTGTGGCCGCGGCACTGAGCGACTGGGGCACCGAGACCGGTGCCATCGAGGTCGCGGTGTGTTCCACAGGCCTGATCGGGGACCGGTTGCCGATGGACAAGGTGCTGGCCGGCGTGACCGAGATCGTGCACGAACTGGCCGGGGGCCTGTCCGGCGGCGAGGAGGCCGCCCGGGCCATCATGACCACCGACACCGTGCCCAAACAGGTTGCGCTGCACCATTCGGTGGCGTCGGGGAAGAACTGGGTCCTCGGTGGGATGGCCAAGGGCGCCGGGATGATGGCGCCGTCGCTGGCCACCATGCTGGTGGTGCTCACCACCGACGCTATGGCCGAGCCAGAGGCGCTGGACGCGGCGTTGCGCCGGGCCGCCGCGCTGACCTTCGACCGGCTCGACGTAGACGGCAGCTGCTCCACCAACGACACTGTGCTGCTGCTGGCCTCCGGTGCCAGTGAGATCCGGCCCAGCCAAGCCGATCTGGACGACGCGGTGCTGCGGGTCTGTGACGACCTGTGCACACAGCTGCAGGCCGATGCCGAAGGCGTCACCAAGCGCATCGTCGTCACCGTCACCGGTGCGGTCAGCGAGCAGGAGGCCGTCGTCGCGGCGCGGGCCATCGCGCGCGACAGCTTGGTCAAGACCGCGCTGTTCGGCTCGGACCCGAACTGGGGCCGGGTGCTGGCCGCCGTCGGCATCGCCTCGGTGACCCTGGACCCGCAGCGGATCAGCGTGTCGTTCAACGGATCTCCGGTCTGTATCGACGGTACCGGTGCACCGGGCGCGCGTGACGTGGATCTGTCCGGGGAGGACATCGCTGTCGTCGTCGACCTCGCGGTTGGCACAGCATCGGCATTCATCAGGACCACCGACCTCTCCCACGCCTACGTCGAAGAGAATTCGGCCTACAGCTCATGACGGCCGATGAGCGCTTGCGCGAAGAGCATTCGATAGGGACTCCGACCAAGGCCGCAATCCTTGCCGCGGCGTTGCCGTGGCTCAAGCAGCTGCACGGCAAGATCGTCGTCGTGAAGTACGGCGGCAACGCCATGACCGACGAGACCCTCAAGGCTGCGTTCGCCGCCGACATGGTGTTTCTGCGCAACTGTGGCATCCACCCGGTGGTGGTGCACGGCGGTGGCCCGCAGATCAGCGCCATGCTCAAGAAGCTCGGCATCGCAGGTGATTTCAAGGGCGGTTTCCGGGTGACCACGCCCGAGGTGCTCGATGTGGCACGCATGGTGCTGTTCGGGCAGGTGGGCCGGGAGCTGGTCAACCTGATCAACGCGCACGGTGCGTATGCGGTCGGGGTCACCGGTGAGGACGCCCAACTGTTCACCGCGGTGCGACGCAGCGTCAACGTCGACGGCGTGGCGACCGATATCGGTCTGGTCGGCGACGTCGAACACGTCAACGCAGGTTCGCTGCTGGATCTCATTGCGGCCGGCCGGATTCCGGTGGTGTCGACCATTGCCCCCGATGCCGACGGTGTGGTGCACAACATCAACGCCGACACCGCCGCGGCCGCGCTGGCCGAGGCGCTGGGCGCGGAGAAACTCTTGATGCTCACCGATGTCGAAGGGCTGTACACCGATTGGCCCGACCGCGATTCGCTGGTCAGTGAAATCGACACCGACACACTCACCGCGCTGCTGCCGCGCCTGGAATCGGGCATGGTGCCCAAGATCGAAGCCTGCCTGCGGGCAGTGGCCGGCGGCGTACCCAGCGCCCACGTGATCGACGGTCGCGTCGAACACTGCGTGCTGGTCGAACTGTTCACCGATGAAGGGACCGGGACCAAGGTGGTCAAGCAATGACATCCAAGGGGCAGGAGCGAAGCGACCGGGGGAAGACGATGCAGGACCGCTGGGATGCGGTGATGATGAACAACTACGGAACCCCGCCGCTGACCCTGGTCAGTGGTGACGGCGCCGTGGTCACCGATGCCGATGGCAAGCAGTACCTCGACCTGCTCGGTGGGATTGCCGTCAACCTGCTCGGACACCGCCATCCGGCCGTCATCGAGGCTGTCACCACTCAGCTCGAGACGCTTGGGCACACGTCGAATCTCTACGCCACCGAACCCGGTATCGCGTTGGCCGAGGCGCTCGTGGGGCATCTCGGAACGACTGGGGCGAGCGAAGCGACGGGGGGAGTTTCACCTGGGGCGAGCGAAGCGACGGGGGGAGTTTCGGCGCGGGTGTTCTTCTGCAACTCCGGCACCGAGGCCAACGAGGTGGCGTTCAAGATCACCCGGCTCACCGGGAAGACGAACATCGTTGCCGCGCAAGGCGCGTTCCACGGCCGCACGATGGGCTCGCTGGCGCTGACGGGCCAGCCCACCAAGCAGGCGCCGTTCGAACCGTTGCCCGGCAACGTCACTCACGTGCCGTACGGCGATGTCGATGCGCTCGCCGCCGCGGTCGACGACACTACGGCTGCGGTGTTCCTCGAACCGATCATGGGGGAGGGCGGGGTCGTCGTCCCGCCGGCCGGCTACCTGGCCGCCGCGCGCGAGATCACCGCGAAACACGGTGCGCTGCTGGTGCTCGACGAGGTACAGACCGGTGTTGGCCGCACCGGCGCCTTCTTCGCCCATCAGCACGACGGCATCACCCCCGACGTGGTGACCTTGGCCAAGGGGCTCGGCGGCGGACTGCCGATCGGCGCGTGCCTGGCGGTCGGCGCTGCGGGAGATCTGCTGACACCGGGTTTGCACGGCAGCACGTTCGGCGGCAATCCGGTGTGCACCGCGGCAGCGCTGGGAGTGCTCCGTGCTCTGGCCGATGGGGACCTGATCGCCCGCGCCGGTGTGCTCGGCAAGACCATCAGCCACGGCATCGAGGAGCTGGGCCATCCGCTCGTCGACCACGTCCGCGGCAAGGGCCTGCTGCAGGGCATCGTGCTGACCGCACCCAGTGCCAAGGCTGTCGAGTCCGCCGCGCGCGACGCCGGCTTCCTGGTCAACGCGGCCGCCGCGGACGTCATCCGGCTGGCCCCGCCGCTGATCATCACCGAAGAGCAGATCAACCAGTTCCTCACCGCGCTTCCCGCGGTCCTCGACAAGGCAGCACAATGACCAGACATTTCCTGCGTGACGACGATCTGACGCCCGACGAACAGACCGAGGTGCTCGCGCTGGCCGCCGAGCTCAAGAAGGCGCCGTTCTCCCATCGCCCGCTGGAGGGTCCGCGCGGCGTCGCGGTCATCTTCGAGAAGAACTCGACCCGCACCAGGTTCTCGTTCGAGATCGGCATCGCCCAGCTCGGTGGGCACGCTGTCGTCGTCGACGGTCGCAGCACGCAGCTGGGCCGCGAGGAGACGCTGGAGGACACCGGTGCGGTGCTGTCCCGTTACGTCGACGCCATCGTGTGGCGGACCTTCGCCCAGGAACGCCTGACCGCTATGGCAAGTGGTGCCTCCGTCCCGATTGTTAATGCGCTCTCCGACGAGTTCCACCCTTGTCAGGTGCTGGCCGACCTGCAGACCTTGGCCGAACGCAAGGGGGGAATAGCCGGCCTCAAAGGGCTGAAGCTGACGTATCTGGGCGACGGCGCCAACAACATGGCGCACTCGCTCATGCTCGGTGGAGTGACCGCGGGCATCCACGTCACCATCGCCGCGCCTACCGGTTTTGAGCCCGACCCCCACTTCGTCGATGCGGCCCGCAAGCGCGCTGAGGAGACCGGCGCGTCGGTGGCCCTGACCGATGACCCGCGGGCCGCGGTCGATGGCGTCGACGTGATCGTTACCGATACCTGGACGTCGATGGGCCAGGAGAACGACGGCCTCGACCGGGTCCGGCCGTTCCGCCCGTTCCAGGTCAACGCTGACCTGCTCAAGCTGGCCGACTCCGAAGCCGTTGTGCTGCATTGCCTTCCGGCGCACCGCGGCCACGAGATCACCGACGAGGTGATCGACGGCCCACAGAGTGCGGTGTTCGACGAGGCCGAGAACCGCTTGCATGCGCAGAAAGCGCTGCTGGCGTGGCTGCTGGCGCGCGCCTGAGACTGCCATGAGTTCTCCGACCCGAGTCGGCCGCCAGGCCCGCATCATCGCTCTGCTGTCGTCGCGCGCGGTGAGCAGCCAGACGGAGTTGGCGACCCTGCTGGCCGACGAAGGCATCGAGGTCACCCAGGCCACGCTGTCGCGGGACCTGGAGGAACTCGGCGCGGTCAAACTGCGGGGCGCCGACGGCGGTGTCGGGGTCTACATCGTCCCGGAGGACGGCAGTCCGGTGCGCGGGGTGACCGGTGGCACCGAGCGGCTGACCCGATTGATGGGGGAGTTGCTGGTTTCCACCGATGCCAGCGCTAACCTTGCCGTGCTGCGCACCCCGCCCGGGGCTGCGCACTACCTGGCCAGCGCCATCGATCGCGCTGCCCTGCCCTATGTGGTCGGCACCATCGCCGGTGACGACACCATCGCGGTGGTGGCGCGCGAACCGATGACCGGCGCCGAGCTTGCCACCACCCTCGAAAATCTGAAATAGAGCCCAACACAAGGAGATTGCTCATGTCCGATCGTGTCATCCTGGCGTACTCCGGAGGTCTCGACACCTCGGTGGCGATCAGCTGGATCGGTAAGGAAACCGGCCGCGAGGTCGTCGCCGTCGCCATCGACCTCGGCCAGGGTGGCGAGGACATGGAGGTCGTGCGGCAGCGGGCGCTGGACTGCGGCGCCGTCGAGGCGATCGTGGTCGACGCGCGCGACGAGTTCGCGAACGAGTACTGCCTGCCCACCATCCAGTCCAACGCTCTCTACATGGACCGCTATCCGCTGGTCTCGGCGATCAGCCGGCCGCTGATCGTCAAGCACTTGGTGGCCGCCGCGCGTGAGCACCAGGGCGGCATCGTCGCCCACGGTTGCACCGGCAAGGGCAACGATCAGGTCCGCTTCGAGGTCGGGTTCGCCTCGATGGCGCCCGATCTTGAGGTGCTGGCACCGGTGCGTGACTACGCCTGGACCCGAGAGAAGGCCATCGCCTTCGCCGAGGAGAACGCCATCCCGATCAACGTCACCAAGCGCTCACCGTTCTCCATCGACCAGAACGTGTGGGGCCGCGCGGTCGAGACGGGCTTCCTCGAGCACCTGTGGAACGCACCCACCAAGGACGTCTACGACTACACCGAGGACCCCACGGTCCACTGGAACACCCCCGACGAGGTCATCATCGGTTTCGACAAGGGCGTGCCGGTCTCCATCGACGGTCGACCGGTCACGGTGCTGGAGGCGATCGTCGAACTCAACCGCCGCGCGGGGGCCCAGGGTGTCGGCCGCCTCGACGTGGTGGAGGACCGGCTGGTCGGCATCAAGAGCCGTGAGGTCTACGAGGCCCCGGGCGCGATGGTGCTCATCACCGCGCACACCGAGCTCGAGCACGTCACCCTCGAACGTGAACTGGGCCGGTTCAAGCGCCACACCGACCAGAAGTGGGGCGAGCTGGTGTACGACGGCCTGTGGTTCTCGCCGCTGAAGCGGGCGCTGGAATCGTTCGTCGCGCACACCCAGGAGCACGTGACCGGTGAGATCCGGCTGGTGCTGCACGGCGGTCACATCGCCGTCAACGGCCGCCGCAGCCCGGAGTCGCTCTACGACTTCAGCCTCGCCACCTACGACGAGGGCGACAGCTTCGACCAGTCCAATGCCAAGGGCTTCGTGCACGTGCACGGCCTCAGCTCGAAGATCTCGGCCAAGCGCGACCTGGGTATCTAATGCCGAGCAGACGCAAAAGTCCCCCAGCCTCGGCGTGTCGGGGACTTTTGCGTCTGCTCGCGGAAGGGTGGTGACGTGAGCACCAACGAAGGTTCACTGTGGGGCGGTCGGTTCGCCGACGGGCCGTCGGAAGCCCTTGCCGCGCTGAGCAAGTCGACACATTTCGACTGGGTGCTGGCGCCCTATGATGTGCGGGCCTCCAAGGCGCACGCCCGGGTGCTGCACCGGGCGGGGCTGCTCACCGATGAGCAACGCGACGGGCTGCTGGCCGGTCTGGACAGCCTCGGTGCCGACCTCGCCGACGGCAGCTTCGGCCCGCTGCCCAGCGACGAGGACGTGCACGGTGCCATGGAGCGCGGCCTGATCGACCGGGTCGGACCCGACTTGGGAGGCCGGTTGCGGGCCGGGCGGTCGCGTAACGATCAGGTGGCCACGCTGTTTCGGATGTGGCTGCGCGACGCCATCACCACAGTCGGCAACGGTGTGCTGGATGTGGCCGCCGCGCTGGCCACCCAGGCCGCGGCCCATCCGACGGCGATCATGCCCGGCAAGACGCATCTGCAGTCGGCGCAACCGGTGCTGCTGGCGCATCATCTGCTGGCCCACGCGCATCCGCTGCTGCGCGACGCGGACCGCCTCATCGACCTGGACAAGCGAGCGGCGGTGTCGCCGTACGGGTCCGGGGCCCTGGCCGGGTCCTCGCTCGGGTTGGACCCCGACGCCATCGCCGACGAGCTCGGGTTCACCGCGGCCGCCGACAACTCGATCGACGCCACGGCCTCGCGGGATTTCGCTGCCGAGGCGGCCTTCGTGTTCGCGATGATCGGTGTCGACCTGTCCCGATTGGCCGAGGACATCATCCTGTGGAGCACAACGGAGTTCGGTTACGTCACGCTGCACGACGCCTGGTCGACGGGCAGTTCGATCATGCCGCAGAAGAAGAATCCCGACATCGCCGAGTTGACCCGTGGCAAGTCCGGCAGGCTGATCGGCAATCTGGCCGGGCTGCTCGCGACGCTCAAGGCGCAGCCGCTGGCCTACAACCGGGACCTGCAGGAGGACAAGGAGCCGGTGTTCGACTCGGTGGCGCAGCTGGAACTGCTGCTGCCGGCCGGCGCCGGGTTGGTGAGCACACTGACCTTCGACACCGACAGGATGGCGGCGCTCGCCCCGCAGGGCTACACCCTGGCCACCGATGTCGCGGAATGGATGGTGCGCCAAGGTATTCCGTTCCGGATCGCGCATGAGGCCGCCGGTGAAGCGGTGCGCATCGCCGAGGCGCGAGGCGTCGGTCTGGAGGAGCTGGCCGACGACGAGCTGGCGGGCATCCATCCCGGGCTGACGGCTGAGGTGCGCGACGTGCTGACCATCGCAGGGTCGGTGAACTCCCGCGACGCGCGTGGCGGCACCGCCCCGATCCAGGTGGCCAAGCAGCTCGGCGTGGTGCGTGACGCCCTGGATCAGCTGCGGGTCCGACTGCGCTGAGCGTTTTTTCGCTCCTCGCGTGCGCTGGGCTTCTTTTGCTCCTCGCGTGCGCTGGGCTTCTTTTTGCTCCTCGCGTGCGCTGAGCCTCCTGTGCTCCTCGCGTGCGCTGACACTCACTCCAGCTGTTCGGACAACTCCAGCCAGCGGGCTTCCAGTTCGGCCACTTGGTCTTCGAGCTCGCGCAGCTGCCCGGTGAGCTTGCCCAACCCGACGTGATCGGAATGATCATGGACCGCAAGTTCATCGTGCTTGTCGGAGATGCGCCCGGTCAGCTTGGCCAGGGATCGGTCTATCGAGGCGACCTCCTTCTCGATGTTGCGCAGCTCCGCGCCGGACAACCCCGGAGCCGCCGGAGCCTGCGCGGCACCCATGCGTGGGGTGGACACGGCCGATGGTTGTGTGGCCAGTCGCAGGTACTCGTCGACGCCGCCGGGTAGGTGGCGCAGCCGTCCGTCGAGGATCGCGTACTGCTGATCAGTGACCCGCTCCAGCAGATAGCGGTCGTGGGACACCACGATCAGCGTGCCGGGCCAGGAGTCCAGCAGGTCCTCGGTGGCGGTGAGCATGTCGGTGTCGACATCGTTGGTCGGCTCGTCGAGCACCAGCACGTTCGGCTCGCTCAGCACCACCAGCATGAGCTGCAACCGGCGCCGCTGCCCACCCGAGAGCTCGCCGACCCGCGTCGAGAGCTGCGCCCGGTTGAAGCCCAACCGCTCCAGCAGCTGTGCCGGGGTGAGCTCCTTGCCGTCGATCACATAGCTGGTCTGCAGCCGGCCCAGCACTTCCCGGACCATATCGGCGGCCATCGCGTTCAGCTCGGTCGACTGCTGGTCGAGAATCGCCAGCCGCACCGTCTTCCCGCGCTTGACCCGGCCCGTGGTCGGGGCCACCGTGCCGGCGATCAGGCCGAGCAGCGTCGACTTGCCGGCTCCGTTGGCGCCGACGAGGCCGGTGCGCTCGCCCGGGGCGATGCGCCACTCGACATCCCGCAACACTTCCCGTCCGTCGAACGCGACGGACACATCGAGCAGATCGATGACGTCCTTGCCGAGACGCGCGGTCGCCAGTCGGGACAGCTCGACACTGTTGCGCAGTGGCGGCACGTCGGAGATCAGCGCGTTGGCCGCGTCGATGCGGAACTTGGGCTTGGAGCTTCGAGCCGGCGGCCCACGCCGCAGCCACGCCAGTTCCTTGCGCATCAGGTTCTGCCGTTTGGCCTCGGTCGCGGCGGCGATCCGGTCGCGCTCCACTCGCTGCAGCACGTACGCCGCGTAGCCGCCTTCGAACGGTTCGACGATCCCATCGTGGACCTCCCAGGTTGCGGTGGCCACCTCGTCGAGGAACCAGCGGTCGTGGGTGATCAGTAGCAGCCCGCCCGCGGTACGCGCCCATCGGCCCTGCAGATGGCCGGCCAGCCAAGTGATGCCCTCGATGTCGAGGTGGTTGGTGGGCTCGTCGAGGGCGACGACATCCCAGTCGCCGATCAGCAGGGCGGCCAACTGCACGCGGCGCCGCTGCCCGCCGGAAAGTGTGCCGATCGTCGCGTCGAATCCGATGTCGGCCACGAGCCCGCCGATGACGTCACGCACGCGGGCGTCCCCGGCCCATTCGTGTTCCGGACGGTCACCGACCAGCGACCACCCCACCGTGCGCTCGGAATCCAGCGTGTCGGTCTGGTCGAGTGCCCCCACCCGCAGGCCTCCGCGTTGGGTGACCCGGCCGCCGTGCGGGGTGATCCGGCCGGTCAGCATGCCCAAGAGGCTCGATTTGCCATCGCCGTTGCGGCCGACGATGCCGATTCGGTCGCCTTCGCTGACGCCGACGGTGACCGCGTCGAACACCACCCCGGTGGGGTACTCCAGGTGTAGGGCTTCGCCGCCGATTAGGTGTGCCATCGCCGCCGACCTTAGCGTCACCGGCAGCCCGGCCGCGAAGGTGTCTGCGTGGTTTGCCTCGGTCGTCGTCGGTCGTGCGGCGACGTGCCATGATGACCACGTCAGTCGGAGACAGCACGTCGAAGACGTAGGGGAGCGGGCGTTGATCGATTTCTCGGCGGTGACCAAACCGGTCGAGCGGTTGCTGGCGACTGCGCAGAACGGGCTCGAGGTGCTGCGCTACGGAGGCTTGGAGACCGGCGCCGTTCCGTCTCCGTTCCAGATCATCCAGAGCGTGCCGATGTTCAAGCTGCGCCGGTACTTCCCGCCCGACGCCCGGCCCGGTGCCGAGAACCCCGGCCCGCCGGTCCTGATGGTCCACCCGATGATGATGGCCGCCGACATGTGGGACGTCACTCGCAACGACGGCGCAGTAGGCATCCTGCACCGTGCCGGCGTCGACCCATGGGTGATCGACTTCGGCTCACCGGATGAGGTCGAGGGCGGGATGCAGCGCAACCTCGCCGACCATGTGGTGGCGCTGAGCGAAGCCATCGACACCGTCAAGAAGGTGACCGGCCGCGACGTGCACCTCGCCGGCTACTCGCAGGGCGGCATGTTCGCCTACCAGGCCGCCGCCTACCGGCGGTCGAAGGACCTGGCCAGCATCATCGCGTTCGGCGCGCCGGTCGACACGCTGGCCGCTCTGCCGATGAACCTGCCTGCCGGCGTCGCGGCCGGCGCCGCGGACTTCATGGCCGATCACGTGTTCAGCCGTATCGACATTCCCGGTTGGCTGGCCCGCGCCGGGTTCCAGATGCTCGATCCGATCAAGACCGCCCAGTCCCGGCTGGACTTCCTGCGCCAGTTGCACGACCGTGAGGCGCTGCTGCCCCGCGAGCAGCAGCGTAGGTTCCTCGCTTCGGAAGGCTGGATCGCCTGGTCCGGCCCGGCAATCTCGGAGCTGCTCAAGCAGTTCATCGCCCACAACCGGATGATGACCGGCGGCTTCTCCATTCATGGGGACCTGGTCACGCTCTCCGATATCGACTGCCCGGTACTCGTGGTGGTCGGCGAGGTCGACGACATCGGCCAGCCGGCGGCCGTGCGTGGTATCAAACGCGCCGCGCCACAGGCCGACGTGTACGAGTACCTGATTCGCGCCGGCCATTTCGGCCTGGTCGTCGGCTCCAAGGCCTCGAACCAAACCTGGCCCACGGTGGCCCAATGGGTGAAGTGGCTCGACAACGGCCAGGAGATGCCCGAGGGTGTCGCTCCGATGGACCTGCCGTCGGTCGACCACCCCGAGAGCGGAGTGTCGTTCACGACGCGCGTGACCCACGGAGCTACCGCCGCCACCGAGATGGCCTTCGGCGTGGCCCGTTCGGCGGCTGACGCGGTGGTGGCGGCGAACAAGTCGGCTCGGACCCTGGTCATCGAGACCGTCCGCACACTGCCGAGGCTGGCCCGCCTCGGGCAGGTCAACGACCACACCCGGATCTCGTTGGGCCGCATCATGAGCGAGCAGGCACGCGACCATCCCAACGGTGAGGCGCTGCTGTTCGACGGCCGCGTGCACACCTACGAGGCGGTGGATCGCCGGATCAACAACGTGGTACGCGGCCTTATCGACGTCGGGGTGCGCCAAGGCGCACATGTCGGGGTGCTGATGGAGACGCGGCCCAGTGCGCTGGTGGCGATCGCCGCGCTGTCGCGTCTGGGTGCCGTAGCCGTGCTGATCCCGCCCGACGTCGATCTCGCCGAGGCCGCCCGGCTGGGCGGGGTATCGGAGATCATCGCTGATCCGAGTCATCTGGAAGCGGCCCGTCGGCTCGAGACGCGGGTTCTGGTGCTCGGCGGCGGGCCGCCAGATGTGAGGGGCGGCGGGCCGCCAGATGTGAGGGGCGGCGGGCCGCCAGATGTGAGGGGCGGCGGGCCGCCAGATGTAAGGGGCGGTGGGCCGCCAGATGTAAGGGGTGGGGAAATCCGCGACCTGCACCTGCCCGAGCACGCCGATGTCGTGGACATGGAGCAGATCGACCCCGGTGTGGTCGAGCTCCCCGGTTGGTACCGCCCGAATCCAGGGCTCGCCCGCGATCTGGCATTTGTCGCGTTCGCCACCGTCGCCGACGAGCTCGTTGCCCGGCAGATCACAAATTTCCGCTGGGCGCTGTCGGCGTTCGGCACCGCGTCAGCAGCCAACCTCGGGCGTGGGGACACCGTGTACTGCCTCACGCCGCTGCATCACCAGTCCGGGCTGTTGGTCAGTCTCGGCGGGGCGGTCGTGGGTGGCTCCCGCATCGCGTTGTCACGCGGTTTGCAGCCCGACCGGTTCCTGCAGGAGATCCGTCAGTACGGCGTCACGGTGGTGTCCTACACGTGGGCGATGCTGCGCGAAGTCATCGACGATCCGTCGTTCTCCCTCGTCGGCTCTCACCCGGTACGGCTTTTCATCGGCTCGGGCATGCCGGCAGGACTGTGGAAACGGGTGGTCGAGATTTTCGAGCCCGCCCAGGTGGTGGAGTTCTTCGCGACGACTGACGGACAGGCGGTGCTGGCCAATGTGTCCGGCGCCAAGATCGGCAGCAAGGGCCGGCCGCTGCCCGGCGGCGGGCACGTCGAGCTGGCCGCGTACGACGCTGAGGACGACCTGATTCTCGAGGATGAGCAGGGCTTCGTCCGCAGGGCCGAGCCCAACGAGGTCGGCGTGCTGCTCGCCCATCCACGCGGGCCTGTCGACCCGACCGCTTCGGTGAAGAGGGGCGTGTTCGCGCCGGCCGACACCTGGGTGTCCACCGAGTTCCTGTTCCGCCGCGACGAGGACGGTGACTACTGGCAGGTGGACAACCGCGGCGCCGTCATCCACACGGAGCGCGGGCCGGTCTACGGCACCCCGATCAGCGACGTGGTCGGACGCCTCGAGGCTGTCGACCTCGCCGTCACTTATGGCGTCGACGTGGGCGGGCAGCAGGTGGCGGTAACCGCACTGGCGCTGCGTCCGGGTGGCAGCATCGCCACCGCGGATCTCACGGACGCGTTGTCGGACCTGCCGGTGGGGAGCCCGCCGGACTTCGTCCACGTGGTCGCCGATATCGCGCTCGGGGCGTCATACCGGCCGATGGCGGCTCCATTGCAGGCCGCGGGCATTCCGAAACCGACCCGGCGTAACTCTTGGTACCTCGATCCCGATACTCAGACGTACAAGCCGCTGACCGTGGCCATGCGGACCGAACTGACCTCGGGACAGGACGAGTCCGATCCGTCTTAGCAGCCGAATCGTTACCACCCTGTTAAGCTCCGGCTTGCGGCGCACCGACTGGAGGATTGATGACATCGCAGACGAGCGGAAACCGTTGGCGTCGTGCCGTCACCGGCGCCATGGCCGGTAGTGCACTGACCGCAGGATTGCTGGTCGGTGTCGGCGCACCCTCCGCCCTGGCCGATCCGGCCGTCGACGCCAACACCACCGCGACACCGGCGGCTGATACGCCACCGGCACCGGAGATGACGGCCGATGAAGCGATCGCCCTGATCGACAAGGAGTACGACACCGGTGCCGGCGGTGGCCAGATCTCGACGTTGATCCATTCGATCTTGCAGCTGCGCTCGCAGGGCTTCAGGCCGTCGAATGCCAACCGCGAAGCGATCGTCGCCGCGCTCGACAAGCGGCCGAACCAGACGCCGCTGATCGATGCGCTCAAGAACACGCTCGCCTACCAGCGCAAGCTGCAGGCCAGGGCCAACGCGGCGGTGCCCCCGAATGGCATCTCGGGCGGGATCAACCAGACCGGCCCCGGCCAGGTTCCCATTCAGGGGGCCCCGGGGGTTCCCGGTGTCTCGCTCGGCCAGGGCGGTGCCGGTATCAGCGTGCCGGTCGGCTGATCGGTGATCGACGAGAAGCTTCTGAAGATCCTGGTGTGTCCGCAGGATCGTGGGCCGCTGCTGCTGGTCACCGATGAGCGCTTGCGCGAAGAGCACGGGTTGCGTGAGCGCTTGCGCGAAGAGCACGGGTCGCGTGACTGGCTGTATAACGCTCGGCTACACCGGGCCTACCGCATCGATGAGGGCATTCCGGTGTTGCTCGTCGGCGAGGCGGTCGAGGTTAACGACGCCGACCATCAGCGGTTGCTGGAGTTGGCCGGGTCACCCGAGGGCGGGTAGTTCGCCCGTCAGATAGCGTTGCAGATTGGGACCGATGGTTTCGGCGATCTGCTCGACCGGCAGTGATTTGAAGGGCTCCAGTTCCAGGATGTAGCGCGCCATCGCCACGCCCACCAGTTGCGACGCCACGAACTGCACCCTGATTCGGCCGCTGCCCGGCGGGTCGTCCACGCGTGAGCCGACCTCGGAGACGATGACATCCTGCAGGAATGACCGGAACAGTGAGACGTCGTTACCGGCCAAGATCGACCGCAGGGTGGCGATGAATCCCTTGCCGATCTCCGAATCCCACAGCGGCAACAGGATTGACGGCAGTGTGTGGCCGATCTGCTCGACCGCAACCTCACGCAGCGGGCCGATCACGGCCATCGGGTCGATCGGGATGTGGATCGCGGCGGCAAACAGTTGCGTCTTGGTGCCGAAGTAGTGGTGTACCAGCGCGGGGTCCACCCCCGTGTCAGCTGCGATCGCGCGGATCGAGGTCTTGTCGATTCCATTGCGCGCAAACAACTCTCGCGCGCTGGCGAGGATGCGTTCACGGGTGTCGGAAGGTCCGGGCGGGCGTCCGGGCCGCTTGTGGCCGGTCATGGGGTCCGTCGTCGCAGCGTCGCTGCCGCCAGGCCGAGGGCCAACACTGCGAAACCGACCACCACGGCGATGTCCCGTACCGCGACCGCGGTCAGCTCAGGATGGGCGCCGACCTGTTGCAGCGCCTCGAGCGCGTAGCTGGCCGGCAGCACGTTGCTGATCCACTGCAGCCACTCGGGCAGTGCGCCGCGGGGCACGATGATGCCGCATAACAGTAACTGCGGAACGATGACGACGGGCATGAACTGCACGGCCTGGAACTCGGTGCGGGCGAAAGCACTGCACAGCAGGCCCAATCCAACCCCGAGTACGGCGTTGATGATGGCGATGAGGAACACCAGCAGCGGGCTGCCGGCAGTGGAGAAGCCGAGGAACCAGAACGCGACGACGCAAGCGAGGCTCGCCTGCGCGGCGGCCGCGATCGAGAACGCGGTCCCGTAGGCGGCGAGCAGGTCGAACCGGCGCAACGGCGTGGTCAGGATCCGCTCGAGCGTTCCCGACGCCCGCTCGCGCTGCATGGTGATCGAGGTGATCAGGAACATGACGACCAGCGGGAATACCCCGAGCATGATCAGGCAGGCATTGTTGAACGGAGTCGGCGCGCCCGGCAGGTGCGGTGTACTGGGGAACATGAAGTACATCAGCGCGATGACCAGGCTCGGCACCACGAGGATCATCGCCACACTGCGATGATCGGCTGCCAGCTGGCGCAGAATCCGGCCCGTTGTCGCCAGGTACGCCTGGGGGCTGAGCGAGCTGCGTGGGGTCAGGCTGCGGTGCGCCGGCGGATGACGGTCAGAAATGCTTCCTCCAGGGATGCGCATGACGTGTCCTTCCGGAGTTCGGCCGGGGTGGTGTGGGCGAGCAGGCGCCCCTCGCGCATGAGGAGCAGATCGCCGCAGTGGTCGGCTTCGTCCATGACGTGACTGGAGACCAGCAGGGTGGCCCCGCGGTGGGACAGTTCACGGAACTGCTCCCAGAGTTCGACGCGCAGCACCGGGTCCAGCCCAACGGTGGGTTCGTCCAGCACGAGCAGCTCGGGATCGGCGACCAGCGCGCATGCCAGCGATGCCCGGGTGCGCTGTCCACCGGAAAGATTCCCGCAGTACGCGGTTCGATGTTCGTGCAGGCCGACTGTTCGGACGGCCTCGTCGGCGGCCTGGGCCGTGGTGCCGTACAGCGCGGCGAAATAGCGAACATTGTCGATGACCCGAAGGTCGTCGTAGATGGTCGGATCCTGCGTGACGTAGCCGACCCGGTGTCGTAGCGCGGCGCTGCCGGCGGGGAGCCCGAGCACGGTCACCGATCCCGCGGCGATGATCTGGGTGCCGACGACACATCGCATCAAGGTGGTCTTTCCGCAGCCCGAGGGCCCGAGCAGGCCCGTGATCGTGCCGCGGGCGATCTGCACGGTGACGCCGCGCAACGCGGGCCGCTTGCCGCGAACCACTTGTAGTCCGTCGATGTCGATGACTGGAGACGATCCGAATTCATCAACCGATGAAGTCATCATGCAGTGAATATTCCTCCCGTCGCTGACCGGTGTCAACGGCGCCGCGCGGGGCAGTGCAGAATCGCTCGGGTGGGTGCCGAACTGCTGATGGGAGACCCGGTCGCGGCGGCCCGGCGGCTGCTGGGCGCCCAACTCAGCGGGCGTGGCGTCGAGGCGACGATCGTCGAGGTCGAGGCCTACGGCGGACCGGTCGACGGCCCCTGGCCGGACGCCGCCGCCCACTCGTTTCGCGGTCCCAGCGGCCGAAACCTGGTGATGTTCGGGCCGCCCGGACGCCTGTACACCTATCGGAGCCACGGCATCCACGTCTGCGCGAACGTGGTGTGCGGGTACGACGGCGTCGCGGGTGCGGTGCTGCTGCGCGCGGCGGTTGTGACCGGGGGACTGGCTCAGGCGCAAGGCCGTCGGGGTGCGGCGGTGTCACCGGCGGCACTGGCCCGAGGCCCAGGCAATCTCTGCTCGGCGCTCGGAATCGTCATGGAGGACAACGGAATCGACCTGTTCGACGAGAACAGCCCGGTCCGGCTGCGGTTCGGCGCTCCGGTTGCCGCGGTCGACGGCCCGCGGGTCGGTATCAGCGTGGCCGCCGACCGACCTTGGCGATTCTGGTCGGCGGCGCACCGCGAGGTGTCCGCCTACCGGAGAAGTCCGCGCGCTCCGGTGCCCGGCGGCAGCGACTGATCATCGGCGCCGCTGCGCCAAAAGGTGATGCGGCATGATCGTCGGTATGTCAACGGACATCCTGGAGGAGCTGGACTGGCGCGGGCTGATCGCGCAATCGACCGACCGCGACGCATTGGCCGGTGACCTGGCCAAAGGGCCGGTGACCGTGTACTCCGGTTTTGATCCGACGGCGCCGAGCCTGCACGCCGGGCATTTGGTTCCGCTGCTCACGCTGCGTCGGTTCCAGCAGGCCGGCCACCGGCCCATCGTGCTGGCCGGCGGCGCTACCGGGATGATCGGCGACCCGCGCGACACCGGGGAACGCACCCTCAACACCGCCGACACGGTGGCCGACTGGGCCGACCGGATCCGTGACCAGTTGGAACGGTTCGTCGAGTTCAACGACTCACCCACCGGCGCCATCGTGGAGAACAACCTGAACTGGACCAGGGAGTTGTCGGCCATCGAGTTCCTGCGGGACATCGGCAAGTACTTCTCTGTCAACGTCATGCTCGACCGCGATACGGTCCGCCGTCGCCTCGAAGGCGACGGCATCTCCTACACGGAGTTCAGTTACATGTTGCTTCAGGCCAACGACTTCGTGGAACTGCATCAACGACACGGCTGCGCACTGCAGATCGGTGGCTCCGACCAGTGGGGAAACATCGTGGCCGGGGCGCGCCTGGTCCGCCAGAAGGTCGGCGCCACCGTGCACGCCATGACGACGCCGCTGGTCACCGACTCCGAAGGTAAGAAGTTCGGCAAGTCCACCGGTGGCGGCAATCTCTGGCTGGATCCCGAGCTGACCAGCCCGTATGCCTGGTACCAGTACTTCGTCAATGCCGCCGACGCCGATGTGGTGCGGTACCTGCGCTGGTTTACCTTCCTGTCTGCCGAGGAACTGGCCGAGCTCGACGATGCCACGCGAACCCGTGCACACGAGCGCGCTGCACAAAAGCGGTTGGCCCGTGAACTCACCACGCTGGTGCACGGCGAGGACGCGACGAAGGCCGTCGAACTTGCCAGTCAGGCGCTGTTCGGCCGTGGCGAGCTGACGGATCTCGACGAGTCCACGTTGTCCGCGGCGCTGCGGGAGGCCAGCAGTGGACAGGTTGCCGAATTGAAGCCGGGCGGCGCCGACGCGATCACCGATTTGTTGGTGGCGACTGGATTGGCGACGAGTAAGGGAGCTGCGCGACGCAACGTGGCCGAGGGTGGCGTGTACGTCAACAACGTCCGTATTGAAAGTGACGAGTGGATACCACAGGCCGCCGACTTTTTGCATGACCGTTGGCTGGTGTTGCGACGTGGCAAGCGCAACATTGCCGGGGTCGAGCGGGTGGGGGTGTAAGTCCACCGGCTGCTGGCCTCTGACCTGGGGAAACGTCGCAGTAACCAGGCGATTTGACTCCCTGTTAGCCCTCACGTAACTTATTCCAGGTCAGAGCGACACGGACAAGCGCCGGGGAGCGAAGACAGAATCTGAGAGAGACACCCATTACGGTGGGTTTTCTCACTGCCCGCACTAAGGTCAGCGGCTTTTAGCCGCGGGTCGTCTGCGCGGACAATCTCGGGTGTGTTGTTTGAGAACTCAATAGTGTGTTTGGTGGTTTTTGTTTGTTGTTTTTTGGTCATGCTCTTTTTCCCGTTTGGGGTGTGGCTTTTGTTTTTTTGGATGCCGGTTTTGGTGTCTGTTGTTTGTGATCGGATTTTTCTGAATGGCCTTTTTTGGGTTTTGTTTGGAGAGTTTGATCCTGGCTCAGGACGAACGCTGGCGGCGTGCTTAACACATGCAAGTCGAACGGAAAGGCCCTTCGGGGTGCTCGAGTGGCGAACGGGTGAGTAACACGTGGGTGATCTGCCCTGCACTTTGGGATAAGCCTGGGAAACTGGGTCTAATACCGAATAGGACTCCGGACTGCATGGTCTGGGGTGGAAAGCTTTTGCGGTGTGGGATGGGCCCGCGGCCTATCAGCTTGTTGGTGGGGTGATGGCCTACCAAGGCGACGACGGGTAGCCGGCCTGAGAGGGTGACCGGCCACACTGGGACTGAGATACGGCCCAGACTCCTACGGGAGGCAGCAGTGGGGAATATTGCACAATGGGCGCAAGCCTGATGCAGCGACGCCGCGTGGGGGATGACGGCCTTCGGGTTGTAAACCTCTTTCAGCACAGACGAAGCGTAAGTGACGGTATGTGCAGAAGAAGCACCGGCCAACTACGTGCCAGCAGCCGCGGTAATACGTAGGGTGCGAGCGTTGTCCGGAATTACTGGGCGTAAAGAGCTCGTAGGTGGTTTGTCGCGTTGTTCGTGAAAACTCACAGCTTAACTGTGGGCGTGCGGGCGATACGGGCAGACTGGAGTACTGCAGGGGAGACTGGAATTCCTGGTGTAGCGGTGGAATGCGCAGATATCAGGAGGAACACCGGTGGCGAAGGCGGGTCTCTGGGCAGTAACTGACGCTGAGGAGCGAAAGCGTGGGGAGCGAACAGGATTAGATACCCTGGTAGTCCACGCCGTAAACGGTGGGTACTAGGTGTGGGTTTCCTTCCTTGGGATCCGTGCCGTAGCTAACGCATTAAGTACCCCGCCTGGGGAGTACGGCCGCAAGGCTAAAACTCAAAGGAATTGACGGGGGCCCGCACAAGCGGCGGAGCATGTGGATTAATTCGATGCAACGCGAAGAACCTTACCTGGGTTTGACATGCACAGGACGACTGCAGAGATGTGGTTTCCCTTGTGGCCTGTGTGCAGGTGGTGCATGGCTGTCGTCAGCTCGTGTCGTGAGATGTTGGGTTAAGTCCCGCAACGAGCGCAACCCTTGTCCTATGTTGCCAGCGGGTGATGCCGGGGACTCGTAGGAGACTGCCGGGGTCAACTCGGAGGAAGGTGGGGATGACGTCAAGTCATCATGCCCCTTATGTCCAGGGCTTCACACATGCTACAATGGCCGGTACAAAGGGCTGCGATGCCGTGAGGTGGAGCGAATCCTTTCAAAGCCGGTCTCAGTTCGGATCGGGGTCTGCAACTCGACCCCGTGAAGTCGGAGTCGCTAGTAATCGCAGATCAGCAACGCTGCGGTGAATACGTTCCCGGGCCTTGTACACACCGCCCGTCACGTCATGAAAGTCGGTAACACCCGAAGCCGGTGGCCTAACCCTTGTGGAGGGAGCCGTCGAAGGTGGGATCGGCGATTGGGACGAAGTCGTAACAAGGTAGCCGTACCGGAAGGTGCGGCTGGATCACCTCCTTTCTAAGGAGCACCACGAGAGACGCTCTCCGTTGGGGAGGGTGTGAGCCGTGAGGAACCTGTCGGGTTGTAGTGACCGGGGTTTGGTGCAACAACAAACGTTGAGCCGGCGTGGGATTCGTCGGTGAGGAAGCTGCCAGACACGCTATTGGGCTTTGAGACAACAGGCCCGTGTTTCCCTGGCCCCTGTGTGGGGTGGGAGGTCGTGTTGTTGCCCTGCTTTGGTGGTGGGGTGTGGTGTTTGATTTGTGGATAGTGGTTGCGAGCATCTAGCACGCGGATATGTGAGGCTGTCACTGCCTGTAGGGGTGGTGTGGGTCTTGTGTGTTTGTGTGTTGATGTGCAATTTCTTTTGAAACTCATTTTTGGTTTTTGTGTTGTAAGTGTTTAAGGGCGCATGGTGGATGCCTTGGCACTGGGAGCCGATGAAGGACGTGGGAGGCTGCGATATGCCTCGGGGAGCTGTCAACCGAGCGTGGATCCGAGGATGTCCGAATGGGGAAACCCGGCACGAGTGATGTCGTGTCACCCGGCACTGAATACATAGGTGTCGGGGGGGAACGCGGGGAAGTGAAACATCTCAGTACCCGTAGGAAGAGAAAACAATTGTGATTCCGTGAGTAGTGGCGAGCGAAAGCGGAGGATGGCTAAACCGTATGCATGTGATACCGGGTAGGGGTTGTGTGTGCGGGGTTGTGGGACCTATCTTCTCAGTTCTATCCGACTGGGGGGCAGTGAGAAAATGTTGTGGTTAGCGGAAGTGGCTTGGGATGGCCTGCCGTAGACGGTGAGAGCCCGGTACGTGAAAACCCGACGTCTGTCTTGATGGTGTTCCCGAGTAGCAGCGGGCTCGTGGAATCTGCTGTGAATCTGCCGGGACCACCCGGTAAGCCTGAATACTTCCCAGTGACCGATAGCGGATGAGTACCGTGAGGGAATGGTGAAAAGTACCCCGGGAGGGGAGTGAAAGAGTACCTGAAACCGTGCGCTTACAATCCGTCAGAGCCCTCACTTTGTGTGGGGTGATGGCGTGCCTTTTGAAGAATGAGCCTGCGAGTCAGGGACATGTCGCGAGGTTAACCCGGGTGGGGTAGCCGCAGCGAAAGCGAGTCTGAATAGGGCGTATCCAATCCGTAGGGGTTGGTGTAGTGGTGTGTTCTGGACCCGAAGCGGAGTGATCTACCCATGGCCAGGGTGAAGCGCGGGTAAGACCGTGTGGAGGCCCGAACCCACTTAGGTTGAAGACTGAGGGGATGAGTTGTGGGTAGGGGTGAAAGGCCAATCAAACTCCGTGATAGCTGGTTCTCCCCGAAATGCATTTAGGTGCAGCGTCACATGTTTCTTGTTGGAGGTAGAGCTACTGGATGGCCGATGGGCCCTACTAGGTTACTGACGTCAGCCAAACTCCGAATGCCGACAAGTCTAAGAGTGTGGCAGTGAGACGGCGGGGGATAAGCTCCGTGCGTCGAGAGGGAAACAGCCCAGATCGCCGGCTAAGGCCCCTAAGCGTGTGCTAAGTGGAAAAGGATGTGCAGTCGCGAAGACAACCAGGAGGTTGGCTTAGAAGCAGCCACCCTTGAAAGAGTGCGTAATAGCTCACTGGTCAAGTGATTGTGCGCCGATAATGTAGCGGGGCTCAAGCACACCGCCGAAGCCGCGGCAACGTATTTGTACGTTGGGTAGGGGAGCGTCCTGCATCCGGTGAAGCCGCCGAGTGATCGAGTGGTGGAGGGTGTGGGAGTGAGAATGCAGGCATGAGTAGCGAATAGGCAAGTGAGAACCTTGCCCGCCGAAAGACCAAGGGTTCCTGGGCCAGGCCAGTCCGCCCAGGGTGAGTCGGGACCTAAGGCGAGGCCGACAGGCGTAGTCGATGGACAACGGGTTGATATTCCCGTACCCGTGTGTGTGCGTCCCTGATGAATCAATCGTGCTAACCACCCAAATGGTGGTCCACTAATCCCTTCGGGGTGCGGGGATCGCTGGCTGCGTGGGACCCTGGTTGGTAGTAGTCAAGCGATGGGGTGACGCAGGAAGGTAGCCGTACCGGTCAGTGGTAATACCGGGGTAAGCCTGTAGGGAGGAACGTAGGTAAATCCGCGTTTCGCATATCCTGAGAGGTGATGCATAGCCGAGTGAGGCGAATTCGGTGATCCTATGCTGCCAAGAAAAGCCTCTAGCGAGGACATACACGGCCCGTACCCCAAACCAACACAGGTGGTCAGGTAGAGAATACTAAGGCGTACGAGTGAACTATGGTTAAGGAACTCGGCAAAATGCCCCCGTAACTTCGGGAGAAGGGGGACCCCCATATCGTGAGCCGGTTTGCCCGGGGTAGCGGGAGGGGGTGGCACAAACCAGTGAGAAGCGACTGTTTACTAAAAACACAGGTCCGTGCGAAGTCGCAAGACGATGTATACGGACTGACGCCTGCCCGGTGCTGGAAGGTTAAGAGGACCCGTTAACCCTTCGGGGTGAAGCGGAGAATTTAAGCCCCAGTAAACGGCGGTGGTAACTATAACCATCCTAAGGTAGCGAAATTCCTTGTCGGGTAAGTTCCGACCTGCACGAATGGCGTAACGACTTCTCAACTGTCTCAACCATAGACTCGGCGAAATTGCACTACGAGTAAAGATGCTCGTTACGCGCGGCAGGACGAAAAGACCCCGGGACCTTCACTACAACTTGGTATTGGTGCTCGATACGGTTTGTGTAGGATAGGTGGGAGACTGTGATATTCACACGCCAGTGTGGGTGGAGTCGTTGTTGAAATACCACTCTGATCGTATTGGGCCTCTAACCTCGGACCGTATATCCGGTTCAGGGACAGTGCCTGGTGGGTAGTTTAACTGGGGCGGTTGCCTCCTAAAATGTAACGGAGGCGCCCAAAGGTTCCCTCAACCTGGACGGCAATCAGGTGTTGAGTGTAAGTGCACAAGGGAGCTTGACTGCGAGACGGACATGTCGAGCAGGGACGAAAGTCGGGACTAGTGATCCGGCACCTCTGAGTGGAAGGGGTGTCGCTCAACGGATAAAAGGTACCCCGGGGATAACAGGCTGATCTTCCCCAAGAGTCCATATCGACGGGATGGTTTGGCACCTCGATGTCGGCTCGTCGCATCCTGGGGCTGGAGCAGGTCCCAAGGGTTGGGCTGTTCGCCCATTAAAGCGGCACGCGAGCTGGGTTTAGAACGTCGTGAGACAGTTCGGTCTCTATCCGCCGCGCGCGTCAGAAGCTTGAGGAAATCTGTCCCTAGTACGAGAGGACCGGGACGGACGAACCTCTGGTCTACCAGTTGTCCCACCAGGGGCACTGCTGGATAGCTACGTTCGGACAGGATAACCGCTGAAAGCATCTAAGCGGGAAACCCCCTCCAAGACCAGGCTTCTCACCCATTTCAGTGGGATAAGGCCCCCCGCAGACCACGGGATCGATAGACCAGACCTAGACACCCAGCAATGGGCGCAGGGAACTGGCACTAACCGGCCGAAAACTTACAACAACCCACAAACACCAACGTGTTCGGGTTTCGTAAGACACGCACAACCTTGCTTCGCAACCACACCACACACCCCCACGACCCCCGGGTCGCCACGGGTGCACACCACACCCCACCACCAAAACACACCCAAAGATTCACACCCAGAAACGGGTGAATAAAGTTACGGCGGTCCATAGCGGCAGGGAAACGCCCGGTCCCATCCCGAACCCGGAAGCTAAGCCTGCCAGCGCCGATGATACTACCCACACGGGTGGAAAAGTAGGACACCGCCGAACACACATTAA